>NZ_JBNFXM010000001.1:0-690228 GCF_049943995.1 Lysinibacillus sp. VIII_CA
TGGACTGTAGATAAATTAAATTCCATTACTGAACATTCAATTAAAAAATTTAATATTCATGTTTTCATCAAGGATGATGGAGCTAAAAAGTAAGAAGGTCACCCTTCACCCTGTTGAGCGCATGATCCCCCCCCTATTGGTCAATGTTAAAAAACTTCAGTATGTTAAGATAACATTAACCTAAAGGGGGCAAAATCATTAGATTTTTCACGCTCAAGCGTGAGAGTTTCATAATAACAAAATATTTCATCTTCTAAGATGGATTGGGGTATTGTTTTAATCGTTTATTAGAAACTTGTATATCCTCATATATAGAAAGTATTGTATTGGCAAAGCATTTCCCATGCTAGTAAACATATCGAAATCTTTACTCATGATAAGCAGCTAACCTTCCTTTATATTCACTAATTTTCCTAACTAAGTCATGTCTATTTTAAATACTTAGAACGAACAATCGTCCTCTTATATGGCTCACCTTGTAAGGTTTCACCAGAAATATTTAAAGTTATGTTATATACACCAGACTTTTTATTCTCTGGAAAAATTACTGAAAATTTTTGTTGATCAACCTTTTGTATTTGTAGAGAGGAGGCAATATCTTTGCCTGCTGGATCTAGTACTTGTACATCGAAGGCAAGATTTCGTAATTTTTGATTTGCTTGTATTGTAATAATATTATTCGTTTCTAATGCTGCTGTTGGTATACTCACCTTAATCAAAGATGGGCCTCCATGTTGAACAGCTAGTAAATACGCATTATCACCTGCCTGCGTGCTTATATTTACCTTCCATTCCCCCTTCTCAGAGATAACATTAGGAAATGTATGAGGTACCACACCATTAAAGAATGAGGCTTCCTCATAAGATTCGATTGTCTCGTTTGTGTATTTTTTTCCTGAAGGAGATACCAACTCTATCTTGTCAGTAGTCATTCCTGTCCACAATGTAACATTATCGAGTGCGGTATCTACATAAAAAGAATGTGTAACATCATTTGATGACTGTAACTTTCCTCCATAAAAATAATGAGAAACATCTAACTCTTGAAACATATCAGTTTGAGAAAAGAATTCTTTGTTCATAATGCTAAGATCAGTAGAAGAAGACTGTAGATAATGTTCCAATCTAGAAAATACCGCAGATCCCATTCGAATATTGTCATGGTCAAGTGAGGTATCGGTAAATAGATGTGTTCCGTAAAATAATTTAGTACTCGCCTCTTTAACTAATCCATCATTTGGATCGGAAAGATATAGACCACCCATCCAAAGTGCAGATAGAAATGGCCCTGTATTAGTACCGGCAATTGTATAATAGTTGTTTTTGCTTACATTGGGGTGATTGTCTATTAGTGAGCGAAAGTGTTCCATTTCTCCAACCTGAAGTGAATATGTTCCATCATCTTTCTCACCTAGTAAATCAGCTAGCCAACCTGCCCACCAACTATATGCAAGGTCAGCTAACTCTGATCCATAATGAGGGGATCCTAAAGTAAACACTCTACCAACGTACGGATGAGCATTATTAAGTACTAATGCTGCTTGAGTATCGGGCCCACCCTTACTATGGGCAACTATATTTAATTTTTTTCCATGAAAATATTGACTGATTTCTTTTAACATAGAGGCTAATAATTTTCCGTTATCGTATTGACTATAAGAGCCTTTACCTGCTGAATCATACAATTGAACAAATACCGTTTGATATCCAGCTTCATAAGCTTTTGTATACATATCATTAAGACCGTGATATTCAGTATGACCATACCAATTGGTAGAATTACCGTTTTTTCCTTGAACGAAAACAATAGGTGGTTTATTCGGATCAGCATTAGGTGGAGTATCTCCAAGAAACCACTCTCCAGGTGTAAAACTTTCACCTGGTGGCTTCAATCCGTTTGGTTCAATCGTATTTGAGGCAAAAACATCTGGAGTAGAAAAAAGAATACTTGTCACTATACCTAATAACAAAACCATTTTTTTCAAATTGTTTCCCTCCTAATCTGTATAAATCAAGTTCGAGAAGCTGTAGAAAAGTAATTTAGATTTTATAATCACTCAATTACTACAAAAGCTTAGAAACCATAATTAGAGTAGTCTCTCAAAAAATCTTTAAATATTGATATTTTTCACATTCACCAACAGTACGATGAGGATTTTACCGTTAGATGCCCCAGCAATTTTTAAATTAAGTATTTCGTTTTTTTACAAAACTCATATAATATAGTATTCAAAATAAATATAAACTATACTTTAATACATCTGCTAAATTGGAAGTAGCCATTTGGAAAATGGTTATCTAAAAGGAATATTTAGGGGAAGTACTTTAAAATACAGTTCATCAAAAATCCAATAAACCTCTAATCGTTTTAGTTGTATTTCTAGAGGCGTAAACCATTCCCTGATGCCAAACTTAAACAACCCACCATCACAATAAATTCTATAAATTAATATTACTTGAATCTACTACCTTAGCTTTATTTTTATCGGTAATATCATAAGTTTTCACATTTAATTTAGCTCCATTTACTCCTTCAAAAGAGCCCCTACCCCCTTACAGCAACAAAAGTTGCACCTAGTAATGGAATAATCACTACTCATCATTTTCAACCTCTTTTTTTGACTATCCATAATAATGTTTGTATAGAGGATCATTCAATATAAATTGTTTAATTTTTTGCATTCCCATCCAGTATAAGTACCTGTTGTTTTAATTGTATTTATAGGGGCATCTATGGCGTTTGCTCTTTACAGCTCATTAATATGTAAAACAGATTTCGCCATCATGAATTTCATTTGTTCGTAAACAGGTCCTTCCCACCACTCCGTTACGAGAATGACAGTTTCAAAAATTTTATTCATAGGTAAGCCCTAACGTTTCCATTCCTAGACGGTAAAGTGGTACATATTGTCATGTGTAAACACTGCCTAAATAAAATTTAGGTGAAACCATTCCCACCCTTGATTTTAGTATTGGCATATTGAAGGGAAAATTAAATTAGTAGCTCTCCATTGGATTCGAGTAGACATAGTATTTCGAGTTATGATAGCCTGACAATCAGTCATATTAGCCACTCAATTGTCGTACTCTTATTTATACATATTGGACACTCGTACAAGTACCTTCTTTCTAAAGGAATATAATATAATACTTTAATTATATTACTGAGGTGAAAAATATGTTATTTAACCAAATGCATAAATGTATTTGTCAAAATGAAAACAATTTCTTTAGAAAAATCGTTGCTCTTTCTGGTCCAATTGCGCCTGCTGAAAGAGGCGTGTTGGGTTATGGTTCACTAAGAAGTCTAGTATTAGAATCTGTGGTTGGACCCACTCCGACACCCATTTCATTTGATGAAGTAGGTCCGTTATCCAAAAATATTACAGTAAGTAACTCTGGGAATGAATTGGTAGTTCTTGAAAGTGGGATATACCAGATTACAATTTCTATAAATTCAGAGGCCACTGCAGCTCCAGATCCAACTCAGCCATTTTTCACAGTATTCATTACAATCAATGGAGTTCCCATTTATGATGGCACAGGAGAGGCAATATTTAATGTGGCTAATAGAAGTAGTTCAGCCTATATCATTCAAACTCCTTTAAATCCTGGAGATGTAGTTGGCGTTAGTGCAGCTGGAAATCCTGTATCTGGATATGGCAGCCGCGCATTAACGATTGTTCAATTAAGTTAAAATATAGCTTTAGAGGAATGAACTGAACCCTGATATAGGCAAGGGCACCCTATTCAAGATAGTAAACCTGATGCTAAGGAAGAAGAAAAAAATTCAAATAATGCCTATATATGTTTCTGTTCTCATAACATCTTGTAGATGAAGAAGTTATTATACAGTGATAGAAGGAGGAGAAAATTGTCGAATCAAACTGAGAGTTCAGAAGAAAAGGAAAAACAGCCAGCTCCAAAAATCAAAGTGGAAAGGCAGGAGGGAGAACCGACTGCTGCTTTTAAGGGTGCTTCTTGGGCTGCATTGTTAGTGGGTGTTACTGCTTATTTTATAGGTTTGTTTAACGCAACGATGCCACTAAACGAAACTGGATATTACTTAGCAGTTTTAGTATTAGGACTTTACTCGGCAGTATCTCTACAAAAATCAGTAAGAGATAAGGATGAGGGAATACCCGTTACAAATATGTATTATGGTATTAGTTGGATTGCACTTATAGTATCTATTTTATTAATGGCTATTGGATTATACAATGCTGAAAGTATTGTTTTAAGCGAAAAAGGATTTTATGGGATGTCATTTGTTCTTAGTTTATTTGCATCCATCACGGTTCAAAAGAATATTAGAGACACACAAAGGGCAAGAGAAAGAAATTAAGGTATATTTTTAAAGCTAAAATGCACCTCAGTAGCAGACTATAAAAATAAGAAAAGAGCATGGCTGCCATTAGCCATGCTCCCGAAGAATAGATTTAGATTATTAATTTTCTCCACTAATAGAAACCAAAATTTTAGACTGCGATTTGTCGCTTGTTAATGTTTTAAATCCTTTGTCAACAATTTCATCTAGTTCAATTTGACTTGTAATGATTCCTTGTGGATTTAGTTGACCAGCGCTCATTGCATCAATTGTTCTTTGAAAAATGGATGGTGTATAGACAATGGATGATAGTACATTAACACCTGTATTTGTAAGTTGCATTGGATTCCATTCAATTGGTCTAGCAAAAATAGAAACGATCATCATATTCCCACGAGGTTTTGTAACATCTATTGCCTGCTTAAAGGTAGGAGCTACACCAGCAACCTCAAAAGATACATCAACACCATCTGCTACAATTGCTCGAACTGCCTGTACAGGATTTTCTTTACCTGAATTAATAGCATGGGTTGCACCCAATTCTTTTGCCTTTTCTAATCGTTCATCAGATAAATCTAATACGATGACTTTGCTTGCACCAGATGCTTTTGCAGCGATGACTGTTAATAATCCGATTGGGCCAGCTCCAAATACTGCAACAGAATCTCCTAATGTAACGCCAGCATCTTTGACAGCTTGTACAGCTACTGCCATTGGTTCTACTAGTGCACCATCTTGTAATGTTAAGTTATCTGCTAAACGGTGTATATTTGTTGCAGGGACATTGACATATTCCGCAAATCCACCGTCTCCATGTAATCCTATAAAGTTAAATCCATCATATCGATCGACATCTTCATGTTTGTTTCTATAAGTTAAAGTAGGATTGATGACCACTCGGTCTCCTACCTGTAAGTCCGTAACTTTAGAACCAACTTCCTCGATGATACCAGCAAATTCATGACCCATTGTAAGTGGGGCAACTTCACCTGTTAAATCAGCTTTCACATCAACTGGTACAAAAACTGGACCTTCTTCGTATTCATGCAAATCACTGCCACAAATACCAGCCCATGCTACTTTTACTTTCACTTCATCTTCTCTTAAAGTACGTAATTCAACCTCTTCTACTCTAATATCTTTCACACCATGCCAAACTGCAGCTTTCATTTATGTTACCCCCATAAAATTATTTAAATTGGTACCATAAAATAACATCTTTAATAGCTACTCGTGCATGATCAAAATCTGACGCTTCTATACATCTGATAAATGTATTGATGGACATATGGTAGGACTCAACTAGATTCATTTTCCATTTTGTTTGGGCAGCTACATTTGTAACAAAGATTGTTTCTTTAAAGAATCGTAGCATCGCAATATTTCCTGAAACATCAAAAAACAACTGTAATAAATGAGCAAACGAAACAACATATTCATAAATATTTTCAGCAGACTTTTTTTGTTTCATCGCTTCAAAACGAATTAATAGTTCATTTTGCAAATCACCAGTCCATTTAGGCTCACATTTAGTCAGTGCAAAATCCAATAGGTTATAAAGCGCTTCCAAATAATCCTTCAATTCCTGATCGGATATAGTCTTCACTCTTACACCTTTATGTTGTACTTTTTCAACTACACCATCTTTTTGTAAAAGATAAAGTGCCTCTCGGACAGGTGCATGACTTACTTGTAACTCTTTTGCAATTTCCGCTTCTATTAAGCGCTGACCTTGTTCATAATAACCAGAAAATATGCGAAATAATAATTGTTCAGCTATTTGTTCAGAAATTGTTTTTTTTGAAATTGAATTTTCATCAAACCCCATTAAACCACTCCAATAAATTTATATGTTTTATTTTAACATAGTTCAGTGTATAGGGTGATTAGCTACAGGTGTTATATATTATGGATTATAGATTATCGATAATCTATAAAAGTATTCTATTATAAAAATTCAATTCTTTCAATTATCTTGTTTGTGGGTACGTAATTAGAGAAAATTAAAACATGCTAAAAAAGTAGTTGTTAGGTTGATTAGACCTGTATATGGAGCTAGTTTGATAGATAAATTGCACAGTATTATGCCATAAAAATGGCCCACAAATTGCTAGTTATTATCTAACAATTTGTAGGCCTCAATAAGACTCTGCTCTAGCAATTTCATCCAAATAAAAAAAAGTGTCTTACCCTTAGTTGCAATTCTCTAAATAAGCAACAATTTCATTAGCAACTGTTGACGTTAATAACGTCGACATATTACTTAAAACTATAATCGTCACGTTCTTTTCTAGCAACTTCAAGTATGAGGACGTAAAACCATTAATGCCCCCATGATGAAAAATGAGCATATTATTCTTTTTTGTCTTCGTAATGTTCCATCCATATCCATAGCCAAAACGACCTGATGAAAACATTTGAGATGTTATATTTTTGGTTAATAAACTATTACTTTTTATTCCATCATCAAGTAAATGTAAATCTTCAACTGTTGAAAATAACCCTCCAGCCGAATAAGTGTTAGACATATTGATGAAACTAGCATGATAAATATTATTATTTTTATCCAACTCATAACCACTTGCTTTATGCTTTTGAATAGCTTCGTTAGAATCAAGACCCGTATTTAACATGGATAGAGGCTGTAAAATCTTTTGTTTAAGAAATTCTTCATAACTTAAACCACTTATTACTTCAAGTATCTTACCTAACACAATGTATCCTGAATTAGAATAATTAAATTCTTTCCCTGGTAAAGATTTGAATGAACATGAAGCAATCCAATTTATCAAATCATCTGGAGATTGTAGCTGATAAGATTTTAATAAAAAATCAGGTTGATCAGTTATATTACCAATGCCAGATGTATGAGTTAATAGATGTTCAATCGTAATTTGGTTGCCTTTTGGAAGGTTCGGAATAAAATCAGCTACAGTATTATGTAACAATAACTTTTTTTCTTCCATTAGTATTAAAATTGCAATGGCAGTAAATATTTTTGTTACTGACCCAATACGGAACTTAGTTATAGCGGTATTTGGTATGTCCCATTCATAATTTGCTTTTCCAAAAGATTCTTTATAAATGGTTTCTCCTTGACGAACTACTAATATATTTCCACTAAATTCCTCTTCCTTTGTGTTTAAAAATGAATGAATATATGATTTTAGCAAATTTCAAGCACTCCTTAGTTTGTACTATTAGTTACTTGAAATGTTATCCAATGGCATAAACCATACCTCCTTTTGAATTCTGGCTATATAACTTTTGTTTATTAGTATTCCAATGTATGAAAACCTCATTCTTTGAGCATGTATCGCTTTTTATATCCCTCTAATTTCACGTTGTTTTATCTCGAGTAATTCTATAATCGTTTTACATATTCTTTTAAGTGGTTCATTTGATTGGGAAGTGAGTACAAAAATACTGCCACCTTCTATCATGCTAAAGACTAAATACGACATTTCTGTAGCTTCATTAGGGGGCCAGTTTGATTGAATAAATTTTGCCTTTACTATCGAAATAAGTGCTTCATAAGCATCCTTGCATGCTAAACGAAGTTGCTCACTCATATGCCAAGTTTCCAAAGAAATAAGTGCTAATGGGATCCCATCATGGGCAACTTTCGAATCAAAACTTGTAAATTGATCAAAAAAACACTCTAAAGCTTTTATTACATCATTATGCTGTGAAAATAAATTTCTTAGCTCTTGAACAGCAAGATCCTTTGTTCTGTTAATTGCCTCTGTCGCTAATTGTTCCTTACCTTCAGGAAAATAATAATAAAGCGAACCTTTTGGACAACCCGACTCTTTAATAATTTGATTTAATCCAGTAGCGTGGTACCCTTGTTTTTGAAATAGTACTGACGCCGTCGATAAAATTTTCATTTTACTTTCTTGATTTCTAGGCATGTTCCCCTCCGAATTATAATGACTGGTCTATATAATAAAGTGTTGTATCTATAAAGTCAATACGAAGTAATAATTACTGTCATACTATATTTTTTACCTATTAATATTTATACATAATGGCTAGGTTTTTTTCTCTTGATTAGCGTTCTTCTTCGTAACAATGCTATCGCTTATTATTCTTGCTCCTTCATCATTTCAAAGTATTACTTCAACGTGTAGCACGGCCCTTTTCATTAATTTTATGCTTTTCAGCATCAATAGTTATTATTTACCTTATAAATTTACAAGAACTTCCACCAAGCTCGAAATTTTTCAAAATCATCACCATCTTTTTTTTCTCTTCATATTCTATAAAATCAGGTCGAATATTGAGGGGGAAACATTATGGGGATTGAATTCACAGCTCTCCATTGGATTTACGTTATTTTCATTGTGCTCATCATCGGATTTATGGTTAAACGTCGTGATACCACCCTCATTTGTATACTTGGCATCTTCATGCTAGCGATCATTGCGACTGGCAATTTAACTTCGTCCATTAGTGGTATTTTTAACAGCTTTATTTACGCCATTACAGAGTTGTTATCCACCATTTTGATTATTTCGATTATTGTTGCCATGAGTCGAGTAATGATAACTTCAGGTATTAATGAGATTATGATTGCTCCTTTTACCAAATTTATTAAGACACCCGCACTTGCCTATTGGACAATTGGTCTTTTGATGATGTTAATCTCTTGGTTTTTCTGGCCTTCACCGGCTGTTGCGTTGTTAGGAGCCGTTTTGTTGCCTGTTGCGATTCGTGCGGGGCTTCCTGCACTTGGCGTTGCCATGGCGATGAACTTATTTGGGCATGGGATGGCGTTATCGAGTGATTTTGTCATACAAGGGGCTCCAAAACTAACCGCTGATGCAGCAGGTATACCTGTTGGAGATGTGGTTACGGCTAGTATTCCACTCGTCATTACTATGGGGGTTGTGACGACAATTGTTGCTTATATTTTCTTACGGCGAGATATGAAACGAGGAACGTTACTTTTCAATACGGTCAACGAGGAAGAGGAAGCTGGCGAAAAAGAAACTACTGAACATTTACTGTCAATTGGGCAAAAGCGTTTCTTCGCCGTGCTTATTCCCATTGCCTTTATATTAGATGTAATCACGATGTCAGTATTCAAATTAACGGGCGGCGATGCAACTGCTCTAATCGGTGGAACCTCTGTTTTTATCCTACTTTTGCTTAGTATTGTTACTCATAAAGCGGAGGGTCTCGAGAAGACAACAAGCTATTTGATACAAGGGTTCCAATTCGGCTTTAAAGTTTTCGGCCCTGTTATCCCAATCGCCGCATTCTTCTATCTTGGAGATGCTGGCTTTACACAAATCATCGGGGACCATCTCCCCGCTACCTCACACGGCATTGTTAATGATCTTGGAGTTGGCCTTGCCGCGGTCGTACCTTTAACAAAGGAAATTGCTGTTATGACGTTAGCGGTTGTTGGAGCTATTACTGGATTGGATGGTTCGGGCTTCTCTGGAATTTCTTTAGCAGGCTCGATTGGCAGTCTATTTGGGAATGCCATTGGTGGGGGAACAGCCACTTTAACTGCTTTAGGGCAAATCACAGCGATTTGGGTTGGTGGCGGTACCTTGATTCCTTGGGCTTTAATTCCAGCTGCTGCTATTTGTAATGTCAGCCCATTTGAACTGGCAAGGCGGAACTTAATTCCTGTAGCCATTGGGCTTGTTGTGACGACGATTGTAGCAGTGTTTTTGATTTAAATAAGGCGCTCCCTGATAAAATTTTTATGGGCCTATGTACCTTCATATGTCTAAATTGGAAACAGCTCAGGTTGATAGAATGCTAATTTGTCTTATATTGGTGGCGGTACACTGATTCCCATAAAAGAAATATAAGTAAGACCACCCTTTACGGAGTGGTCTTCATTGTTATAATCAGTCTCTGTAAATTGTCATTTCTATTGGGGAAATTCATAGTAGTAAAAACTATTATCATCTGCTCGTCCCTTAATAATTGTGCCTGAACTATTATTAATTAGATCTGACGCCAAATATCGGTATTTTTCGCCCTTTTTAAAACATCTTCAGGCGCAGGTATTTTAAATGGATCGATTTTATCTTTATCAACACTAAAAGTTGATGAATAACCCTTTAAAGCGCCATCGGCAATACCTCGCATACTGACATTGCGACTGAGCTGATTAATAACTCTCTCCCCACTTAGTTTGATTCTTTAGGAATGAATACACTTTCAGTTTCATGGGATTCTAATTCTAAAGGTGATTCAATTAATTCATAAAACTCTTGGTTATCGGTAACATGGTTTTTAGATGTTGCCAAAGAAACTATTATTCCTACAATAGTAGCTACAATTACAGCAATAGGGCTAATAAAATAAATTGGGAAGCTTAAAGTTATAGCGATTCCGGAATATGCTAACCCTGAAATCATTGATGAAAGTGCACCCAAGCTGTTGTACTTTTTCCAATACAATGAAATTAGTATCGGAATTGCCACTATACCTGTAAAAGTTGATAAAAACAGCAATGAGTTTTGAATATTTCCAATGAAAACGATCCCAAAAATTAATGTAGAAGCTGCAATTATAACAAAACATATTCTTGAAGCAATTATGAATTGTCTATCCCCTTTATTTTTCAAGAAATATCTGCGTACAACATCATTTACAATGATTGAAACTGCAGAATTCCAAACTGCAATCAGAGTGCTAACCCCTACAAGTAATAATGTTACTAATAGTAATCCTTGTACTAATGAGTTACTTTGAGTTGCTATTAATAAAGGTAACGCTTCCTCTGGTTTATCCAGACTTGGGAATACAACTTTTGAGAACATTGTAGCTAAAACGACCATACCGTATAACACTACAATGAAAAATGTATTCCATAGCATAGCTGTATAAGCAACTTTTTCATTCTTTGCTGAGAAGATTCGTTGACCATACCAAGGGGCAGCAATATATAAGAACAGAATTTGCAGGCCCCATGTCAATGCGATAGGGAAGTTAACCTCTGTATCCCAAACTGGTGCCAAAGATAAAAGTTTCGGTTCGTATACTTGACTCAAACTTCCAAATCCACCAGCTGCACTAATACCAATAAATAAAATTGTTGGAATCCCAATCATAATCATTATAAATGCTACAACATCAATACCAATTGCTGTCAATAATCCACCAGTGATACTTAAAATTAGACAAATCACTACAATTGTTATGGAAAAGATTACTGGATCTACCCCAAGTAAAACGCTTCCTATTACTGCTAAACCTGCTAGATACGAAGCTGGTGCTAGCCATGTATAGAACAATGTGATGATGGCTGACATAAATCTTATAAGTTCTGAGTATTTTTCATTCTTAAAACGTTTATCAAAAAATTGAGAAATGGTTGAAATATTTAATTTCCTATATTTTTTAGCAACCGTAAATGCGTATGCAAGAAATACCGCAATAAATATTAAAGATGTATACCACATACCAACAGTACCAAATAGATAAGCTACAGAAGCTCCACCTATTAAAGTTGCTGTATTAAACTCTGCTGCTACTAGAGTTGCCGTTAATGCAAATAATCCTGTTCCTTTGCCAGCCAAATTATAATCTTGATAAGTTTTTATCTTTCTGAATGTATTGTAGGATACCGCAAATAATATAACCAAAAAAATGGAGACGATAATATATTTAGTAACCATGCTATTCCTCCCTTTATAAGGAAATTTATGAATGATTAAAAAACTTTAAATCATTACTTGAAAGCCTAAGACTAAATGGACATGAATTATCATAAAAACAGCTAGATTAATGTAAACTTGCTATATGAGATAATATAGCTGTCTTATTTATACTGTTTGAATTACATTATTTGTTCGATCGATATCCCTAAATATATGGAAATATAATTTTATTAAGATAAATTTACCCAAACTGTTTTCACTTCAGTATAATTATCCAAAGCGTATGACCCCATTTCACGGCCAAACCCTGACTTTTTATATCCACCAAATGGAGATGCAGGATTTGTTGCATTGTAGCAATTAATCCAAACTGAACCGGCTTTTAATTTGTTTGCAAGTCGATGTGCTTTTGTTAAGTTCTCAGTCCAAATACCAGCTCCTAAGCCGAATTCTGAATCATTAGCTCGATGAATTATCTCTTCTTCAGAATTAAATTTAGACACTACCATAACCGGACCAAAAATTTCTTCTCTAGAAATTCTCATAGAATCATTAACATCTACAAAAATTGTAGGTTCAACGAAGCATCCTTGCTCTGATGCTTTACCTCCATATAAGATTTTCGCTCCCTCTTCTTGTCCAATTTTAATATAATTTACTACACGCTCTTTTTGTTCTAGTGAAACTAAAGATCCCATCGTCGTATTGTGAGATAATCCACTACCTAGTTTCACCTTTTCGGCACGTTCAGTTAATTTCGCAATAAAAATGTCATAAATATCTTCATGCACGTAAACTCTGGAACCTGCACTACATACTTCACCTTGGTTATACATTATGCCTGCAAATACTCCATCAGCTGCTTTCTCTAAATTTGCATCAGATAGGACAATATTCGGAGACTTACCTCCTAATTCTAATGTTACTCGCTTCATTGTATTTGCGGCTTCTTTCATAATAATTTGACCTACAGCAGTAGAACCTGTGAATGCGATTTTATTGACTAATGGATGCTTAACCAATGCATCTCCTGTAGTTTCACCGTGACCAGAAATAATATTTACTACACCCTTAGGGATTCCTGCTAATTCTACTAATCTAGCTAAATATAATACAGAAAGGGGTGTCTGTTCTGCTGATTTAAGGACAACTGTACAGCCTGTAGCTAATGCTGGAGCAATTTTCCAAGATGCCATCATTAAAGGGAAGTTCCATGGAATAATTTGACCAACTACACCAACTGGTTCATGACGTGTATAGTTTAAAAAGTTATCGCCGATCGGAATGGTTTGACCCATATTTTTAGTCGCCCAACCAGCAAAATATTTAAATTGGCCTACAGCATTTGGAATATCGTTTTCGAATAGTTCCGTAATAGGTTTCCCATTGTCTAAGCTATCAATTTCTGCTAGCTCTTGTTTATGCTCATCAATGAGTTCGCCTAATTTATAAATTAGACTTCCTCTTTCAGCTGGAGTCATAGTAGACCACGGACCATTCTCAAATGCTTCCTTAGCTGCTAAGACCGCTTTATTCACATCTTCCACACTTGCCTCATGAACCTTTGCTAATACTTCATTATTAGCTGGATTGAATGTCTCAAAAGTATCATTATTTGAAGAAGGTACAAATTCACCATTAATATACAGATACGCATCTTTCTCTAAAAATTCAGACACTTTTTGACAAATCTCAATTGTTTTATTCATAATCACACTCTCCTTTTTTGATTTATAGAGCTTTCGATAAAATAGTATAAATATCTTTTCTCGTTGCATTTCTAGGATTTGCATTCATATATAATTCATCGTTGAATGCAATATCAGTTAAGACATCAATGCTTGATTTATCAATCCCAATATCATTTAATTTCGCTGGAATCCCAACCTCTAATGTTAGTTCTTTAACACGTTTTACCCCAGCCTTAGCTGCATCCTCGACTGACATTCCCCAAGTATTTACACGTAAAGCTTGAGCAATATCTGCAAATTTCTTTGGATTAGAAATCCAGTTATATTCCAATACATACGGTAATAAAATTGCATTTACGATTCCATGAGGTGCATCAAATTGTGCACCGATAGCATGTGAAATTCCATGCACTAAGCCTAAGCCACCATTTGACATACCGATACCAGTTGAAGCGCTTGCTTGTACCATTTTATTCATAGCTGAAACATTAGTAGTATCGGCCACTGCTTCTAATATAGCTTCTCCAATTACTTTTACTGCATGAAGGTTAAGAGCATCAGTCAAAATAGACCCATTTCTAGAAACATACCCCTCAATAGCATGAGTAAGTGCGTCCATTCCTGTCGTTGAAACTAGCGAACTAGGCATTCCTAATAATAAATCGCCATCTAAAATAGCTGCTTTAGGGAATAGTGCCTCTCCAAATACCAATTTCTTTGTTTTCAATTCTTTATCATCTTCAGTAATTACAGCTGCATGACCACCTTCACTTCCTGTTCCAACTGTAGTTGGGATAGCGAAAACTGGTAACGGTTGATTTTGATAAAGGTCAAAGCCAAAGTAATCAGAAATTGATCCTCCATTTGTAAAAAGTACAGCTAATGCTTTGGCTGTATCAATAACACTTCCTCCACCTACTGCAACAATTTTCTTAATCCCTTTATCTTTATATAATTCATAGATTGCATTAGTAGCTGTAACACTAGGATTCGGTTTGACGTCATTAAAAATATGCTTTTCTGTTGAGACGCCTTCCAATGAATTAATAACTTTGTTTAAAATACCAGAAGCCTCAATTCCTTTATCAGTAACTACTAAAATATTACCGTCTTCAAACTTTTCAACAGTAGTTGAGAGAAACTTCAAACTCCCCGATCCTGTGTACACCGTCGTTTTTGACATAAATTCAGTATTATTTAATTCACCCATTTTATAGTCCTCCTTAGATTTAATAAATGTCCTGGAAATTTTTTGCTAGATTAACATAGTAATTGATTGATTTAATTAAACTCTCAATTTCAATATTTTCATTTGGCTGGTGGGCTAGTTTTTCATCCCCAGCACCATAAATTATTATTGGACAATCCAATGATTTTCCGAAGATAGATGCGTCTGTATAGTAATTGACACCAATATTTTCAATTTCTTTTGAGTTTAAATCCTTATTCAATTTTTGTGCATATTGTATGAATTTGTCTTCGCTATCATTTAAGAGAGGTCTTAAATTTTGTAAAACACTAATACTAGCTACAAAAGATGGATCGTTCGACTTTAGTTTTCTAATCACTTCTTCAATACTTTTTATCACTAACTCATTTGTCTCAGCCGTTACTGTTCTAATATCAACTGCGACTGTGCATTTATCAGGAATAACATTTGTTGCAACCCCACCGTCAATCCTATTAACACTCATTGTAGTACTTCCTAATAGCTCATCTTTTAAAGGGAATGCTAAGTTATTTAGTTCTTCTAAAATCTTTAACATATTCGAAATAGCATTAATTCCTTGTTTAGGCATTGAGCCATGTGCTGTTTTACCAAAGGTACTAATTTCAAGCCAAAGCACACCCTTATGTCCAATAAATACTTCCAAACTAGTAGGTTCCGCAATAACTATGGCACCAGGATTTTCTATAACTCCATTATCCATTAGGGTCCGTGCACCTAAACAATCTACTTCCTCACCTGCAGTTCCTAAAAATATGATGTCATGTTCTAATACGGTTCCAGATTCTTTAAGAATTAGCATAGCCTCTATGAGTGCTGCTACCCCACCTTTCATATCGCAAGTACCTCGTCCATAAATTAAGCCATTTTCTACCCTTGCTTCGAATGGATCATAATCCCATTCATCTTCCCCAATCGGTACAGTATCTAAATGACCGCTGAAGTAAAGCTTCTTCGCATTCTTATTTTTACCTCGTAAGTAAATGACTATAGTAGATCGATTTTCTAATGACTCTATAATTTTTGTTTCTAAACCAAAATCTTTTACAAATACATCTAAAAGTGAGGCAAGTTCCTTCTCATTACCAGGAGGATTTACAGTATTAATTTGTACTAAACATCTTAATAAATTCACTACTCTTTCCTTATTTACAATCTCCATATCTACAACTTCTTCATTTATAATTTTCAATCCCTCCATAACAGAAAATTCTTTATATTCTGACTTATTTGCAATTATATAGCTTCATTTGTTGTATAATTATCTAAATTAAGATTGAAATTATTGTACTTTTGAATAAAAAAGGGGGGGATTTTATGAATTGTAAGGAATTGCTTGCTCTCGGTTGTTTTGAAAATACGGAAGTTATCACAGTTTGTCCACTAGCACAAAAAATTAAAAACGTAACATTTATCGATGCTCCTGACGGCGATAAGTGGTTAAGTTCAGGCGATTTTGTACTTACTACAGGTTTTTTCGTAAATTCTAATCAAATGCAATCTTGGGAAAGTGATTTATTGGCATTTATAAAAGTATTAATTGAAAGAAAATGCTTTGGATTAGGTATTAAAATTGGAAGACATATTCCTTATATCCCAAGTGAATTAATAGAATATTGTAATAAAAAAGGCTTTCTTATTATTTCATTAAATAATGAATATCCCTGGACTGAATATTTAGGAGAAATTACAAACACTATTAATAAATTTAGAAATCAAGAAATAGAAGCATTAAACAACGTCTATAATAAATTTCATACTTATTTGAAAGAAAGAAAAAAAATAGACAGTCTAGCAGAAATTTTATATAAAATTATAGGAATTCCTTTAACAATTTATCTTAAAGGTTTGAATATCCGTATAGATTATCCTGAGAAATTTGAACATGATTTAGAATTGGATTATCTTATAACAACTGTCTTTAGTGGAATCGGCAATGAAATAGAAGAAGTCCGCTATAAAAATATTAATTTTACAATCAAATGGATTAATGAAAAAAACACTTTAGAGGGAGGAATTTTTATTTGGGGGTTATTAAATGAGGAGTCAGCAGAAGCCCCTGTTGCAATCGAACACGCAGCGCTAATAGCTAATTTACATGTAGAGCAACAAAATATTATAAAATCTATTGAACAACGCCAAATGAATGAATTTTTGTTGGATTTGATCAATGATAACTATCAAACTAAAGAGCTATTAAATAAAAAGTTGATTGATTTAGATATAACTTTACATGATCAGTATATTTTAGCACTTGTTCAAATCCAGCCTATAAATAACGCGATTACGTTGCCTTCCTATCATGAAATTCTAAGTTTCTTTAATTGGTCTAACCTATGTAAAGAAAATAATATATTAACCGGCCTAGATTTAAATAGCAAAATAATTATTTTATTACCCATAAATAACTATAGGTCCCTGTTAGATCATTTGGTATATGATATAAGTAAACATTTTCCAAAAATACGATTTTCAGTAGGTGTAAGTAGAAAATATAATTTTAATTCTTTGAAGGAATGTTATAGAGAAGCAAGGATTGCATTAAACACGATAGTCAAACAATCCGCTAACGTACAAGACTCTAGACTAATTATTGTTGAATTTTCCAACCTATATTTAGAAAGGGTTTTATACTCAGAAAACTCAGATTTAGAAATGAGATATATTTATATGGAAACACTTGATCCAATAATACAGTATGATAAAAAAAATAAATCTAACTTTCTCGATACCTTGGAACATTTTATAAAAAGTAATATGAATATAGAAGTTACAGCTCAACAATTATATTTACATAAAAACACAATTAGATATCGTATGAAGTTAATTTCAGAGTTAATGAATATAGACTTAAATAACTTAAATACAATTATGTTGTTAAAAATCGCTTTTAATTATTTACATTTGATGAAAGAATAATTTTATTTCTCCAATTTAGTAGGATTGATTCCTAAACGCTCGCCATCACGTAATTTTTCCCCTCTCTAATTTAACCTTTCTCTTGTCACCAAGCATCCCACTAAGTAGCCCACCATGATGAAATGAAAAAACTTTCATCATACGGGCTCATATATCCCAGGCATAAACTTCTCCAAAAAAAGGCATCCCGTGATTGCCGGCAGATCGTCGACAAGAGCACTCGAAGAACTGTCCAGCACCGTAATTCGCCGAAGACAACCGTTCTGGCACATTACTCACACGTCATGCCCTATGAAAATTAAAGAGAATTCTTTTTCCGCTTAATCATCAAGATTGCAGTTGGTGCTTTTCTCATTAGCAGCCCAATCGACTGGATTATTTTAGAAATTTTAGCAATTTCTTTTTTCGCTAAAATTCCATGTATATTTGACCAACTCGCATTTTGGGGAATAATTGCTTTAGCTGTTGTTGGCGTAGTCACTGCCATTGCACTACTGGGCTTTATTTTACCGATTGTAATTTCCTTATTACCTTTTATCATCCTTATTTTTTTAGCTGTATCTTTATATCGATTCTTCAATTATTCATACAACTTCAAATAAAATAACGTTCACAAATGAAAGCTTGGGCTTTTATAGCGGAATATTGTCTATGCAGCCTTTTATGCAATTTCTTTAACAGTCAGTAACAGTAACGGTTGGATAGTTTTTGGGGCATTGTAGAAGCCCTCTCTTTCACTCTAACTCTCCGTATAATATTTTCGTAAACTCTCCTGAAACATTTCTTCAAGTTGCCCTTCTTTAATTCCCAAAAGATACGCTTCTATCAATATTTGTTCCACACTCATAGAAAGTTGTTGAAGTGAAATAGTCTTTGCCTTGCTAGAATCTACACTAACGACTGCTCTAGAATGAGGTTTAATGGTAATAATACCCTTTTTCTGAAGCTCCTTGTAGCTTTTATGAACTGTATGCAGATTAAGGTTGGTTTGTGCCGCTAGCTGACGAATAGAAGGCAAATGGTCACCCTTTTTTAAATTTCCTGTCGTTATGGATAAAAGCAGCTGCTGTGTGAGTTGCTGATAATAGGGAATTTTACTTTTACGATTTACTTTTACATTCATTTGCCGAGGATTTCCTTCATATTAAAATTTCTTTTTAGCAATAAAATGATGCATGATAACCACCATGAATAGTACAAGTATTATTGTGACAACAAAATTAAAGCCATACCATGTTGCTACGTCACCTGTCATTAATATCGTAGTCGCATACAAGCTATTACTGGCTGGATTAATAACATCTAAAATTGGATGTAAGCCAGCACAAAAACGACAAATGAATAAAACACCAATACTGATTAAAGCAATAAATGGTGAGCTGTTAAAAAAGGTACTGATCATGGCAACAAATGTAATAACAAACAACAGCCAAATACAATAAAATGCTAAAGCTATTAATGCACGCGTTATCGGTACAGAGGTAAATAAATAAGATGTATAGCCAAAGGACATTGCATAGCCAATCGTAATACATAAAACAGCTAAAACATAATGAGTAAGGATTTTACTACCCAGGTAGGAGGAGATAGATACAGGCCTTGTGAGAATGAATGCCATCATTCCATTGGCTTTTTCTCCTTGAATAATACCCATCGTTGCAATGGTAAGTATGATTATACCTAATTGATCAAATTGCGAATTAAGGGTTGAGGCAAGCACTTCTTGTCCCTCTGGCTTTGTCAATGTTGGATCAATCATAATCCCTTCAATACCACCCATTGATTGTAAAATAGCAGGCAAGAAATACATCATGGTTGGCTGAGTTAGACCTAGTAGAATATATACAATGGGTAGCCAAATGACCTTATACTCCTTTGTCATTTGATTCATTTCTTTTTTACTTAATGCTATAAACGTATTCACTCCCGCTACACCACCAATTCTAAAAATATTTCTTCTAAGCTTTCTTGAACGCCAAGATTAAACTTTGTAAATATCACGTTAGAATCCAATCCGCACTGTAGTAATCGATGGGCATCCGCTTCCAACTGATTGACATATACTTTAAAGCCATCACCACAACCTTCGATTTTCTTTACATACGGTAACTGTTCAATCGTTTTTAGCCACTTAACATCTTTCTTTTGAATCATTATAAAGATAGCTGAGTCTTGATAGCGATTCAGTAACTCTAATTTTGTCGCATCTTCTATTTTGTAACCATTTTTAATGACCACAAAGCGCTCACAAACCTCCTCCGCATCGCCTAATATATGTGTAGAGAGTAATATGGTCGTTTCTTTTTTGATGTCTTTTAATAAATTCAACACCTCACGTCTACCAATTGGATCTAGTGCTGATACCGGTTCATCCATAATTATTAAAGCTGGCTTGTGTAATAAAGCTTGTGCGATGCCAAGACGCTGTTTCATACCTCCAGAAAATGTTCCGACATGAACATGCGCTTCTTTCCCTAAGCCCACCTTTTCTAAAAGAATTGGAATGTCCTTTTGTAATTGTTTTTTTGATATACCAGAAAGTGTCCCCATAAAGGATAGCGTTTCAAATGCTGTCATCCACGAGAAGAAATTAGGGTACTGTGGTAAATAACCAATTTGATTTTTCATCTTTGAAATTTTTTGTCCATCAAGCACGATGTTTCCTTCATCTGCATAGAGAATATCAGCAATGATTTGAATTAATGTGGATTTCCCTGCTCCATTTGGTCCAATAAGCCCTACACATTCATTCGTATCGATAATTAATGAAAAATTATTCACGGCCGTTTTATATTTAAATTTTTTTGTAATATTATTAATTTCTAAGCGCATGTTTATTTACATCCTTTCTACCTATTACAAAATATAGAACCGAACCAATTGTATTGAAGAACAAAATAATAATTGCCCACATTAGTATATTTTCTCTCGTTTCTCGGTGCCGATATAGATCGACAAGTGCAACAACGATAAGTAAAAAACCTAAGAATAAAAAAGGTAAAAGGATTGGTAGTATGCTTGCCCAATCCATTTGACCTAAGTCTTCAAAACCATAGTGTAATTTCATAAATTTATAGCCCCTTTCATTATCATTATCAATAATGATAACAGAAGCGTAAAAAAATTACATTACCTTTTTACTGTACACCCCCAAAAAAAACCTATAATATATTTTTTGATAATGTTCTCAATTTGAGAACATTCGAATGCTTTCCTTGATACCATCTCATTCATTTATTAGGAGGATCGGTTTATGCGCAATAAAGCAGAGGTATTAATGCACCCTGTGAGAATGAAAATTTTACAAGCTCTAATGCACAATAAAGAAGAAGGCTTAAGCACTTTGGAGATGATTTCAGTCATTAAGGATGTACCGCAAGCTACTTTATATCGACATATCCAAATTTTAGTGGACGAAAACGTCATAAAAATTGTGAAGGAGCGAAAAGTACGTTCTGTTACAGAGAAGTTCTATGCATTAAATGAAGGGGCAGCAAAACTTAGTAAGGAGGAGTGGACACAGCTCAAAACCAAGCAAAAATTAAATTACATTTCCTACTATCAATTAGCGCTACTATCTCAATATCAAAATTATTTACATTCACTTGATGAAAAAGAAAGTACCGCAGATTTAGCTACTTTTTCTTTTATTGACTTGACGTTATCAGTTGATCAATTCAAGAATTTTGATGATGAATTAAACGCTTTATTAACTAAATACTATAATATGGCCGACTCAAGTAAAGGTTCGGAGACTAAAACAATTGCTATAAATATTATTCCAAAACCTTAAGTAATATTTTACGTAAAGAAATGGAGAAGATTTATGAAAAAAGGAAAGTCACTAGAAAACACACGAAAATTCATTATGATTATTATTGGGGCAGTTATTGCTGCTTACGGGCTAGAGGCTGTATTGATTCCAAATGCTGTTATTGATGGTGGTGTAACAGGTCTCAGTATTATGGGAGCTCACCTATTTGAAATTCCATTAGGCTTACTGCTCTTTGTACTAAATATCCCATTCGTCTATATCGGTTATAAGCAGGTTGGAAAAACCTTTGCCTTAATGAGTAGTGCTGGTATCGCAGCATTATCCATTTCCACGGTTCTTTTACATGATGTCAAAACCATTTTAGGCCCGAATGATCCCTTACTAATTGTCTTATCTGGTGGTATGCTGCTTGGTGTAGGTATTGGGATAGTCTTACGTAACGGTGGCGCTTTAGATGGTTCGGAGGTTTTAGCCGTCTTACTATCACGTAAAATTCCATTTTCAGTCGGCGATATTATCTTATTTATCAACGCCTTTATTTTCTTAGGGGCAAGCTTTATCTTTGGCTTAGAGAGCGCTTTATACTCAGCGTTAACATATTATATTGCGAAAAATGTTATCGATATTATCCAGGTTGGTTTAGAGAAATCAAAAGAAGTCCGTGTAGTTAGTGCAAAATCTGAGGAGATTGGGGACGCAATCCAAGCTCGTCTCGGACGTGGTGTTACCTATACACATGGACGTGGTGGCTTCTCCAATGAACCAACTGAAATTTTAAACTGTGTCATTAACCGTATGGAAGAAAACAAGTTAGTTTCTATTATTAAAGATATCGATGAAGGTGCCTTTGTTGTGATTTCTGATGTTTCAGAAGTTCGTGGCGGTAACTTTAAGAAAAGAGATATCCATTAAAGTAAAAGTAAGTAAGACGCAACCATGTCTTACTTACTTTTTTCATTTTAAGAGAAACTATTCATACTCGTACTTTACTTCACCTCATAAACTCAACGCCCCTATGATTACGACTATTGCAGCACCAACTAATGAATATGGATAGCTATTGGTTTCAAGGCTTTATCCCCTACATTTACGATTCTATCCTTCACTTTCAAGGCTTTATCCACCATTTTGGATGTCTTATCCATCCCATTGAACGCCAATTAAAAAGCTATTCAGTAGTTTTCACGCTACTGAACAGCTCCATTTTAGGAAATAACAGTTTCCGCTATATTGGATGCATGATCTCCGATTCTTTCCAAATTACTGACGATATCTGCAAATACAATGCCTGCTGAACCTGAGCATACGCCTTCATTTAATCGCTTAATATGCAATTTACGTAAACGTCTCTCCATATTATCTATTTCATTTTCTTTTTCAACCACTTGCTGTGCTAAAGATCGATCTTGTTTGTCGAGAGATTCGATAGCCATTTTTACAGTCGCTAATGTAAAAATGAACATATCTTCTAACTCTTTCAGCGCTTGATCGCTTAAGCGGACGCGATTACTATCTTTGTATTGTAGAAGCTCGATAATATTTTCTACATGGTCACCAATTCGCTCGATATCACGAATATTGTCAAACAAAGCATGATGCAGCTGAGAATCATGGTTCGATAGAGATTGCTTTGATAGCTCTATTAAATATTCTGTAGATTGACGATCTAAGTTATTGATAGCTTCTTCCAATTGTTCGACCTTGCCTACCAATTTTGTGTCAGCTGTTTTTAAAATCGTTAACGTTTCTTCTAATCCTAGAATACTATATTCCCCCATACGCACGACTTCCATTTTTGCTTGGCCTAGTGCAATTGAAGGTGACTTAACAATTAAATTTTTATCCAAAAATTTTGGTTTATATTCGATGACTGAATCTTCACCAGGAATTAATTTTGTTACGACATATGCCCAAACGCCAATAAACGGCAGTTGAACGAGCGTATTAATGACATTAAAAGTTCCATGAGCAAAGGCTATTTGCATTTTTGGTTCTAAATTAAGCAACCCAGCAATCCATTCTACGTAGTTCGTAAATAAGCCAAGTATCAGCATAAAGATAATCGTACCCACTACGTTAAATAGTAAATGAGTGGCAGCAGCTCTTTTTGCTGCTATAGAAGCACCTAAGGCAGCTAAGATAGCAGTAATGGTTGTTCCAATATTATCACCAAACAAAACAGGTAATGCTCCGTGTAAAGAAATTAAATCTTCAGCATAAAGTCCTTGTAAAATACCAACTGTAGCAGAGGAAGATTGAACAATTAAAGTGAATATTGTACCTACTAATACACCTAAAATCGGTACATCGGACATTTGGATAGTCAAATCTATAAATGGCTGCCAATCTCGAAGAGGCTTCATCCCACCACTCATGAGCTCTAAACCAATAAATAAACCAGCAAATCCGAAAAGTACTTGTCCAATATTTTGTATGATACTTTTCTTAAAGAAAAATAAGCAAATGGCACCCACTGCCATAATGGGATATGCATATGCACCTACGTCAATCCCTATTATAAAGGCAGTAATAGTTGTACCAATATTGGCACCCATAATAACGCCGATTGCTTGGCGCAATTTCATAAGTCCAGCACTTACTAGTCCTACTGTAATAACAGTGGTTCCTGAACTGGACTGTATAAGAACCGTAACAATAATACCCACTAGTACACCCATTAATGGGTTTGTAGTAAATTTATCTAAAATATCTCGTAGACGGTCACCAGCAGCCTTCTGTAAACCATCTCCCATAAATTTAATAGCAAAAAGAAATAAGCCTAACCCTCCAAGAAATTGGAAAATCATCTCCTGTATATTGATATCCAATCTATTCAACCCTTTCCTTGTTGTCAGACTTTATTATTAATAGTTTTAAGCTTTCTGTACATATCATTTACAATGGATTAAATAAATGTTTACACTGCCTTTACAATTAGTCCAAAAAACGGACATAATCAAACAAAATTCAACAAAAAACAAACAAAAAAACATGAGAAAATCGCTGTTAAGATTTCCACATGTTTTCTTTTGACGACTGAGGAATTTTCCTTTAGGCTTGAAATAGACATAGAAGGGGGCTTTTTATGGATATTTTTATTGCCAGTAACCGTCAACTACCCATCCGTTATTATGTACAAGAAGCTGTTTGGATTCGCCGCGGTGGTAGTACCAAGCTTCCTGATTTAACATTGCCATTTTTCGTTGAAGTGGAAATTAACAGTCACTACAACCTTTCAATCATTAGAGATTATATTACTGATTTTCAAAAGCAATACAAACAGACAGAAATTCAAATATTAATTAAAAACACTGCTTTCTTAGCTGCCATGCAGGATATGCTTGCCAGCCATGAACAACCACATCATGCTATAACCATTTATCCACTTTGGACAAATTAGTTACGCCGTAAAGGGCAGTGAGATAATAAAGTACAATGTTTCGTTCTTGTATTTCGCGTGAATTGTTCCTCCGTGAAGCTCCACGATGCTTTTGGCAATCGCTAGTCCAAGCCCCGATCCCTCCGTTACATTTGTTCTTGATGGATCCTTTTTATAAAACCTTTCAAATAAACTATTAAGCTCCGCTGCTGTAAACGCATCACTTACGTTGGCCACACAAATTCGAACCTGGTCGTCTTGCTCCTCAAGTGAAACCAAAATTTTTCCATCTCCAGTGGTGTAGTTTATAGCATTGATTAATAGGTTATCAAATACCCGAACAATTTTTTCAGAATCCAGTGCCGCAAAAATACGATGCTCTGGAAAATGTTTTA
Source organism: Lysinibacillus sp. VIII_CA (assembly GCF_049943995.1). Classification (NCBI taxonomy): domain Bacteria; kingdom Bacillati; phylum Bacillota; class Bacilli; order Caryophanales; family Bacillaceae; genus Lysinibacillus; species Lysinibacillus sp. VIII_CA. The sequence continues at coordinate 25,346 of NZ_JBNFXM010000001.1, forward strand.
TAAAAAGGCGGTGTTTTTGCTCTGCCAGGGGCACTAACTCCTCCATCAGTTGATCAAGCAGCTCATTCAAACAAATTTGTTGTCGTACTAACGTATTTTTATCATTCATTAGCCTTGTATAGTCAAATAAATCATCAATTAAATTTTTCAATTGCTCAGATTTAGAAAAGGCTATCTTCAACTATTCGTCATACTGTTCTATTGTCTCATATTTCTCTTCTCTTAATAAACGCAAGTATCTCATAATAGACGTCAGAGGTGTTCTTAGGTCATGAGAAACGTTTGTAATGAGGTCATTCTTTTGCTGCTGCTCAACTTTTCTTTCCATGTCAATGCTGGTCATAATTTCTTCTGACATTTGATTAATGTTATGGGTTAATAACGCAATTTCATCCTGGCCTGGACGCTTCATGACCGTGTATGCAATGATCTCGCCATTACATAGATCAGGGACGGGTGATAAATAACGTTTCTCACCAAATAGATGGAACTCTGTCACGTCTGTTACCCATTTCTCGTTCATTTTTTTCGCTGTAAAATCGCGTTGTAATATGTTTGGGACAATTTTTCCAACGTTACCTTTATACGAACGATATTTCTTCATGCGGACTTCACACTTTATGCCAATGGCATTCAGATAGATGGACTGAATTGCGACTTTCACATCAGCGTATTTATCATGACGATTCAAACGCTTCTCTCAGTAATAATATGTACTACATGGAATATCAGCAACTTTGTTTAATTCCACTACTTCATAGATTTCCTTTAGTTCATTAATTACTTGCGCTTTGATTTGATTGGTAATTTTTCTTGCATTTAAACTAAAGTATTCAACTTTTTTAAGTACGCATTCTCCATTTCTAATTGTTTAATTCGTGCTTCTAACGCCTCAACAGATCCTTCAGCTGGTGTTGATTTCGTTGTTCTTTTTGTCTCTTTTTTCATAGATGGATGCCCCTTTTTCTTAGAAACAAGGGCATCATAACCACCAACTTCAAACTTCAACTTCCAATTCCGAATCATGCCAGAAGATGAAATATTGAATAGTGCTGCTGTGTCTCTCGAAGATGTACCTGTCTCGTTCATATAATTAAGTACATTCATTTTATAGTCAGCTGAATAGTTTGTATAGGACTTTAAGAAAGTCTCTACGCCATTTTTTTGATAACGGCGAACCCATTCGCTGACAACCTGAGCTGTCACACCGATATCTTTCGCAATTTCGATCAAAGGTTCATTTCCATTTAAATATCGTTGAACTGCTGGAATACGTTGTTCAACACTTACTTTTGCCATAAAAAAAACCCCCGTAAAAGTTAGATTGATGTCTAACTTTTACGGGGCAGTTCAATGAGACCCTGTTTTTTAAAAATTTTGTTTAATAGTGATTCATGACATTGTTTAACTATAAATTACATATAAAACCCTTATTGATAGGTCTCTTTTGATAATCCTTTTAATTTTTTCCATCCTGTCATTAAAATTACTAACAGAAAGAGACCGACATCATTGCTAGGCTAGTCTTTAATCATATTAATTATCTTTTGAATTTAGTTTTTAGTTACTAATACTTGATCCGCTTTAACCCATTCTGCACCTAAATTGTACCAACCATCTTTGGCGGCATGTACTTTATAAGTTCCTGGTGCTAATTGACGTTTAAACGCTCCGTTAGGAGTGCTATACGTATTAATAGTAGATGTAACAGTTGCATGGTGATTAGCAATAGTTCCGTAAGCATGGTGAACATAACCAGACCCTACATTATAGAATAGAGTTCCATCAGCTGCATACTCTCTTTGACCATACACTTTGTATTTTCCACCAGCTTCAAGTTGACCGATAATTTCATAGCCAACATTTTTGAACACATTTGCCTTCTGAGTAATTGTAATCGTTGCCCAAGTTCCATCATACGTATGGTAGCTAACTGTTGGCTTGTCCCCGTTTAAATAAGGCATAGGATCTACCGCCTCTGATTGAGACACTCGTGCTTTTTCATATATTTCAAAATGCACATGTTGTCCAGTTGAACTCCCACTGTTCCCCATAACACCAATTTTATCACCTTGATTGACAGTTTGACCAACAGAGACACTAATAGATTGTAAATGAGCATAAAGTGTATCATATGTTTTCCCATCAATACTGTGTCGAACTATTACATAGTTTCCATAACCGCCATTACATGTATTACCGATAGAGCCATTATTTGAACAACCACCAACGGCTTTGTTAATCACACCCGCAGAGGAAGCATGTACTGGTACATTGGAGCTAGTATTTGCAATATCCACTCCATAATGCATTGAACCACTTCTCATGCCATAAAGGCTTGTATAAATACCTTCAGCTGGTTTTATAAATACCTGTTTCATCAAACATTCTCCTTTTTTGAACTTCCTATATTTTAGTAGTATTAGATTGAATAATATATTGATATTTTTTAAGTAATAATTAAGTAATACCAAAGATAAATACTGAAAATAATACCGATTTAATAGAAAAAGCCCATTACCAATTAAGCTAATGGGCTTAAATTTTTAAATAAATTCTTTCGTCAATAACTTAGTGATTCTTTCTAAACTTGTTTTAAAGTGTTGTTATTCCACTGTTCATTGCTCCTGCTAAGCCTTGAAGGATACGGGATGCACCAGCTTCTGCTTTACCACCAGTATTAGTTGAAACAATGTTATACGGAAGTGCTGCTGAACCTGCTTTGTTTGCAATTGCAGAAGTTAATTTACCAGATGTTACTAGAGTGTGACCACCATACCAAGCTGCTGTATATAGATAAGCTGTTACTGAAGCTGGATCACTGTTATGTGCTACTAAAGTATTGAAATTTTCATTTGAGGTTTTAATCTGCACTGATGTTGGTGTATTTACTGAAGCAAAGTGTTGATAAGCCGCTAAAGCATAACCAGACGTTGGAACAGTGGTTGAATCTGTAGCGTCCGGACTACCAGCCTTAAAGTTTGGAAGTCCAATCTCATAAGAACGACCTTCGTTTATAATTTGAGTATTGTAGTAGTTCATAATTTCTGCTGCTGTTTGTTGACAAACGTGAGAACTTAAAGCTATTGCATTTTTGAATTGAGGTATTTTTGTAGTGTCACCTAATTCTGCAATTCGATAAGCACGAGCCGCAAGGTTAAGACCCCAGATAACGAATGAGTTGTAGCCAGATGATGGGAAATACCCTCGTATTTGGTCGATATCACTTACTGTACCATTATCACCCGCACGGCCTGCCCCGATATTTACACAAAGTTCAGTTAAACCGTTGTTTCCACGAGAATTACCGTATGATTCACGTAGACGCGTACACATTTGTGTGAACCAAGCGCTCAAGTCAGAATAGATTGCATTACCAGCACCGTTAATAGCAGCATTAATAAAGTGAACTGCACCTAAACCAAGAGTTACACCATTAAGTCCAGTTTTAGCATGTTTAGTACCAACTAATGACCCAGTACTAACTGTTAAACCATTTCCATTTGCTAGACGTACATTTTTATAGCTATTTAGACCAGTAAAAGTAGTGTAGGACTTACTAACGTAACCAGTAAGTGCTGAACGTAATTCTGTTTGAGTTACTGGACGAGATGAATCAGCTTGTGTATACGAAGCCATATCAGCATCTTTTGCAAGAGCTAACGCTGCATAAGCACCTAAAGCTAAAATTGGATTTTCTGGACCTTCCTGAGATGGATTGGCTGGGTTAATGAATGATTTGTAGTTGATTAAAATACGGTGAATACGAGTTAAGATTTGACCACGAACTGTCGCAGAAGATGCGTTAGAGTAAAGAGATGTCAAGAATAGTAATTGACTGCCAGCACGTTGACGTTTGACTGGTACTGATTTATCAGTTGTACCAAAAATATCATGGAAGTTAGTTTTAGAGCCTGAATCTGCTGCCAAACGTACTGCACCATCTCCCATAATATTAGTAAAGATTTTTTCTGCTTCTGTTTTGACTGTAAATGCCAAAGTTATCATCCCCTTATGTTTTAATAAAAAGCTCCCTTTTAAGAACGTTTGTTCTTGTTTTATTATAGAACAAACGTTCTTATTTTACAAGGTAATTTATACATTTAAAGTTAAATAAAAGAAAAAATACGATTGCAGCAACTTGTATATAAGAATTTCATAATAAAAAACAAAAACCTAGGCTCAAAATTTGAGACCCAGTCTTTTTAAATTCTTACTAGATAGTTTGATTGTTTTTGAATTGGATCCTTGTAATTCCAATGTTGCAATTTCTTATCCTCATTAAACCATTCACTGTTGTTTTCAACCCAATTATTTCGAAATTCTTCATATGATATACAGTCTCTCATCGAATCCAAATTGGAAACCACAACACCTCATATTTCAAAAATAAGGATTCATACGCCCTTTTGCAATTAAGGTAACAGGCTTCTGCTATTAAGTGCTCCGTTGTGTAATGATGATTTTTAATCCTTCAAAATCTCCGCCAGTTAATGTACCCGCATCGAATTTATCTAGCCATGATTTGTCTATTAATTTCTTGTCTACGGTTTGTTTGATTAAATCACGTACTGCAGCTTTTGTTGTCTCATTTGTAAATTTCATACAACCATCATCCTTTTCAATTTGTTGTGGTATATCCATACCATTCAAAATATCGTTTTTAAATTGACCCTCTGATATCCCCATGCTCATCAAATATGAAAATGGATCTCGATGTGTCGTACCTTTTAAATGATCTGTGATCCAGCGGTGTGACTTTATACCATTGCCACTACCATCAAGTATAGTAGGGATTCCAGCATCTTTTGCAAGCTCCCTTAATACCCAAACATAAGCCGCGTAATCTTTTTCAAACTGTTCCTTATTATTGGTTCGAGCTAGTTCTACTTGGGCAAAGCTAAATGGATTCCCTTTTGGCCCACAACCATATTGCACGCGATTCACGGGGGCAATTTGTACAATACGTCCTCCACCACCTACCCAATGGGAAGTAAAGGCATTTGCTTTATTACGATTCATATAGGTTATTTCATTTTCTAGAGCGTTCGGGCCACAATTATTTGCATTGCCCGATTCATGGGCAATGACGTATTTGACTGCAGTTAAAGCATAGTTTGGTAGTCCTGACATGAAGCGCTTTTCAATGACATAACTCATTTTCCATTACCCTCTTTATCTGAGTATTGTTTATATAATTGATTGCTAAAAACAGCAGCTCCACTTACAAGAACCCCTTGTACAATACTTTGCATAGTGAAACCCATCAAGCTGATTGTAAACGTTACCCCAACTACTAATAAAATATAGGGAATCAACCAATCTTGCATTTTAGGTGTATTCTTTAAAGCCTGTCCTATAACCAATAAAACAGGCACCACAATTAGCGCCTGTTCAATAATATAATCATATAAAAATTCCATAGTATGATCCCCCTAGTAGGTTTTGATAACAAGTGTTAACAATCCTAAAATAACAGCGCCTATAATAGTTGTAGATACCCACCAAACGATTTTATCAATTTTGTTTAATCGATGGTGAGCATTTTTAGTACTCGCTAATGCTTCCTCTGCGATATCCTTAGCGTTATCCGCAGTTTGACGAATATCTCTAATATCATCAATTTTTGCCTCGATTCCTCCAAGACGTTCATAAATATTTCTGATTAATTCATCTCCCATGACATCAATCCTTTGCCCTATTTAAAATAAAAAGCCATGAGAAGCATCGAGATTCAGTAGTTCATCTCGATTGCTTTCATAGTTTAAAAAACACATAAAAAATAACGCTAGCTTATGCTGCGTCTACTTGTTTTCGTTATTTTGTTCAGTGGCTTTTATTTTGATAGCCTCTTCTTCGGTTATTAATTCTTTTGTAACAGCTAAATCAATTTGTTCCTCTGTTGCTCTGCAATTACACCAATTACGTAAGAATAGATTGTATACAACACTCGACATATTAGTTCCCTCCTAGTAACGCGGTCATGATTAATTCATCTTGATCTGCTTGCGATATTTCTAATTTTTTAATAGCTTCTAGTCGTTCTGGTGAGATAACCACCATACCAATAGAATCGTCAAAAATTAGAAAGTTACCCTCTATTAGATTTTGTTCTTCGACAAGCGTCATATTCGAATAAGCCAACATCACTTGTTCTCGGTCTTCGGGTGTTTTATATTGAATTCTAATTCTCATATTATTTCCTCCTTTAACTTACCATTGTAAATCCTTTTATTTGAATTCTTTCAGATACCATGTTAGCTGATAGAGGAGCCGAATCGACTTTCATTAGCATCCACTCAATAAAATCGCCTTTATTGATATTGAAGTTTTCTGTAAATGTTTGTGAGTTTGTACTGTTCAAACTTCTCTCGATTCCTCTCGGTTGACCATTAATATAGATTCTTGCTTTAATAAGTCCCGCACTTCCATATGAGTACATAGAGAAGCTTATTTCAATAATCCCTGACCCGCCTAACCATGTCTTTCTCGTCATTGGGAAATAGGTTGTTGAAGTAGTACCACTAAAGTTAGGATTGTAGAATACTGAAAAATTAGTTGAACCGTCATATTGAGGGGCTTGTAAAGGTACAATGAATACGCCTTGAACTTTAGCGTTTTTATAATAGCCCTCGGGTATTACTAAATCATTAGTAGTCGGAACAATAACCGTCCCTGTTTTATCGGGCATCGTCCCCGTAGCATCACCATTATCATTAGTGAATGTTTTACCTGATAGCACCTCGCTAGGTTGTGCGCTTCCTGCCCCCCCTTCACCCTGTAAGATAAAAGCCGAACCTCTATAACGTAGCGTGTAGACACCACCAACTTTTAAATTCGTTACTACTGTACCATTCGCTTTCTTAATAGGAATAGCACCCAAGCTATTAATATTTAAGGTTGTGGCTGCGGAACTATTAGCATTAGTTGCAAAAGATACACCTAGGCCATCACTATAACTTGTTATCGCTGCATGAGTAACCGTTAATGCATTCGCTGTCCCTGCAACAGTTCCAAGCCATTTAACAGAATCAGTAGGGCTGACAGTTGGAATTGTATCCTCAATTCGTTTCATTTCTGTATCAATCTTATCTAGATTGGCGTTAACCACATTTACATTATAAAACTCATCTTCATTATCCTTTTTAAAACCATAATTAACAGTGTCAGTAGACATTACGATAACACTTCCTCTCTCAGTTGTTTATGTGTATAGGCGGCCAATTGAGCGTGTGTAAAGCGCGCCAGTGCACTATGTTGGATGTATCTAATTTCCACATACACCAACATGTTTTGTGGAGTTACTCGCTCTAGTAATACCTCTACAATTTCAAATTCTCGAGACACGGTTAACTCCAGCTTTACACGTACCCACTTTTCAGATGTACTGCGAGTAAGCTCGTACTTTCCCTCCCCTAGTAAGCTATCAAGTAGCTGTTTCAGAACGGGAAAACTATACGGTGCTTGTTCTTGATACCGTGATAAAATGCGAAAACGACGTGTTTCAAGTGTTTCTGATTCATTAGTAATTAAACCAAGCATTCTCTCATAACGATGGGCACCACTTTCATCTAGGGCAAGGATAAATTGATTATTAAATAACGATTCCGTTAGTTCCCATACTCGCTCTAATGATGGATTTTCAAGTGATGCAATCTTTTGAAGTTCCTTGATTTCGTGAAGGATAGGAGGGAGGTAGCTTAAAACATCCACTTTTCTAGCCACTTATAGTCCCCCTCTTTGGTATTGCTTCTTTATCAAGTTCCAGGTTGCTTGCCTTACCATTTAATATTGTGTTAGCTATATCGATGACTCCATTAATACCAAGAATACGTGTTTCAATTTGGCTTATACGAATAATCAGCCCTGCTTCATCTTCTTGTTTTGTAACTGCCGACGCCCAAAGTTCTGCGAGCTCCTTAAAGTATCCATCAATTACCTCTTGGATAGCATTCTCTACATCCTCAAAAAACCAACCAGATTGCAGGGTAATTGTTGATATGATATTTACTGTTGTTTCATTGACAGCCGAAATAGTAACGTTGTGATCAATAGGAGCAAGGCCAACTCCGTCACCTTGCGCATCTAATGGATCCATCAACTGTTGTACTAACCCCACTAATTCATTGGATGGTTTCGAAAAAGTAGAATCAATAATCGTAACGCCAACAGTGCCACCTCCATATTTTGCTCGGTAGATACGTGCACCTCCAACCCCTGGTATATTTCCAACTCGCTCTTTGTAATCGGCGCGGTTCCCTCCAAACGAAATACTTTCAAAGCTATTGAAATAACGCGATCTAAAAGCTTCTGTATCTTCTTCGTTCTCTCCTGGAATTAACAAATCCGTTAACTGTGCTGTCTCAAGACCTGCAATGTAATCAATCGGTATAAGCTGTCCTGTCTCGAAATTTCCAATCTCACCTACGGTTTCACACTCCAGCTTAAAAATACCTTTTTCGATTTTTTCAAGGACTACGTAGTTGCATTCTTCCTGCGAAAAACGTGCACCTAAGGGAACATCGATATTGAATACTCCTTTGCGTATAGCTTTCGTTGCAGGCGTTGGACTAAGTCCCCGTTCAGCTGCCCGCCTTATTAAATTCTGTCGTGAGGCCGTATCTGCGAACATTTGATTTTCGTAGTTTAGCAATGTAAAAAGAATTTGAGCTGTCTCGGCAGTATTGGCTGCTGTTGCCTGATAAATCAACGATGTCTCTCGTTTATCCTGTGCTGGTACATTAGAAAGTTTCTGAACTAATAAATCCTCATAGGAAGTATTTAAATCAAAAATTGCTACCATTAATAATCCACCTCTTTCTCTGCAGTGATTTCACCAAAAATGGTGTGGGCTACGTATTGAACGTGCACTTTATTTTTAGTGGTTGTTACTTCAAATGAATCAACATTCGTAATGCGGTCATCTTGTAATAAAGCCTCTTGAATGCGTTGTTTTACTTCGCTGGCAACATATACTGTTGGTTGGCCAATTAAATCATTGGTTTCAAAACCTGTGTTCCAACTATAAATTAAATGATCGTAACGCTCGATATTAAGCATAAAAAAAATCGCTTGTTTCATGGCCTCTAGTTCATCAATGGCGCCATAACAGCGATCTAATTCGTTATTTATTTTAAATGTCTTAGAAGGTTCAATTTCTTCCTCAAAATCGAATGTCAGTCCATCGTTTATGGCCTGTGGAATCATCAAATCACCTCTTTGTCTATGATTAAGTATTGTTGACCACCGTGCACGCGGATCATCGTCACCTTGTCACCCGTATTTAAGCCGTTATAGATTTTATATATCTGCTCCGGTCCACCATCTACACCCATCTCTACTTCATAGTCCATTACAGCACGGGTGAGCTTCAATTGTTCTTCTTTTAAAGTCAATTTCTGATCAATTTGAACTTCTAGTGGATCTACTCTTAATACATTGCCATAAATAACCGTAGCGAGCTTTTGGGCATTCAGAACTCCCAACACAAGTTTTTGAATTTCTTTTAAAATATCCTCCATACTACGCAATGAAATCACCGCCAATCAGCGTTAAATCCATACTATAATTAGATTCTTTGAAGGTATGCCTCACACTTTCAACCATCATGAAATTAGCCACTGATAAGTCACCAACATACAAGAGTACTGCTACCTGACTACCACCACGTACAATTGGATTACCGAATACTTTATTAATGTGTAGCTTTCTCGATTTACGATTATAAAACTTAAGCATGCTTTCTGCTTTAGCCTTGCCATTTACCCCTTCATCGAACTTATCTGTTAACTGAAGAACACCCCAATCGGACATCCTGCTTTCACTTTCGGCCATGTAAGTAGCACGTTCACCTGTTTCTTTATTTTCACGTACTAACTTGATTTTGTTATACGTGTTTTCATCAATGGATGAAGTATATTCAAACGTTTCACCTGATTCTTCATCTATCAGTAAATCGGTTTGAAGCGCCTTAGCTTCACGTAAATTCAAAGCTCCAAAGTCATCATAGAGCACAAATAGCCTTTGAGTATTAAGAGTCGTTTCAGCCAAGGCATTAGACATAACCGTGAACAGTTCTTGATTATCTTCAACCATACAAGGTATTACATACTTTGTATCGTCTATAGTACCGGTCTTTAGCTTAAAGTCCTTTGCAATTATTTTAAGTACTTGAGCAGCTGTTTTATTCTCATACCTATAGGTATCTTTATTTTTAAAGTAGCGAAGTTGATCGTAACAAGTAACCGTAATGATTCTGTTATTCGAACGTTTCTTGGTAAAGACAAAACCTTTGAAAATCTTGTGTCCGTCATATTCGAAAGTAACTGCATCCCCCTCATGAAAGCTAAGCATACCATCCTTAATTACATTGAATGTCAGTTTTCCTGGAGTGCCTTTTCGATGTGTTTCCCACACTATACCTTCCTCTACGGCACATTCGTATAGTTGCGCCTTACTCATGATACAAAGTTTTGATTTAGCCAAGTTTTATCACCTGCCCTGGTTTAATTACGTTTGGATTGCTAATATTATTAATTTTTGCTATTTCGGTGTATTTAGAGCCATCACCTAAGTACTTCTTAGCAATAGCCCACAATGTTTCTCCTGCTTTAACAGTATGTGTTTTTGGGGTTTCTTTTCCTGTAGTTGGCCGCTTCTGCTCTACTACAGCTTTCGATGCGGTCTTTGCTGTACTTCCTGCATTATTATTTGTAGCTGGTTTCAAGTAGATTTTTTTATTGCCGTACTCCCTGTATTGCTTTAACTGGATTCGTACAATAACATCAAAGCCATTATCGGCTGATTCCTTAATCTCATAATCCTCAATTGATACAGTCATGTTTGTGTCAAATAATAAATTACCTGTAGGCAGCATACGATTTACGAGAAATCGAAAAGGTTTGTCAGAGATTTTTAATTTTTTTAGTTTACTAAGGTAAAATGAAGCTGGTTGAAAACCATTTGGATAAACAGCAAATGGGTAGTTGACGTTGGGCAGTAATACCTCAAAATCTATATTCGTTAGTCCTGTTTTTTTTATTACATTTACTTCTCCCTCATTCATTAACACTACTGTTTCGTTTCTGCCATTAATCTTCAAAGTGAGTTCGGAAGGTGCGATAGGAAACTGTAAGCCATCTAGAAAAAAATTATACATCTTCGATTGAACCCCCTTCTGCTAGCATTCCTGAAACTTCTTCAACACGTTGACCAAATCTATCAATAATGCCATCAATATCTAGTTCACTGCTAATTCGGTTTTCATTTTTCATATCTACTTTGATTTCTGCCGTCGTATAACGATTGATTGCTTCACGTTCAGCTATATCACGGAGATACTTTAAATCCTCATTCATTATTTTAATACCTTCCGTTGCCTTCTCAGTATTGTCCGCTGTTTTCTTACCTAACTCATTACCTTTATCGAGTTTGTCACCTAACGCTAGCGCATTTTCAATGTCATTTTTTATCTTATCATCTTTAATATTGTTGCTTTTTTCTTCACCTGATTGAAATAGATTGGCCCCCCAATTGTATCCTTTATCCCAAGACTTACTTAATTCTTTAAATTCCATTTTGGGCGCTTCCCAATAATCATCAGGAGCTTCGCCAACCCAGTTATCCAAAATTCCTCTAAGACCCTTTAGATCACTTGTAATGGACTCTCGGTGACTATACTCTGTACCCACTTTTAAACCTACGGAAGATGAAATATTCTCTGGTAATAGCTTCACAAACCAATTCCAAGCTTGTATCGCAAAGTTAACTGCGTCAACAATAGCATTAACAAAGCTTGTAGCAAATCCATCCCATCCACTAATCATTGAAATAATTAAATCTAACATATTAGTTGCTAGATTATAAAATAATTTCTTTACCGAATACATTGGGTTTTTCCATACATTCACAAAAAATTCCACATAAGAGGCCCACATATTCCACATATAGGCGATTACATTATAAATCATTGATCCTAACACCATGAATGCCCCAGCTATTATTCCTGTAGCACTAATCGATGTCCCAGCAAAATAATTGAAAGCCGCTACTGCTAAATAGAAAAGACCAATAAGAATTACAATGGCTATTACTAAAATAAATATAGGATTGGCTGCTATCGCTGCATTTAAGCCCCATGCTGCAGCCGTTGCGGCTGATGTTGCAGAGACACTCGTCCATGTAGTTGCCGTTAATAATCCAATCGCAAGCGTTCTTAGACCAGTCCAAATCGTACTGGCTATTTCTGCTGCTTTTACTAGTAGTAAAGCAGACTCGTATACCAACATTGCTGCTGCAACAGTACTTATTATAGGAACTATAAACGACCAACTATCTTTTAAACTTCCATCGGGTATAAAAAAACTCAATGTACTCGAGACAATTGAAGATAATTTCTCCATAGCATTAGCTGCATTTTGCACGAGCTCCTTAAAAAGATCGTTTTTTACAATCCCATCGAATATTCCCTCAAAAGCCAAACCAAGGACAGCTTTCCTTATCTCGGCCATAGAAATTTTACCACTACTTGCTATTTCTCGTATTTTCTCAATTAAAGCATTAAGGTAATTCGTAGTATTTTGGACACCATTTGACGTAGACTGAAATGCATTATTTAAATCCTGGCCTTGAAGGTTTCCACTTCCCATTGCTTGTGTTAAAGGTTGCTCGGTTGTTTGTAAACCATTGTTGATTAAATTTAACCCTGATGTGGTGTTATTTTCATTGGACAAGAGTACTCTCCCAACTACTTGAAAATCTAAATATTTACCTGCTATCTCCTTGATTTTAGTTAATAATCCACCAACTGCTGTAGTACCATCCCTAATATTGTTGCTAAAACTTTGTAGGGTGTGATCAGTTTTTCGAATTTCGATTTCAACTCTGTTAAATTGCTCAGCAGTTTTAGCTAATTCTCTTTGAGCTAGTTGAACACTAGAGATATCCATCATTTGCCCAGAAGCGGCATGCATAGCTTCCAACTGATTAACCATTCTGGAAACCATATTATGCATGGCTTTAATTGGTTTACTTAAACGATCATCAATTTGAATTGCCGTACGGATTGTAGCCATGAACTCTCACCTCTTTATAAAAAAAGCATCCTTTGAGAAGGATGCTTTTATGGCTATTGTTTAATAATTTAAACTTTAACTCTTCCTAAACTTAAGTAGAGCTATGTGTTTTCTATTGTTTCCAACTCAATTTTCCAGCATAGTTGAATTTGCAAGACTCCAAAATTGACATAAATTAAATAAATGATAGCCCTGTAGGCTAATTTGCTACTTATTAACGCTTTCTACCTTTTTTAGACCCTCGTTTTGCCTCGCGTTCTTGCTTCTTATCTTCCTCGATTTTAATCCGTAGAGACGCTATAATACAAGCTTTATCCGCCAAGGATAGCGATACATATTCAGACGGAAGACGACGCATTTTATGCACCCACCAATGCATTATATTAGCTTCACCATCACCGTCGTCTATTAGTTTTTTATTTCTTCAACCATATCCTCTAGTTCCGCTTGATACCCATTAACTTCCTGTGCTACCGCTGAGGCATCTGCAATTTCACCAATTGTCAGCATCTTACCAAGTAAAGCATCAGCCCCCATCACACCATAAGAATCCTGTAGCTCTTTATCGTTTAAATTAGGATATACAATAGATTCAATAGTTAATAAACGTTGGTATTTAAAATGATCAAAATCAGTATTATACTGCCCCTTACGCTTTCCTTGCATAATCATAGAACGCTTAGTAGATTCAGATTTTAATTCCTCGTCTCGTTCTGGCGAAATTGGCGCGAACTCCCATTCAATTGGATTCCCTTGTTCATCCACGAATTTCTTTGAAATAGCATGCTTAATGTTTTCATTTTGCTTTTTATTGTGTGCAAAAAATGCAGTTAAGTTTGACATAATTAATCACCATATCCTTTTTATTTATATTTAAAAGAGCCCACATCATGAGCTCTCGTTTTATAGCATTTCTTGTAATGTTGTAAATTCTTCTGGCATATCCCAATCCTCGAAGGTGAAATCAATAGAATCCTCTAAGTACTCCGCATCTGCATCTAATGCAGCGATGATACCTCCATCCATATTACAATCAACCAGAATCGTTGTTTGACGACCTACCGACGCTGACCCATCTTCGTTAGTCACTTGGATATCAAAATAAATATCCTGCCCAGTGTCTTTGTATCGCTTTAATAACTTACGGAATATTGACGTATTAAAGTGGAATGTAGCACTGCCTGTATATTCTGCTCCAGTAGCCTTATTACCTTTAGCTACACGCCCCATAATAGGAACTTGCGTTTTAGTTTTATCCATACGAGCTTCTAAATTAATTAATTGAGCAAATAAATAACGACTTCCTTCAACCGTCACGTATGCTCGACCTTGAGCACCATGAATGGCATTGCGAGCATGCATTGTAGCATCCGCAAAATACTGTAAATTCATTGGAATTAATGTTTTGTTTGATTTCATCTGTTTGCCCTCCCTTTATGCTACTGTTGTTGTAATGTAAAGTTGTGACATCGCAACCGTAGGAATCACGACTTCATTTACTACAACAGCTTTCTTTGAATTACCTTGTGCTACCGTTAGTTCATCCTTGTTGTAATTTTGGATAGCTCGAATACGTTGCATTTCCATTCGATGACTACCAATGTCATTCCATAAGGAAATGCGACCATCTTGATCATTTGGCACCTGACCTAAATAACGAGTATTAAATAATTGAGCTGTATCAATCGCAAGCTGATCAAGTACACGAATGACTTGATTCAAGCTGAAGTCCTCGTTCTTATCATCCGAAAATGAAGTAAAGGTATTCACATCTTCAAGTACACGAATTTCATCACCAACACGATGTAACAAATATTTGCCAGCCTTTAATAAAGTTGAGAGATGTGACTGTGTCTTTGTTTCAGACATATCAAGTGTAAATTCACCCTCGTATTTTTTATTAGTATTTGATTTATTGACAGCTACCCCAGCTTGAGCACCAGACACCCAATATACGGCACCAAATACTTCTTCTTCCGGTCCGATAGTATCGTTTTGTACATCAATAATACCTTCATGGTTAGTACTGCCAAGTTTATGACCTACAAGTTGGAATTTACCACCGATTTGGTCACGAATACGCTTTGTATATTCAACATACAGCGATTTAATTGAACCTTCGGAGGACAAGCAGCCTAGAATATTGAACCCGTATGCTTCTAAAGCGTCTAGTGCCTCTTGATGTGCACCTCCAGTAATAGCTAAGCCATTGGATCCTCCAGCTAATGCTGTACCAGCTGTAACAGCTAGAGGTGCATTCGGTTTAAACACGACAAAATCATTGGCGATTAAGTCTGTAGCAGTCGCTACTGCCATTTGCTCGTCTACTAACACATTAGCAAGTAATGTTTTAACATCGAATTTCGATGGCTCATCAACATTTGCCTGAATGACAATCGTAATATCATTCCCTCGAGCACCTTTGTACTTAGCTGTTGCAAAATCATTTGTCGCTGCCTCTGCATCCACCGCAAGTTTGTAAAAATAAACCGTGACCGCATTTTTAAATACATCACGGATACCTTTCATTTTTGAGTCCATATATTCATAACCAAAAATTTTGCGTGAATCCTTTCGTAAATCCTCTTGTGTTACAGCAAATACTTCACCATCTACGCCCCAGTCAAGTGCAATTGGCAAACCAACATAACCACGATTGCTTAGATTTACAAATGCACGAGTAGCGCTAATAAAATTGTGATATTTTCCTGGTAATACTTTGTTTTGTGATAAAAATACTCCTCCACCTAACGCCATATTAATTACCTCCCTTATCGAATTTCTTTAATATTTCATCCACTTGAGCGAATGAATAAGTTTTACTTGAATCTAGTAATGCGTTTAATGCATCACGGCGATATAAATATTTTTGACTTTTTAAAAGTTGATCTTTTGTAAATTCAGGTAATTTTGAAAAAATTACCTTTTTGCTTTCCTTCAACTCAACCTTCTTCTGAATTGCTTTTGCCAAATGAAACCACCTCTTCTTTGTGCATATAATGATCTAATGACCCCATAAAAGTATTTTCTTCATTTTCTTGTAAGAAGAAATTAAATTGAATAAAATTATTGCCAATGCCTTCAATAACTTCGCTAGTTGCTCCGGTACCAAGCAGTAGTGAACCATTTAACAGCGTTATTTCTTTTATTACTTGTTGAACCTTCAAAGTCATATTAGCCGCCTCAGATATGCCATTTTCAGGGAAGTACTTTACATTAAACTTTGCTGTTACTTTCCATCGACCACCTATTTGTCGGATATGCTCTAAGCTCAAAAACTGAATTAAAAAAGCAGGCGTATGAAACTCCTGCGGCACTTCATCTATATATTTTTTATATTCCGCTCCGAAAGCGTCGTGAAGCTTAATAGATAAAGCATTTTGAATATCATAAATTTCCATCCAAAGCCTCCTTCAACAAATTCGTTAGTAAATATGAGCTCAGGTGTTTTGATTATTTAAGCTTCAGCTCATCCAATCGATCCAACCTTGATTTGTGAATCGTTTTTTCTTCTCCAACTAAAAAACGCCTTCCCTTATACCGAATAGGAAAGCGTCATTTTACTTTTACTTGAATGTGAACCATTTCGCATAGTCTCCTTTGCAATTGATTGCTTAGAATACGTTTTGTTCTTATGGAACTGATGAGATGTCTATAGCTACTACCCTTGCCCACTTAGCTTTGTTTTACAAATCTTTCAACTGAAACCACTCCCTCTTTTGCCTGTTATATTCCTGGAGATCCGATAACTAATCTCTAAAAAATAAAACAGCTTATTTATGCCTCACCCAAGCTTATGGGACATATTGATCGGTCGACGGTCTCACTCTTGTTAATTTATGATGTTATAAATTTCAAAAGGGGAAATCCTTACCTCGTCGTCCTACTTCCAAGTTTACACTATCAGTTACTTAAAATGATATATTTGGAACGTTTGGAACATCTGTCACACTTGGAACATTTGGCAAGTAAAAAAATCTTACCAAGCAATTCTTCTACCTTTAGATTTAATCAAGAACTTTTGGAGGTATAGAATCTTCTATTTGTTTTAGAATTCCCTTGTGTTTTAATATGTATTTTTGTCTAGTAAAGCTTTGTACTCGCACTTCAGTGAATACGAGTATTAAACAACCGATACGAAATGGATTTCTTGAGCAAATTATTTAAAGGATTATAAAAAAAGAAGTAACCCTTAGGTTACTTCAGCATCATATCTAAAATTCTTTCACGCACACGTTGTACACTAGTATGACTCATATTCAGATTTGCTCCAATCCAGCGAAATGGCATACCCTCTAGTAACCAGAAAAGGACTTCCAGTTCAAGGTCGCCTGTAACCTTGTCAGCTAAATTTTGAACTAATAGTAGCTCATCTTTAATCTTGTTTATACGCTCCTCACGTAAAGCCCTCATCTGAACATGTGCATGAACTGGGTCACTCGCTCTTCCAATAGCTTTTGGCATTGCTGCCTCAAAGCCATACTTGGTTGTAGAAGCCACAGCTGTCAATGATTCTAATTCTTCCTTCATTCTCATGTACTTACGCATATTGTCATTGTACTTTTTAATTGCCTTGTCTAGTTGGTAACGATTTAGTGGTATTTTCTCTATTATCATAGCTTTGCCCTCCTATGTATCTTTTCAATTCTCTCTGCTCTATCATTCCGTCATTAACCGTTAAGTACTTACCCTTGTGCTAAATAAATATCAACCACCCATCCTCAAAATCCCCTTTTGATTTTTAAGTGCTAGTTCATCCTTGACCACCAAACTTACGAAATTACATTTATTAGCAATGGCTCACATTTTTATTTGCCAAGCATTTCTAAAACTTTTTGTCTCTCGGCCTCAAAATCTATCGCGCTGTTATTAGATTCAGTAGATGGTATTGGGTGCTCTACTTTATCATTACGCTTATCAAACCATTCTGGCACTATTTCTCTTCGGCCAAGAGACTTTTGATAAGAATAAGGGAAGGATTGCTGTCTCTTGTTTATCTCCCTTTGTTCCTTAGCCTTTAGTTGCCCATCATTCGTTATTAAATCTGTTCGCCAGTTTACTAAAATACGCTCTATATACTGAATTGGTTTGTTTGGTTGCTGTAGCACCGCAATTTTCATAGCCTCATAAACAAGGACTGGATTATTTTCACATGCCATATGTTCTATACATTCGCAAATATAACTAGAAGCTTTTTGGATGTTTTCATCATAGAATTTAGTTAAAAAAATTAATTGTTCGTTAGTGACTGTCGACTGACTATCTTCACACTCTGTTGTTTCTTTTTCTTTTTCTTTTATTTTTTCTTGTTGTTTTTCTTCTTCCCTACAGTCTTTAGAAGGTCTATCGATAGGGTATGGATAGGGTATCGAATCTTTATTATTACTATCATTAGACTCTTTTTGCTCATTCAGCTTATTTAACCATATACATACGGTATCGATACTGTATCCTAACTGTTCTAATGAAGTAACATAGCTCCTAACAAAAGGGATATGTTTAACGGCAAGAAGCTCTTTTTCGATACATTTTTTGACTTTAGGAGAATTGATAAAGTTGTATTTCGCCCAGTTAATCAACATGATTTCCTTTGTTAATTCGTTGTAAGAGATTTTCCCGTATTCAAAGAATCTTTGTAATAATTTTTGTACAGTTTCACGGTTATAGCCGGTATGCATTTCTATGACTCTATATGGTAATTCGTAAATGCCACATTGAGTTGTGTTACCGTTTGTCATCAAATATAGATAGAAGTATTTCTCCTCTGGTGTAAGATCTAATACAAAGCCATCATCCCAAAATGTTGTGTGTACATGCCTAAATTTAGCCATTTGCGTTCGCCCCTCATTCGTATAAGTAATTCTTTGATGTCTAGCTCGTATAAAATGCTTTTTTTAGTTTTTGTATTACTCAAATGATCCACCTTGTCCAAAAGCTTATTAGAAAAGTAAGACTGCCCCGTTTGAAGGGATACCGAGTTTATTTCTCATAAAATCCATATTCATTGACAATATTTATTCTAATGACCAACATTGAATTGAGACTGGTCCTTATTCTAAAGAATAATTATTTCAGTCATATTAGTTAGCGCTAACTCCGTACAAGTCCTGGGCTTGTTATTACTCATTCAACAATTGGAACGTTTAAATTATGATGGTTAAAAGCTTGCAATGGATTGATATATAAATTTTCTTTTGGTCTCCTTACAAACACAACATTTAGTTGTCTTGTTACGTAAAAAAATTTGGGATGGTTCCATTTCAAATAGTTCAGAAATTGCTAATGCTACTTCTAAAGAAGGTGTGCGTACTCCTTGCTCAATCATTCCATAATAGCTTTCACTAATAGTAATACCTATTGATTTATCAAGTTTTTCCACAACATTTTTCTGTGACCAATTATTTTGTTTTCTAGCCTTTATAAGTATTAACCGACGATTTGTTGTTTTCAAAATCGCACCCCCAACTTTTTGTTGTCTTAATAATACCCAACAAAAAGTTGTCAGTCAAACAGAAACTAGATTTTTTGTTGTTTTTTATTTTTAATTGGCTATAAACCCAACAAATTGTTGTATAATTAAACTATATATTTAAGTGAGGTGTAATCATGTCATGTCTAATGTATCGCAAAGGCTTAAAGAGTTAAGGAAAGAAGCTAAATTAACGCAAGCAGATGTTGCCAAATTCTTAAGTATTTCGGAAAGTGCGTACGGTTATTATGAACAAGGCCGCAACGAAATTTCCATAGGAAGTGTTCAAAAGTTAGCAGAAAAATACGATGTAAGTGTAGCGTATATATTATGTGAAACAGATGAAAAACAACCTTTTGATAAAGACGAGGCAGCTTTTCATGCATTTGCGAACGATCCAGAGTTGCAGGTTTTTTATAAAGAGCTTCCTAAATCAGATGAAGAAACCGTTCGTCGTTTACGTGATATTTGGGAAATTATCAAACATGAAAAGAAATAAGATGTATGTTTTTAGCCCTTCTTCCTAGAAGTGGGGTTTTATTATAAAATAAATAAGAACATATGTTTCATTATATAGAGTTTGGGGATGATTTTATGTCAAATACTACATACACTGAAGATTTTATTGAAAGCCTTTATACGAAAATAGGAATTTTATTACCACATCAGCTAGATGTTAATGAAATTGCATGCAGGCTAGGTATTTTACTATATTTCTGGGATAATCCTAGTCAAGTTTTGTTTTTGGGTGGAAGAGCTTATATTTTTTTAAATCAAGACCTATCACCTAAACAGCTGTGGCAGGATTTTTGCCATGAGCTTTGTCATGTTTTATTACATTGTGGCAGCCAGGAGAAAATGCCCTATTCATGGATTGAGTATCAAGAGTGGAAGGCTAATAATTTTATGGTACAAGCATGTGTACCAACATTTATGTTAAATAACATAACCTTACCAGGAAATGAGGATAAAGCCATTCAATTAATTCAAGATCTATTCAATGTTGAATGGGATCTCGCTTATAAAAGATTAGAACAATATAAAAACAATAAATTTATACATGAATTAAATGCTAACACTCTAAAAATGTATGGAAATAATAATCATACGATCTAGGATGATTATTTCGATAGACGGCTACTTTCCAATTAGGAAGGAAAATTTTTTGCATTAATGAAACCAGCCTAACTTTGCTTCATTGTGTATACCGAAGCATCGGAAACTTGACCAGTATTTTATGATTGGATATTAGTCTAAAAATGGAGGGGGCCCATTTAATAGTCCCCTCTCCTCTATCCCCCACACATCTCCACTTAGGACGAATTTTTTTTTCAAAAGAGTCATAAAAGGTTAGAAGGTACATTGTTCTAATGATTATTTCCTACTTAAATTAGGCATACAATTGCTGCCAATCGAATAGAAACCTATATAGAAAACATTTTGTTATGGGAAAAATAAAGTGGGGTGTGAAAGGATGCTTAAAGTAAATGATGCAAAAGAAATGGTACTTGGAATTGTGCAAGATGACCCATTGTTTGTTGCGCTACAGCATACGCCTTTAGAGGAGAGCCTATACAATGATGAATATTTGGCAGACATCGATGAAACAAATCACTATACGATAGCAGAAATCGCTGGCTGGTTTGATATTACAGATGCCATGCTTCGCTACTATTTGAAACCGTTTGAACAGTACATTTTTGACAATGCTACACCGAATGTAAATGGTAATATTCGCTTAGATTTGCCAGCTATATTAAGGCTAAGAATGATTTTATTATTAAAGGATGAATATCGTGTGAAGGGTATAAAATTATTGCTTGGTATTGATGATAATGGTCAACTGTTAAAGCATCAAATTACAGCTACGACCATGGATTCCGGAGATTTATCTCATAAAATTGATGTTCTTGGGAATGTCCTACAGCAAATGATTCAAACAGGACTCTTTCAGATTTTGCCGAATGAGAAGCATGGGACGTTACAAGTTAACATTAATCAGGAATTTCTTGCAGAGAATATTCAACGATTATCCTCCGATTCTACTCTTCAGTTTGAGGAAATTCAAAAAGAAACAGCAGAACTAAAAGAGGAGAATGAAAATCTCCAGCAACAGATTACCGAGCTGCAAGAAAATAGTGTCAAGGACATTGTGCAAAAAATTAGAGAGCGTCATATCGAAAATGAAATCGTTTCTACTTTACGTACGGAAGCATTACAGCAATTTTCAATGAACAACCAAGTTAGTTTTTTCAAAAGGATGTTCAGATCTTCTCAAATTGACATGGAAAAAGAACAATTTGTTTTAAATTATATTTCAACGCATTTAGAAGAACGCTTGGAAGTTGCGTTGAGCGAATATTATGAAAAATAATCCAAATTTATTAGAACATGAATGAGACTAATTAAAAAGTCACAATCATGTTCTTTTTTAACGAGGAAATTACCTATTCTCAATCTGATCTCCTAATTCTATATGAGACCTAGATGGCTATTCCATACATATAGTTAGCGACTGCTTTTTTGTCTAAAATGGGCATTGTATTTTCCTGCGGTGCAAAAACTTATTAATATAATGATTACTCGCTTGCAAAAAAGTCCGTTAACAGCCTCAAGACTGCTAACGGACTTTTTATAGAGATAAATGAACTCTTTCATCATCTATTTTACATAGCTGTGGTCCATATAGTGTTCTTATAATAAAGCCCCTTTCTTTATTTTCCACATAATCATTCAATAAAAAAGCTCCTAATCCAGGAATCTCTATTTGAGCATCAATAGTAATGTGTGAGCTTACTAAAAGATTACTAATTTCATGTAACAATTTCTCATCGATAACTTCGAGACAAATAAGTAAATCTAAATCACTCGTTGTAGTGGTTACCTGAATACCAGTTGCTAGCTCAAAGCCGACACTCCCAGTTGGCCCCCATTTTATTTTATAAGAATCAAATTTATAACGAATTTCCTTTAATAATGAATAAAAACGATTGTTCTTAAAAAAATCTAATTGGGTTATTAATGAGCAGGGTGTTGTAATGTCTAAAATATATTGCTGATTAATTGACGTACCAAATCTTTCATGTCTAGCATTTCCTCGTAATCCAATCGGTACTAATTGATTCATAATTGGTGCTCTGCGAACAACGCCGTAAGAGGTTGACTCAATAGACCGTGTTACCCATGCTGGAATTGCTGTGTGGTCATTAAGTTGATGTACATCTGTGAACTTAAGAATATCGTGAACATTTATTTCCATTGACTATCAATCATTTCACGTACTTTAATAGATGCCTGACGTCCAGATGAGGTAGCAATTTCAGAATGGAGTCGATTAGCTAGACTCGTACTAGGTTTAGCTATAATATCCTCATGAGCATTTTGTATCTCTGTTAGCACCAACTCAATATCTTCCTTATTAGGCTGTGTTGCATTAGTTCCATCAATAAGCTGATGTATTGCGCCAAGCTTGTAAAAGGACTGAATATCATACGCCATGGAAGGGACATCTTTAGATAATTCATCAAGCTCTTCAACAGTTCTTTGCGTAATAAGTGCAGCGGATTTTTTTGACATGACATGTACATTCACACCTTCATCATTTAGCGCTAATAGGCGATTTGCCTGCATACCATGTGCTAAAAATGCACCAGATATAGCGTTACCAACTAACACCGCTACGATGGGATGACCGACTATGCGAGCTGAAGCGTATGCATTCACGGCTGCTGAACACGCTAAATAGATACCTAACAGCTCCTCATGATAGCCAAACGCCTGACTTGGAACATCGACAATTGGTACAATCAATCTCTTGTCTTGTTCTTCATGATCCTCTTCAATAGCTTCATATATATATTTTGCTATTGCCCACCCCTCAAGTAATCCAACTTCACCATTTCGAGCGCGATAGTATGGATTATCGGGATTTGGTACAACTGTTATAAAACGTGCCCTTTTCCCCTGTACTTCACCATCAGCAACGAGAACAGAAGGTATTTCACTTATAGAAGGAGCAGTATTCGTTAAAGCATTAAACCAGCTTCGCCCACGGCTAGCTACAGTTATTTTAGGCTGTGATAATGGTTTATCAGCTACTTTGTCGTATGTTTTAAAAAAACTAATAGCTTGTTTAGGTAGAATTTTTTCTTCTATTTCTATAGCTTTATAGAAGGTTAAAAACTCATTATATTTTTTGATACGATTTTTGCATTCTACTTTCCCGTTCCATATGTCTTTAATGGCTTGCTGGAAATTTGGCACATCGTCCTCAACAATTACATCTGCTAGGCCTGTTTCTTTTCGTATTTCGCCACCAATCATTTGCCAAATTAACTGCTTATTTTTTGCATCTAGCTCCCTAACTCCTGCCTCTTGTTCAACAACTTCAGGTCCATTCATTCCTAAACGTCCCTCACGTGTCATAATAAGTGCACTACATAAACCAGCAGTTAATGACATACCCCCAAACGATCCAATTTTCCCTGGGATAATTCCGATTACTGGAACATGTTCGCGAAGCTCTACAATTGCCGAGCTGATTTCAGCAATTGATAATAGGCCATAGTTTGCTTCTTGTAATCGGACACCACCTGTATCATAAATAATAATTGGATAAATCAGCTGTCCATTTTTACATTCAGATAAAATTTTCTCCAATGTTCCAGCTAGCTTTGCACCTGACACTTCACCAATACCACCACCCTGGAAGCTTCCCTCAATTGCAATAACAACTGCTTGTTTATCACCTAGCTTTCCTTTCACTATAATCATCCCATCATCATATTGAGGTACAATATTTTGTGCAGTTAAATGAGGCGATTCAAATCGATCAAAAGGTCCTAAAATCTCGTATCCAGAATCTAAAATTAAAAAGGCACGCTCTCTTGCATAGCTCTCTACTAAACTAGTCATTAGTGGCTTAAGCATTTTTGCTCACCTCCAGCGCTTGAGCTAATCGGATAGACACGACACCTGGAGTTGCCCCAAAGTCGTTGATGGTAATATGTGCGGAGACATCATTTTGACTAAAAAAACGTTCAATGACTTGCCTCCATGTTTCGCTATATCCTGTAATTCCTGTTCTTATTTCTACTACCGTTTCTTGACCATTCGTTGGTTCTACTAGAACCTCTAAATCCCCTGACCCCACAACCCCAACATGCACACGATTCTCTAACACTTTAGATGCCGGGAATGAATAAATTAACTTTTCCATAAAAACACCCCTTTTGTGTTTAATGAGTTGCTAGTAATTTCTCCTTCAATAAACTATTCCATTTTTTGATTTTAAACAGATAGATGGTTGCTGCTAATAAATCTGCACTACCTCCTGGTGATAGATTGCGATCTATAAAACTTTGGTTCATCTTTTCGAGCTCCAATAAATTAGCAGATTCTAATATTTGTTTTGCCTGTTCTTTTGCATAATTTAATCCTTCTAATCCCCCTCGATGAAGAAGGCATGTATCATCTAAATGAGCTATAAGTGAAAGTAATGAAAAATGCTTAGCCTGTTCATAATTCATTTTACGCATGGAAGCCTCCAACACAGGTAAGCTATATTGTCGAATATGTGGGAATGCCAACTGAGCCTCTACCCTAGCACCGTTAACACCAAACTTATGAATAACCTTCATCCCATTCGACATATTTTTAGGTATATATCGATCCTCATAGCGAGCAATTTCTCCAGCAGTAAAACAAATAGATTCTTCATCCGCCATACCATCATAAATTGCTGCTGCCGCAGTAATTAACCCCAATGACCAAATAGCTCCCTTATGGGTGTTTATACCACCAGTAAATTGAAACATCATTTTTTCACCTTTACGCCCTATTGCCCCAATTTGTTCACGTAATGCTTGAGAGGGTCCATCATTGAAAGCAGCCATGGCCATTTCATAAAATGTATGTCGTAAACATTGTGCGGAGCCAATCATCAACTCTAACGTTAAATCTTGATGAGCACCTTGATCCCATCCATCTACAAGTCCAGGTTTAGGAGTCAATGTGACTTCTTCAATAAGAGATGAAACAGCCATTTGAGCTAGTGTTTTGGCTAAATATTGTTTATCAACCCCAACCATAGGTCACCCCCGTAAATTACCAACTTTTAAATTTTGCTGGAGGTGTATATAAGCCTCCTGACCATTGCACAAGTTCATCTATATTTTTGGCAGCTAATAAAGAGCGTTTAGCGTCTGCTCTTCTAATTCCTAAATCCTCTGGCATTGCTATTAATCCCTTTTCTCGTAATTGCTTCGATAATTTCGGATTATGATTCATCCCAATAGGTGTTACACCTGCAATGGCAGCAATCATTTCACGTTTTTCTGCTGGGCTATCTGTTTTATATAAGTAAGCAATACCTTCCTCTGTTACCACATGTGTGACATCTTCTCCATAAATCATGACAGGGGCGACAGCTAATTTTGCTTGATCTTTTACAGAAATAGCATCTAGTGACTCAACAAATACTGGTGTATTAGCATCCTGAAATGTTTCAGCAACTTGTACAACTAGCTTCTTCCCTCTTGCAAGAGAATTTTCGGATGTTATCATATTTTTCCAAGCCTCTGTCGAGTGACGTCTCCCTCCCGGATCGTGCCCCATATTTGGTGCTCCACCATATCCAGCAACTCGGCCTTTTGTTACTGTTGAAGAGTTCCCTAATCCATCCATTTGTAAGGTTGACCCAATAAATAAATCGACCGCATACTGACCAGCTAATTGAGCCAATGTTCGATTGGAACGTAGACTGCCATCTCTACCTGTGAAAAAAACATCTCGCCTTGATTCTACGTATTTCTCCATCCCTAGCTCCCCACCGAAGCAATGAACACTTTCCACCCAACCTGATTCAATGGCAGGAATGAGCGTAGGATGAGGATTCAGCACCCAATTTTTACATATTTTACCTTTCAATCCTAATTTCTCGCCATATGTTGGTAATAGTAGCTCTATAGCAGCTGTATTAAAGCCAATGCCATGATTTAATGATTGCACACCATGCTTCTCATAAATTCCGCGGATTACCATCATTGCTTGTAAAATTTGAATATCTGTAATATGTCTTGGGTCACGGGTAAATAAAGGTTCTAATTCATACTCTTTATCTGCAACGACGATAAAGTCGATCCATGAGCCTGGGATATCAACACGAGGTAGCTCATCTACTATTTCATTCACTTGTGCAATGACAATACCGTCTCGAAACGCTGCCGCTTCTACTAAAGTGGGCGTTTCCTCAGTATTAGGTCCCGTGAAAAGATTACCAAACCGATCCGCTTTATCTGCCGCTACTAATGCAACGGAAGGAATTAAATCAATAAATAATCGACCATACAATTCCACATACGTATGAAGATCTCCTAATTCTATTTTTCCGTCCTCTATCATTTGTGCAATTCTTAAGCTTTGTGGTCCAGCAAAAGAAAAGTCTATTTTTTTAGCAATTCCATCTTCAAAAATATCAAGATGCTCTGGACGAGAAATACTAGACAGAATCATGTGTAAATCATGTACTTTTAAAGGGTTGACCTGTGCTAATGCTTGTGATAAAAATGAAGCTTGTTTTTGGTTATTTCCCTCTAGTACAACACGATCACCGGGCTTAATGAGACACTCTAGCGCATCAACAATACGATTCGTTGATATGACTACTCCATCTACTAAATCTTTCACACTACTTAATTTTTCCTTTTTTGCATCCAATCGTGTTGTCCAAGATTTCCTTGTTATACTTTCATGAATTAACACCATGCCATACACCCCTTGTACGTTTTTACGTTAATTTTTTAATAGAAATAAACAGTCCTCAATTCCATTTTTACTGATGGATATAGACCTGGCATCCGGAAATGCACTTGTTGCTAACTTAGTTAAAATGTCACCTGGCGGCATTTCAATGAATAGCCTAGTTCCGTTTTCATATAAAATACTTGTCGTATCATGCCATCGAACGGGATGACAAATACTTATCGCTAAATCCTGTTTAATAGCCTCTGCGGTTTTTAACAAACGTGCATTTACATTGCTAGAAATCGGAATTTTCGGTCTTTTCAGTTCAATCTTATTGAGTTCATCAAGCAATCGTTGGCTAACATTTTGAAAAAGAGGACAATGAGACGGAGTCGAAACATTCAATAATTTAGCGGACTTAGCCCCATGTGCACTTGCATAATGAATTACCTTTTCCAGACCACTCAAAGAGCCAGATATCGTGATTTGATAAGGAGCATTTCGATTAGAAACATACACTGGTTCATGTTCAAGTGAAAACTTATTTGTGATTTCTAGAAGATCTTGCTCATTCATTCCTAGAACAACACCCATTCCAAATCCTTCGCTACATGTTTGCTCCATTAATTCTCCCCGCAATGTCACCAGCTTTAATGCTTCTTCAAAAGTTAAAGTCCCTGCCGCGGTGGCAGCTCCAAAAGCACCAACCGAATGACCAGCCAAAAATGAAGGAATTAACCCTTTCATTTCAAATAGCTTATAAGTGGCTACAGAGGAAATTAATAAACACTGTTGAACTGCCTTTGTCTTTGAGAGTGCTTCTTTGCTGTGTAATGTTGATATTGTTTGCTGTAAAATATCACTACTTTGCTCTAGCATATCTTTCACGTAGCACTCTTTAGGAAGATAATCTAACATTCCTTCAAACTGCGAGCCCTGCCCAGGAAATAAAAAAGCGCTTCGCAAAATCATCACTCCTTACAAAATTTGTCGACGAATATTGAAAATTACATCTTCTGTATGTTTTCTTAAAATCGAAATCAATTCATCTAGTTGATTGTCCTTTAAAAGCTCATAAATTTTACGGTGCTCTTTTCGTGATTTCTCAATTGTGTCATTAATAGAAAAATGAATACCTTGTATACGCAATAATGGTAAACTTATTTTGCTATAGACACCTTCAATTACTGTACTCTCACTAAATTTAATAAGTGTAAAGTGAAAGGCATAGTTTAAATGAGTATATTCCATTTGATTGGAACACTTTTCCATATCTTTAACAATTTTTTTCATTTCATTAAGTAATGTTTTCTTTTTTTGAGGCTCATGAATTCTCTGTGCTGCTAATATCTCTAAGTTATTTCGTATATCTAACAAATCTTGTACCTCTGTAAGTGTGTAACCTTTAATAAATGCACCTTTACGAGGTACTCTCTCAATAAGGCCCTCTGTAGAAAGTAAATAAATAGCTTCACGAATAGGAGATCGACTAGTATTAAACATTTCAGCATAGGAGCTTTCTACTATTTGATCACCTGGCTTCAGTTCACCATTTAAAATCTGATCCATAATTTTTTGTGCCACTGTCCGCGATAAAGCGTTATCCAATAAATCTGTAAAGTACTCCATCCAACCACTTCCTTATGTAAAAATCTAGTCGTACAGTCGACTGTATACCAAAACAATACTACATACCTTTCATGTTTTCAATCGAAAAAACAATAATATTCTACTTATCACTATTTTTCTAGTTGATTTATCATGGAGGATAAATTATGATATTTTCAGAATACAGTCGACCGAATATTTTAAATATTAGGTCAAATCATTTCACAAAGGGGTGCAGGGAAAATGGTAATCTATGGAGTTGCTATCTTAGCAGGGTGTTATTTAGTGGGAACAATTGTCGGGGAATTTATTGGAGCTCTAATGGGAATTGATTCAAATGTAGGCGGGGTTGGAGTAGCAATGCTGTTATTAATCATTATTGTTGATAAGTTAGTAAAAGCCGGAAAAATTAGCAAACCTGCTAAGGATGGCTTAAGCTTTTGGAACGCTATGTATATTCCTGTCGTAATTGCTATGGCTGCAAGTCAAAATGTGCTAGGTGCATTAACAGGAGGTCCATTAGCAATAATTGCAGGGGTCGCTGTGGTAATTATTAGTTGGATTTGTGTTCCCCTACTAAGTGGAAAGCAAGAGCCAATGGTAGAAGTGGATAAGCAAATAGTGGGAGGTGAAGTGGATGCATGAAATAATTAGAAATATTTTAACGAATAATGGATTAATTACTGCATTCGTAATTGTTGGTTTCACCATGTGGGTCGCTTACTTCATTTCAAATAAGTTAACAAAGGGACTCATTCATGGCTCAGCCATTGCCATCGTGCTAGGTTTAATTTTAGCTTATATTGGTGGGATTTCAACTGGTGGAACAAAAGGCCTTTCCGATGTTAGCTTCCTTGCTGGTATTGGCTTCTTAGGCGGTAGTATGCTCCGAGATTTTGCTATTGTTGCTACCTCTTTTGGCGCCAATTTCGATGAAATAAAAAAAGCAGGACTTCGAGGCGTACTCTCCTTATTTATTGGTGTCATACTATCTTTTGTAATTGGCGTTATTTTTGCAGTTAGTTTCGGCTATAGGGATGCGGTAAGTATTGCAACTATTGGTGCTGGCACTGTTACATATATTGTAGGACCTGTCACAGGAGCCGCATTAGGTGCAAGCTCTGAAGTCATGGCCATTAGTATTGCTGCAGGTTTGGTAAAGTCTGTACTAGTAATGGTAGGAACACCTTTTGTTGCAAAGTCTATTGGATTAAATAACCCTGTCACTGCTATGGTATATGGTGGGCTAATGGGTACTACGTCGGGTGTAGCAGGAGGATTAGCCGCAACAAATCCTAAACTAGTACCTTATGGGGCAGTTACTGCGACTTTCTATACAGGCCTAGGATGCTTACTTGCACCTACTCTTCTTTATTTATTAACTGCTATGATTTTTTAATAAATATATCAAAAGCGCAAGAATCAACTTAAAATACTTTTGATTTCTTGCGCTTCGACAAGCATTATCTGATTTTTAACTAGAAAGATTGTACTGTCATGCTTATCCCATCTTGTTTCCACCAAATACATATGACTCATTAGAGTAGTCACTTTCGAATCATTATTGAATAAGATTTTGTAAGATAAGTGCAGGTAGAATCAATATCTATTCATAGATTTTTTATCATGCGATACCTCTTTCTCGTTTTAAGCATTGGCCACTACATTGCCTAAAAATCGTAATAATCGGAAATGCAACGTGACCATTTCTTCTACCGTTAAATTCTCATTGCCCTTCTCTAACCATTCTTGAATGACTCCTAAAATTGCAGATGCTATAAAGGCTTGTAAATATTGCTGAAATTCGGGGTCCCTCACTTCCTCGCGAACCGCCGACAATCTGTCCAAAATATGATTGCCAAATATGGTTTTCATTTTTTGTGTAAAGCTAGGACTTCCCTGTTCACCTAATAACATACGAAAGGCAGGTGCATGATCTTTGATGGAGGTAATGACCTTGATGAACGGTTGATAAAGTTGTCCCATTTTTAAAGTTTGAAAAGCATCCACTGGTTGTACATGCTTCACATAGCGTTCCAATTCCATCAAAAGTTCCTGCTGCAAATCCTCCATCACTTTATATTTATCAGAATAATGTAAGTAAAAGGTGCCTCGATTAATTTGAGCGGTTAGTGCTAAATTTTTTACTGTCACGCGTTCAAAGCCGACCTCCTCCACTTGCTGGATCAATGCCGTTTTAATCGCTAGTTTTGTTTCAAAATTCATCTTATCATGTACGGACAATGCGCTTCCCTCCATTTACTTAACACATACTGGCAAACTGTTTATTGTATTTGCTCACATGCTACCTTAAAATTTTTATCAAATCAACATTGTGTTCAGTGAAGGAGTGAATTTTATATGGTAAACCATGCCATCTCCATCAATGCCCTTGAAAAAAGTTTTCAACATAAGCAGGTCATTGCCCCCCTTTCTTTAAATATCCCTAAGGGGCAATTAATGGGATTGCTTGGTCCATCAGGCTGTGGAAAAACAACGTTAATTAAAATGATAATGGGTATGCTAAAACCTGATAACGGCGCTATTGAAGTATTAGATTTGGTTGTACCTCATCAACAATTATTGAAAGATATCGGCTATATGGCACAATCAGATGCTCTTTATACAGATTTAACGGGGGAGGAAAATTTACATTTCTTCGCTAAGCTCTATCCCTTATCCAAAGCAGAACGAATGGAGCGTGTAGCCTATGCTGCCAATCTTGTCCGTCTAACCGATGATTTACAGCTTAAGGTGGAGAATTATTCTGGCGGAATGAAACGAAGATTATCCTTAGCAATTGCCCTTATTCAAGATCCTAAGCTATTGATTTTAGATGAACCAACAGTAGGTATTGATCCTGTCCTCAAAAAAGAAATTTGGCAAGAGCTCATTCGTTTAAAAGAACAAAAACATAAAACCATTTTAGTAACGACCCATGCAATGGATGAGGCAGAAAGATGTGATCAATTAGCTATGCTGAGAAATGGTCGGATTATTGCCCAGGGTACACCTCAGGCATTAAAGGAACATTACCAAGCAAAAGATTTTGACGAAGTATTTTTATTGGCTGGAGGGGACGGACTATGAGAATTGCTGCAATGGTAACAAGAATCATCCAACAAATGAAACGAGATAAACGGACACTTGCATTATTGTTCTTAGCTCCACTGCTTGTACTGTCATTAATGTACTTTATTTTTAATAGTAACGAAGCTACGATCACATTAGTTGTCTCCGATGCCCCCACGCCAATCATAGAGAAACTAAAAAATGAGGATTTTTCTATTATTGAAGATGATAATTTTACAAAAAAACAACTTCAGGATAATGAGTATGATGGATGGCTAGCAATAGAGCCAAATAGTAGTAAATTAACTTTATTAAATGCTGATCCTTCCCAGTCAAAGGCTTTAACCATGCAGCTTGCACAAATTTTACAGCCATCTCAAGCCTCAACAATGGGAAGCTTGAAAACAGACTATGTGTATGGTGATGAGGAAACTGCCATTTTTGATATTTTTAGTCCCATGCTCATTGGTTTCTTTATCTTTTTCTTTGTTTTTTTAATTACTGGCATTGCCCTGTTAAAGGAGCGCACCTCTGGAACTTTGGAACGATTACTCGCAACACCCATTAAGCGTTCCGAAATTGTAGCAGGTTATATGATTGGCTATGGTCTATTTGCCTTTCTACAAACGATTATTATCGTGTTGTTTGGCATATATGTACTTGATATTGTCCATGTAGGCTCAATCTGGCTTGTTTTACTTATTAATATGGTAGTCGCTCTTGTATCCTTATCATTAGGTGCGCTATTATCGAGCTTTGCCGCTTCTGAATTTCAAATGATGCAATTTATACCATTAATTATTGTTCCACAAGTATTTTTTTCGGGCATTTTCCCACTTAAGAATATGGCTGAATGGCTTCAAAACATCGGCCGAATCATGCCACTTTACTATGCAGCAGACGCATTGAATGGCGTTATGTATAAAGGTTATACTTTCCCTGATATTATCCTGAATCTCAGCATACTTGCTTGTTTCGCTATTGTTTTTATTACGATAAATATTATCAGTTTAAAAAAATATCGTTCGTTATAATGAAACATTAAAAGTTCTGCTTTATTAGTAGAACTTTTTTATTGCGAGTAAATTAATAGCTAAATACAGGAAAAATATCCAATTTTATTGGAGTGAAAGACCAAATTTCTTTATAATAATTTTATAATCATTATTATCCAAAGAATAAAGGTGAGTGAAGATGGCTACTATTTTGGAAATACAAAACGTTTGTAAACAATACAATGGGAAAACAATTTTAGATCATGCATCGT
The DNA here is from genome assembly GCF_049943995.1 of Lysinibacillus sp. VIII_CA. Lineage (NCBI taxonomy): Bacteria > Bacillati > Bacillota > Bacilli > Caryophanales > Bacillaceae > Lysinibacillus > Lysinibacillus sp. VIII_CA. Next base: position 58,578 of record NZ_JBNFXM010000001.1, read on the forward strand.
TTTCGATTGCGGCCAATGAAATTATTGCGCTTGTCGGAAAAAACGGTTCTGGAAAAAGCACTTTACTCAAAATTATTGCGGCGTTTATTAAACCAGACAGCGGTAAAATTGTGGCGCATAAAACCTCTCTAAAAGTCGGTTATGTCCCAGAAGTCACCCCTTCAAATATTTTATTTACACCACAAGAATATCTTTATCATATGGGCCGGATTCGAGGTATGCCAAAAAGGCATCTTTTGCAAAAGATAGAAGAATTGCTTGATATGTTTCAATTAAAAGAGTCGCAAAATACAAGGATCGTCCACTTCTCTAAAGGAATGAGGCAAAAGGTAATGATCATGCAAGCCATGCTAGAAGAAACAGATTTATTAATAATGGATGAGCCATTGTCAGGGCTAGACGCCAAAGCACAAAATGATTTCGAACAAATATTGGCTACAGTAAGAGATAAAGGACTAAGCATCATCCTAACTTGCCATGAAACAAAATTACTCGAAAACCTTGTCGATTCAGTTTTGCTTATTCAAAAAAATCAAATTATTCATGCAAAGGAATTGACTAGCTATCCTGTGAATCGACTACTATTTGACATTGCAAGTTTAGCATTACTAGATGAAATTTTACCTTTGATGGATATTCAACAAAAACGACCTTTAGCGAATGGGCATTTCGAAATAGTAGCAATTGTACAGACAAAGGATTCAGATCAAATATTGCTAAAGCTACTACAAAAAAATGCCTCTATTAAATATTTAACTAATGTACATCACAAAAAAGAACAATTTTCTTCTCATTTTTAATAGGAGGTATTGAAAAGGATGAGCAGTTTATTGCGCTATCAATTGATCAATTATTTAAGAACCTATCAATACGTACCACCTTTTACTATTTTTATCCTATGTCTTGTCGTTAACTATACCTTTGTTCCTAATCCTATATTAGATAGCTATTCATTTACATCACTTATTCTATTCTTTTTAATGGGCTGGTTTACTGTTACGTTATTTCATGCAGAGGATGAGGGACAAAAGATGATTACTACTCTTCATGCCAAAAGTCCAACACATTACAATATGGGAGTTTTCATTATTTGTGGTTTAATTGCTTTTAGCTTAAGCTGCGTTTCTGTCTTCTATCCGATTCTAATTGATGCGTTTTTCGAAACACCCAAACCATTACATATAGTATTAGGTTTCTTGTCACACTTTAGTTTATCGATTCTTGCTATTGCACTCACTGCCTTGTTCACAAGAGAACTTGTAAAAAATAAGCAAAATACTTGGTGGGGTGTCATAAGTATCCTAATTATTTCTGTCGTTATCGCTACTTTAAAAAATAATATACAAGCTAGTCTCCTGTGGCTACTACCACCTGTTCATTTTTCACTAGAAATAATGAGTGTAGGTGATCAACTTGATGTAGTCCCTAACGTATTTTACTGGCACTATGCTTGGATAATCATTTACGCGTCCCTTATCATTACTTTATTTTTCTTCCTCGTTAACCGAAGAAGAAAATGATTCTCACTTTTTATGAAGGAGAGATAGTTTCATAAAGAACATCAATATGCTAATTGTGGAGGACGAAAATGATATTGCCAATATTATAAAGGATTACTTAAGCGTTCATCAGTTCCATTCACATATTGTAAGAGCTGCCCATGAAGCTATCCTTTATTTGCAAGAGTCCGCTCCAGATTTCGTAATCCTTGATCTTTCTCTACCCGATTGTGATGGGATCGACATATGCCGTAAAATCCGTGAACATAGTAATGTGGCGATACTCAGTTTGAGTGCTAGAAGGAGTGTTACCGATAAAGTATTGGGGCTAGGATTCAGTGCGGATGATTATATGACTAAACCATTTTCACTAAGTGAGCTAGTGGCAATTACCAATGCCCTAAAGCATACCTCCACTGGAGATACTATAACTATTACTACTTATATCGAGTATCAAACACTCTATATTCAGGGGTGTTTCCGGAAGAAATGCCCTTTATTTTCGAACGTTATTTTAGAGGTCGCCATTCCGAAAGAGAGTCCGCTATTAAAAACGAAGGAGCGGGGCTAGGGGCTATCTATTTGTCTATTATGAAGGAACAACCATGGTTCCATTTCATAGCAAGCACAGGGAAGGCACTACCTTTATTCTCACACTCCCTATCTCGTAAAAGACTCCCATTTTAGGTAGTCTTTTTATCGTTCATCGTACTTTTCCGATATGCTAAACAGAATGAAAGGGTAAGTACGCTACCAAAAAATGAATCGATGATACGGACAACCCATACTCCATAGCTGCTTAAAGGAATGCCATTGATTAACTGCCAAAGACTTACATAAACAAACGTTAATAGTGCTAGTACACTCCAAAAAGCAATTTTTTTCTGAGGAGATACGGCCGACACTTTTTTATGTTTAATCAAAGATGCCCTGTAATACATATATCCCAAAATAAGCGAAATGCCTAACAATGTACTTCCATGTTGTAAAAATTTATATATGGGAATTGGAAAGCCAAATAAAGTAAATGTTTGAGAAAGAAAACGAAGATTGGTCACCATAAGCCCATTTTGATGTGTAAATGAATCCCATATGACATGGGTTAGCATACCTAGTAATGCTGAATAACTAAAAATAATGATTTTCCAAGTTTTAGTCCCTGCCTTTTGATAGCTATTAAAATCCTGTAAAAATTCTGGTAAATGGCTCATGATTGGCTGATGGATAAACCGTTGATAAATCAAGTAGATTACTAGAACGAGTGGAAGATTGAATAAAAAGAACCCTGTAAATGTATGACCAATCTCCCCTATTGGCCGTCCCCTTAAAAAGTATTCGAAATCTGGAGCCATACTACCTAATACCAAGGCAGAAAAATGAATATATTTACTTTTCCGAGAAAAAGGTAGGACCGCCGCTGGATGAGCAAATGTTAATGGCAAAACTTCCATCTCCTTTTATGACATCTTTCAGATTATTACAACGTTTTTTAGTTGAAAAGGTTACTCCGACTGTATGAATTTATTAATAATTTCATAAGGACCTACTAATCATTACATATAACACTAATGAAAATATATTAAAAGGAGGATTACTATGGAAAAAGAAGTATTGATACGAGCCCCAAATGTATGTAAAACCTATTCAACTGGTAGCGAGCAATGCCATGCCATTAAAAATATGAATATTGATATTTATGCTTGGCCCCTACTCATTAGGGGCTCCTTTTATCGATTTCTGGAGGAACCATACTTCACTAAATATTTTCTTCCGATAGCACGACAATATTATTTCTTCGAAGTAAGGCAGTGGTTACGCCTTCCCCAACTATTTTAGTCCCGTTAAACTCGCCATTATAAATCGCTGTACTACCGCAGGATGGGCTATTTTCCTTTAAGACGACCTGAGTCGCCCCCACCTCTAGCGCTTTCTGTAAGGTCGCATACGCTCCCTTCAGATACAGTTCTGTGACATCACGGCCAGACCTTTCAATAACGGTAGCTTTGCCATCAAGAACATCTTCTCCATTTCCGCCCACAATTTCAGCAGGCTCACGAGGTGTTGAAAATCCTCCCATCAGCTCTGGACAAACGGTGACAGCCTTTTTCTCTAACACTAGCTTTTGTACACTATCATCTAGACAGTTCGTACCGTTATAACGAACATTTAATCCTGCTAAACAAGCACTTATTAAAATCACTGCCTCCCTCTCCCTCCATGATGATCGTCTGTATGAATAACATCATTTTAACATGCGTTCCTGGAAAATGACTAAGTGACCTAGCATTTTCTCTGATACAATACTTATCAAAGCTGTTCTAAAATAGGGATTAACCATCTATTTAACTTTCTAAGAAATTGATAGGGAATTTTAAAATAAAGAAGAAGGAGTAGATTTTCGTGGAATTTACGATTTGTTTTCTAAAAAAAGGGGAGCACATCCTATTACTTAATAGAGATTATCCAACTTGGATGGGCGCATGGAATGGTGTAGGTGGTAAAATTGAACAAAATGAAACACCTTTAGCTGGTGCCCTACGAGAAATTAAAGAAGAGACAGGTATTACGGTTGAGGATATTACATATAAAGGTAAAATAACATGGACCGATGGGGTCATTGATTATGGCTGTATGTATGCGTTTATAGCAGAGATTCCTGATTCATTTACATATATTACACCGATAAAGGTTGCAGAGGGCATTCTTGATTGGAAGGAGCTTTCTTGGATTTTCCACCCTGAAAATGTAGGCATTGCGGATTTAAAGTATTATTTGCCTACAATGCTTAATGAACCAACAAACTACGAATACATCTTTACTTATCAAGACAAAAAATTAGTCAATATCTCTTCAACACCCATTGAACAAACATCTAAAATATAATAAATAAGCCTCGTCATTGTAAAAAGTACATGACGAGGCTTGTTCTTATGGTCTTGTCTGGGCTAATCGCATTCGACACATTGACCAACATAACGTTGTATGCTGTATTTCATCATGGATATCCCATAGACTATCTACTGCTCTCAATTCGACATTACGTTCTAGCAATGCACTACATATATCCTCGATTTCAAATAACGCAATAGGAATTTGAGCTGTTTCGCTAACCAAATAGCCAGCATTTTCATCTTGTAACGTAAACCCTTTTCTCTCAAATTCATATAGGTACAGTCTTGTATTTTTCAATACCTCTAACCACTTGCTTTCAATCACTACTACATGAGGAGCTATTGCGAGATAATGCTGTCTGTCCTGCTCTGTAGTTTGACTCCCAGCATGAAAACAAACACGCGGACAATCTCTGGGAGTTAAATAATTAGGCAAGCATCTCTCGTTAATTGCCCATACAAGACCTTTGCTTGCATCTAAATCTGGTCGCTCAGGTATACGAGGATGGAAAATCGTTATCGTAGGGTCTTCGCTAACATGAAATAATCTCACGGACTCTGCTCCTTATTTTTTCAACTTAAATACAATAAAATCAGCACAATGCAAATCTTCCTCAAATTGAGGATACTTCTCTAGCATCTCTTGTGACGGTCTAGGCTCTACAATTTTTTCTATATGAAAGCCAGCTTCCGTAATCGCTTCCACATAGCTTGTTAATGTGCGATGAAACAATACAATAGGTGGGTCAGCAGCTAGTTGTTGATATACGCCTTCATAAAAGTAACGTTGTACCTTCCAATACTGTTGCTCCAGCTGCTCATGTCTAATCCATCCACTATTTGGTGTAACAAAGCATGGATGCAATATTGAAAAAATAAAAGTACTATTCGGCTTTAAAAGGCGATACATCTCACGTATTGTAGCACGATAATCCTCTAAATCTTGAAGAACCATATTCGAAACGATACGATCAAATTGGTTGTCTGCTAAGAAGGCTAAATTTTCACAATTACCATGAAAAAATTGGACCGGCAACTGCTGCGGTGTTCTTTCCATAGCAATGTCTAGCATTTTTTGTGAAAAATCAACAGCCGTTACGATAGCCCCTTTTTTCACTAGTATTCTACTTAAATATCCTTCGCCACACCCCGCATCTAATATATGCTTTCCATCCACCTCTTCCAGTAAAGAAAAGATAGTAGGGTTTAATAGTACTTCGTGATGAATATCACCATACTCATAATAATTAGCCGTATACCTTTCCGCATATTGATTCCAACGTTCAATGGCTTGCTCTGTATTCATGAAAATACCTCATTTCAGTTTTAAATCGTAACGTTACGTCCCTTGTGCACTTGTCTATTTTTTCATATAAAGAAAAAAATTATAGACTTTTATTTAATTTTTTAATATCATGTAGATAGAGGCACGCCTTCTTTAAGTAAATGACTAAAGCCAGAAATCCATATAGGATTTCTGGCTTTTATGCTTTATATAGAAATGGTATGTTCAGCAACTGTTTCCTTTTTAATGGTTAGCCATCTTCCCACTAACATCACTAGTAACGCCAAAAAGACGATGATACCCGCAAAGACTAGTGCAGCCTTATAGCTATTATAAATATCGACCAACTGTCCGGCGACAATCGGTCCAATTATTTGTCCAAACGCATAAAACGTTGTTAGTAATGATACAACAAATCCACTCTGTGTAGGAAAAAGTTGTCGTGCATAGGATGTAGTCAGTGTCACAATACCTACAAAGGTTAGACCGAATAAAAATGATGATAGCAATACACTCCATACGGTTTGTGAAAATACAGGTAACAAGATGCCTATTACTTGAAGTATGTATGCCACAAACAAAATTTTTATCGCTGAAAACTTCTCTAATAAGATCGTCCACACAGGTGCTGATGGGATGGCGGCTAATCCTACAACGACCCAGCTATACGAGGAGTATGCTTGGAGAGAAGGAATATTGTGAATAATATCAACTAAAAATGTACCCGTGATAATATACCCAAGTCCCTCAAGTCCATAGGACAGGATAAGCCATGACATAAAGCCCTTTGTCATTTTCGTATTCGAAGATTTTGCTCCTTTTAAAGTATCCTGAACCTCTAAACCTCTCCATAAAATGGTAGTAATCAGTAAAAAAACAATTGATAGTATGCCTAGTCCTACCCATGTTCCTTGCCATGCAAGTCTCTCTTCAATAAGAGGAACGCATATACCTGAAATGGCAATCCCTAGCCCTATACCACTAAATACATAGCCCGACCATCGGGATAGTGAGTGTTTCGCCAAATAATCCATGACAATACTAGACGTTAGAACAAAAATGAGTCCACCTGTAATACCAGCGATTAATCGAAGAATTAACCATATACTATACACCTCAATCAAGCCCATTAATCCAACTGATAGGACATTAAAAATAACACTTGCCATTAAAATTTGTTTACGCTGACGATGAATAAAGCCCGCCCATAGTGCCCCAATGAAATAGCCAATATAATTACTTGAAGCTAAAAACCCAGCAACTTCTAAAGAAAATCCTACATCCTGTCGCATAAACGGTAGGATCGGCGTAAAAGCAAATCGACTAATCCCCATAGCGATGACGAGTAATAAAATTCCTCCGAAAACAATCCCCATATGTTGGCGATTCATAGTGTCCCCCCTTTTCCCCTATTGTAATTAAAAGGATACCGAGCAAAAATTAATAAATCTAATATATAATGTATATAAAAGCATAAAAATAATTTATAAAAGGTGTGTCTATCATGAATCTACATGCACTGCGGTTATTTACAAAGGTAGCCGAACTCAATAGTGTTTCCAAAGCTACGCAGGCCCTTATGATTAGTCAGCCCGCTGTAACCATTCAAATTCGAAATTTAGAAAAAGAACTAGGTTTAACATTGCTAGAATCAAAAGGTAGAGGTATTACATTAACTCAAAGCGGCACCTTTTTATATAAGCAAGCACAGCGCTTATTTGATTTAGAAATAGATATCGAAAATAAAGTACAACAGTTAAAAAGTACAGGCCATGAGGAATTACAAATTGCTTCCACACATGTACCCTCTCATTTTTTATTACCTAAATTATTGGCTCATTTTAAACAAGTCTACCCAACTACCCATATTCATTTAAAAACAGCTAATTCACAGCAAGTAATAGAAGAGTTACTCCATTATAAAGCAGATTTAGCCTTTATTGTTAAAGAAGATGGTCATCACCCTGATATTCATTATCAATTTCTGATGAATCTAGATTATTGGTTTATTGTGCCATACAATCATTCATTAGCTGGGCAAACGGTTTCTCTTTCAGAACTCATGCAACAGCCCTTTGTCACAAGAGAAGACGGTAGTTCCACAAAGGAATACTTAAATGCATTATGTAAAGTATATAAGATTCCCCCACCTAAAGTAGGACTACAGCTAGATGGAATCAATGAGTCGATTCATGCTATTGCAGCTGGTTTTGGGACGATGCTAGCTCCATCTATTGCTGCATCCAGCTTTATCCAACAGGAACAAATAGCACGAGTGTTTATTAAAGAGATTGACATTCAGCGTCCAATTTATCTTTGTACACGAAAAAATGAACAACACCATTCAGGTTCTTTTAATCACTTTCTTCATATCATTAATGAAACGATTTCTTAAAGAAAAAGCACTCTAGCATCAAAAAAGAGTGCCTTTTTTTGTATCCTTCAGCGTCCGTAAAAGCTCTAAAAATGTAGGCTAAGACTTGATCTCTCTTCTTACCACTCCATATTATTATTCGTTTTTTTATAGACTTAATAGTTTAAATAGCCTATAATAATCCGTGTTATTATCAATAAACGAACATTAAGGTGGTTTTTATGGCTGAATATACGCAAATTTTTAAAGGAACGGCTTTTACTAGTACATCTGCTACTGAAGTTCAGATTTTAAAAGATTATTTATTTTTCATTAATGCAGATGGCATGATTGAAAAAACAGTCTCTCCTGAACATGCTGATTACCAACAACTATTAACTACATACCAACACCATAAACATTTTCATCAATTAGATGAAGGTCAATATTTCTTACCAGGATTTGTCGACTTGCATGTACATGCACCACAATGGGCGCAATCTGGTACAGCTTTAGACATACCACTTTATGATTGGCTGAACACATATACATTCCCTATCGAATCAAAATTTTCGGATTTAGCATTTGCCCAAGAGGTCTACGAAGATTTAGTGAGCACACTCCTTGCTAACGGCACAACAACATCCTTATATTTCGCGACAGTTCATAAAGAGGCTAGTATTCTTTTAGCAAAAATTTGTGCTGAAAAGGGGCAACGAGGATTAGTCGGAAAAGTGGTGATGGATGACCCTGAACAAAATCCTCATTTTTATCGAGATGCTACTACACAAACAGCGCTTGCTGATACAGAAGCATTCATTTTAGCTGTTAAAGATTTAGCAAAGACAACTAAGCAAGGTGTATACCCAGTTGTCACTCCTCGCTTCATTCCAAGCTGTACCGACAATGCTTTAAAGGGCTTAGGGGAATTAGCAGCAAAATACAATACACATATCCAATCTCACTGTAGCGAAAGCGACTGGGAACATGGCTACGTCAAGGAAAGATTCCATAAAAATGATGCTGAGGCTCTCCATGATTTTGGTTTATTAGGCGAAAAATCTGTTATGGCCCATTGTAATTTCCTAAGCGATGATGATGCACGTTTATTTGCTGAGACAGGCACAGCTATCGGTCATTGCCCGATTTCTAATGCCTATTTTGCAAATAGCGTTATTCCTATTGCCCGCTTCCATGCACTTGGTGTTGATATTGGATTAGGTTCAGATATATCAGGTGGATTTTCCCCTAGCCTTTTCGATAATGCAAGACAGGCAGTCATGTCATCGAGAATGCTTGAAGATGGTGTAGATACAGCAATTGTAGCCAACAAACGTGGTGTTCCAAATTCACGTATTACGATTAATGAAGCCTTTTATCTAGCGACAGCTGGTGGCGGGGAAAGCTTAAGTCTTCCAATTGGCCGTTTACAGGAAAATTATACATGGGATGTACAAATCATTGATACAAAGATCCATTCTGCAAAGCTTCCAATTTTCGATAGCCAAGAAGCATTACACGATATTTTCCAAAAAATAATGTATCTTGTTCGTCCAGAGAATATTCGTGAGGTTTGGGTCCAAGGAAATAAAGTTCATTCAAGGGACTAATGATTTACTAACTGTCTATATTAAAAATTTATTCATATGAGGTGCACATCTTCGTGGAAACGCAACATAGCCAACTAACTAATACAACGAAAAAAACAACACAATTAACCGTACTTCCAGATGAAAAAGTCTCGATTGGTCAATCAGCGCTACTAGGTTTACAGCATGTCATGGCAATGGATGTTTACGTTGTCCCATTTTTAATCGCCATGTTAATTGGCTTACAAACTGGTCAAGCCAGTGCATTAATCCAATCAACCTTTATTGCTGCTGGACTTGCAACTATTATACAAACACATTTCTGTATGAAATTACCGATGGCACAAGGTCCTTCCTATGTTCCGTTAGGAGCCATCGTTGGTATTTACGCTGCAAGTGGCAGTGGTGATTTAGGTTGGAGCACAATATTAGGTGCAAGCTTAATTGGGGCCATTTTAGTGATTATTTTAGGTTACACAGGTATCTTCAATAAAATTGTACAGACATTTATTCCGCCCATTGTAGGGGGAACAATTATTTTTGTTGTTGGTTTATCCTTAATGCCTGTCGGTTTAAGCGATAATATTTTTAATGGGGCAGGTGCATCCATTGAACAAAATATTTATTTAGCGTTAATTTCAGCAGTTGTCCTAATCATTTGTGTAATGTTTGGTACAGTCTTCCATCAAAAGGGTCGCCTATTCCGTATTGGCTCCGTTATTATTGCTTTAATAGTCGGTAGTGTTGCTGCAAATATGATGGGAGTTTTAGAGTTATCAGCTGTATCACAAGCAAAATGGTTTAGTATGCCACAAATTCCATTCGCGGATTTCAGCTTTAGCTTTAATATTTCCGCCATTATTACAATGGTCATTATCTATATTGTCTTAATGGCGGAAACAACTGGCACATGGTTTGCCATTAGTAATGTCATCGACAAACCTTTAACGGATAAGCAAATTAATCGCGGTGTTGTTGGTGAAGGGATTGGCTGTTTTATTGCTTCTTTACTAGGTTCTACACCTGTAACTGGTTACTCTACAAATGCAGGGGTTATCTCCATTACAGGAATTGCTAGTCGTCGCGTATTTATTGCTGCGGGTATTTGGTTTATAGTTTTTGGTTTCTCTGGTAAATTAGCCGCACTCATTTCAGCGATTCCCTCGGCTGTCATTGGAGGAGTGTTTGTCATTGTATGCGGCATCATTGCTATTAGTGGTCTGCAGGTAATGAAAAATGAACCTATTGGCGAAAAGGAAATGTATGTGATTGCTATTCCAGTCATTTTAACGTTAGCGTTGACATTATTGCCAGATGATTTCTTGTATTCATTACCGACAACTGTTCAATATTTATTGGGCTCACCAATTGCCACAGCTGCAATTGTAGCCATTGTCCTCAATAAACTATTACCACGCTCAAAATAATCAACCAATTCATGCACAACCCTCTTTTTACATTGGAAGCGGGGGTTGTGCATATTTAATTTTTCAAAAATTTCTGTTTCATTTTCTAACAATCTGTTATACTTGAGCAAAAAAGTAGGGATTATTATGGTATATGATGTCATTATAGTTGGAGCAGGCTCTATGGGGATGGCGGCAGGTTATTATTTAGCAAAGTCTGGGAAAAGTGTTTTAATGCTGGATGCTTTTGATCCCCCTCATGAGGAAGGGAGCCATCATGGAGAGACAAGAATTATTCGATTTGCCTATGGTGAGGGAGCTAGCTATGTACCTTTCGTTAAACGAGCTGGGGAGCTATGGCAGGAGCTCGAATCTTTAGCAGATGAGAACTTATTTTTACAAACTGGGGTAGTAAATATCGGAGAGCCAAATTGCAGCTTTATTCAAAACGTAAAAGCCAGCGCTACCCTTCATGAATTAGCACTCGAACACTATTCAGCAGCTGAAGCCATGAACAAGTGGCCTGGATTATCTTTACCAGCCAATTTGGTAGCATGCTTTGAGCCGACAGCTGGGGTCCTTCGAGTTGAAGCATGTATTAGAGCCTATAAAAAGCTAGCCTTGCAAGCTGGGGCACGCTTACAGATAAAAGAAAAAGTTGTTGGCATCCAAGCGGGAGAAATTGTGCAAGTTCAAACGGCCAATCAAGTCTATGAGGCAAAGCATTTAATTGTCACTGCTGGGGCATGGGCAACTGAGCTACTTCAAACGCTGGACATCGCCCTTCCTGTTACACCAACGCGAAAAACCTTTGCATGGTTTGAAGCGGATGAACAGCTTTATAGTAATGAGGTCTTTCCAGCCTATTGCTTTGAATTCGCTGATTCCTCTTACTATGGCTTCCCAAGCATTGATGGTGCAGGACTAAAGCTAGGTCGACATGATGGCGGCGAAGAAATAAATCCAAATAAACCTCTTCATCCATTCGATGACCATGATCGTGCAGATTTACAACATTTCATTCAGCAATTTATGCCTCAGCATGGAGCATTAAAATACGGGAAAACGTGCAAATATTCCATGACGCCAGACGAAGATTTCATCATCGATTTCTTACCTACTCATCCAAATATGATAATTGCGGCAGGTTTTTCAGGTCATGGCTTTAAATTTAGCAGTGCCGTTGGAGAAGCTCTCGCAGAATTAACATTACATGGTAAATGCAAGCAGGATTTAACACGCTTCCAGCTTAATCGATTTTATTAGTTTTGAATACATGTAGAAAACAATCAATAGCCGGCATTAAATGGATGCTTCATCATAAAAGCAGAGTGGAACGTAAGGCGGCAATTCCAATTGTGGAAATAAGCGACGTTACTTTATTTCATTCTCTATCAATTTAATATTTTATTTTTATTAACCTAAAAAGAACCCCAAACATGTAACTTTATCAATCACTATAATTTGGGGTTCAACCATATTAAAAATCTTACGCTTCAATCAGTGCTAAAAAATCCTGCCAATGATGCAATCTTGGTAACTCAACATGCTGATTATAAGATTGATTTTTTAAAATTACTTTTGTTTGTATATTGTGAAGTGTCTCCAGTACTGCTGGTTTATCATCTACATAAACATCTAAAGCAAGCTCTTTTATAATCGCTACCTTCTCGGCATCTTGCATCCCACAGAAAAAATGGCCCTCTTTTATCGGAAACCCCTGTGCTTCCATCCATTCTTTTGTTTGCTTACAAAATTGCTTAGGCCGAGAGGTAATGTAGTAAATATCATGACCATGATAAGCTAAAGTTTGCAGCATTTTTAATGACCCTTCAAAAGAAGGACAGTTCGTAAAATAAATCTCTTCTAATGAACTACTCCACATCGCTGCGCCCTCTGCATCTGATAAACCAAAAGGCTCATGAATTTCTACTCTTTTTAGCGTATGAAAAATATCAATCGGAATATTTTTCCCCATTTTTTTATTGTAAATGGCAAAGGCATGTGCCCGTAAATCTATCAGTGTATCATCAATGTCAAAACCAAATTTCATTAGATGTGTTACATCCTTTCATGATGCTCTATTTAGAAAATGAGCAGAAAAAGTTTGTTCTCTCTCTATTTGTACTGCTAAAACATCCTCAATAGCTTGCTCTCGCATATGCTGAAAATCTTGAACATTAAAATGAGCTAATGAATCTTTATTTAATAGAGATGCCAAACAATCCGCATCTTTTAGCGCACTGTTCAAGCCAAATGCTCCTGTTGGTGTCATCGTATGAACCGCATCGCCTAAAAGCACAAGACCCTTCGTGCCCCAACAGTTACAATGACAGCTGAAAACATCTAACAGCACAAAATCTTTCCAAGACCGAATGTGCTCCTTTACAGGCTCAGATAATGCAGGGAATTGCATCGTAAGCTGTTGGATAAAAGGTGTAAATGATTGTTTTCGAAGCTGTGGATAGCTCCCTTGTTCAATATTCCATCCAATTTGAATAAAGCCACCAACTTGCGTGAACAATGATAATTGCTTATCTCCAATTAATGCCATTTTAATAGAAGGCTCCCAGCCTGAAGGTGCAGGAATTTTAGCCCATAGCAAATCAAAGCCATGTTTTTGTTTTTGAACATCAATATGTGCCGCCTTACGAATCGTTGAATAGCGTCCATCAGCACCAATTATTAATTGGCTATCGACCTTTATGGTTGTTCCATCTTTTATAGCGATTACGCCTTTATAATAACCCGACGCGTCCTGGATAAGCTCCGTTACCTTCGTATGTAGCAGACAAGTAAAATGAGAAAATAGCAGCGCTTTTTCTAAAATCCCCTTTAATAAATTAGCTTGAGGAACATGAATTCCTAGATGACCTACTATGTCATTAGGAAAAATGGTTTTAAAGGCCTTACCATCTGCGTAATATTCTAGCTTTTCCATGCGTAATAAGCCAAGCGACTCGACTGCTTCGAAAAGTTGATGACTTTTTAAAACAGCCTCGCCTTCTTCATTTAAATGTTCACCACGAAAAGACTTTCCAAGATCCGCATTTTGTTCTAGTAGGATGACAGATAGCCCTTTTTTGACCAGTAAATAAGATAAAAGTGCACCTGCTGGTCCAGCCCCTACTATACAAACATCCGCTTCATAGTTCAATTTTCTTCACCTTGCTTTGGATAAGCAATAATACATAAATCCTCGCCTATCTTATCAAATGAGGCAAATTCAACCTGCCATGCCTCATTCATTAAGGAGGGATTAGAGCCCGCAAAAGGGGTTAATGATAAATTCCCTCCTAGAACCTTTGGCGCTATATAAATCACATATTTGTCAATGGCACCTTGCTGTAAAAATGAAGCATTCACTTTACTACCACCCTCTAGCAAAATATCTGTAATGCCATGCTCATAAAGTCTTGCAAGCATTTCATCAATATTTAGCCCACGTTCGTCCTTCTCTATCGGTAAAACTGTGAGACCTTTATTTATCAATAAATCGATCTTTTCTTGGCTAACATCATTGCTGCAAACAAGAATTGTTGGGGCTTCTTCCGTATTCAACACATTCGCATCTAGTGGTGTACGTAATAGACTATCCATAATGATACGTGTTGGATTTTTTCCGTAGCCCTCGCTTAATCTTGTTGTTAATGATGGATTGTCAGCGATAACTGTACCAACACCAACTAGAATACCATCTACCTCATGGCGAATACGGTGGACGTCCTCACGTGCAGCCTTACCTGTTACCCATTTAGAATGACCTGTATGCGTAGCAATTTTCCCATCTACAGTCATCGCAAATTTTGAAATAATAAACGGTCTTTTAGTGAGCATGTTATGGATAAAGCGTTCATTTAAACGACGTGCTTGTTGCTCCAAAACACCTACCTCCACTGTTATACCTGCATCACGCAACAATTGAATGCCACGACCTGCTACAGTAGGATTAGGGTCTTGCATCGCAACCACAACTCGACTAACGCCAGAATCCTTCACTAGATTCGCACAAGGAGGCGTTTTACCAAAATGTGAACAAGGTTCAAGCGTAACGTATAGTGTAGCATTCTGTGCATGTTCTCCAGCCATACGAAAAGCATGAACTTCTGCATGTGGTTCGCCTGCTTTTCTGTGTAAACCAGTGCCTACAATAATGTCATTTTTGACAATTACCGCCCCGACAAGTGGATTAGGGTTTGTATTACCTTTTGCACTAGCTGCTAGGTCTAGAGCTAGTTGCATGTATTTTTCGTCTTTAGTAGTCATGGTCGCCACCTCCACTTATTGTTTTTCTCGTAAATGTCCAGATTTTTCAACCTTCGTTTCCAAATAAAAACGATTCGTTTCCGTTAAGCCACCCCATAAAGGAACATGCCCTTCTGCCGCCAAGCCACGAGCCTGTAAAGCAGCCAATTTTTTAGGATTATTTGTAATAAGTGTCACAGGTTTTGCGCGTAGTGTTGCTAATACCGCAAGTGCTTCTTCATATGAACGAGTATCGTCAGGGAAGCCAAGTGCATGGTTTGCTTCTACTGTATCTAGCCCTTCTTCTTGTAATAAATAAGCGAGTGATTTCGAGAATAATCCAATGCCTCGCCCTTCATGATCGGCTAAATAAAAAATAGCTCCACAGCCGTGCTCTACAATCATTTTCATAGATTCATGCAATTGATAGCCACAATCACAGCGCTGACTGCCAAATATGTCACCAGTGTGACAAATACTATGCATGCGGATTAAAGCATCCTCTGAATGGGTAAAATCACCATATACAAGAACTGATGATTGCTGTAAGAAAGCCAAATTGGCTGTAGCTAAGCTATCAATGATTTCTTCTTTTGATACATTCACATCTACTGTAAGCCAGTTATACCACTGAAAAGTAGCAGAAAAGTCACCTTGTTGAACGGGCAAATTGACAGGACCAACTAGGCAAATATTTTCTGTATTCGTGTGCTTTATAACTGTCATTTTATCTTTCACTATGTCCATAATTTTAGTAGTAATTGTCATATTAATCTCCAACCTTCTATAGGAAACAGTTGGTTAAACCACCAACTGAGCACATGTATTTTCACACCACTTACATAACGTAACTTAGTTTATAATAATAACTGAAAAGTGTCAAACAACGGCTACTATCCTATTATTTTTAATAGTAGATACAAAAATTTTAGCATTACTTTTTCATCATATACTACTAGCTTATGGAGATGCTATTTTTTCTGTGCAGGCTAGTCTATAATAAGCTGTGGTACCTGTAATGACGAAAGGAAGTTTAAAATGAACTTAGAAAAAACTGTTCAACTAAAGCAGCCAAAATATCAACAAATTGCTATCGACCTTGCCTCCAAGATCGTCGAAAGAAAATACCGCATCGGCGATAAAATATATGCTAGATCATCTCTTGCAAGTCAATATAATGTGTCTGCTGAGACTGCTAGAAGAGCAATCGCTGTTTTACAAGACTTAGAAATTGTAGAGGCAACGAAAGGTAGCGGTGTCATCATTAAGTCGTATGAAAAAGCAGCTCATTTTGTCCGACAGTTTCATGACGTTCAATCGATTCATGAAATACAAAGTGAGCTTCTGACAAGTATTCAAAAGCAACAGCATGAATTAATAAATTTACAAGACAAAGCAAAGCAGCTAATTAGTCGTACGGAGCATTTCCGTTCAGTAAATCCATTTATCCCTTATCAATTAGAAATGACTGCGGAAAGTCCATGCATTCATCAAACTGTACAAGCCTTAAATTTTTGGCAAAATACATCAAGTACCATCGTCGGTATTCGTCGTGGTAATGAATTATTACTATCACCTGGCCCTTATGTATCATTCGAAGAAGGCGACATTATTTATTTTGTGGGAAATGACGAAAGCTTCGCTAGAGTACAAGGCTTTTTATATCCCAATTAAAAACCGTTTAAGCGCTGATATCACAGCGTTTAAGCGGTTTTTTTCTTATTGGTCGGTTTGACAAAAGTAACAACCCTTTGTTACAGTAAGGTTGTTACTTGTTTATTTTTGGGTATCACTATCCTCATATAGTAATAATCTACGAAAGGAGTGCTTCTATGGAAAAATTAAAAGTAGAACACGTATCGAAAGTGTTTGGCAAACATATTCCCCAAGCACTAGAACTCGTCAAGCAACAAAAAAGTAAGACTGATATCTTAAAAGAAACAGGTGCAACTGTTGGTGTATACGATGCCAGCTTTACAGTAAACGAGGGAGAAATCTTCGTTATCATGGGATTATCAGGAAGCGGTAAATCTACATTAATACGGCTCTTAAACCGCCTTATTGAACCAACGAGCGGAAATATATATATCGATGGAGAAAATATTTCTAAAATGGGTAAAGAAAGTTTACGGACTGTAAGAAGAAATAAAATGAGTATGGTTTTCCAAAACTTCGGTTTATTCCCCCATCGTACATTACTTCAAAACACCGAATATGGCCTTGAAATCCGAGGCATTTCAAAGGAAGAACGCCAAGCAAAAGCAGAGCAGGCTCTTGAAAATGCTGGATTACTCGCTTACAAAGATCAGTATCCAAGTCAATTATCAGGTGGTATGCAGCAACGTGTTGGATTAGCGCGTGCTCTTGCCAATGATCCTGAAATTTTATTAATGGATGAAGCTTTTTCAGCATTAGATCCATTGATTCGAAAAGAAATGCAAGATGAGCTACTTGATCTACAACAAAAGGTCAAAAAAACAATTTTATTTATCACGCATGATTTGAATGAAGCATTACGCATTGGGGATCGCATCGCTATTATGAAGGATGGCTCTATCATTCAGATTGGTACGGGAGAAGAAATATTAACCAACCCAGCAAATGATTATGTCAAAACATTCGTGGAAGATGTGGACCGTTCTAAAGTATTGACGGCTGAAAATGTCATGGTGCGACCAGTGTATGTCAACGTAGATTTAGATGGCCCTAAAGTAGCGCTAAAACGCATGCGACAAGAAGCGGTTAGTTTACTAATGGCGGTCGACAAAAACCGACATTTACAAGGCTTTATTACAGCAGACGACGCATTAGCTTCAGCAAAGAAGCAAGAGCAAACCGTTCACTCCATTGTGCAATCAGAAGTGTTAACAGTTCCACCAGATATGCTATTACAGGATATATTAGGGATGATTTATAATTCACCTACTCCTATTGCCGTTGTAAAAGATGGTCGCTTGCTTGGTGTGCTGATTAGAGGCGTTGTCATCCAAGCACTTTCAACGAGTGATGAGGAGGCGGATGTACATGAATAATTTTTTAGATAATATTCCAACAATACCACTAGCTCCATGGGTAGAATCAGCTATGGACTGGTTGACGAGTAATTTTTCAGCGTTCTTTAACTCGATTCAGCAATTTGGAAAACTACTCATGAATCAGGTCACTGATTTGTTAAATAGTATCCCAGCCATTATTTTAATATTACTTGTCGTTGTTTTTGCCTTTTATGCAACTGGTAAAAAATTCGGACTTGCCTCATTTTCATTAATAGGCTTGTTGTTTATCTATAATCAAGGTCTTTGGACAAATCTGATGGAAACAACCACGCTCGTTATCTTTTCAAGTATTATTTCCATCATCATTGGTATTCCACTTGGGATTCTAATGTCGAAGTCTACAATCGCTGAAAGTATTATTAAACCAATACTCGATTTCATGCAAACAATGCCTGGCTTTGTCTACCTCATCCCAGCCGTTGCCTTTTTCGGCATCGGAATTGTACCTGGTGTCTTCGCATCAGTTATCTTTGCTTTACCTCCAACGGTACGTATGACAAACCTTGGTATTCGTCAGGTACCTAAAGAATTAGTGGAAGCCGCAGACTCTTACGGTAGTACAGCTAGTCAAAAACTATTTAAAGTAGAAATCCCACTTGCTAAATCAACGATTATGGCAGGTATTAACCAAACTGTCATGCTGTCCCTTTCTATGGTAGTCATCGCCTCGATGATTGGTGCTCCAGGTTTAGGACGTGAGGTCTTAACAGCCCTTCAACGTACACAGGTTGGGAATGGTTTCGTTGCAGGTTTAGGTTTAGTTATTTTTGCCATTATTATTGACCGTTTAACACAAAGCTTTAATAAAAAGAAAGCCTTATAAAATTAGTTTATTTTCTTGCCAAGAAGGCAGTTTAATAGATATAAATGATGGACAGAAAGGGAGATTAGATGAAACTGAAAACATTATCGAAATTAGGAATGGCCTTAGGTTTAGGCTTCATGCTCGCTGCATGTAGCGGAGAAGACTCTGGTTCTGGAAAAAATAGTGATTCTAAGGAGGTAAACTTAGCCTATGTAGAGTGGGATACTGAAATCGCCTCCACAAATGTAGTGGGGCAAGTCCTTGAAGATTTAGGCTATGATGTGACATTAACTCCTTTGGATAATGCCATTATGTGGGAAGCAGTTTCTAAAGGCGAGGCAGACGGCATGGTCGCTGCATGGTTACCACATACACATGAATCACAGTATGAAAAATATAAAGATAAATTAGATGAGCTTGGCGAAAACCTTGCTGGCGCCAAAATCGGCTTAGTTGTACCAAGCTATATGAAAGCAAACTCTATTGAAGATTTAACAGATGAAGCTGATCGAACAATTACTGGTATTGAGCCTGGAGCTGGTATAACAGCAGCAACAGAAAAAGCATTAAATGAATATGATAATTTAGCAGATTGGAATTTTGTTACTTCTTCGTCTGGTGCAATGACTACTTCTTTAGCTAAGGCTTTGAAAGATAAGGAAGAAATTATTGTTACGGGTTGGTCACCACACTGGAAATTTGCTAAATATGATCTTAAATATTTAGAAGATCCAAAAGGTGTTTACGGTGGCGAAGAAACCATTAATACTTTTGTTCGTAAAGGGTTAAAAGAGGATTTACCAGAAGTGTATTTAGTGTTAGACAACTTTCACTGGACAGCTGAAGATTTAGAAAGCGTTATGCTAGAAGTTATGGATGGTAAAGATCCAAAAGACGCTGCTAAGGAATGGATTGAAGCAAATCCAGAAAAAGTAGCTGAATGGACAAAAGATGTAAAAAAATAATGTAAACAAATGCACTTCCTTTGTTTCAACGGGAAGTGCATTTGTTATGCTTCTTTTATGACAAAATTTTCAACATGACGGCTGCTCCTAAAACAAGCACTATACAAACAATTCTTCTCCAATCCTTTGATTCATTAAAGAAGAACATTCCTAGCAAGGCTCCTCCAGCCGCACCAATTCCTGTCCAAATTGCATAAGCAGTACCCATCGGTAAGGTTTCCATAGCATACGCAAGTCCTGCAAAGCTTAATGTAAATGCAAATATTAATAATCCTAAGTTTTTTTTATTCTTTTCGTTATTATATTTACTAATCATATAGACACCCATCATCTCACATAGGCCTGCCATTATTAATGCCATCCATGCCATTATTCAGTCACCTCTTTTTCCTTCGGCTCTCCTGTCACAAGCTTTAAGCCTACAACCCCTGCCAATAAAACAACAATACATAGTATTTTTGCTAGCTTCCACGGCTCTCCAAACAGTAAACTATCCGCGCATACTGTGCCGGCTGTCCCCAAACCTACAAAAATCGCATATACCGTACCAACTGGTAAGTGCTCTCCCGCTTTAATTAGTAAATAAAAACTAACATAGATTGCAATTACAGTGCCTATCCATTCCCACACACCCGAAGCATGCTTTAAACCAATGACCCAGCCTACTTCAAAGCAAGCAGCGATAATGACACTTACCCAATGCTTATTCATAAAAAATCCCTCCATCTTATCAGACACGACGAATCACTTGTTGATGACTATCCTTCCTCAGCTTTCGCCAAAACACCTGATTTTAGCCAAACAAAAAAGCCCAGAAGAAACTGTCCTTCAACAGTATCTCCCAGGCTTTTATCCTTCCGTGTCACAAAATCAATTTGTGGTTTTCTCTCGGACCAGACTAGCATCTGCTACGGAACCCTAGAAAACTTTACAATATTTTATTAACCTTAGTATAGCAAACTATTTAATACTTTTCCACTGGAACATAACCGACTTTGGCTACTAATGCTTGACCTTCATCGGTAAGTATCCAATCGATTAGCTTTTGAACATTTTCATTCTCCCCCCCAGCAGTGACCGCATACAACTCAGAGACTAAAGGATAGGTCCCATTTCGAATGTTCTCTTTAGTTGGGGCTATACCATCAATGGATAGTAATTTGATTTTTTTATTACGAACCATCTCTGTCGAATAGTATCTAAACGTAAAGCCCATCGCATTTTTATAATTTCGATATTGAGATACTTCATGGATAATTCCACCCATTCCTGAGGCAATATTTTCAGAGGGTGCCTCCATAATTGGCTTATTATCCATTAAATTTTCTAATGCTATTTGGCTTCCGCTATCCGCTGGACGTTGGAAAGCACGGATGGCTTCATCCTCACCGCCAACATCACGCCAGTTGGTAATTTCACCAGCATATATTTTCTTCACCTGATCCAATGTTACATTATCCACATTGTTTTTATGATGGACGAAAAAAACAAATGCCTCTCGCCCAATCGGTGTCATATTAAACGTAAGTCCTTCTTTTTCTGCTTGCCATTCTTGCTTAATAGATGGTGCTGCCACAAAAATTAAATCCACATTTCCCGCTATTAAATTTTGATAGGCTTCTGGTGTACGGTTAACTTGGACCCTACTCTTATATGGCTGATAGTCTCCCTTAGGATAAGTAGCCTCAACAAAGGCTGCATATAAAGGATACATAGCTGTGGCTCCATCTAATCGTGGTAATGACCCTGTCAATTGTAATGAGACTTTTTCGTCAGGCTTTACCACTTGATTGTCCTGCGTAAATGGTTGATAAGCAGATATATCAATTTCTGCATCAACAGTAGGAATACTCAGCTTATAATAATGTTGAATAGGAGGAATTAAAGCAAATATTATTGTCACACCCAATGCACCCATTACCCATCTCTTTTTCTTTTTTGTATTCATCCAATTAAATATTCCACAAACAAACAATACAAATACACAAACTGGAACCGTATAAACTAGTTGCAGAAAGTGCATATGACCACTCAATATGACAATAAGTACTACCATTAATGTCACTACTGATAAACCAATCATAACGCTCACAATTTGTAAGAATTTAATCAAGCCGCAACCCTCCAGTGTAATTTTACACTTTCAAATTAATCGTACTAAATAAAGCAGATATTCGCAACATTATATTCTGAAAATTATGTTAAAATTAAATTTATCTTGATTCGACATCTGCTTGAAACAAGATAGAGCTTTTGGTGGTTATCCTACATTTAGTAGGGGAAAATTCGCCAAGGCACAACTGGACGGATTAGGAGGATTGTACATATGGCAATAGAAAAAGCACGGAATCATTTAGCCCAATGGCATGTGGAACACAAAATACAAGAATTAGAAGAGAGCTCTGCCACCGTTGAATTAGCAGCACTGGCACTTGGCTGTGAGCCTGCCCGCATAGCAAAATCTTTATCCTTTCTTGTCAATGATAGCGCTATACTAATTGTGGCAGCCGGAGATGCAAAAATCGATAATGCCAAATATAAAGCAGTTTTTGGAACAAAGGCAAAGATGCTAGGTAAAGATAATGTCGAAGCTATGATAGGTCACGATGTCGGTGGAGTTTGTCCCTTTGGCGTTAATGAAGGAGTTGTTATTTATTTAGATGAATCCCTTAAACGGTTTACAACGGTATTTCCTGCATGTGGTAGTAGCAATTCTGCGATAGAGGTCACGATTTCCGAGCTAGAAACCTATACACCGTATGAAGAATGGATTGATGTCTGTAAGGGCTGGAAGGATTAGACAAATAAAAATCGGTAAGACTTTTCAACAGTCTCACCGATTTTTGTTATTTCCCTTATTAATTTATAGAGCTTTTACGATGTCTTTGTCGAAATCTTTTTACCATATGTCATATAGCGCCATACTTTTTCAAATGGTCCAATTGAAAAGAATTTGAACCAAATCATACTAAAGATAATTTGGATGGCAAAAATAATACATGCGATTACTACAATATCTGATGGTGAAACGACTTCTAAGCCCATTAGTGAGATAATTGCCGTGCCAATAAAGCTTTGGGCTAAATAGTTGGTAAATGCCATTTGTCCCACTCGTCCAATCGGCTGAAGCATTTTCACAATAGGACGATTTTCCAAAATTATAAATAAACAAGCTAAATAAAAATATGTTGTCGGAACTACTCCTAAACCAATAATAGATTGTAGCTGTTGGTCATCTGCTTGTGATGCAAACCATATCCACAATGAAAAACCAATAAAGAATGGGCCTGTAACAAAAAGCAGCCATTTTATTTTTTGAATATGTCCCCCAATATGACCAATCCAACCAGCTTTTGCTACTAAAAATCCGCTTAAAAACATGATGAATATAGCGATAGCATCATTGCCTAAAAGTCCTGAAATAGTGGACATTACAGCATGAGTCGGCATATACATTTGACCTAATATAGCAAGAATATGAAGTGTGATGATTGTAAAAAGCCATTTACAAATTGTTGAAATTTTCGCAGAGTAAAATGGTAGCAATAAAAATCCAATGACTGCATAAATGGCTAAAATCGAACCCCAAAACAAGAAAATATGAATGATACCGATTATCAATAATGCAAATAAACGTCTTGCAAAGCGCCATTTTGGTTTATCCCCACGTGCTTCTGCCCGGGAAGCAAAAATATAAAAGCCAACACCGAATAGGAAGGAAAAGATTGAAAAGAATTTCTTTTCAATAAAAATATCAATAAGTGAATCGATCACTCCATTGATGCCACTATAATCAGGTATAGGTCCGCCTTCTATAATGACCTGATAGGCGCCTACATTAATAAATAAAATTCCAAATAATGCTAATCCTCGAATAATATCCAAGGAAAGAATTCGTTCTTTTTTTGTAACGGATGGATTCATGTTCAACTAACTCCTTATCTTTTATGCTATAGCTAGCATAACTCTTCATCCTTACAGCTATTTTTTTTAAAGCTTACAGGAACCTTACAAATCAAAAGATTAACTTAATAGTTTTTTATCCGATTCTCTCGAAAAAAATAACATACTTTATAGTAAGAACATAGCAGAAGAGAGGTTTCTCCCATGAAAAGAAATCGTAAATTTGGTTTTTGTTATCCTGGCTATCGATACTGCGGACCTGGTTGCTCGGGACCAGGTGAGCCCACGAATGCGGTGGATAGCTGCTGTAAACTACATGATGAATGTTATGATCGTTACGGTAGCATAAGATATTGTGATGAACTGTTTCAGCAATGCCTCAGACCTCACATGCATACACCCAATAAGATGGCGAGAGATGCTAGACTATTTTATCAAGTATTCGAACTACGCAATCGTTTCTTTTAACAACGAAGCTCACGGTGTTTTGAAAACAACGTGGGCTATTTTTTTGTATAAATCGCATATTTTAGTGGATCGGTAAAGCCCAGCTTCGTACCTAAGTAAATGGATGCTTTATTTGTAACATCACAATCCCAACAAGGTTTTAGCTCGTTGGCCAAACAATGATTGATAAATGTTGTCGCCATCAAACTAGCCAATCCCTGACCTCTAAAATTCGAATCTGTCATAATATCAATTTCCGCATATTCGTTTGATGTAAAAATAGAGACAGCTTCACTAATGATTTGCTCTTTATGTAATAAACAAAAACCAAATCCATTTGTCAGGAAATTAGCTGTAGAATCCCAATATTCATCATAGTAAGCATGGGTGAACTCCATCGCTTTTTTTATATGATGTCGAGTAATTGACATCACCTCAAAATTCGATACTTTTTGCTCATCTCTACCATCATACAAGCTTTTATTAAATGTAAATGTATAGCGTTCTAGTTTTCTTAGCTGTCCTTTTAGCAGTTGTTCAATTTTAGTATTCCATTGCTCTGAATATGAAAATAAGGTAAAACGCTCCCCTTGCTTTATAGATTGCTCGAGACAGGCGGAAAGCTGACAATCAATTTCACTAGTAGTTGAATTACCATATACAAAATAAATTCCTGATTTTGTATGTATTAATAGCGTTTGAAATAAAGTTGTATTTGTATAAACTGTTCATTCTATTAATTGATCGAGAACACTATAAACAAATGTTGGAGCCCTTTTAATATTTCGTTTAATGCTCGGATAATGATTAACTGTAACTTTTATCACGATGTTTCCCCCTTTTTATTGGCATTATGTACCTTATCTTCTATAATAAAATATAGATCTATTTGAAGGGACTGAATTATGCACAGATAGCAATATTTTTCATCCAACATCATTAAAATCTTGGAGGTAAAAGTATTGATTGAATGTATGAACACGGAAAGATTATTATTACGAAAAGTAGCTAATGCTGACGCTAAAAGTTTATGGTCGATTTGGTCAGATCCTTCTGTGACGAAATTTATGAATATCTCAAGCTTTACACACGAAGAACAGGCGCTAGACATGATTGAATTACTAAATCAATTAGCTAATGAACATCGTGCCATTCGCTATTCCATCATTGAATTGACAAGTAATCATATCATTGGCTCCTGTGGATTTAATAACGTGGATTACGATAATGCTACCGCAGAAATTGGCTATGACTTGGCGAAGACTCATTGGGGCAAAGGCTACGCCACAGAAGGTATCATCGCTTTAATCCATGTAGCTTTTACACATTTGGACATGTCGACAATTATAGCAAAGGTCGATGCGGCGAATATCAATTCCATCAGAGTCTTACAGAAATTGAATTTTATTTTGCAGGGCTACGATAGCACTGAAAAAAATTTACAAGTATATGTACTATGTAAAGAGTAATATAAAAAGCTAAGAATGGTTATCTAATCATTCTTAGCTTTTTGCTTAGTGATACATGCCGTGATTAATTTTCCCCGTTAACTTTTCTATTTGTACTTTGAATAATTCTATTTTAGGCATAATTGGATAGCCCTCTTTTTCAAATATCCATTCAGGATTACCATACTTCTCTAAAAGCGCATCAAAGAACCATTCCTTCTTTGACTCCTCTTCCATTCTTACAACTTATCCAAATAGCACTACACTTTGGTAGACAAGTGCAGATTGGTAAGAATATTTTTTCCCTGGGTGTAAATCGCCCATTTCACTTACTTCTATACTGATTTTAGGGTTTTGTTTAATATTGGACCAAAAATGGCTTTCTAGAATATTACCAATATGCAAATAAAGTTTTCCTTCATACACATAAACAAATAGAATTACATAAGGATATCCTTCCTCATCAACTGTCGCAACATACGCGACTTTCCCCATCTTCCAAAATTGCCGTGCTTCATTTTTAGAAATTTCTACACGTTTGTTTTGAATCATATCTCTTATCGTTAACCCCCTCATCAAAATATAGTACGATAAAAATAAAAACGTTAATCTCAAAACATATATTTCATTTACATCTTTATGGTATCTAAAAAAAGAATAGTTTTCCTTTCGCGCATAAGTAAAGCCAAGAATGCACTCGTTTAGCATTCTTGGCTTTATTACTTTAACGCTATTTAATTGGAATCCAAATTTCTGAGTATGAATCGGGGCTATACGCATCCTCTTCTGGGTACACTTCAAGCTCAGCCGTTCCTGCTGGCTCATATGGATTGGAGGGGAACCACTCTGAATATATTTGTTTCCACGTATTTTGCATAGCATCTGGCATTGGCCCGTGCACCTCAAACACAACCCACTTTGATGCAGGTACTTCCATCGTTAATAGATCCTCTCCCACATCACCTACATGATTTGTAGCAATCCAGTAATCAATGAAGCCCTGTTGTCCTTGGTTTGTATTTGGTACACAAACACCTAATACTCCATTGATGTTGCCATTATTTAATTGATATAGCTGATGATCGAAGCCACTCTCATTGATTTCCTGCCAAAACAATGGAATTTCCCGAGTGTTTTCTCCGTCATGGCAATTGTACGTTCTTTTCACCCCAACAACTTGAAACTTATCTTTTTCTACGATTTTATACTTCATTGGTTCTGCTCCCTTCAAGCTTACCTGAATCACCAGGCGATTGTATGATTTTAGTGGTCCTTGCCTCTTTCTCGCTTCACTCGGCGTTACATAATGCTGTTTACGAAACGCTTTTGTAAAAGCTTCAGGAGTTTCATAGCCATACTTGTAGGCGAGATCGATTATTTTTTGATCTGTATCCATTAATTCCTGAGCCGCTAATGTTAATCTCCTCCGTCGTAGATAATCCGCAATGGACATATCCGTTAAAATCGCAAACGTTCGCTGAAAATGGAAGACAGATGAATTAACCTCCTGTGCAATCTGTTCAATCGTTATGTTTTCTAATAAATGATCTTCCATAAAATTAATGGCTTTTTGAATCGACTCAATCCAACTCATTGCTCTCACTCCCTGATACCATCTTAAAATAGTTAATGCTTTCCAGCCTGTCTTTTTATGCTAACTTTGGACAGGTATGTGTAGAAGCAGTTTTTCATCACTAACACTCCTTCTATTTTCGTTACTTTACATACGATTTTCGCTCTTTCTCCACTAAAATCCATTGTACTAACTATCGAAAAACAACCATTATATTTATAATAACGGACAAGGCCTTTATTGTCCTTAAATCAAGGAGTGTCATCATCGTATCTTACCAAATGAGGAAGAAAAGACTTAGGCTATGCCTTCAGATGAAAAGGGGGCAATGGGAAATTTCCAAGCATGTTGTAATCATGAAGTATACGAAGAATTAGGCTACAGGTAGTATCGATGATAAATCTAATGCAGCTGTAGAAGTCTGTTACTTTGAAGCCATCATAATTGGCGGACAAATGACCCTTCTTAATCTTTGAATAAATTAATGTATGATATTGCATGGAAATCTAAAGATGAGGTCGCACTACTACCATTAACATTCCTAAAAGATCGACCATTTCTCTTATGTTTATGTCAATAAAAAAAGTCACGCCTCTCGACATGACCGATTTTTTTCATATAAAATTATTGGCTGTTCTCTTCTTGATGCTGATAAATAATTAAGGCAGAATGGATGACCGTCTGTTCGCCGATATAGAGGGTATTGTACTTGATATCAAGTATGAAAAAGTAACTCAAATCTAATAAAGCCCGATTAATATCATGTTCAAATTGCACAATATCGTTGTTTTGGATTGTCACAACTTGAGTCGTTTGTGTCATTGCCCACACCCCTTTTCTTTCATGATAGTTCAAAAGGGTATCAAAGTCAGTAAAAAAATATTGGAGCAAAATAAGCTCCAATATTTTTTAGTACATCGTTAAATATTCCTCACGCTCCCAGTTATGGACCCGTGTACGGTATTTATCCCATTCTATTTCTTTGGCTCTATTAAACTTTTCATAAATATGATCACCTAGAGCTTCTCGTACAACTGCATCCATTTCTAATTCAATTAATGCGTGTTCCAATGAAGATGGTAGACTATCAATACCATTTAATTCACGCTCTGGACCTGTCATTTTATAAATATTTCGATCTACCGCTGCTGGAGGCGTTAAATCTTTCCGTATGCCGTCAAGTCCAGATGCTAAGATTACAGCCATTGCTAAATAAGGATTTGCTGCAGGATCAACTGAACGTAACTCAATACGTGTTGATAATCCTCGAGCTGCTGGAATACGAATAAGTGGCGAACGGTTTTGAGCAGACCATGCAACATAGCATGGGGCCTCATAGCCTGGAACTAATCGTTTATAAGAATTAACCAGTGGATTCGTGATAGCAGTAAAGCCATGTACATGCTGGATAATACCTGCCATAAAGCTACGAGCTGTTGCGCTTAATTGAAGTTCTGCGTGTTCGTCATAGAAGGCATTTTTATCCCCTTCAAATAACGATAGGTTAAAATGCATGCCAGAGCCGTTAACTCCAAATAGTGGCTTAGGCATAAATGTTGCATGTAGCCCATGCTGTGCAGCAATCGTTTTTACGACTAATTTAAATGTTTGAATATTATCGCATGCTTCGATGGCGCTAGCATATTTAAAGTCAATTTCATGCTGTCCAGGTGCAACTTCATGGTGAGAAGCTTCAATTTCAAAGCCCATCCCCTCCAGTTCTAAAACAATATCACGGCGACAATTCTCCCCTAAATCTGTCGGAGCTAAGTCAAAATATCCTCCGCTGTCATTTAGTTCAAGTGTCGGATGCCCTTTTTCATCCAGCTTGAAAAGGAAAAATTCTGGCTCTGGTCCCAAGTTAAAGGAAGTGAAGCCTAACTCCTCCATTTCCTTTAAAACGCGCTTCAAATTAGATCGTGGATCCCCTTCAAAAGGTGTTCCATCTGGTCTTGCAATATCGCAAATAAAGCGTGCCACCTTACCTTTTTCAGCTGTCCAAGGAAAAATTACAAATGTATTAAAGTCTGGTCTTAAATACATATCTGATTCCTCTATACGTACAAAACCTTCAATCGAAGAACCATCAAACATGACTTTATTGTCTAATGCCTTTTCTAATTGGCTCACAGGTATCTCTACATTTTTAATCGTACCTAATATATCAGTAAATTGTAGGCGAATAAACTTCACATTTTCTTCCTTCACTCGGCGTATAATACCTTCTTTTGTATAATGTTTCATTTTCCACCACTCCAATGTAAATTTAATTAACACAACTTTTTTATGACTGTTTTAAAAATACATTATTTTTTAAAATTTAGCAACATTCATGTAAGGTTTTATAACATCGTTTTTTTAGAATATATTCATCTTGATTTTCGATACATAAAAAAAGGTATACCCATTAACTAAATGGATACACCTAATTTATATTTTATTTTTTAATATTGTAAAAGCATATTAACGAACACTACCAGAATGACAACAGGTACTATAATCAACATCAACAACCTGTAGGCTGAATAATATCCCTGTCCCATATGACTTCCCATTAACAGTTCTCTTCTTACAAATTCCTTATCCACTACATAGGCAATAAAAATAGCAATAAACAAGTTCCCCAATGGTAGCATTAAGTTTGATACTAAAAAGTCAGTTGCATCAAATATGTTCTTTCCAAAAACCGATACATCAGCTAACAAGCTAGAGGAAAGGGATGCTGGAATGGCTGCGAGAAATACGACTACACCAAGACACGAAGTCCATACAAGACGTGTTTTTTGACTATTTTCCATCAATGCCGCTACAATAATCTCGTATAAACTAAACGAAGACGTTAATGTGGCAAATAAGAACAATAATAAAAACATCGCTAAAAATACTTCCCCAAACGGCATCTGGCTAAATGCTGTTGGTAGCACCATAAATAATAAGCCCGGCCCAGCTGCCGGCTCTAAATCAAAAGCAAAAACAACCGGGAAAATGGCTAGTCCGGCTAAAAATGAAACCAGTACCGTCAGCATAACTACGGAGCCTGCCGAATTCGGAAGACTTACATCTTTTTTGAGGTAGGAACTGTATGTAACAAGACAAGAAAATCCTACTGCTAATCCAAAAAATGATTGCCCCAAAGCTTCTAATATAGATTTCCCTGTAATATTCGAGAAATCAGGCCATAAAAAGAATTTTATCCCTTCCATGGCGCCATCTAATGTGACAGCACGTATCACAAGGACAATGAACATAATAAAGAGCAATGGCATCATCCATTTATTTGCCTTTTCAATACCATTTTGGACTCCTAATGAAATAACAAGTACATTTGCTAATGTAAACAAAGCTAAACCTACAAGCGTAATCCAAGGTGTACCAATTATTTTTCCAAATAGCTCTGCAGGATCAATAGCTGGGTCAATGACAGCACCTGTTAATCCTAGCCCACTATAAATAAAAATCCAGCCCCCGACAACGCTATAAAATGTTAGTAATAAAAAACATCCGAGAACACCCATTCGGCCAATCCATGCCCACCCCTGCTTTGTAGGAGCAATTTTTTTATAGGCAGTGATTGCCTCAGACTGCGTACCTCGCCCTAATATATATTCAGATAATAGCATCGGGAGCCCAATTAATAATGTAAATAGCACAAATATTAAGAAAAACGCGCCTCCACCACTTTGCCCAGTTACATACGGGAGCTTCCAAATCGCTCCTAGTCCAATTGCAGCACCCGCTGATGCTAAAATAAATCCTAACTTACTAGACCACTGTCCTTTTTTTCCACTCATCTCTTCAAACTCCTCAAACATTCTAAACTCATCTCTAATTCTACATGAAAATAGAGTTCTCGACTAGGTATTACTAAAAAAGAACTAGTGATATCTCGACAACCTATTACCTTTTTCTATTTTCCTTCCACCATTTCATCTCAAAAAAAAACCTCGAGTTCTTCACTCGAGGTTTAGTACAATTTATTTTGTTATATACATAGAACGCTGGCGGTCAATCCATTTACGCATTGTTGTAAATAATAACGCCATAATACCCGTTAATAAAATTCCTTTGACAATATTAAATGGTAAAATACCAGCGACAATCATTTTATATAGTGAATCACCTACAACAGGCTCCATTCCTAAAAAGTAAGTGTACATTGGTAAAAATACAGCATAGTTTAAAATACTCATTCCTACTGCCATCACAACTGTTCCCGTTGCTAAACCTCCAACAAGACCAGCAATTGTTTTAAAGCGATTAAAAATAAAGCTTACTGGCAATATAAATAAAATACCTGTTACAAAATTAGCCATATGCCCTACGGGAACGCCTGTTGGAGTGCCTGAGAAAATCCAATCCAACACATTTTTAAACAACTCTACTAAAATACCAGCTACAGGTCCCATCGTGATTGCTGCAAGTAAGGCAGGCATATCACTGAAATCCACTTCTAAAAATGCTGGGAATGGTGGAATTGGGAAATTAAAAAGCATTAATAAAAACGAAATACTGCTCAGCATGCCAATCGTAATAAACGATTGAAGTTTGACATTTTTCTTCATAGAAAGCTCTCTCCTCTTTGCTGATTCAATCTCGCAAGAAGAAAGGTGACGATCTTTCAATTGTTTCATGAAAAAACCCTTATGCGTTTAATAAAGCATAAGGGAGAAAGGCATAACGAATAAACGTCCTCATCAACTAATTTTTGAGCACCGTTAAATAAGCCATACAAAAAAGCGCTCGGTCATAGTTTATTTCATGACAATGAATGACGATCGTACCTTCATCTTCTCCCATCCAGACTTTAACTGTCGGCCTTGGAATTCCACCAAGTCAGCCATGCGAAAATTCGCACAGGTCGCGGGCTGAAGAGTTAAAAATAAATCAATCGAGCTAATGAATAAATTCACTAGCGATTTACCACTCTATTACCGCCGGTCGGGATTTTCACCCTGCCCCGAAGATGAATCATATTATTTTATACTACAGCTTTACTATAATGAATTATGAAGTAAAAGTAAATAGTTCTGCTCAAAAAAATCCGATTAAATTGCTATGTTTTATAAACAGTAAAGGCATTCCCGCTATATGGGAATGCCTCTCTTTTTTATTCTTCCTTCGACTATGGTAAAAATTGTTTATTTGGTCCCACTGGCTTTGGTAAATAACCCTTCAAATCAAACCCTTCCCAGCTTTCTTGCACAACATTATCTAAAAGTAGCTGCTGATTAAAGCTAGCAGCAGTCAACATCATGGCCTCAATTAATTGAGTTGCTCGTATTGGCTCCATAGATGTTAAATCAAGCGGAATATCAAAGGTAACAACTACACCTTCCTCTTGTTCTTTGACTGTGTATGTCACATTTTCAGGCACAACGGATGTATAGACATCATCATTTTTATTTTTCATCTGTGTAAGTGCTTCTGTAACTGTCTCAAAAGTTTGACGGAAATCTGGCGATAAATATTCTGCACCATTAGTATCTTGGTACAAGTAATAATTATAACGCTTGGCATTAGTTAAAGACATCGCTTGATTTGGCTCACCTTCTTGAGAAAACTCATAGGGTGTTCCATCTTCATTTTGTATTTCTACTTCGGAATATTCAGAGTCCGAGAAGGTATCTTCCATTGTGCCTTTGTATTCATTAACTGTAGCAGAGGCAACATCATAGTCATTTTCCTTTGGCAAGACATGGATGAGCTTATCATCCTTCTCCTTCAGCTCACCTTTATAAGGATGATACTCTGTAAACCCTTTAGCCTCCTCGTCAATTTGCGGAGCATACTTTTCATACATCCGTAAGGTAGAAGGCTTCTCTCCTCCAAAATCAGTAGCCACACGTTCATTTGGGATAACATACGTCATAGGAACACTTTCCGCATCGCGTCCTGCCAAACCAATACGGAAAACGACAGCATCCTTTACATCCTCCTCGTAGACAGAGGTACGTAAAGATAAAATGCGCTCATGCTCCGCGACAATACTTTTGGAATCCAGCATTTCATCCTGCGTTGCCGCTTCCTTTGCCGCTGAATCCTCTTGCATCGTAGAATACTGAGCTGTTTCAGGCATACTCGCTTGATCTTTTTGTTCACCTTGATTATTCTTCCATACTGTGCCAACGAGTATTGTTAGCACAAAGACTGCGGCTACACTCATAAAAATCTGCATATTACGTACCTTCGATTTTGTCGCAGGCTTTTTAATGATAGGATCTTCCTGTTGAGATGGTTCATCTTCTATAGGTTCTTGCATAGCTTCTTGAAGGTGGATATTATCTTGCAAGCGAGCATCTGCCATTAACCGATTTAATATATCTTCTTTCGAACGGTGGTCAGAAAGCTTAGGGGCATTGTTCAGTACATGTTCAAGCTGCTCATCATCAAATGGCTTATGTGTCATTGCCGTTTCGCCTCCTGTTCTCTGATCGGCTGTAGCTGTTGCCTTAAAAATTTAATGGCTCGATGCTGGGTTGTTTTTACCTTTGCTTCTGTCCAATCAAGTATTTGCGCCGTTTCTGCTATCGATAAATCCTGGAAATAACGCATAATAATGACCATTTTTTGGTCGCCAGTACAGTTTTCTAATACTGACGCTACTTGCATAAATTCATCACTGGCCTGTAGCATTTCCTCCGGTGATGGTGTGTTTGAATGGAGCTGTTCCGTTTCCCAGTCAAAGAAATCAAGCGAATGCTTCTGACGAACAGCTTGCTTTCTAAAATGATCAATCGCAACATTTTTGGCTATTGCAAAAAGCCATGTTTTCTCACTACTATTGCCTGCAAATTGATCATATGAGCGCAATACTCTTACATAAACCTCATGCGCTAAATCCTCAGCAAGTGTACGGTTTTTTACTAGATAGATTAGAAACTGGAACACGTCTTGATGATAGGCATCGTAAAGTCGATGGAACACGGAGTCATTCAATGCACTCCACCCCCGTTCTATATTATTTGTCGTCTTACTTTCGCAGAAGTTACAGCCAACTAATAACAAAACCCTGTTATTAATCGAACGGTAAATAAAATGTGAAGGTTGTACCTTCCTTAAGCACACTATCTACCATAATATTTCCTGAGTGTGCCTTTACAATATTTCGTGCAATGGCTAAGCCAAGTCCCGTACCACCCTTAGATCGAGTACGTGCCTTATCCGCTTTATAAAAGCGTTCAAAGACATAAGGTAAATCATCTTGAGGAATACCATGTCCTGTATCTTGAACAGAAATTTTAGCAAATGTTGGCTCCTTTTCTACTTTTACCGTGACAGACCCCTCATCTGTATGTCTTAATGCATTGTCGACTAAATTCGTGAGTACTTGCTCGATACGATCCTCATCTATATTAATCATAGCGTCGTCATTAAATTCACTATCGAATAGTAGATGAACATGCTTCTCTTTTGCCACCTGTGCAAATTTTTGAGTAATACGTTCAAATGTAGAATTAATCGGTAATTCATCTTTATAGAGCGTCATATGCCCCGATTCCATGCGTGCTAAATCTAATAAATCAGTGACAAGGCGACCCATTCGTTTGGATTCATCATAAATAATTTTTGTAATTTCATTACGTTCTTCCTGATCTTGAATAAAATCATCATCCATCAATGCTTCAGAATAACCTTGAAGCATGGCGATAGGAGTACGCAATTCATGAGAGACGTTCGCAATAAAATCAGATCTAAGTTTTTCTAGGCGATGTTGTTCTGTCATATCACGAATAACCGCGACTGCCCCTCGAATGATTTCTCCACTATAAAGAGGGCTAATTGTAAAAGTATAATAATTTCCATCCATTTCAATTTCCTCTTCTAGCTTATCCTCAAACATGAGTACATGGTCCAGCATATGATAAAGCTCTGGCGGTATTGGTTTAGCACTTTGTGAGCCTTTATTTACAAACCATTTTTGCATTAGACGTTCTGCTGGTGGATTACTTAATAATATTGTACGGTCACGATTAAACGTAATCACTGCATCTGTCATGGATGTCAAAATATTTGATAGCTGTTCATTTTCTTGATTGATAACCTCTAAATTATGCTTTAATTGACGACCCATTTGGTTGAAGGCAACTGCCAGCTGTCCAATTTCATCATTTTGAGTGGTAGGCATTTTTGCTTCAAAATTCCCCTTTGCAATTTCAAATGCCAGTTCACGCATTTTTCTAAGTGGTGAAGTTATACGAGAAGACAAGAAGAACGCAAAAAATGTCGTCAAGACAAATGCTATGAAAGCTGCCAAAAAGACAATTTTCGTCGTTTCCTTGGACGTTTTATGTAGAGCATCGGGGCTCTGATAGATGAAAACTGCTCCATGTACAGCATTTTCTACATTCAAGGGGAAGCCTAGCACTACATAAGATTCCATTTTCTCTGGATCTGTAGAGGAGGGCATCATCATTTCTTTAATAATGGGTTCGTCTGATTGAAAGACTTCACGGAAAGATTTATTCGCCAAAATGGTATCTTGAATTTTCTTTTTATTGACACCCTCTTGCATGGCAAAGGATACCTCTACATGGCTAATTGCAATTAGTGCATTGGTGCCTTTAGGTAAAATATCTTTTAATAGTTCCGAAGTCGATTCAGCTGTTTCATTGTCATCCACTATACTTGCCACAGTGGCAGCCGTTTGACGTAAAGATATTTCTGCTTGCTGCATGTGGTAGTTTTGAAGAAATTCAAGCATTAATACCGTGAAAACAAATAATACAAATGAAACGAGAAGCAATATGGTTACCCATAGCTTCCCGACAACACTATTCCATATTCTATTCATTGACAACCTCAAATTTATAACCAACGCCCCAAACTGTCACAATCATTTTAGCAGCGTTTTCAGAAACACGGTTGAGCTTTTCGCGTAAACGTTTTACGTGTGTGTCAACTGTACGTAAATCACCAAAGAAATCATAATGCCAAACTTCTTTTAGTAGTTGTTCACGGTCAAATACTTTGTCTGGCGATTTCGCTAAGAAGTAAAGTAATTCATACTCTTTTGGTGTTAAATTAACCTCAATGCCCTCAGCCGTTACACGGTGTGCATCATGATCGATCATCAAATGCTGGAACACCACTAAATCTTTTGAAGAGGATGCATTTGTCGTAGGTGAGAATGCCTGTGAACGACGTAAAATAGCCTTCACACGTAACACAACCTCACGAGGACTAAATGGTTTTACAATATAATCATCTGCTCCTAGTTCGAAGCCTTGAACACGATTAGCTTCCTCACCTTTAGCAGTTAATAAAATAATAGGTGTTGCTGCTCGTTCACGAATTTCTGCACACACTTCTAGCCCATCTTTTTCAGGCATCATAATATCAAGTAAAATACAGTGATATTCTTTTTCTAAAGATTTTTCGATCGCTTGTTCACCATTTTCTGCCTCGTCAACAAGGTAACCTTCTCGCTCCAGATACATTTTTAATAAGCGGCGAATACGATCCTCGTCATCTACTACTAATACTGAAATATTTTCTGACACTTTCACGATCCCTCTCTTCCAATCTTTCTCTAACTTCTATTGTACATGGTGTGACACATATTGAAAAGAAAAGAAAGCCTCTTCGCTACAGCGAAAAGGCTTGTTGTTTCACAGGTTATGCGTAGGAGTGTAAACCTGCAAGAATTAAGTTAACAGCAATTAAGTTAAATAAAATAATGCCGAAACCAATTAATGCTAACCAAGCAGATTTTTGACCTTCCCAGCCTTTTGATAAACGTAAATGTAGGAATGCCGCATAGAATAACCATGTAATAAGAGCCCATACTTCCTTAGGATCCCAACCCCAGAAGCGACTCCAAGCAATTTGCGCCCAAATCATCGCAAAGATTAAAGCGCCTAGGGTGAATACAGGGAAACCAATTAGCACTGAACGATAACCAATTTCATCAAGTAATTGTAAGTTAACACGCTTCACAAGTGGTTGGAAAATAGCACTTATTCGACGACGTGCAATTAAGCGAATTAATAAATAAAATACTGACCCTACTAATAATGACCAGAAGACAGTTGTTAATTTCTTCGCATTAATTAATGCTGGCATTTCTACGATTGGTGACATGCCATGCTCTTCAACCACCTCATACTCATTCATACCGAATACAGGTGGTAAATTGTAAATAATTTTACGCGTAGTTCCTTCTTTATCCACATAATTGTAGCTAGATTCATAATCCATTGCACTGAATGTAGATGTCACAGCGACAAACCCAACAACTACTACAAGACAGTACATAACGGCTTCTAACCAAAATCGCTGTTTAGAAGGCTTCGTTAAATCTACAACCTTTAATAAGTAAATAAGTCCAGCCACAGCACTGATCGCTAAAATAGATTGCCCTAATGCCGCTGTAATTACGTGAATTGTTAACCAATGGCTTTGTAATGAGGGCACTAATGGACTTACTTCTTTCGGGAACATCGAAGCATAAGCGATAATTAAAAGTGCTACTGGTAATGCTACTAATCCAAGTGCAGATAAACGATAAATAAAGTAAATTAAAATAAACGCACCAACAATGAACATACCAAAGGCAGTTGTAAATTCAAACATATTACTTACTGGCGCATGTCCAGTATAAATCCATCGTGTAATAAAGTAGGCAAGCTGTGATACAAATCCAATAATTGTTACCACAATGGCAAGCTTACCCCATTTACCCGTGTTTTTACCCGTAGCATTCCCTTGCTTAATGGAACCACCAAATAATAACGTCGCAACTAAATAAGCAATAAAAGCTACAAATAACAGGTTTCCACTTATGTCAATCAAACTCATAAGGTGTTGTCACCTTCCTTTTCTTTAATGCCACCATCCGTGGACTCTTCGCCAGCCTCTTCTTTCTCTAACTGATCTTTGTACGGAGGCAATGCAGCAAATGCTGTAACAGCATCTAAATCCTTCTTCATGCTGAACATATTTTTATTAACATGGGCAGCCATTAAAACACGGCCATCCGGCTCAACTTGAAGCCATAAACGACGGTGATTCCAGTATGATCCAATTACG
The DNA here is from genome assembly GCF_049943995.1 of Lysinibacillus sp. VIII_CA. Taxonomy (NCBI): domain Bacteria; kingdom Bacillati; phylum Bacillota; class Bacilli; order Caryophanales; family Bacillaceae; genus Lysinibacillus; species Lysinibacillus sp. VIII_CA. The sequence goes on from NZ_JBNFXM010000001.1 coordinate 97,071, forward strand.
ACACCAATCATAAAGATAACTCCACCAACAAATAAGATAGGAATTGTACTATCTTTACGGACCGTAATACCTGACATATCACGCATCTCAGCAGCAGCAAATTTCATTCTATATTTATTTTCGCCCAGTGGTTCTAGTGGTGGCTGCATAATTTCCACAAAACTTACTTCGCCTTCTGGTGTTTCTGGCGTAGTCATTTTAAATAAAAATGCCGGATTATTTGGAATCGATGTTTTTGTTTGAGGTTCTCCATTTTCAAAGCCATCAAAATCTGGTGTATAAACTAGAATTTGCACGGAAGACCCATTACCTAAATCATATTCTTTTTTAGGATTTGTTAAATCAATTTCCACTTTACCAAGTGATTTTTCACTCGCCTTATTAATTAATTCAAAATTCATTTGCTTTAATTCATTCAGACGATAATCCATTTGATAAAGAGCGAAGCCATCTTCTTTTAATGGGTGATTGACACGAATCGAATAATCTTTAACTTTTTCTAAATTTTCCGTATCGCCAGGGATTGCATCTTTAGGCTGTTTGTAAAGCGTAATATCAGTTTGGAAGTTTTTAGCAACCACGTTAACACCCTGTTTTACTTGCTCTCCTTGAGGTTCATTATCGTGAGTTTCTAAAATAAAATCTTTGTTTTCAATGAAATAACCGTCCATGCCAGTAATAGCACGTGTCTCTCCCTCGCGGACCCATATTGATTCATCAACATAAAATCCTGGGATAAGACGTAACATAACCCCACTTAAGAAGATAATGAGACCGACATGGTTTATGTACGGACCGTAACGAGAAAAGCGACCTTTTTCAGCTAAGAGAGCGCTACCATCTCGACGAACAGAGTATCTCATTTCAGTCATTTTTTGAGCCACTTTATCAAGCGTCTCCTCTGCGTCAGCCTTTATTTGACCTTCACCAATAATACGTTGACGCTTCATAAAGCTTTCATGTCTTTTAACACGCTGATTCTTTAGTGATTTATAGAGTGGGATCCCTCGGTCTAGACTCGCTACAATAATTGATACAGCTAGCATACCAACTAAAATTTGGAACCACCATGAACTGTATAAATCTGAGAGTCCTAGCGTGTAATAAATTTTACCAAACGTACCATATACGTCAGCGTAATAAGCTCCCTTCTCTATATCAGAGGCTTTTACATAAAACTCTTGTGGTAGTAATGTTCCGATTGAAGCAGCAATTAATGTGATAATAATTAAAGATATACCAACTTTAACACTAGAGAAGAAATTCCAAATTTTGTCGATAATCGATTTATTATACGTTTTAGAACGAATGGCAGTACCGTCATAACGCATATCAACAACTTTATTTTGCTTCTCTTCTTCCGTTAAAGGACGACCACATTTCTCACAGAGCTTCGTGCCGTAAGGGTTACTATGACCACAAGCACAAATGATTTTTTCCATCGTCATTTACTCCTTATTTCGGCTTCACTAATTCCATGTACGAAGCAATATTTGCATCTGTCATTTCACCAGTAATAATTTTTACGACTTTTCCTTCTGGATCAATTAACACTGTAGCAGGTAGTTGACCTACGTTATAAGCAGTCATAACACTTTTTGTTTTATCAATAACTACCGGGAAAGACAATTTATATCGATCGACAAAATTCTGTACTTCAAAATCCGTTTGAGCGATATTAACCGCTAAAGTTTGTACACCTTGATCTTTAAATATTTGATACTGTCTATCCATCGCAGGCATTTCCTTTTCGCATGGCTTACACCAAGTTCCCCAGAAATTTAAAAATACCCCTTGTCCTTTATAATCCGACAATTTATGTTTTTCACCGTCTAAATCTACTAACGTGAAGTCAGGTGCTTCTGAGCCAACTGCTACTAACTCTACTTTTTCCTTTGTTGCTGTTCCATAAACCGTGTACCCGATTGCCAATGCTAATACTGCTAAAATGACCGTTCGTAGTACGAGACGCTTTTTCTTTTTCTCCAAGTTAATAAACCCCCTATCATTTACGACTTTGCGTAAACATTGTAGACATGAAGCTTTTTCCATTATAAAGACTTTAGCATAGAACTTTTTCAATTTATAAACGTCTTTACGTATGTAAAAACATCTATGAAAATTGTACGTCAACGATGTGTTAAGCTCTTCTGGCTAAAATGTAACTAGGCGTACTATTCTCACCTATTATAGCAAAATGATACAAAAACACTTAGCTATTAATTATGAATGATTTATGAACGATTTCACCAAAAAGAAAGTGAAAATAGTTTTTATTCCTTTTAAAGTATCCTCACTTTCTTCTGGCAAGTTCTTTTAATCCAGTTTCCCTGTTTCTGCTAACACACGCAATTGCTTGACTTCATGCTTAGACAATTCACGGAATTCACCTGGTGCAAGTCCGTATAAATCTAAAAAGGCAAATCGTTCACGTTTTAATTTGACAACTGGTGTACCAATAGCTTCAAACATACGTCGAACTTGGCGATTACGGCCTTCATGAATCGTAATTTCGCAAATTGCCTTGCCAGCATTTTCGTCAAAGGATGTCATACTTACTTTGGCTGGTGCTGTCTTTCCATCCTCTAATTTAATACCACGTTGAAGCTTTTTCAGACCTTCAATTGTTGGAATGCCTTTGACACGTGCGATATACGTTTTGTCAATTTTAAATTTTGGATGCGTTAACATATAGGAAAATTCTCCATCATTTGTTAATAGCAATAATCCAGATGTATCATAATCAAGACGACCTACTGGGAAAATACGTTGCGGAATATGATGAAATAAATCTGTGACAGTTTTGCGTCCTTTATCATCTGTCACGGCCGAAATAGTGCCACGTGGTTTATAAAGTAAGAAATAAACTTTATCTTCTTTTTCAAGCTTTACGCCTTCCACTTCAATTGTATCTGAGTTAGACACCTTTGTGCCTAATTCACGGACAACTATACCGTTCACTTTTACTTTACCTTCTACTATCAATTGCTCTGCTTTTCGCCTCGAAGCAACACCCGCATAAGCAATGACTTTCTGTAATCTTTCCATTTCTTCACCTCTAGTTTTCTTTCACATTAACAATTTCGTTGAAAATCGATTTCTCGTTCAATTGAATAGGGTTAATTTTCCCGCTAATCTGTGAAAATTATGTCATACTTTAGCGCAATATTAAAGAAAAACAAATTTCACAATCATTGTTGGAGTATTCGTAATAATTTTTCTTTAGCACATTTAGCAATAGTAGGAATAAAAATTTTATTTTACCCTTCTAGTAGTATACTCTTTTTACCAGTAAGCAAATCGTTTTTAAAAAAATGTTTATATGCTCTGTTTGCACTCTTATTTTGAACGTAATCAAGAGTAATTTTATATTTTTCCATTGCTACCCCAAGTTGCTAAGCTTTGATTAGATTAATTTTAAGGAAATAGATATTCTCGCATCATATATCCTTATTCAGTTCAACCGCTTATATAACAAAAAAATCAGCAAATCGTTTTTTCAACGATCCGCTGATTCAACTTTTACTGGTATTGCATAAATACGTTCTTCACCTAAAAAGATTGATAAGACAGCTTCCTGACGTTTTCTTGAAACGTGTAAAACTTGCCGCACTTGCTCTTTTTCCTCTTTATTTAATTGCAGGCGAACAGGCTCTTCTAATCGAATAGCCAATTTTTTATTAACGTTGTATTTGCCCTTCTTCACCACTGTTTCAAGATCGTAATCTCTCCACACTTGATTAGAAAAGCTTCGATGAACATTCCAATCATCCGATTCATTTAACGTGACAACAATACAGGTTTGCCCATCCTTTTGAAAGGCTGTTGCAAGCGTACGACCAGCTACCTTTGTAAAACCTGTTTTACCTGCATAGGCAACTCCAGTAGCAGATTTTAAAGAACTCACAGGTTGTTCTGTTTCATCATCAATTTCCGCAGCCATCCCTGAGCCTTCTCTTAATAGTCGATGCTTATTCTCCCATAGCATTCCGTTAACTGTATTCGCTTTATAAAGAACCGTTGAGGCAATTTTCTCAAATGTTTTATTTTGTAAAGCGACTCTTAGCATCTCAGCAGTATCTCTTGCAGAAGATAAATGCTCTTCATGATGTAAGCCAGAGGGGTTCATAAAAAACGTATTGGTAAGACCCGCAATAACGGCTCTTTCATTCATTAATTTGACAAAGCCTTCAACAGAACCCCCTACATGCTCTGCTAAAGCTGTCGCAGCATCATTGCCTGAACGAAGCATTAAACCATATAATAACGTTTCTACGGTTACCGTTTCGCCTGCCTGCAAATAAATAGAACTTCCCTCAGCCATGGCAGCCTTTGGTGAGATGACAACTTCCTCTTGCAAATCACTATTTTCGATAGCCACAAGTGCCGTCCAAATTTTCGTTAAGCTAGCAATTGGTAGCCGTTCATTACTATTTGAACCTATTAACACGCGACCTGTCTCTCCATCTAAGACCGCATAGCCACTTCCTCCTCTCGCAAAGCTTGATTGAGGAAGTATTACCATTAACACAATGATCATCAACATTATTAATCGAAATAACCGAAGCAACGAGCCACTCCTTATTCAATATGATAGGAAAGTATAGATTTATGTTGGTCGTTATGCATTATTCCTATACATTACTTTGCACCATTAAAAGCTTCTTGGAATTTGGTCATAAATAAATCGGTTTCTTGCTCAGTTTCTGCAAACTCCTCCTCTGGCAGAGGTGGCATTTCCTCTACACTGTTTAAACCAAAATAGTGTAAAAATTCTTTAGTTGTTCCATATAGGATAGCACGTCCAGTTCCTTCTGAACGCCCTACCTCTTTAATCAACCCTCTTGATACTAAAGTCTGTATAGGTCTTTCACATTTTACACCTCGTAAATCTTCTATAGCTACCCTAGTAATTGGTTGTTTATAGGCTACAATCGCTAAAACCTCAAGAGAAGCCTGGGATAAGGATTGTGCAGTTGGATTTTCTACCAATTTTTGAATAGTATCTGCTAAATCTGATTTTGTAATAAGCTGAAAAACGCCTGCCATTTCTTTCACAGTTATTCCTCTAGCTAAATCTTCCTCATAGACTTTTCGCAAGGCATCCATTGCCTGTACTATCATCTCATCTTGTTCACCTAACAGCTGAGAAAGTTGTTTAATTGTTAAGCCATCATCTCCGACAACGAACAATAAGGCTTCAATTCTACTCTGTAACATCAATGTTTTCGTCATTTTCCCATTCCTCCTTCTGTAAGGTAACTGTTAATTCTTCAAAGTTACCATCTTGCTCTACGATGACGACCTGACGTTTCATCAATTCAAGAAGGGATACAAACGTCAAAATAAGTGTCGGCTTATCTTCATAGGGAAAAAGCTCGAAAAATGATGCACGTCCACCTGTTAATCGCAAAGAATCTACAACCGAACGCATTTGATCCTTCACTGACCGTTCTTGCCTCGTTACTGTCGTTTTAAGCGGTTTCTTTAATTTCTTTCGACGCATCAATTTTTGAAATGCTCCAAGCATATCATAAATATTCACATTCAAATCAAACAAAGCCATTTGTTCGTCCGATGCTAAGCCGGTTAAATCAGCAGGTGGCCTTGTAAATACCTGCGCTCGATCTGTTTCAAGCTCTTGCAAATTGCTGGCAGCTTCCTTATATTTCTTATACTCGATTAATCGTTGCACCAGTTCCTCACGCGGGTCTGGGCCATCAACTTCCAATTCGGCATCTTCCATTTCGCCCTCATGAATAGGTAATAGCATTCGGCTTTTAATCGCTAGCAGTGTTGCGGCCATTACTAAATATTCGCTTGCTTCATTTAACTCCAATACTTGCATGGCATGTATATGGTCGATATATTGTTGTGTGATTTCAGCCATTGGGATATCATAGATATCAATTTCCAACCTGTGAATTAAATGCAATAATAGATCAAGAGGCCCTGAAAAGGCATCTAATTTTACTTCGTAAGACATAATTTTACCACCCTGAGATTCTATGTTCTTATAGTATAGTGGAAAGGAGTTCAAAATGCATCCACAGCATCATACTTTATTTATCGATTACTGCGCTTATTTTAATGGCAATCAGGATTTTTTTGAATGCCATGAAGTGCTTGAGGAATATTGGAAGGAAATCGCGCCTGGTGATAAAATGCACCCATTGGTTGGCTATGTACAACTTGCAACAGGCTTATACCATTGGCGGCGTGGTAATGATACTGGCGCTATACGAATTTTAGAAAAAGCACTTTATAATTTTCAACAAAATGAAGATCATATCTTTTTCCATGAAATTAGTTACTATCAACTCCTGACAGAAATAAAAAATTGTCTTGCCGCGATTCAAACAGGCAAGTCCTTTCATGCATTCCAGCTCCCCCTTTCACCTAAGTTGCTGGAATTAACAATAGCCCGTATACAAATTTTACCCTATAGTAACTCAAACTATCTTCTTCATAAGCATATGCTAAGAGATCGCTCACATATACTTGCAGAGCGACAAGAAAGTAAACAAAGAAAAGGTAGACGTTAATTTCCACTACGTGCACCGCTGGCGAAGATGTGCTGATTTCATCGCTTCCTTAGCTTCGTGACATCCTGAATTTCGATTCCCTCGCTTTTTCCGCAGGAGTCGGCTTTGTTTCAATCAACGAAACTTTTTGGATGCTAAACGCTGATAACCCAAGTACTATTCAAGGGATGAGACGTAGTCATTTAGAGTCGTTATCTCTACAGTAATTTACCAATTGAGAATGGCAAAAGCCATCGAGAGTGTGAATGCTCGATGGCTTTTGTCTACAGTATGTGCAGACGATGTTACTCGTCTGCTTTTTTTTCGATGCAATTGATACATTTTTGAACTAATTGACGTGTTTCATCTGTCGCGCGTACATTTTCATATTGACCTAGCACTCCTATTTCCTGAAGCATTTCCTTCGCAACACCCTCGCCTCTATAGGAAGGCACAACAGATACATGTTGGATCGTAGCAGTATTATTCTCATCTGTTACCAGCCCAACAATGCCAACGTATTCATCATTTTTTTTCCATAAGTATAAAACCCAGTTATCATCATTTTCATAGGAGTGGATGGTCTCGGTAAGCTTTTTTACGTCTTTTTCGTTCGGCATAAACGAAAGTAGCCCCATTGCTATTTTCTCTAAAGCTTTTTTATATCGAATTAACATATTTGTCTATTCCCTCTTTTTCTAGCTGTACATAATCTTTGACTATCCTACACGATTTGTACTTTTACCGCAAGCCAATTTCTGTCTTACGAACCAGGTCCGAGAATTCCTTTAGACGCCAACACCCAATAGACAATACCCCACAACACAATAAAAGTTGAAATGGATGCTAGTAATACCCATTTATTCTTTCTCAAATTTACTCACCCTTTTTTAAAGTTAGCGGGAGATCGTTTTGCACAATATCTTCATAACTTTCGCGGCGAATAGCTAATTGATGCTGTCCATTCTCTACAAATACAACAGCAGGTCTAGGAACACGGTTATAGTTACTTGCCATAGAATAACCATATGCACCTGTACAGAAAATGGCTAAAACATCACCTGAAGCTGCGTCTTGTAGTTTAGCATCAATAATTAATTTATCGCCAGATTCACATAATTTACCAGCAACAGTATAAATTTCATTTTTCGGTTCATTCGCTTTACTTGCAATGATTGCCTCATACTTAGCGTCATATAATGCTGGGCGGATGTTATCACTCATCCCACCATCAACTGCAATATATTTTCGCACATCTGGTACTGTTTTTTGTGATCCGATTGTATAAAGAGATGTTCCTGCATCACCGACAAGTGATCGACCTGGTTCAATCCAAATTTCTGGCATTTTTAGTCCAAGTACAGTTGCTTTGTTTTTCACTACTGTAATCATGTCCTCTACATATACTTGCGGTTCAAGCGGTGCATCTTCTTCAGTATAACGAATACCAAAGCCCCCACCTAAGTTTAACACAGTACATGTAAATCCGTGAGCCTTGTTCCAATCAGAAATTTTGTCAATCAATTTTTCTCCTGCTAACCCAAAGCCAGCAGTGTCAAAAATTTGTGAGCCGATGTGACAATGTAAGCCTAATAGCTCTAAGAATTCATGGTTAAATGTTTGTTGGAATGCCTCATCCGCTTGACCATTGTTTAAGTCAAAACCAAATTTTGAATCAGCTTGACCTGTCGTAATGAAATCATGCGTATGTGCTTCAACCCCTGGTGTAACACGTAGTAATATACGCATTTTTTGTTGGCGACGTTCAGATATTTCTTTCAAAAGCTGAATCTCATAGAAATTATCTACAACAATACAACCGATTTTGGAGTCAAAAGCTAGCTCTAATTCTGCAATGCTTTTATTATTGCCATGGAAATGAATGCGCTCAGCTGGAAAACCTGCTTTTATAGCTGTAAATAATTCTCCACCTGATACAACATCCAAAGATAGGTTTTCTTCTGCTGCTAATTGATACACAGCTACACATGCAAATGCCTTTGAAGCATAAGCTACTTCTGCTTTTACGCCTAGTTTTTTAAACGTATCGATAAAGCTGCGAGCACGCTTCCGAATAAGTGCAGTATCATACACAAAAAGTGGTGTACCGTACTCTTTGGCAAGCTCTAGTGTGTCTACCTGTCCAATTGTTAAATGACCATTCTCAGAAATCGCTTGTGTTCCATATAAATGCATGTGCATCTCTCCCTTTTCACTTCGTTCCATTCTGTCACTTTTACAGAAATATGGTAGGATCTACCCTATGGTAATAAAGTAGTCCCACCAAAAATTAATTTCATCCAGCTTCAAGTGGCCTATGTATAAAACCTCCCTTTTGCTGAATGAAAATAATTTTTGCAAAAATCACAAAATACTATATGTGAACTTTATCACATGAAAAAATCGAGTGCAACGGCTCCTATGATCTTTTTCGCTGTTTGGAAGCAACTACATAAGGTCTTAATGCATCTGCCGTCATTGGGAAACGAATAAGAACACGTAGCATCGCCATTGGGAAGAATGGGACAAGCGGCCAAAAATATGGTGCCTGCATTGGTCGTAATGAACATAAATACGTAAACACTAAGAATATGCCAATGAATAAACCATTAACGCCCCAAATACCTACCATAATCAATAAGAACAGCCTAAATATTTTTATGGAGATACTTAGCTCATAGGACGGGATAATAAAGATGAGAATAGCTGCAACCGCTGTATAGAGTACAACCTCTGCTGAGAATAGTCCCACATCAATCGCGATTTGACCAATAATTACCCCCGCAACCAAGCCCATCGCAGTAGACAGCGGTGTTGGGGTATGAATGGCGGCCATCCTCAAAAATTCAATACCAATATCTGCAATAAGTATTTGCAGTAATAAGGGTACATGCGATTTCTCCTGGGTCCCTAAAAAAGAAAGAGCCTCTGGCAGCAATGATTCATTTGTTGCAAATACATACCACAAAGGTAATAAAAGTAAACCCATAATAGCGCCGAAATACCGCATAAAACGTACAAATGTTCCAACTAATGGCGCCTGTCTATATTCCTCCGCATGCTGCAGTAAATGGAAAATTGTAATTGGCACAAGAATAACAGATGGTGAAGTATCTACCATTATGGCGATATGCCCTTCCAGTAAATGCGCCGCAGCAATATCTGGCCTTTCCGTGTAACGAACAAACGGAACTGGATGGAATTTTTGCTTAAACAGCCATTCTTCTAATGATTTATCAGCCATTGTTAAACCATCGTGGTTAATCTGGTCAAGGCGCTGTCGTAATTTTTCGAGCATATCTTCATTGGCAATATCCTTCATATACGCTATTGCGACGTCGGTTTGGCCGATTTTGGATATTTTATGTAGCTCGAAACGTAAATTACTATTGCGAATACGCCTACGAATTAAAGCCGTATTTTGAGATATTCCTTCTGTAAAACCATCCCTTGAGCCACGTATTACCTTTTCATTGTCGGGCTCCTCAGGGGAACGTCCTGGATAGTTTCTGAGCTCGGCAATGTAGCAATAGCCACTTTTAGTAATAAAGGTCACTTGCCCGCTTAAAATGGCTAATAAATAAGCTTTACGCTCGGTTTCCTCTGAACGTCCGTGAAAGTTAAAATAGGACTCAAAATACTCCTTCTCATCCTCCACATCGATGTCATAGTCCTCATCAGGGAGCATGTTTGAAAGTAATTGTGTTAGGGCTTCGCCATCCACAAGGCCACTAATATAGGCGCAAAGAACCGGCAAATCTTTGACAAATAAATGCTTAATCCCAACGTCAAATGATTCGCCGTCACCAAATTGCTCCTTAAGAAAATCTTCGGCTTCTTCTAAGCTGCTAAATAATTTATTTGTCATGCTGTCACCATTTTCTTAGATGTCTTTTTTTATTACTTCTTGCTCCACAGTTGCGCTTGTAGCCATCCAGCTTTTTAATTGAGCTAGAATTTTTTTCTCCAAACGGGATACTTGCACCTGTGATATGCCTAGCCTATTTGCAATTTCAGTTTGCGTGCAATCTGAAAAATACCGTAAATAAATGATAGACTGTTCTCTCGGTTCAAGCCTTGTAAGCACTTCTTTAAGGGGGATATAATCAAATGGTTGCTCGGATTTTTCATCCTTCATTTGATCCATCAATGTGATGGAATCTCCTTCACTTTCATACAATTGCTCATGTAGAGAGGCTGGATCTCTCAATGCATCTGATGCTGTCACAATTTCCTCGGTTGTCACACCAAGTACTTGAGCCAGCTCCTGAATCGTTGGCGGATGTTCATTCCTTTTAATAAATTCGTCTGTAGCATGTCGGATTTTAAAGTTCAGCTCCCGAATAGAGCGACTCACCTTCACCATGCCATCATCCCTTAAAAAGCGTTGAATCTCACCAATAATCATAGGTACTGCATAGGTTGAAAATTTAACATCATACGATAAATCGAACTTATCTACTGATTTCATGAGTCCTATGCAGCCTATCTGGAATAAATCCTCGAGCTCAACACCTCTCGTTGTAAAACGTTGAACAATGGACCATACAAGCCTCGTATTGCCTTCTACCATTCGTTTACGAGCCTCATGATCGCCCTGCTGTGCGCGTGCTATTAAATCACGCATTTCCTCCTGAGACAAAAGCTTTTCGGACGACTGTTCTAACGGCTTCACGATGATACCCTCACATTACCGCTGTCCGAACTGTGTAAAATTTCTTCGTAAATGTTACAGTTGTTCCTTCTCGCCACTTGGACATGACTGTTAGCTGATCAGAAAAACTGTCCATAATCGTAAAGCCCATACCTGAGCGCTCCATTACACTTTTTGTTGTAAATAACGGCTCCATTGCTTGACTCACATCTTCAATTCCTATCCCTTTATCCATTACAGACACCGTTACAACGTCATCTTCACGTTTAGCATGAACAGTGACAACACCCTTGCCATCCTCTTCATAGCCATGAATAATGGCATTGGAAACTGCTTCTGAGACAACTGTTTTAAATTCAGACAGCTCATCAATAGTTGGGTCTAATTGAGCAATAAAGCCTGTGACCGCAACACGGGCTAAGGCTTCATTTTCACTAAGTGCTAAAAAAGTTAATGTCATTTCGTTATCCATTTACAATCCCCCTTACGCGATCAATCGCTTGTTCCTCTGTTGCATCCATCATCCAAGGCCCTAAACCTGAAAATTGAAAAACTTTTCGCATGGTTGGCGATGGATTCAATAAAATAGTTCGCCCAGCAACTGCCTCTAACTCACGCATACGACCAAGCACTAAACCTACTCCCGAACTATCCATAAAAGATAGCCCTTCTAAGTTCCAAATGATGGTCGTCACAGTGCCTTGGAAAATTGCTGCAGAAATTTTCGCTCGAATTTGCTCTACTGCATGATGATCGAGCTCCCCAAATAAACGTATAACGACTGTCTCTCTTGTGACCATTTCTAATTGAAAATGCATGAACATCGCCTCCTCCTCGTGCAATTCCACATTTAATACGCTGAATCCTTGCGGTTGACAGAACTAGTGCAAAGTCTTCTGAAATAGTGTCAAATCGACATACTTATAGCTTTTTAGGTTTACGTGCAGTATGGGATAAGTGAACGTGTTTTAAACAAGCGGCAGTTATCTCAATATGAAATTTATACGAAATGTAAACATTTCATAGGTTTAATGGTGGAACAACAAAAAAACGAGAACCCTCGTCTGTGAGAGCTCTCGCAAAAGAAATTTTATACAATTGTATAGGCTTGCTGTATTTTAAGAATTGTATCTTGATTGATTTGGTTATTGGCATATAAATAAGCAATAATATCCCCATTTTTTACACGATCGCCTTTTTTAGCTACCAGTTGAATGCCTGCATCGTAATCAAGCGTGGATTCCTTTGTTAAACGTCCAGCACCTAGACTAACACTAGCTTCACCAACTAAAAGGGCATTAATCGTTTCCACAGTACCTTCCGTCACTGCCGCAACTGAAACTTTATGGGCCGTTTCATTTTGTACAATATCTGATACGTCCCCACCTTGTGCAACAATAAACTCCTCAAATTTCGCAGCCGCAGAACCATCTGCTAGTACGCGCTTAACTGCGGCAGTTGCTTCTGCTTCATCAACACCTGCGGCAACTTGATACATTAAAGAAGCAATGACTACACATTCATCTAGTAAATCCTCATGTGTTTCTTCCATACGACCACTTAATAATGCATAGGCTTCTAATACCTCAAGCTTATTACCAATCATTTTACCAAGAGGATTATCCATATCACTAATATGGGCAACGACTCTGCGTCCAAGTTTTTCCCCAATCGCTGTCATTGTATCAGCTAATCGCTGTGCTTCTTCTTGCGTTTTCATAAACGCACCTGAACCACATTTAACATCTAGCACAATACCATCTGCACCACTAGCGATTTTTTTGCTCATAATAGATGCAGCAATTAATGGGATCGAATCCACCGTGCCTGTCACATCTCTTAATGCATACAACTTTTTGTCGGCTGGTACAAGATTACCTGTTTGCCCAGCAACTGCAATTTTATGTCGATTGACATTATCAATGAATTCTTGTGAGGAAAGCTCTGTTTTGAAGCCTTGGATGGACTCTAACTTATCGATTGTACCACCTGTAATGCCTAGACCTTTACCACTAAACTTAGCTACCGGAATTCCTAGAGATGCAATTATAGGTGTGACTACAAGTGTGACTTTATCACCAACGCCACCTGTTGAGTGTTTATCAATTTTAAAACCCTCAATAGACGTTAAATCAATGACATCCCCTGATTCAATCATTGCTTTTGTTAAATAAAACGTTTCATCATCAGACATTCCTAGAAGTCGAATTGCCATTAAGAGTGAGCTTGCTTGATAATCAGGAATGGAACCTGCCGTATAGCCATCAACAAAATACTGAATGTCAGCTTGTGAGAGCTCTAATCCTTGTTTTTTCTTTTCAAACAATTGCACCATATTCATTCGAAAAACCCCCTATTTCAATTCTTGTAAGAAACTTTTACCAAATGCTGGTGCTTCTACTTGGAAGTTCTCAGCCACTGTAGCTGCAATATCTGCAAAAGTTTCACGAAGCTCTAGTTCAGCACCACCATTAAAACGTGGAGAATAGACAATTAACGGTACATACTCGCGTGTATGATCTGTACCGTGGAAAGTTGGATCATTTCCGTGGTCTGCTGTAATAATTAATAAGTCATCCTCTGACATTGCACTCGTAACTTCTGTCAGTCGCGCGTCGAATTCTTCCAATGCCTGTCCGTAGCCTAGTGGATCACGACGGTGTCCAAAATTAGCATCAAAGTCTACTAAGTTTAGGAAGCTCATTCCATGGAAATCACGGCGGACAACTTCAGCAAATTTGTCCATTCCATCCGTATTATTTTTAGTACGTACAGCATCTGTGACACCTTCACCATTGAAAATATCAGAGATTTTACCAATTGCAATTACATCTAAGCCCGCGTCCTTTAAGACATTCATCGTTGTACGACCAAATGGCTTCAGCGCATAGTCATGTCGATTTGAAGTACGGGAGAAGTCCCCTGGCGTACCTATAAATGGACGTGCGATTACACGACCGACTAAATACTCGGGCTGTAATGTTAATTCACGCGCAATTTCACAGATTTTATATAATTCCTCTAATGGTATAATTTCCTCGTGTGCAGCAATTTGTAATACCGGATCAGCTGATGTATAGACAATAATTGCTCCAGTTTCCATATGCTCTTTACCGAAATCTTCTATAACCTGCGTACCACTCGCTGGTTGATTGCAGAGTACTTTACGACCCGTACGTTTTTCTAGCTCAGCAATCAACTCTGCAGGAAATCCATCAGGATACACCTTAAAGGGCTTATCAATATTTAACCCCATAATTTCCCAATGCCCTGTCATCGTATCTTTCCCAACAGAAGCTTCTTGCATTTTCCCATAGTATGCTTTCGGCTCGTTTGTCGCTTGCATTCCTTGCAGCGGCTCAATATTTGCCAAACCCATTGACTCCATTACTGGCATTGTAAGCCCATTCATTTTTTCAGCGATGTGTCCTAATGTATGTGCTCCTACATCGCCAAAATTTGCAGCATCTGGCGCTTCACCAATACCTACAGAGTCCATTACAACGACATGGATTTTGTTAAACGGTTTATTCATCATTATTGCCTCCAATCTCATGATTCTATTTTACCAAAAAAATGCGAAAAATAAAGGTCAGACATCCGACCGAAAAAAATTTTCTGAAATTTTTAAGCACGTGGATGAAATTGCTTATATACTTCCGATAATCTTGTTTTACTAATATGTGTATAAATTTGCGTTGTTGAAATATCTGCATGACCTAGCATCTCTTGTACAGCACGTAAATCAGCCCCATTTTCGACTAAATGAGTAGCAAAAGAGTGACGCAATGTATGTGGTGTTAACTCATGTTGGATGCCTGCCTTTAAAGCATGCTCCTTCATTAATTTCCAACAACCTTGTCTTGTTAAACGTTTCCCTCTTTGATTAATAAAAAACGCATCAGTTTTTGGATATTTTCCCTGTAATTGACCACGAGCATTATTTAAATAGGTACTTATGGCTGATAAAGCACTTTTGCCAAGTGGAATGATTCTTTCTTTTCCACCCTTCCCAAATACGCGAACAAATCCCATTGTTAAATGAATGTCTGCTAAATCTAAGGCTATAAGCTCACTGATTCGCATACCCGAACCATATAATAGTTCCAGCATCGCTAAATCACGGATACCTTGTGGCTTACTTCTATTCGGCGCAGTCAATAAGGCTTCGATTTCCTCTATAGATAAAATTTTCGGTAATTTTTGCTCAATTGTTGGCATTTCTAAATGGACCGTTGGATCTGATTCAGCACGCTTTTCTCGTAGTAAAAATTGGTGAAAACTACGAATAGATGAAATATGGCGAGCAATCGTACGGCTTGTCTTCCCCTGTACGCGTAGTTGCTCTAAATGTCGTAGTATGGTCGTTCTTTCTATATGGTTAAAATTAGCCATACCCTCTGCATTTTGCAAAAAATTTACATAGCTTTCTAAATCTCGGCGATAGGATGCTAATGTATTAACAGATAATTGCCGTTCCACTTGGATAAAATGGATATAATCCTCTACTGCGTATTGAAATTCATTCATCACAACGCCCCCTCACTGTCAATTATTTTCTATTTTAGCATGGCTATTAGAAATGTGCTAAAGCCCCCTCCATTCGACATAAACCAACGATAATAAGGATGATTATTTCATAAAAAAACAAAAAACTGCCCGATTTAATCTATACTAGAGATTAAAACAGACAGCTTTTCGTTAATTTTCTTCATTCGATTCGTCGTTTTTATCATGACAGCGCCAGCATATGCCGTGGAAAGTTAGTCGGTGATCCTTTATGATAAAGTTCCAACGCTTTTCAACAACGGCTTCCACATCTTCAAGTAAATCTTCTTGAATTTCATCAACAGCTCCACATTCAATGCAAACTAGATGATGGTGGAAATGGGCAGCTCCCTCTTGGCGTAGGTCATAGCGCGACACGCCATCGCCAAAGTTGATTTTGTCGACAATTTTGAGCTCAGTTAATAATTCTAACGTTCTATAAACAGTCGCTAGACCAATCTCTGGTGCTTTTTCTTTTACTAAAAGATATACATCCTCAGCACTTAGGTGGTCTTCTTCGTGCTCAAGCAAGACAGCAACTGTTGCTTCTCGCTGCGGCGTCAGCTTGTAACTAGCACTATGCAACTGTTTTTTTATACGATCAATTCGGCTCTCCATGTGACGCCCCCCTAAACTCTTTCCATTATACCAAAGGAGTAAATCCTATTACAAGATAGTGAATAGATTTCTAACACGCTTTTACTTTTTTATCTGATCACAATCTCTGTCTATTAAATCCATCATTTTAACACATATGAAACAACAATAAACTCAGCAACTATTATGATGAAAAATGCGATAAAATTCAACAAAATTGTCCGACCAGATACTTGTTTCCCGATTTTTCGCTTTGACCAAGCGGGTACAAGTAAATTGCATAGGACTAGCAACAATATACAATAGATAAGCTGAAATGGAAACCACCAAATCGTATAAAGCCAAAAAGCTTCAAGTTTTTGTAATAAAAATACAGAACTAAAGCCAAAAAAAGTTGCACGCATGGCTACAGTTACACGTACTAAAATTTTTAACACACTGTGAGTTGCTAGTATTAATACAAGACCTATGGAAATGGCAACAGGAAGCACTAAATGAAAAATCGAATGCCTGTCCCCATCAGCTAAACGAGGTTCTATAAATAAAATAAACGGTTCCGCTTTCGATCCACCAAAAATATGAAAGAAAATAACGCCACAAACAAAGCTAACTGCAATGATGGAAGCGTGATAAAATATAGACACCGTACGAGACATAAACATGCTCCTTTTCTATCAAGGTTTGTACAGCTTATGCTCGTCCGTCTCTATTATGCTAAAGATTATTTTCTAAATAGGTAGCAAGCCAAAGTACAGCAAATGCAGTTTTAGCATCAAAAATACGTCGATCCCCCACCATTGATTGTGCTTCTTCCAACGAAACTTCTAAAAGTTCGACAAACTCATCCTCATCTAACGCTGCTTTATTGTCGATGATATACAAATCCTTCGCTACATATAGATGAATGATCTCGTCTGCAAACCCCGGTGACGTTGCAAATGTTTGTAAGTATGTAAGGCTATGCGCGCCGTAGCCTGTCTCTTCCTCTAATTCACGGCGAGCTGTCATCGCTGGTTCTTCACCAGGTTCAAGTTTCCCCGCTGGAATTTCAACAATAGAACGTTCAAGTGCCTTTCGATATTGCTCCACTAACACTAATTTACCCTCATCCGTCACAGCAATTACCGCAACCGCTCCAGGATGCTTGATAATTTCACGCTTTGCAACCTGACCATTTGGTAATATGACATCATCAACCTGTAGCTTTACAATTTTTCCGTCATAGATGGGTGTCGTTTTTGTCGTTTTTTCCTCAAACTTTTTCATAGACGATAACCTCGCTTGTCCTTCAGATATGTTCATTGTACCATTACAAGTAGAGAAATCGAAGGAGGTCGTTTCATGAAAAAGAGGCAGCTAGGCACTAGTGAAATATTCATTTCAGAAATTAGTTTAGGAGGCATGTCACTTTCCACAGATAAAAAGCAAGCAGCAACTATTGTCGATATGGCATTAGATGCGGGCATAAATTATTTTGACACTGCCGATTTATATGATTTTGGTACGAATGAGGAGATCCTAGGTGCGGCATTAGGGAAACGTCGTCAAGAGATTATCCTTGCCACAAAAGTAGGTAATCGCTGGACTGAAGGTGCAGAAGGCTGGCAATGGGATGCTTCGCCATCCTATATAAGACAAGCTATTCATGCTAGTTTGAAACGATTAGGAACGGACTACATTGATGTTTATCAGTTACACGGTGGTACAATCGGAGATGATTGGGATGGGATTATCGACACTTTTGAGCGCTTGAAAAAAGAAGGACTTATTCGAGAATATGGCATTTCTTCGATTCGTCCAAACGTTTTGCAACGTTTTTTACCTGCAAGTTCAGCTAAAAGCGTCATGATGCAATATAGTGCTTTAGATCGCCGCCCCGAGGAGTGGTTTGACTTTATTGCGAACCAAGGCGCTTCTGTTGTAACACGTGGCACAGTGGCTAAGGGCTTATTAACAAATAGCTGGCAGCAACGTCTTCAGGGAGTAAAAAGTTTTAACAACTATTCTTCAGAAGAGTTAACAACAACGTTAACAAGTTTAGCTTCACAATATAATAATTTACATGCACTGGCACTGGCTTTTAATTTAAAAGAGTCTGCAATCGCTTCTACAGTAATTGGAGCAAGCTCACAGGAGCAACTAGCTCAGACCCTCTCTGCCTATGAAAGCATGGCTGCTATAACCGACTTGGAAGCAGCAAACACTTTAACAAAAAATGAACAATATGTAGAACATCGATGAAAAAGTGGTTGATCTTTATCATCTGTCTAGTTGTGCTAATTATTTCCTCTAGTATGACTTACGAACAACAAAGTATTTTACCAGAGCTTAAAAATTTATTAGCAGATAAACCTTTTGAAAAACAACTATCCTTTTTAAAAATCCCTTATTGGGACACAGTCGTATCAGTTGAAGAACGTGGTTATTTTCCATTTGTCGAATTTTTAATTCGTAAACTAACACATTTTATCGGATTTGGCTGCATTGCGCTTGGGCTATACTTTGCCTGGGGTAAACACCGTTTCGCAGCAACTATTGCTATTGCTGGAACAGCATTTATTGCAATGCTTGATGAATTTCGTCAAAGCTTTACACCAGGTCGTACAATGAGCGGCCAAGATGTGCTTGTTGATACAGCTGGAGCTATTATTTTTGTTAGTGCTGTTGCTGTATTCAGGAAATTGTTGAAAAATAAAAGACAAAAGGCACTATATTAGCCTTTTGTCTTTTATATAAATCAATAAAGGAATCTTCAATAATCAAGAAACTCAGTTTCTTGATACAAGGTAGCCCTGCTTTTTCTAAAACTTGAGGGAAAGCAAAATGATTTGTTGCTTTTCTACTTACAATTAAAAACAGTGAATCCACAAGTGTGAATTCACTGTTTTCTTGTTAATATTTAGTGCCTTTATCGCCATACTCATTTAGTAATTCTTCAAATGATTTATTTTTTTCTCGCTGCTTACGTTCAAAAGCTAGTTTAGCTTGGCGTTCCTCTTCTGCAGCCTGTTCTTTCATGGATAAATCTTGCTTTGCCGCCTTTAATTTAGCTAGCACATCGCCACCTAGTTGGTCTGCCAATGTGACTGCCTCCTGCTTTGGCAAGCTTGCTGTCATGCTATTGCTTGTCTGTTTCTGTTGTTTTCGTTTCTTTCCCATTTCATTCACCTTCTTATTGACATCAAGGACGCTTCACTACTGTGGCTACGCCTTGACCACCTCCGATACATAAAGTGGCTAAGCCCATTTTTGCATCACGCTTTTCCATCTCATGTAAGAGTGTGACCAAAATACGAGCTCCACTTGCACCAATTGGGTGACCAAGAGCAATCGCGCCCCCGTTTACATTTAGTTTATCATGATTAAAGCGTAATTCACGATCAACAGCAATCGATTGTGCTGCAAAAGCTTCATTTGCTTCAATCACATCGATTTCTTCTAAAGTTGTTGCTGCCTTAGCCAGTGCTTTTTGGACTGCTTTAACTGGACCGGTTCCCATAATTGCAGGATCTACTCCCGCACTTGCATTGGCTGTAATAATCGCCATCGGCTGAATACCAAGCTCTTGCGCCTTTTTCTTAGACATCACAACAATTGCCGCAGCTCCATCGTTAATACCTGAAGCATTAGCCGCTGTTACGGAACCATCTTTTTTAAATGCTGGGCGTAGCTTACCTAGAGATTCCTCTGTCACGCCTGCACGCGGAAATTCATCCTTGTCGAATACAATAGGCTCTCCCCTACGCTGTGGAATCTCGACAGCGACGATTTCATTTTCAAATTTACCAGCTGCAATTGCTGCCTCTGCACGTTGCTGAGAACGTGCTGCAAAAGCATCCTGTTCTTCTCTCGAAATTTCATACATATCACATAAATTTTCAGCTGTAATGCCCATATGATAATCATTAAATGCACACCATAGACCATCATGAATCATAGTATCCACAACCTTTTGATCGCCCATTCGGAAGCCTTCACGCGCATTTTTTAAAACATAAGGGGCTTGGCTCATATTTTCAAAGCCTCCAGCCACGATAATTTCAGCATCACCAGCTAAAATAGCTTGCGTCGCTAAATGCACAGCCTTTAAACCTGATCCGCAAACTTTATTAATTGTTAGTGCTGACACCTCATTTGGTAAACCAGCTTTTATCGCTGCCTGACGAGCTGGATTTTGTCCAAGACCAGCCGATAACACATTCCCCATAATGACCTCATCGACTTGTTCCCCAGCTACTCCTGCACGTGCTAAAGCGTCCTTAATAACAATACTACCTAGAGTTACAGCTGGTACGTCTTTTAATGTCCCCTGAAATGAGCCTATAGCTGTTCGAACAGCACTCACGATTACTACCTCATTTATCATGTCCATTCTCCCCTTTTCCCCGTTCAAAAATCAACACTGCTGCATATGCTACTAGCAGATATGTATATTTTAACAAATATTTTGACGATTTTCGATAATAGAAATAATCGCAGTTTTGCCAAAGTTATTGTAAAATGTTGACGTGTTTTAAACAATCTCAGTTGGGAACATTACAAATAAGAAATAGCATGTGGAGGTGTTTTATCATGAAAAAGAAGATGCTTTTATTCTCTGGTATTACAACAACGCTTGCCGCTGCAGCTACTGGTCTGTTCGGCTTCGCGCTTTCCAATAAATTAATGTATATTCAACAAAAAGATCCAGAATTTATTCGTGAACGAGAAACGACTGCCAAACGTTTTGATGAGGCTTGGTACAATAAAAACTTGAAATGCGAACTTAATATTGATTCTCCAAATGGCTACACAATTAGAGGAATTATGTTTCAGCCGTTACAAACCAATAACACCATCATCATATGTCACGGCGTTACAGAAAATAAAATAAACTCCGTCAAATACGCTCGGCTATTTGAAAGGCTAGGCTATAATTCAGTTATCTTTGACCATCGGCGTCATGGCGAATCTGGTGGCAAAACAACTAGCTATGGTCACTATGAAAAAAATGATCTTGATGCTGTAGTTAATACAGTAAAAGCCATGATCGGTGAGGATGCAATACTAGGTATTCATGGGGAATCTATGGGTGCAGCAACAATGTTACTTTATGCAGGTACGGTGGAAGATGGTGCTGATTTTTATATTTCAGATTGTGCATTCTCCGATTTTTCCATGTTGCTCAAGCAAATAGCCAAAACAGAATTTAAATATGGCTCTATTATTCCCATCCGTTTTGCCGATTTCTTTGTCCGCCTCAGGGACGGCTACTCATTTAAAAGTGTAACTCCTGCTGAAGCAGTGACCCATATTGAAAAACCTGTACTTTTTATCCATAGTATTCCAGATACGTTTATTCCAGCGTCAATGTCACTAGATCTTTACAATAAAAAAGTAGGTCCCAAAAAATTAAAGCTTTTTGATACAGGTGCACATGCCCAATCCTTTAATGAAAATATGGATGAATACGAGGATTTAATTCATGATTTTTTAGACAATTTTATTTATCAAAAAATCAATCGGGATTCTTCTTCTTCGAATGTCATTCCATTCCATTTTTAGGGCAATGAAAAACCTTGCGTTATTTTACTCGCAAGGTTTTTATTTTATTTAATCTTCAAAAATAATATGCCATTCATCACGTTTCGCTAAAAACTCTTTCGCTAATGCTTTGGCCCCTTCTAAACTATGGCTAGCAGCCCAGCCACATTGCACTTCATTGCATGCAGGCACTGCGGTTGCCTTTGTCACATCTGTAAATGTGTTCTCTAAAATAGCTAATAAATCCTCATAATCATTATGATTGATCAAGGACACATAGAAGCCTGTTTGACAACCCATTGGACTGAAATCAACAATATGATCAGAGTAATTACGGATAATGTCAGCAGATAAATGCTCCAAAGAATGCAATGCAGGCATTTCCATATGCTCCTTATTTGGCTGTTTAAAGCGAATATCGTATTTATAAACCTCATCGCCATTTTTGCCCGTTTTCACACCTGCTAAACGAACATAAGGTGCCTTTACTTTTGTATGATCTAGATCAAAACTTTCTACATTTGTTTTTTCTTTTTGCAATATACACAACTCCCTTCCGTATAGTAACTCCATTATACATAGTTTCCCGATAGAGTTGTATGATTTTTAAGAATTATTTAAATACTATTAAAAATAAAAAAAACAACTAGTTAAGCTTGAACTAGTTGCTCGGAACATTCCAAATTACTTCTGGAATTTATTCATTTGTGCCATCATTTGACGTACTTGCTTTTCAGACGGCGTACGACCCATTTGTGCCATCATCATACGAATCATTTGCTCATTAATAGGTGGGTTTTCTTTTAAATATTTCATCATAGCTTGACGAGCGAAATAGAAACCAAGTGCCGCTCCCGCTGCTAATGCGATAATTACGATAATAATCCAGCCCCATGTAGGCATACAACCAACCTCCTCCACTACAATATACCGAGAAAAAACTCTCCACGCTCCATTATACACCAAATGATAGCATGTTACTATATATTGTAGTGAAATTTCCTAGTGCATTGTATACTTCATAGGTTTCAACCACCCACATTCATTATCTTGTTTATTGAAAGCTATAAATCGTTCACTCATCTTGGCAAGCATTTGAAATAAATCTAAATCTAGCATTCGTGAGCCTTCACAATAAACACAAATCTTACGATCGACTAAATAAATAGCCATTTTGCCTTTTATCGGATGTTCTAAAAACAAAGCATTACGAGCTCTTTCTAAATGTGCATATTTGGAATCAAGTTGATGCTCTAACATTGCTGCTATTTCATCAAAACGAACGGATTCACATATATACGCAAGCTCTTTTAAGGATTTCTCATTGGCGTCTTCACAGCCTTGCATCATCTCTAATAACTTTCGTTCTCTGCCAAAAATAAACGTTAAATGCTCTTCTTTTATCTTATATATGGAATAGGTTCTCACCAGAAATCCTCCTTCGCTCAGTTTATTTTCCATAAGTATAGCTCATCCCATCTTGTTAATTTGTCAAACGGAGGAAGCTTTCATCTTCTATTTTTGTCGAAAAGCTTCTAGTTTAGGATCTAAAAATTATTTTATGGCAGATGATAATTTGCTCTAAAAATGAACGGCTATTTTTCCTAAAAAACAAGCAATATCTACTCATTGAGTACGCCAAAAATCCACTTTTGTTGCAGCTTAGATAGTTCTCAGCCTCAAGACCTAGTAGAAAATCAATTTCGAGTCCGTTTTAGACAATCTTGATAATAGGTAACATAAAGGTACAAACGAAAGGAGCTAAAACAAATGAGAAAATTTCTTTTATTAACTGGAGGCGTTATCGCAGCATGTGTTGCACTTGCCTTAATCGGACCATTGGCAGGCTTATTATTCTCCGGACTATTTGTAGCACTAGGGATGCATTTCTACATGGCAAGCAAGTCAAATTTCGGTAAAATCTTTTGGTTTGCGGTTGGTTTAATCGGTATTCTATCAGCAGTATCTAATATTCCTGCAATGATTGGTCTTGCAGCAATCGCTATTGTCTATGTCATTTATAAAAAATGGAATGGCGAAGAAGTAAAAATCCCAACAATTGAAGGTAAAAAAGAAGAAGATCCATTTACAAACTTCGAAAAAGAATGGTCAAATTTAACAAAATAAAAGGAGAGAATAAATATGAATTTATTTCAACGTTTTAGATATACAGTAGAAGCAGACTTACATCAGTTATTTGATAAGAAGGAACAAAAAAATCCAATTGCTATGTTAAATCAGTACATCCGAGAAGCTGAAAAACAAACAGAAGAAACAGGTAAATTATTAGAACGTCAAGGACAATTAAAAGAAAAGCTTGAGCAAGAATATCAACAAAATGCAGATTTACTTGCTAAACGTGAATCTCAACTGACATTAGCGAAAACTAGTGGCGAGCAAGATTTAATTGATTTTGCAATGGATGAAGTGACAGCTTACACTGCCCGTAATCATACGTTACAAGCGAGTATCGAAGCAAGTACACGTGAATATTTCGAGCTAGAGCGTAAATTCGAAACAATGAAACATAAAATTAAAGACATGAAAGTTCGTCAATTACAGTTAATGGGCAAAGAAAACGTCACGCGTGCCCATCATCAAATGGACGGTATGATTGCCAAAAACAATAAAACAAATTTTGAAGATTTGGAAGCTTATATTGATAAATTAGCTTATCAAATTGACAAAGATCATGAAGTTACAACATTTGAAGCAAGATTAGCACAATTAGAAAAAAAAGCTGCAGAGGAAAGCTCTCCACTGCTAATTGAAAATAAATAACATGTTATAATGGAAGTAATGCGCCCTCGCTAGCCGGCGCATTCTTTCACGTTTTAAAACAGAGGGTCCCATTCCCTCTTTTATACTATTAGTAGAAAGAAGGGTGACCCTCTTGCAGAATTTCACTACAAATAAGCTCACATTTTGGGTACTATGCTTCTTTTTACTCGTTTTTGTGGAGCTTACTATTTTTAATAATGGTGGCGCCTTTTGCTTATTGATTGGGGCCGTACTGCTTTATTTAAGCTTTTCTAAAAAAGTTCGCTTTTTTAAATGGACCGGCATATTCTTCATCGCGATTGCATTATTCACAATGTGGAGCCTCCGTCTATTCATTGTCATAATGCTCTTATATATGCTTTATCAATACTTACAACGAGAAAATGAACCAAAAATAGTCGGTGCAGAGCTTTTTGAAAAACTATCTACTTCGAAAAACGACTTAATTGGCACCATCCAAGCACCAACAGAGGCATACAAATGGCAAGATGTGCAGATTCAACGTTTAGCAGGGGATATTACAGTGGATACGACTCAAACGATTTTGCCTGCTGGCACAAGTCTAATTACGATTCGTCAAGGTATCGGTAAAGTACAAATCTATGTCCCATATGAAATACCTTTTCGTATACACTATACTACCCTATTCGGTGAGCTTACTTGCTTACATGTGGGCCCACAACGTATTTTAAATGAAAGTGTTAGCTTTTCTGATGGAAATCCAGAGGATGCAAAACGCATATTAATTATTCATGTTGCAACATGGCTTGGAGATTTGGAGGTGCTGCGTAAATGATTGCCTTTATCTCAAGATTATTTACCTTATTTTTCATTTTAATGAGCGCTACATTCGGATTGCTTGTTGCCGTATGGGGAAATCCTGATGAAAAAGCTTGGGAACCTTTATGGCGACAAAATTATAATAATTTTCCTCTTGGCGGAATTATTGTAGTCAGCCTATTTGCTCTAAGCTTCCTCTTTGCCAGTTGGATTAGTATGACTGCTCGTGCCCGAGAGGCTCAAGCAACAAAAATTGTCAAACAGTTAATTGAGCCTGATTTTGTACTTTCTAAAAAGCAAGCCCTTCCGAAACCATTAAAAAAAGCACTTATTCAAACAAGTGAATTAATAGATACACAGCGTAAAAGCCTACAGCGCTTATCCAATGAACGTGCAGAAGCTCATGACAAAATTATTCAGGAACGCATCGTTGCTGAACGTCAACGTCTGGCTAGAGAATTACATGATTCTGTGTCGCAGCAATTGTTTGCGGCCTCCATGTTGCTTTCTGCTTTAACTGAAAGTGACGAAAATGCGACTAGTTTAAAGCAAGTGGAAAAAATAGTACAACAAGCACAGCTCGAAATGCGTGCGTTACTGTTACACTTACGCCCTGTTGCACTCCGCAATAAAACGCTTGCGCAAGGCTTAGAGGAATTAATTATTGAGCTTCAGCAAAAGGTTTACTTTCATATTGAATATGAGCTAGAAGAAATGGCATTAACGAAAGCAGAAGAAGATCACTTATTCCGCATTGCCCAGGAAGCCCTCTCTAATACACTTCGACATGCCAAAGCAAGTGAGGTTGAATTGTTGCTTGTTGCACGAGATGACTTAGCCATTTTACGCATTCAAGATAATGGTTTGGGCTTTGATGTAGAAGCCGATAAATCCACTTCTTACGGCTTGCAAAATATTGCTGAACGTGCAGTTGAAATAGGCTGCACATACAAAATTGTGTCAGTCCCTGAAGAAGGAACGATTGTCGAAGTAAAAATTCCACTACATAAGGAGGAGGTCAATAGTAATGATACAAGTACTCATAGTGGATGATCATGAAATGGTGCGTATAGGCGTTTCAGCTTACTTATCCGCACAGCCTGATATTACAGTTGTTGGTGAGGCTGAAAACGGGCAAGAAGCAGTTGAGCGTGCTCTTGCCTTAAAGCCTGATATTATTTTAATGGATAATGTTATGCCCATTATGACTGGTGCTGAGGCAACAGCAGAAATTTTAGCGGCATGGCCTGAGGCAAAAATCATGATGGTGACTAGCTTTTTAGATGATGACAAAGTCTACCCTGCATTAGAGGCAGGAGCAGTAAGTTATATTTTAAAAACATCTAATGCTAAACAAATTGCGGAAGCCATTCGTAAAACAATGGGTGGTGAAACGGTTTTAGAGCCAGAAGTCACATCTAAAATGATGCACCGTATGCGCAACGGCAATAATACACCTCTTTACGAGCAACTTACTGACCGTGAAATGGAAGTCCTATTATTAATGGCACAGGGCAAAGCCAATCAGGAAATCGCCGATGAGCTATACATTGCTTTAAAAACTGTGAAAACACATGTTAGCAATATTCTAGCAAAGCTAGAAGTGCAGGATCGTACACAGGCTGTTGTCTATGCATTTCAAAATGGGCTTGCCAAATAATTCCTACATAAAAAAACTGCATAACCATATGCAGTTCAGACTGTAGACAAACTCAATGAAATAAAGTAAAGCCGTTGATTTCCACTTCGTGTGGACGCTTTCCGCGGGCGGGGTCGAGCTGCTTCCCTCGCTTCGCTCAGTCCAGGATCTCGTCTTTCCCGCTTTTCCCGCTGGAGTCACCGCCCTTCGTTCCCATCAACTTCTACATAAAGTGCCCCATCTATATAGGATGTTGAAAAGTAAATTTTGAGGTGCTAATACATCGAAACCTTTGATTTGTGCGAAGTGTCAAGCCTTCCCAATGTACGGAAAGTAAGAATTACAAAAAACTCATTCAACGCCATACTTGGGAACTGTATGTGGAGGAAGCTGAACATTTACGCCATTCCTATGACGTCAAACAAATTTATGCAAGCGTAAAGAAACGATTGAGCATGTCTTTGCCGATGCAATGGTATGCGATGGACAACCTAGAGGTCTGAAAAATTGTCCATGCAGGCGATACTAACTCTTGCTGTCATGAATTTAAAGAAACTAGCTACTTGGACGTGGCTGGCGGCTTAAAAGAGTTCTTATACTTGAAGAGTCTGTTTTATGGGATATCAAATTACCATTTTTAAACATAAAGAAAGTAAAAAAATGACAAAAGGAATCGAGTGTGAACTTCTCAATTCCTTTTGTCACAGTCTGAACTGCATAACCATATGCAGTTTTTTTGATTTGGGATATTTTTGAAAATTATTGCCACAGATATATTTGTTAATTCCTTTAGTGATACGTCACTCAATACCTAACATTTGATTCTCACATGCTATAAAAAGTACCGCAACGCCCAGCGAATTGATACAATCGCTGAGTGTTGCGGTACTTTATTAAAAATCTTATAGAGCTTTTACCTTCGCAACTACATTTTCTACAGTGAATCCGTATTTTTCCATTACTACTTCACCTGGAGCTGATGCGCCAAATTTATCGATTGCAAGCACATCACCATCAAAGCCAGTATATTTATGCCAGCCGAATGATGCACCCATTTCAATCGCAAGACGTTTAGTGACAGCTTTTGGTAAAACAGATTCTTTGTAGGCAGCATCTTGTTTTTCAAAGCGATCCATAGATGGCATTGAAACGACAGCTACATCCAAACCTTCACCTTTTAATGCATTTTGAGCTTCAATTGCAAGAGATACTTCAGAGCCTGTTGCAATTAATATAGCATCCGCTACTGCTTTAGTTGCAGGAGATACTGTGTAAGCACCCTTCGTCACACCTTCACGTACTGTTTCAATAGAAGCGTTAAGAACAGGTAAGTTTTGACGAGACAATACTAATACTGTTGGCGTATTTTCTGATGCAACGGCAAGCTCCCATGCAACAGCTGATTCATTTGCATCCGCAGGACGAACAACAGATAAATTAGGCATTGCACGTAGTGATGCAAGGTGTTCAATTGGCTCATGCGTTGGTCCATCTTCGCCAACAGCAATCGAGTCATGTGTAAATACATACGTTACAGGTAGACCCATTAATGCTGACAGACGAACTGCCGGACGCACATAGTCTGAGAACACGAAGAATGTACCACCAAATACATTTAAACCACCGTGAAGTGCCATACCGTTTAAAGCAGCGCCCATTGCAAATTCACGCACACCAAACCAGATGTTGCGACCAGCATAATCGTCCGCTGAGAAGTCGCCTGCACCCTTCATCGTTGTTTTATTAGAGCCAGCAAGGTCAGCAGAGCCACCAAAGAATGATGGAGTTTTCTTAGCAATAGCATTAATCGCATCACCAGAAGAAGAACGTGTTGCTACAGATTTACCAGCTTCATACACTGGTAATTCCGAAGCGAAGTCTGCTGGTAATTCACCCTTCATAGCCTGTTCAAATTGAGCTGCTAATTCTGGGAATTCCTGTTTATAAGCAGTAAATTTCGCATTCCAAGCTTCCTCAGACTGTGCTCCTTGCACCTCAGCCGCAGCATTAAAAGTATCATATACTTCAGCAGGAATTTGGAAAGGCTCATGTGCCCACTCATAGGCAGCTTTTGTTAATACCACTTCATCTGTACCAAGTGGTGCACCATGAGAATCCGCTTTACCCGATTTATTTGGTGAACCAAAACCAATCACTGTTTTCACTTCAATCAATGTTGGTTTGCCAGTTGATTTTTTAGCTTCTTCAATAGTTGCATTAATCGCATCAACATCTGTGCCATCTGCAACTTTTAAATAATTCCAACCATAAGATTCAAAACGTTTTTGGACGTTTTCTGAGAATGACTTTTCTAAGTCTCCATCTAAAGAAATATCATTAGAATCGTAAAGCACGATTAATTTTTCAAGTTTTAAGTGACCAGCTAATGAAATAGCCTCTGCTGCTACGCCCTCCATTAAGTCTCCATCACCACATAATGCAAATGTATAGTGGTCAACGATGTCATGACCTGGTTTATTGTACGTAGCTGCTAAATGACGCTCTGCCATTGCCATACCTACAGTCATGGCAATACCTTGTCCTAGAGGACCAGTTGTTGCTTCCACACCTACTGTATGACCATATTCAGGATGTCCTGGTGTTAATGAATCCCATTGGCGGAAGTTTTGAATTTCTTCCATTGGTAAACCATAGCCGCCAAGGTGAAGTAAGCTGTATAAAAGCATGGAACCATGACCTGCTGATAGTACAAAACGATCACGGTTAAACCATTTTGGATTTGCTGGATTATGGCGTAATTGTTTTGTCCAAAGCGTATAAGCCATTGGCGCTGCCCCCATTGGTAAACCTGGGTGACCAGAATTTGCTTTTTCAATAGCATCGATTGACAAAGTTCGGATAGCATTAATTGCTAATAAATCCGCATGTTGAGTCATTATATTGTGACATCCTTTCTCGTCCTATAATTGTTCTTCTACAGTTTAGTCAACATTGCTTTAGAAAACAATGCTTTTGTTATACTATTTGTATTTTCATACATACTTTATTAAATTGTGTCACATTAATTTAGAAATTTATTTTTTTTCGCTTGTCTTACCTTCTCTGGCGTGACATCATTTCCTTCTGCATCAACCACTTTTACGTTTTCAATCGTATCACGCATCGTTGCTCTAAATGTATCCAAGTATTCTTTACGAAGCGCTGTTCGCTCCTTTGCCTCTTCATCCGTTAGTTGACCATTTTTTGCTTTAGCAGAAAGTTCATTTATACGGTTAATTTTTTCTTTTGATAACATAGTTACACACCTTTCAGTACCTATCTTATTGACTTCGGTATGCAAAGTATAGCACGGTTTCCCATTAAATGCAGTTATACCAACCCTTATTCAAGCTGTTGAAATAAAAAAATACATGACTTCCAGATGTTTGAAGTGTATAAGTATTATATGGAAGGAAAAATTTAACTATATATTGGAGGATATACATGTGAACGTGACAACTAAGCGATTACTCATTCGAACATTTCAAGAACAGGACTGGGAAGCTGTTTATAGCTATACTTCAGATGAAAAAGTGATGCATTATATGCCTGAAGGTGTTTTCACTGAAGATCAGGCAAAGAAATTTATTAAAGAAAATAGCAGCGACAAAGCAAAACATTTTGCTATTGTTTCAAATAATTGCAAGCAAGTGATTGGTCATATTGTTTTCCATCCTTGTTTCGGTGATCATACTTATGAAATCGGTTGGGTACTAAATCCAGCTTACCAAAATCAAGGCTTTGCTTCTGAAGCTGCACATGCTGTATTAGACTATGGATTTAATGAAAAGAAACTTCATAGAATTATTGCAACGTGTCAGCCCGAAAATATCGCTTCTTATAAGGTTATGGAAAAAATAGGAATGAGACGTGAAGGTTTTTTTAAAAAATGTATACCATATGGGGATGAATGGTGGGACGAATACTATTACGCAGTCTTACGTGAAGAGTGGGACAATTTGTTAGGAGGTTAGAAGAACATTAAACACTAAACTACTAAGCTCGTGGAAATGGAAGAAGTTCCTGTAAATGGTATTAGGCACTTGGTCAATAATGGATGATCCGACCATACAAATTAGCTTGAAAAAACTTCTGAATACGGAGGAGGTATTTTTCGATGGCAAAATTTCATCCTGATTACATGATTACTAAAAGAACACTCGGTCCTATTACGTAAACAAACACAAGAGGTTGCCATACCAGTTCCCTTAGAGGACCGACATATATTATTTTCTATGCTTCAATATTTAAAAAACAGCCAAGATCCGATTTTAACAAAAAAGTATAAGCTACGTCCTGGTAGTGGCCTCTCTGCAAATCAAATTGGCGTAGATAAAAGAATGTTTGCTGTCCTTTTTGAAGATCATGACCAAAAACACGAAATGATGTTCATTAACCCAAAAGTAATGAGCCATTCTTTAAATATGATCTATTTGCCTGAGGGAGAAGGGTGTCTGTCTGTTAATCGACCAGTTCACGGTTTTGTACCAAGATATGAACGAATTAAAGTAAAAGCCTATACTATTGATGGACAGGAATTTATTTTGTCTTTAAAAGGCTATGAATCTATCGTTGTACAACATGAAATCGATCATTTAAATGGTATTATGTTTTATGATCGAATTAATAAAGATAACCCTTTTCAACTACCCCAAAATGTTATTATCGAAAGCTTGTATTAAAAAAATTAGCAGGCTATATTATTTGCCTGCTAATTTTTCTTGATGCTCTTGGAATCGGCGATGTACGGTTGCCTTACTTACCTCAAAGCCTAATCCTCTAAGAGTAATGGAAATTTCCTCAAAGGTAAAACCACGATTACGTAGCTTCACGATTTCATCAACAGGGAGTTCCTTCCGTTCCTGACCATGCGGATTCCCACGATTGGATAGGTTATTTTCAGGGCGATAGCCATTTTCCACAGCACGTCGCATACCTCTGCGGATTTTCGCATTATGGATTCTACGTTGATACTCTTCTACAATTGCTAAAATCTCTAGTAGCATCGTATCCATTTCGTTTAATTGAACTGGTCCTGCATCACGAATCGAATAAACATCTGTTGCTGATTTTTGTAATAAATGCAATACTGCCATCCTGGCATTTCCACGGCCTAAACGAGTTTCATCTTGTACAAAAAGAGCTTTTACTTCCTTCTCTTTTATAAAATCAAGCATTTCAAGTAAGCCTTCGCGTTCAACATCATAACCGCTATGCTTATCTTTAAAAACACCCTTTACTTCATAGCCTTGCTCTTTAGCA
Source organism: Lysinibacillus sp. VIII_CA (assembly GCF_049943995.1). Taxonomy (NCBI): domain Bacteria; kingdom Bacillati; phylum Bacillota; class Bacilli; order Caryophanales; family Bacillaceae; genus Lysinibacillus; species Lysinibacillus sp. VIII_CA. Next base: position 129,379 of record NZ_JBNFXM010000001.1, read on the forward strand.
CAGAGCACTAATTCTTCTTGTTGGCGCTCTAACGAGGAGCTTTGCGTTTCTTTTTCAGTACTTACCCGGCAATAGACAACAGCCGTCATTTGATTATTTTTCATTGTTCGTTTCTCGCAATTTCAATGGTTTTGATGGGACTGGCTTGATCACTCAAAACTGGAATGACTAGAGATTTACCCGCCACGATTTTAATATCTGCTAACTCATTTTCTGATTTGACAAGTTTAATCCAATCTTCTTTACTCATTTTACCACGGTATTGTTCGGCTAACGACCACAAGCTATCCCCATGTTCAATTTGAATTTCAGCGTAATTAACATCCCCCGGATCAGTGATGTAAAGGTAACTTGCGAAGAGTAAACAAGCACCTAATAATATAGTGATATGTGTATTTTTCTTTAACCATTTCATCATTATAACCTCTTTTCTAGAATGTTTGTTCGGAATATACGTTCCCATAATAAAGCGAACAAACGTTTTTGTCAAACACTTTTCGAACCTATGTTTGCATACGTGTTCGCATTCTGTTATACTATCAAATAAGAAGAATGATATTAGAAAAAAGAGGTGAGCAATCATGAAAAAAGTATCGAAAAGACAAGAGGACATTTTAGCGTTCATTAAAGACGAGGTACGAGCTAAAGGGTATCCGCCATCAGTCCGTGAAATCGGGGAAGCTGTTGGACTTGCTTCAAGTTCAACTGTTCATGGTCATTTGGCTCGATTAGAACAAAAGGGTTTTATTCGTCGAGATCCAACAAAACCACGTGCTATTGAAATTCTTGAACCTGAAGAATCCATCCAAAAGCAACACGTCATCCATGTACCACTTGTAGGGAAGGTTACAGCAGGTTCTCCTATTACAGCTATCGAAAATATTGAAGAGTATTTCCCACTGCCTGATACATATGGCACGAGTGAGGATCAGTTATTCATGCTAGAAATTATGGGTGAATCGATGATTGAAGCAGGAATTTTAGATGGTGATTTAGTGATTGTGAAGCAAAAATCAACGGCTAATAATGGAGACATTGTTGTAGCCATGACAGCTGAAGATGAAGCTACTGTAAAACGATTCTTTAAGGAAAAAAACCATTTCCGTTTACAGCCTGAAAATTCATCAATGGAACCGATTATCGTCGATCAAGTATCCATTTTGGGACAAGTTGTTGGTCTGTATCGCCGTGTACATTAATTAAATGAGGGTTTGAGGATTGTGTTCCTTCACTGAGCATAAATCCTCTTTTTTACGCAAAAAAAGAATCCATAAACTATTGGATTCTTTTGACAACGGCCTTTTAAGCCTCTTTTTTAAATTTTATGCTCGCTTCAATAAACGCTGCAAATAGCTTTTGTGCATGCGGATCTCCTGCTATAGCTAATTCCTCTGGGTGCCACTGGACAGCCAAGCAGAATGGTAATTCCTCATGTACCACTGCTTCAATAATGCCATCACTTGATTTCGCTGCAACTTTTAAATTCTCCGCTAGTACATTCACTGATTGATGATGAAAAGAATTGACGGCAATTTTCTCTTGTTCCAGAATAGTGGCTAATAAATTCTCCGCAATAATTTGTACATAATGCGTTGCTACTGATCTACCGGCCTGTTGCATATGTTTAATAAGCTTTGTACTATAATGGTCACTATCAATGTCCTGATATAACGTCCCGCCTAATGCAACATTTAATATTTGGATACCCCGACAAATACCGAAAATAGGCATTTTTCGTAAAAATGCAGCCTCAATTAATGCTAATTCTACGGCATCTCTAGCTGGATGAATTTTACCTAACTTTGGTGAAGGGTCCACTCCAAATAAAAAAGGATGTACATCATAGCCTCCCGATAGCAATAAGCCATCCGTAAGGGCTAAAATTTGTGCAGCATCTTCCTCAACCCCTAACGGAATAATGAGGGGGATACCGCCCGCCTCAATAATACTTTTGCTGTAAGCAGCATTTAAATGAGCTGATAAATCATCTTCTACAAAAGCTGTAATTCCAATAATCGGCTTCACTTGATTCCCCTCCACAAAATTGAAGATTAAATACTTACCAAAAACCTAAGTACCACTTGATGAACGAATCTCCATAGAAATAAACAATATTAGCGGCTAATGCAATTGATGGGCCAAAGGGAATAGGTGTTTTTCTTCCCTGTTTACGCTTTAATAAGACAACTATTCCGACTATCATACCAATGATAGCAGCTAAAAATAAAGTCAACAGCGTATGAATAGTACCGAGAACAAGACCAATTAAAAAGAATAATTTAATATCCCCTCCTCCCATTCCACCTTTCGATAAAACCGCAATACTATATAATATGCCAAAACCAACGAGTGAACCCAATAGGCTGTCCCACCAAGGTGTTAAAGGTGATAGTACACGTCCAATGACCAATATAGGCAAAAAGAATAAAAGAATCTTATCTGGAATTAACAGATAAGTAAAATCTGAAACAACTATAATGACTAACAATGAGATGAACGATAAAGCTACTATGAATTCCATGCTCCAGTTTAGCTTCAAATAAGCAAGGGCGAATAATCCTCCAGTCAACAATTCTATCGCTGGATATACTGACGAGATTTTAAAGCCACAGCCCCGACATTTTCCTCTTATAAACAGATAAGACAATACTGGCACTAAATCAAGAACCGTCAATGGTCTTTGACAGTTTGTACAATGGGAGGAAGGAAGTACAAGAGACTCCTTCCGCGGTACACGAAAGCCAACTACATTATAAAAAGAGCCAAAAACTAGACCAAATAAAAAAATGATAATTGTATAAGCCATTTCCAAATTTATGTCCTCCTAAACCAATAGGCGCCCATACAATCCGTATGATGCGCCTATTCGTATAATTATTGTAGTTTTGCTCGGTAATACACGTAACCAATGTTATTCAGAACAAGGGACATAGATAATATGTGATGTATTTGAGGAATATTTTCACAAAGGATTTAAAGTACGATAAGAAGAAAGAAGGAGTAGAGTAAGAGTATTATCAGTTTAGCACAAGATAAAAGAGATTCCAAAAATCATTGGAATCTCTTTTATTTATTTCCTCAGTAACCTACCTGATAACAGCATGCCAATGCCACCAATTGTTATAAATAGAACAGCTCTAATTAATAAATCAAGTGCTGATAGGTCGAAGAAAATCAGCTTGATAAACGCAATGACTAAGATAACAAAGCCTGTAGTGCGAAGTGTTTTTAATTGTTGCGTGGAACTAAGCCATAACGAAATACTCGCGGTTAGAAATAATGTAATCGTTGTAAGAGCTATACTTAGTTTCCAATCAAGTAGATGACTATACGTAAATTGATGAACGAGCCCCCATATCGAGATCATTGTGAGTACGACACCTGAGCTAACAATAGCGTCTACATATTTCCCCATTCGTTCTGCATATAGCCGATAAATACGGCCCTTTACTAGAACGTCCACAATAATCGCCACTATTACTGCTATATAAACTAATCTGGTCATCATACTTAAGCTGTCCAACATAGAAGGCTTTGCGCTGACCATCAAAGAAAATACGATAAAGAATGCTCCCAGCACAGGCGTTAGAACACGCCCTTTGAATTTCTCTGACACGAGCAGAGTTCCTGCAAACAAAGCAGCTAGTGCCATACACATCAAATACTGAATGCCATTTGTTGCCGCAAAATAGGCTGTATCTAGTTTGCTCATATAAGCTAAGAAGTAGCCTGTGGTGATTACTGCTAAAATATCAATAGCATATACATCCTTCATGACTTTCTCAAAAGGTGATAACGTTTCTTTTGGGCGTCTAGCATACAAGTAAATGACTACAAGATAAATAATCGGCATGAACAGGCTTACATGATTAAAGCTCATAAATGGTGTTGGTTCATGGAAAATAAAGTTTAGCAACAATGTCATCACAAGGAAAAATGATGTGACTACCTTCATCATACTGGCCCGTAATCGTAAGCTCATCATTACACCTGCAAATGCGATCAATGGATATAGTAAATCATCCACTTTATCAGGTATATTCATGATAAGTACCGTATTACATACGGTCATAAATGCGAGTGTTATAGCACTATCAAATACTTCCTGCCATTTTTGACGATGACTATAAAACGATAATGCTATGAATAAACCAAACAAAACAAGTAGCACTGCTTCCCCATATTCTAGTGAGCGTATGATCAGGTTCATCAGCAATAAACTAAATGACCCTAACGAAAATTGGAGGCCAATATGAAGAGCTCTCCATTTAGATTGTGCATGAAATAATCGACACCAGCTTGCATAAAAGATGGCTAGTATAGCAAGTAAACCAAAAGCAAAGACAACTTGCTTATCATGATTCATAAATGCAACAACACCTATTGCCACCACTGAGAAAAAGGCTGAAATATAAAGGGCAAGCTTCTGCTTGTGCTGTTGGACAACCAATTGCAGCATGGCAAATAAAACGATAACAAATAGTAAAATAATGATGGCACTAAAGTCCATATATTCTAATAAATAAGGTAGTAATAATGAGGTAAAAGCAACAAAAATAGTTAATGCCTCATTTTTCTTTAAGTAACTTATTGCAATACCATAGCCAATATAAAGAATCGTAATACCAAGCGCTGGTGTGAGATGGATGATCTCGTATAAAATGGCACTAGCTGCAGTCGTTAAAATACCAACAATAAATGCTCCGCCATATAATGAGACGGTAATAGCGGGAGAGCCTACTTTTCTACGTTCCAGAATATAAGCGATAATCGCCAATCCTACCGATAATGAATAGGCAAGGATGATTTTCACGCCATTCGATAAATAACCATAGTCACTAACAAGTTTGAGACCCCAAAGTACCCCCATAACTAAAATAACCATGAATACTTTTGGAAGTGCCCACATAACACGTTCCTCCATCGATGGCTGTGGTTGCACCTCTTTTTGTGCTGTTTTGACTGGGGTAGTCTTCGACTCCACTGTTGGTTTTGGTGTTGGTTTTGGTTTTATTGGAACCGATTGCTCGATCATTGACTGTCTTGCATCAAGAGTATTTATTTTCTCATTGCTTTGAATTCGCCTTAATTCACTTAACTCCTGACGTAACTCTGCCATTTCCTCCTCAAGTTTAGCCACTCTTCGTTCCATTTCAAGGGACATTCAATCATCCTCCCCACTGTATCAATTTTCTAACATTATAACATATTTATCCTTATTGTAAAATTACACTTTTTGAATACTTTATCGTGGTCTCCTATACATTAATGCCTTTTCACTATCACTTGTACCTTTTGTCGTTGGGTCTACTATGACACCCATTAATACAAGAATAGATAGAACTGTATTTAAAATAGCTGCAATTTGCTCACTTATTGCAGCTGTCAAATCAAAGCCGAAAATCGCTCCTACTTGTTGTGCGAGTAAGAGTAACAATGAAAATAGACCTAATAAAAATGGTATATGTTGAAGACGAACCTTCCAGTTAATTCTCATAAAAGCTCACCTCCCCCCCTCTTGAACCAGTATATGCAGGGAGGTTATGTAACACATATGCAAAAATGGAGCTTTTGACAAGTTTACTAGGTATTTTTAATAATAATTTGCGAACTAAACTATTTTCGAGTGAAAGACAGACCGGTTGTAACCATAATGCCAAATTCATATAGTTAGTAAGGTTGCATCCTGGCAGGAGATGCCCGCCAATTTACTGAAATCGAGGGTGATTGAGATGGTGTACGAGTGGAACGCATTGAGAGCTATTGCTTGCTTAAGTATTGTGCTATTGCACGCGACGACAAATATTGAAATTATTAATGGCTTTATTGATCAACCTTTCTATCAATTTTTTAGACTTGTGCTATGTGCCGCCACACCCATTTTCATTTTATTATCCATTTTAATATTAGCTAATCGCTATCAACATCAGCTGCCTTCCCATTTTTTATGGCATCGATTTCAGTTTATCGTCATGCCGTTTGTAGCTGCTGGTATTTTATATGCGGCTAATGCAGCCTTTCATTATCATGAAAATTTTTGGTATGCCCTGTATCGTCACATTATTTTGGGGGATTTTTCTGGGTGGTTTGTCATGACGATTTTTCAGCTCTATATTCTATTTTTTATTGTAAAAAAATATAATCTATCCTGTATATGGTTTGCTCCCATAATGTTCTTACTAGGGGTTTTCTATATGACACTAGCAAAATTAAATATAGATTATTTCGTAAATAACGATCATTTTATACGACTGCTCTTCGTAGGCTGGCTTCCTTATTTTGTATTTGCCTATTTCATGGGTCGTCATTATGAAAGATTCACATATTATCTCGTTAAATATAAATTTTTTACCGTTTTATCGGTTATACTTGCAACAGTCATTATCTATTTAAATTATTATTTGGGCGACCAGCAAATTACATCACGAAGAATCGATATGATTCTATTTGTGTTAGCGATGACGATTTTTATTTTAGCATTTGCCCAAATTTTACCTAAGCTGTCCTTCATCCATACCATAAGTCGTTATTCCTTTGGTATCTTTTTAATTCACTGGCTTATTCAAGAATATCTAGCTCCCTATAGTGCATTACTCCCTACCACTTCTCTACAAGTTATTTCACTTTTTCTAGCTAGTTTTGTCGTCTGTATGTTGCTCATAAAAATTATTTCCTTTCTCCCCTTTAGTGCATATTTAATCGGCAAATCTCACCAAAAAAAGTCAATCCAAAATTGAGGAAAAAATTTGATACAATGGATAATAGTTCATTAATTACGACGAGTACATTTATTACGTGTTGTGGATTTTAACATCATTTTAGAATGTATTTCCCTATTTTTTTTCGGAAGCACTCTCTTTTTAAGTGTCTTCCTATTAATTACTGCTAGCATGATTAGGAGGAAATGAACAGAATGAAACAAAAAGTGATTGCCAAAATAATTGGCTTAGAGTTTCTTATCATACTTTTCTATGTTGGTAACGGAGCTTTTGTTTCTATTAAAGAACCATCAAGCCCTTTGTTACAGTTTGCTATGTTAGTTCCACTAGCATTGGGACTCTTCATTTATATTGCCCTGAAAAAAAACTGGCAAATGTATTTCTTTCATCCTATTCAAAAGAATCATTTATTAATGATTTTACCGCTACTTTTTGTTTTAGGAATCATCCTTGTAAGTACTAAAGGATTAAATCTCACATCGATTAGCGATCTTATTTTTATGTTTTTAATGCAAGTGCTTATTGTGGCATTTATAGAAGAGACCATATTTAGGGGCCTTATGCTGCGAATGCTTCTTGCCAAGGGTGCATTTACAGCGGTATTCATTTCTAGTTTATTGTTTGGCATTACACATGCTTTACAATTACTTGGTGGGCAATCGATTGAAGATACTATTATTCAAATCATCTATGCCCTTTTAGTGGGCCTTGTTCTTTCTTTACTTATTTTAGATGGGCAATCGATTATTATTACCATTCTTTTCCACGGATTCAATAATTTCTTTAACTTTATGGGAAATGTAGAGAGCCCTACGCTTAGTGGTTATCTTATTATTTTAGTGCTATTTGTCTATATGCTTGTTTTATGGAAGCGAGTAAAGAAATCCTATGCTATAAATTCCATGAAAAATGCCAAGTCCATCTAGGACTTGGCATTTTGATTAGAATAAAAGGTGGCCCACTAATGCAGCAATTGGAAGTGAGATAAGTGTACGTAATATAAATATCACCACTAAATCGAAAAATTTCAATGGAATTTTCGTACCTAAAATAAGTCCACCCACCTCAGACATATAAATTAACTGCGTGACTGAAACAACTGCTATGACAAATCTAGTGGTATCAGATTCAATCCCTGCACCTAAAATAGAAGGCAGGAACATATCTGCAAAGCCCACAACCATTGTTTGTGCTGCTTGTGCCGCCTCTGGTAAGCCAAGTACTGTTAAAATAGGCTCAAAGGGTTTGCCTAAAATCACAAAGATACTCGTAAATTCGGCAAGCATTAGGGCAATCGTACCAAAAGCCATTACGATAGGTGCAACACCAACCCATAAATCAATAACATTTCTAAATCCATCTTTAATAAATTTGCGTGGGTCACGATTGTCATGGGCAACAGCAAGTGCATTTTCTAAGCCATGTGAGACTAAATTATAGCCCTCTGGTAATTCCTCACGTGAATAGTCTACAGGCGTACCATCTATATATGTATCTTCTTTCTGTGCAAGTGGATAGATACGGGGCATAATAATCGCTAGTACAATTCCACAAAAGACAACTGTTAAATAGTATGGAATAAAATAGCGTGCCAAATGAACCGTATCCAATACTACGATACAAAATGTAATAGATACTACCGAGAAGCTTGTTGCAATAATAGCTGCTTCTTTTTTGGTATAGTTCCCCATTTCATATTGTTTACTAGTCATTAAAACACCAATCGTTCCATCACCGACCCATGATGTAAGGGCATCAATGGAAGAACGGCCCGGACTTTTAAATAGGGGTCGCATAATTCTCACCATCATTGTACCGAAAAATTCAAGAAGCCCGAAATTAGTCAAAAACGGCAAGAGGAATCCAGCAAACAAGAAGATGGTAAATAAAAATGTGACAAGACCATCATTAGGATCCATCAGTAGTCCACCAGTATTTTCGTTGTTGATGGCAAAAGGACCAAAGTTAAAGACAACCATTGAAGCAAAAACTAAGCCGATACAGCGGGTAATCGTCCAAAACCAATTAACATAAAACAATGTATCTAAAATACTTGGCTCTTTCACGTTTTTACGAGGAATAAATTTAGCCATAAGTGCGCCAATTGCTGAAATAGCAAACATAAAAATTGTAAAATAACTAATAATAGGAGCAACAATAGTTGCTAAAACATTTGCTAAAATTGCAATTGGTACCTTCCAGCCTTCTTCTGTTAAGACAGGTGTCATAAATAGAAAAATACCAATTAAAGAAGGGATGATAAAATAAACATATGTAGAAACAGCATATTTTTTCATTTTTTGATTAAAACCTCATTTCTATTAATCATGAAATTGCAACTTGATCTATTTCTCAATCTACTATTCTATAAGCTCTATATGTTGTGTTCATTCAAAACCTCCCCTCATAACCTGTTATAGTACTATTATAAAAACAATAGAGTTTTGAGTTTTAAACAGAAAAATACTCACATCATTCATGTTTTTATAACATTACTGTGTTATAAAACTATTTTAAACGCTATAAAGCCATTGGTTCAATCTCACATTTTTCTGAATTTTTATACAGGCAACAAATGCTTCAATCAAGTATAACAATTATATAAGATAACAAACAGAAATTTTTAAAGTAAGAAAAAGTGAATAAACATCACATTTATTCACTTTGAGGAATTTGTAAACTTTATGAGGTTAGACGAGTCTTTTGATTTTAGGACAGGAGATACAAAAGTCATTTGCTTCATCAGATGTATGGTAATAGAAACAACATGTTTTTCTTAAGCGGATAGGTTGCTCAGATTCCTTTATTGTCACTTTAGGTCCACAATATTTAGTCAGAGGATTTTTCTTCTCGCCAAAGAGAGCACCTGGTGCCTCATGTACAATATAGGCATAATCCTCTTGTAGGCGAGTAATTTCTTGCTCATTGGCCCCTTCTCTTATTTTCGTTTCATATAGCCAATTGACATAAATAGCTGTATTTTCCCATAAGATTGTTTTTGGGATTTTACTTACTTTCATTAATGACTGCCACACTTTTGCTAGATTGTCCGCAAAAATTCCTTTCAGCACCTCGTCACGCCATGATTTACGATCAATTGTTGGCACAGACACCGTATGATCTATGAACCGAACGTTAGGTAGCCATGGCTTCGCATGTCCTTCTGCTTCCACCCAAATATTATCAATAGCAACGTGTAGCCCTTTATCGTATCTCGACATGGCATAGAATGCTGAAGCCATCGTCAAGACACTATAACGCTTTCCAAATAACGATGCTGTCACTAATAAAGAGGCCGATTGAAAAAAAGGTGCGATTGTTTGTAAATAGACTAGGGCCAGTTCAGAGTCCAATAAATTTTCCGCTCTTATGGAGTAAGTAGCGTCTATCGCGGGCTCAAACGTCAATCGATAATCGCTTAATAGTATGGGTATTTCTTCAGCTGACAATTTGTTGCTCAAGTGGCCGCTACCTCCTCAAATGCTTCCATCTGAACTGTTCTTCCCTTACCATGCGGAACACATAATGGCGTTCCAAATAGAGGGTCTCTCATTATGGTACAGTCCATCCGAAAGACCGCTTGTACCATCTCAGGTGTCACCACTTCCTCTGGCTTTCCTTGTGCGTATACCCGTTTATTTCGCACAGCTACAATATGATGAGCATAACGACAGGCTAAGTTTAAATCGTGTAATACCATAACAACTGTACGGCCTTCATGTTCATTCAAATCAAATAGTAAATCTAAAATTTCTACTTGATGAGCCATATCTAAATAGGTTGTAGGTTCATCTAGTAAAATAAGATCCGTTTTTTGAGCCAATGTCATAGCAATCCACACACGCTGACGCTGTCCACCTGATAATGCATCTACTGGGCGATCCGCAAATTCGGTCATCTGTGTCACCTCAAGAGCATTGTTCACAATAGTTTCATCCTCTGTAGACCATTGCTTTAACCAGCTCTGATGAGGGTAACGACCTTGTTTAATCAATTGTTGGACAGTTAATCCTTCTGGTGCAACAGGTCCCTGTGGAAGAATGGCTAACCGTTTTGCCACCTCTTTAGTTGAAATGGCGTCTAGTGGATGATTTTCTAAGAAAATTTCACCTGACCTTGGTTTTTGCAGTCGGGCAAACGTTCTAAGGAGCGTAGATTTTCCACAGCCATTGGCACCTACTAGTACCGTAATTTTCCCTTTTGGTATTTGAAGATTCAAATCTTCTAAAATAAGATTTTCACCATAGCTAACATCTAGATTTTGTACTTCTAAGACGTTTTTCAAAATCCCTTCACCCTCTTCTCTCACGCTTTTAACTCATTTATCATTGGGCATTATTGATTGCGCGTTCTAAATAGTAAATATATAAAGAATGGTGCTCCAATTGCAGCCGTAAAGACACCTGTTGGTAAATCCTTTGGTAAAAAGGCTGTACGTGCAACAATGTCAGCTACAATGACAATAATGCCACCAATTATAGCCGTAACAGGTATTAATCCTGCAAAAGAACGCCCTACTAGCAATCTACTCATATGTGGGGCTACTAATCCAACAAAGGCAATTCCACCAGCAAAAGCAACTGCAGAACCAGCTAGCATTACACTAATAAGTAAAAAGAGCAAACGGTACACTTGAACTTTTACGCCCAGCCCTATCGCAATGTCATCTCCTAATTCCTTCACATTGACGGTTCTCGCTAAAACAAATGTTAGAGGTAATAAGAGAGTAACCCATGGTAAAAGCAAGTAGACATCTGTCATATTTGCCCCATACAAACTACCTGTCAGCCATAGATAGGCCTTCGTTGTTGCGGCTACCTCGCTGATCACCAACAGCATAGTTACCACTGCCTTTGCTAACGCGGAAATCCCAATTCCAATAAGCACCATACGTATAGGTGTGACACCTTTTCTCCATGACAGCAGGTAAATGATAAAGGAGATAATAGCCGCACCTAAAATGGCAGCTAACGGTAAAAATTGAATGCCCACTGACCCCATAAAATACACGATAAAAATAATCGCACCCATGGACGCCCCACTCGTTACACCAATAATATCTGGAGCAGCTAAAGGGTTGCCTATGATTCCTTGTAAAATTAAACCAGCAACTCCTAGCGCAGCACCAACTAATAAGGCCATTAAAATACGCGGAAGCCTTAATGTATGTAAGACAAAATCGTACTCTCCGTTTCCGTAGCCTAATAATTCCTTCACTACGGTGACAGGATGAATAAAATCGCTACCCGCAGATAAACCAATAATCGTTATGATGACTAATAATAAGCTTAACAGTAGTATAATCCAACAAGTCTTTTTGGCGATTTGAAAAGATATGCGATCGGATTTCGTTCGAATCGTCCTATAATTAGACATTTTTAGCTAACCCCTTTCGTGCAATATAAATAAAGAAAGGAGCACCAATTAATGCAGTCATTACACCAATTGGCATTTCTAATGGCATAATTACGTATCTTGCTGCTATATCTGCAAGCAACAGCAGTATGGCTCCTAATACCGCACTGTACGGTATAATCCAACGATAATCCATGCCAACAAGATGAATCGCTATATGAGGGACAATTAAACCAATAAAGCCAATCGAACCTGCTACAGCAACTGAGCTACCTGCAAGAATAATTATGATGATGCCAAGTGTGAGTTTCGTCACCATTGTTCGTTGTCCCAATCCTTTTGCAATATCATCACCTGATTGTAAAATATTTATAGAACGACACATACCTATTGCTATGATCGTGCCCCCTAAAATAAATGGTAGGACAGGTATGAGCATGTCTATGCTACGACCTGATACTGACCCCGCTAGCCAAAATAGTACACTTTGTAAACCTTGTTCATCAATTACTAAAAGCCCCTGCGTAAACGAGACAAATAGAGCTGTAATCGCTGCACCAGCTAGTACTATTTTAATCGGTGTTAAACCATCTCTTCCTAATGATCCAAGGAAAAACACCATAGCTCCCGCTGCACCAGCACCTAAAAAGGCAATCCACATATAACTCATTAAAGAATTAACAGAAAAAAGAGTAATGGCACTGACAATAAAAAATATTGCCCCTGCATTAATACCTAAAATATCAGGAGCTGCTAAAGGGTTTCTTGTTAATGCCCGCATCAATGCTCCCGAGATAGCAAGGCTTGCGCCAACTACTGTAGCGATCACAGCTCTTGTAAATCTAGATGTTCGAATAATGACATGCTCCTTATTAGCAGCATCATAATGAAAAATGGCATCATAGATTGACGAGAAGGGAATAGATGTTTGACCAATAGTTATGCTGAACATAAACGTCAGCAATAGGACCAAACAACTGATGAACATCCCTATTTGTTTCATCGAGGTAGTAGAAAGAAAAATTCTCATTTTGCGCCAACTTTCTTGAACCACATTTTATCTTTTGAGAAAAGTTGTAGGTTTTTATAGGCGAAACACTACAAGGAGAGGGCTGTCTCTCAAGCATTCTCTAACACTTTAAACAGCCCTAATCACTTTCTCTATTTATCTAATTCAAATTTGTCATAAATATCATCTAGCATTAAATTAGCACTAATCAATCCGCCAGCTAGATTCCAATTGATTTCATCTACTTGGTAAACTTGATTTGCCTTCACAGCATCGAGCTCTTTCCATAGAGGATGATTTGTCCACTCTTCATAATTCTTTTTCACAGCGTCATCATTTTCCATAAACATATAAATGACATCGGCATTCATTTGCGCAATACTTTCTTTATCTGTTAGTTTGACGATCTCCAATGAGTCATCAGTTAAATTTTTAGGACCTTGGAAGCCAAGCTCTGACAATATAGAACCTGCATATCCAGTTACATAAATACGTGCATGGTCTGCTCTGAAATTGACAACCGCAACATGGAATGGCCATTTATCGCCAAGCTTCTCTTTCATTTTTGTTTGGAAATCAGCAACTCGCGTATCCCAATCTCTAAATAACTCTTTAACCTTTTCTTCCTCATTCATTGCTTGACCCATCATTTCTGCTGTACCTTTGAAATCAAATACCGTTTCATGAGCAACGGTTGGAGCGATTTGTGATAACTGATCATAAATTTCCTCATGACGAACTTTCGATGCAATGATTAGATCTGGTTTAAGCTTTGCAATTTCCTCAAGATTTGGTTGTGTTTCTTGTCCCACAACTGCAACACCATCTAAATCTTTTTTCAAATAATTATAAAAAGGTGCTTCTGCCCAAGATTCTACTGCTCCTACTGGCTTAATGCCCATTGCTACTGCAACATCAGTAGCCCCTTGGTATAGCGTAACGATTTTTGTAGGTGTTCCTTCAATTGTCGTAGTACCCATAGCGTGGGTAATTTCACGGCTAGAAGACTCTGTATTACCTTCTTCAGCTTTATCAGTTTCTTGCGAACTACTACTAGTGTTTGATGCTTTATCTCCACATCCAACCATCAAGAGAGAGAAGATTGATACTAATGCAAAAAGAATAAAAATATTTTTGTTACGTAGTGATAATTTCGACATACATTTCCTCCTAAATTATAATCAATAACGATAATCATTATCAATTAAAGAGTATACTGTATGACTGTTTGCTTGACAATATCTATTTTTTCAAAAAATATACTTTTTTAATAATTTTATTGTTAATTTAGCTTCCAACTCAATCATCTATAGTTTGGAAGCATTAGGTTTGTTGGTTATTTGTAAAAATTTCGACACAATTATCGCAAGATGCAGAGGACTATTGTTTAAACACTAGATCGATTCACTACTATTTTGACAACAATAGAATGTGAAAAATGCGATTTGTAGTTCCTTTTTTCACCTAATGTGAAGGCAATTCTACATTAGATGTTCTACCATTCCAGTGACTTGTTAGATTTACCTATTCAATAATAGGCAAATAAATAGTCCCTATTGACGTCTATCTCATATCTTAATAATGAACGACAACTTATCAAAACAGGAGGTTATAACATGTTTCAACGAAGACGCCATCCGGCAAAAGGTCCACACTGCTGTCCGCCACAAACAATGCCCATGCAATTTGATCCACCACAATTTTTACCACCAGAGCAATATGTTCGCACAAATTATATCCATACAGTTGTTCCACATGTACAACCAGCACATGTCACAACAGTGAACAAACATATGATTGATCACCAATACTATTTCCCATGCACAGAGTCAGTTGTTAATGAATGCTGTGAAACACATACAATGTGCGGTATGCCACCTAACCCTTGTCATATGCCGCATCATCCCCATAAACATATGGGCTATTAATAAATAATGAGGGGGGCGAGTCATACCCGTTCATTATTTCAAACAAAAAAACCGAGTATCCTCTCTTAGAGGTACTCGGTTTTATTCGTTATTAATACATTTTTAAATATTGATCGCGTTCCCACTGATGTACAGTTGTACGATACATATCGAACTCGATTTCTTTTGCTTCTTTAAAGTTAGCATAAATATGCTCACCTAAAGCTGCTTGCGCTACTTTATCTTTAGCCAGTAATGTTAAAGCATCGTCAAGTGCTGCTGGTAGGTTTTCAATACCATTCGCTTGGCGCTCTTCTTCCGACATCACATAGATATTACGGTTAATAGCTGCTGGTGGTGTCAAGTTTTGACGAATACCTTCTAGACCTGCCTCTAAAATAACAGCCATCGCTAAGTATGGGTTTGCGGATGGGTCCACTGAACGTACTTCTACACGAGTTGACAGACCACGTGCTGATGGAATACGAATGAGTGGTGAACGGTTTTGTGCTGACCATGCTACATAACATGGCGCTTCATAACCAGGTACTAGACGTTTATAAGAGTTAACTGTTGGATTTGTAACAGCCGTGAAACCTTGTACGTGTGCAAGGACACCAGCCATAAATTGCATAGCTGTATTTGATAGTCCTAATTCCGTAGATTCATCATAAAATGCATTTTCTTTACCTTTAAATAGTGACACGTTAAAGTGCATACCAGAACCAGCTTCACCAAATAATGGCTTTGGCATAAATGTAGCGTGTAAACCGTGTTTACGAGCGATTGTTTTCACTACTAATTTAAATGTTTGGATGTTATCACAAGCTGTAACAGCGTCTGCATATTTAAAGTCGATTTCATGTTGTCCAGGAGCAACCTCATGGTGAGAGGCTTCAATTTCAAAGCCCATTTCTTCTAGCTCTAATACGATATCACGACGGCAGTTTTCACCAAGATCTGTTGGAGCTAAATCGAAATAACCACCATGGTCATTTACTTCTAAAGTTGGTTCTCCTTTTGCATCTAATTTGAATAAGAAAAATTCAGGCTCTGGCCCTAAATTGAAGCTTGAGAAGCCCATATCTTCCATTTTTTTAAGAATACGTTTTAGGTTATTTCGTGGGTCACCAGCAAACGGTTCGCCTTTCGCAGTGTAAACATCACAGATAAGACGTGCCACTTTCCCTTTTTCAGAAGTCCAAGGGAATACCACGAAAGTATCAAGATCAGGATATAAATACATATCTGATTCTTCGATTCGAACGAAGCCTTCAATAGATGAGCCATCAAACATCATTTTATTTTCTAGTGCTTTGTCTAATTGACTTACAGGAATCTCAACGTTTTTGATTGTGCCAAGAATATCTGTAAATTGTAAACGAATAAAGCTTACATTCTTTTCTTCGATGAGACGTTTAATGTCCTCTTTTGTGAATTTACCCACAGTTTTCCACACTCCTATAATTTGTCTAGCTTTTATGTTTACCCTACCCTATTTTTAATAGAATCGAGATAAATCCCCTCGTCGGATGGATGATTTTTGCATGCGCTGTGCTTGACGCATTTCTTCGCGCATAATTTGACGTAATTCAGAATCACTTAAATCTTGTTCTTCAATTGTAGAAACAGGATTTTTCCTTTTAGCAAATATCTTTTTAATCTTCGCCATATTCATACCCTGTTCTAAGTAGTCTTTAATTTCAAGCAATGTGTCGACGTCATTTAATGAAAACATTCGACGGTTGCCTTCTGTTCGGTGCGGCTCAATTAAATGGTGTTCTTCATAATAACGAATTTGTCGTGCCGAGAGCTCAGTTAATTGCATTACAATACTCATTGATAATAACGGCATAGTTCGTCTAATTTCACGACTCATTTAAGTCCTCCTCCAATACCCGCTTATCATATAACGAAATTTTTTCACTGTCAACCAACCATGTTAGGTTTCCTAACATGGTTGGCACTATTTTTTTCAATCCGAGAGAAAATTGTAAAAAACTATTCAAATTTACGGTTTGTCCATTTCCTCATCTCTATTTTTGAATAGCTTGTACCGCACTACAAATTGCAAATTTTACATGTTCATAAGTTAGCCCACCCTGTATAAAGGCTGTAAAGGGAGGTCGTATCGGCCCATCTGCTGTTAGCTCTATGCTGGAGCCTTGGATAAATGTCCCCGCTGCCATAATGACATCATCCTCGTAGCCTGGCATATAGGCTGGTTCTGGTGCGTAATGAGCATTTATTGGCGAGTTGGCTTGTATTTCCCGACAAAAGTCAATCATTTGCTGTGCGGTTTGGAAAGAAACCGATTGTATTAAATCTGTCCGATGTGCCTGGTAACTTGGAGATGTATTCATCCCTATTTCCTCCAGCATAGCTGCCGTAAAAATGGCGCCCTTTAATGCTTGTGATACAACATGTGGAGCTAGGAAAAACCCTTGATAAAAATCACCCAATGTATTTAATGTAGCTCCTGCTTCTGCCCCGATTCCAGGTGAAGTCATCCGGTACGCACATTTCTCCACTAAATCTGCTCGGCCTGCGATATAACCTCCAATTTTCGCTAATCCTCCACCTGGATTTTTAATGAGAGAGCCCGCCATTAAATCAGCACCAATCTCTGTAGGCTCTTGCTTTTCTACAAATTCACCATAGCAATTATCAACAAAAATAATGGCCTGTGGAGCTAGCTCACGAATCTTTGCACACATATCAGCAATCTCTGCTATAGAAAAGGATGGTCGCGTTGCATAGCCCTTTGATCGTTGAATGGCAATCACTTTCGTTTTTGCCGTTATGACCGCTTCCACTCCTTCCCAATCAATGGTTTGATTATCCAGTAACTCAACATGTGAATAACCGATTTGATAATCTTTCAAGGAACCTGTATCTTTGTCACCACCATCAACAATGGATTGTAACGTATCATATGGCTGTCCAGAAATATAGAGCAACTCATCACCAGGACGCAGCACACCGAATAAACTAAGCGTAATTGCATGTGTGCCTGAAATAATTTGCGGTCGAACAATGGCGGACTCTGCTCCAAACACCTCAGCATAGACACGCTCTAAATTATCGCGTCCCTCATCGTCATAGCCATAGCCATTGGATGGGTGTAAATGATAATCACTCACTTGATGCTTACGAAATGCCGCTAGCACTTTTTGTTGGTTATAAAACGCCATCTCTTCCACCCTAGCATGAAAAGGTCTCACTCTTTCTTCTATTGTTGCCGCTAAAGATAGCGTCGATGCTGATAAATTAGATGTAAACGTCATTCTTTTCTTCTCCATTTCACAATTGTCATGCATATTATTCCGTAAACTTTATTCTATATCTAAATGGACCTCGATTATCCTAGGATTCCCTGATTGTCTACTTGTAATGAACGCTTATGACAGATGTTTTTCTTTATTTCATTAACATCTTATCAATTTGTATAGGTCCCTGTAAAACTTGCCTATTGTTTCTGAGTGAAATTTACGCTAAGCTAATGTGCGGACTTATTTCAAGAAGCGTATTTAATGTTTAATTTTGGCTATTAAATTCATAGATTTTGTTACTTACAGGATCTTTCAACTTTAGGAATGAGGTTCATTTATTGATAGAAGGGGTGAAAGGGATGGCTTGGGAAGTTTTTAGTATGATCGGTACAATTGCCTTTGCTATTTCTGGGGCAATTATTGCAATGGAAGAGGAATACGATTTATTCGGTGTTTATATACTCGGTATTGTCACTGCTTTTGGTGGAGGGGCTATTCGAAATTTACTTATCGGTCTACCTGTCACGACATTATGGGGACAGGATATGATGTTTCAAATTGCGCTTGCTGCAATTACCATATTTTTTATTTTTCCACATCATTTGATTCAACATTGGCATCGTTGGGGTAATTTTACAGATGCGATTGGTTTATCAGCATTTGCTATTCAAGGCGCACTCTACGCCGTAAAGCTGGATATGCCGATTAGTGCTGTCATCGTAGCTGCGGTCTTAACAGGGTCGGGTGGTGGTATCGTGCGTGATTTATTAGCTAGACGAAAACCACTTGTACTTCGTGACGAAGTCTATGGTGTGTGGGCTGCTCTCGCAGGGCTTGTTATTGGATTTGAAGTTTTTACAGGAGATATCTTCCTTTATATTTTATTTGCGGTAATTACAGCATTACGTATTCTTTCCTATATGATGAAATGGCGTTTACCTTTGCGAAGGTTGAATCGGGCATAGAGTCTATCATTGATAAAAAAAAACGAATAAGCGCAAATAGCTCTTTAACTATTTGCGCTTATTTGTTTTTCAGTAACTATTTAGCCAAAAGATTCGTTGCTTCTTCCAGCGTCACCATATTTTTCATCATTGAGCAAGCAGCATCTAATAGAGGAAAGGCTAGGGCTGCACCTGAACCTTCTCCTAACCGCATATTCATATGCAGCATCGGTTCCACTCCCAACAATTCAGCGGCTATTTTAGCTCCGGGTTCCTCCGAAGCATGAGAAGCTATGATAAAGTCCTTTACTTTCGGTTCAATTTGATAAGCTATAAGCGCAGCAATAGTCGAAATAAAACCATCAATCACAACAGGTTTTCGGTGACTTGCGGCAGCAAGTATAATACCAGCCATAGCCCCAATCTCTAGCCCTCCAACTTTAGCTAGTACATCAATGATATCGTTAGGATTTGGTTGGTTAAGCATAATTGCTTTTTCAATGACCGCTGCTTTATGAGCAATTCCTCCTTGACCAACACCTGCTCCAAACCCGGTTATTTGAATAGGGTCATAGCCAGTCAAAACAGCTAAGATTGCTGTGCTCGGCGTTGTATTACCAATGCCCATCTCACCTGTTCCAAGTAGGTTGGCCCCTTTTGTAATTTCGTCTGTTGCCACACGAATCCCCACTTCTATGGATTGAATAGCCTCCTCTCTAGACATAGCAGGGCCCTGTGCTATATTACCTGTTCCATATTTCACCTTTTGGATGATTACGTCCGCATTGAGAGGGATATCCTCCTTAACTCCAACATCTACCGTTACAACTTTGGTATTGGTCACACTTGCAATTGCACAAACACCTGTACCTCCCTTCGGAAAATTCAATGTTTGAAATAAAGTAACCTCTTGAGGATTCGGCGTCACGCCTTCTTCACAAACTCCATGATCTGCTGCACAGACAATCATCACCTTTTTATCAATCATCGGATATAACTGGCCTGTAATTCCAGATAGTTGCACAGCAATGGACTCCAATTTCCCTAAGCTTCCTGGAGGCTTACAAAGAATATCTATTCGTTTTCTTGCTTGCTCCCTACTATTTTTATCAGCGCCTTGAATGTTTTGAATCGTGTCATGTAATAATTGCATTGTCATTTCTCCTCTCGTTCTTCATGAAGACAAAATAAAAGCCTGTAGTTTATTGTCATGACAAATAAACTACAGACTTTTCCATCATCTATATTCTTAAAGCAAATAGGCAGGTCTCCTGGCTTAAGTTCAACATTTCATAGTACCTTCCCAGCAATGAGCTAGTGGTCTTCACTATTAAACTCCCTTTTACAGTGGCGGGTCCGCTAAAGTTTTTCACTTTATTCCCTATTCTCCCTTAATGGGCACCTAAAGCTTATATTAAACTACTTTTAATCTACGACAGAGTATTTTTTCTGTCAATATTTGAATGCGTTACTTGTATCATTTCTTCGGCTACCTATTTTTTTCTAGCTCACTTAGCAATGTTGACCCTAATAATAGTATCGCTCCTATTAGTTGTAGTAGCGTCATTTTTTCTCCAATAAACATCGTTGAAATGACTAATGATGTCAGTGGATCTATATAGCTAAGGATGGCTATACTTTGCCCTTTCAGCTTTGACATGCCCCAAAAGAACAATAAAAATCCAACTCCTGCATGGACAATACCTAATACTATTAATAGTAAGACTGACTTAAAACTGATTGTCATGACCTGAAATCCTGTTGTCCCAAGTATATAAAAACAAAGGAAAAATGCTGCTAAAGCTAGTTGAATTAATGTATTTCCTGGTTCTTTTATGTTACCTATACATTTATTTGTAAATGTTAGAGCTGTGTAAAAGCATGCGGCGATAAGACCGTAGACAATGCCAATAAATTGTTTACTGTCCCCAGTGCCTTGACTTTGGACAATCAAATAAAGTCCGATAAGGGCCACACAGACATACATCATTTTTCTGCCAACTAGCTTCTCCTTTAAGATAATTGGAGATAAACAGATAACGAGTACTGGTGCAACATAATAACTAAGTGCAGCATTAGCAATTGTTGTTTCTTTATAAGCCTGAAATAAAAAAATCCAATTCCCACATAAGGCAACACTAGAAAGTACTAATTTCCACTTATTTTTGAGAATACTTCTTTTCGTAAAGCTTTCCTTTTTATAAATAAAAATCACTATCAAAAAACAAGCACCAATTAAGCTCATCCAAAAAGCGATTTCACTTGAAGATAAAGGTATATACTTGGCAAAAACACCAACTGCCCCAAAAATAATCATGGATAATACAAACGCTAATTTTCCGCTCATTACAATTCCTACTTTCTACGTATAAGTATTAACCTACACAGTAGAATCTATTGAAAATGAGCAAACTGTTATTGTATGCCTTACCAGTAGATTCTACTGTAAAGACATTGTTGGGGGTGCTATTGAACGAAACATACAAATCCCTCCTTCACCGATATAATTGTAACATATTTCAGAAAATTAAAGAGTATGTTTTATAGATAAAGGGAAAATGAATCACTAATTACTTCATTAGGTAAGGATAAAATTTTCTTTAAGGAGGAGTTAGAGTGCACGCAAGAGAATTAAGAAACGCTATTGCAGAGACTTGTGAAAACTATGATAGTCAATATGCGCAGTTAGTAAAACCGATTAATCAGTTATTAATGAATGTTGATGCTTTCATCAGTGAAGGAACAGCGTATGTCATTATAGAAAATTTGAAATTATATTATAGTGGAGATAAATACATGGCGGAATGTCACTTCGATGAGAGTGAAAATTTCTTACAGGATGGCATTGAGCTTCTAAAAAAGGGAGACCTGGCGAATGGCGCTTTACAAATATACGGTGCTGGTTTAAATTTTGCCAGTTATGCTTCAAAGGTTCGGGGGCAAAAAAATGTGAACCCGTACATGAACTTTGAAAAAAACTTTAGCCTCATCATGGACTCACTCCAAAAATAAGCACATGAAAAAAGAAAGAGTATACACTCTTTCTTTTTTCATTATGTCATTATTTAAATTCTAATTCGCCATCGTAAGCTAACATGCCACCTTCTAGGTTTGTCACATCAAATCCTTGTGCTTCTAAATAAGAACAAGCATTAGCTGAACGGCCACCAGCCTTACAAACGATAATATATGGCTTTGTTTCATCTAATTCCTCTAGACGTTCTGGGATTGTCCCAAGAGCGATATGCTGAGCGCCAGGAATCATGCCGTGTGCTACTTCATCCTCTTCACGAACATCAATAATATATAGGTCTTCATTTGCATCTAATAGTTCTAATAATTGTGTTGTTTCCATTGATTTCATCAAACTCGTCCTCCAAATATCTATTTCCTTTATCATTATAGCCTGAAGCAAAAAAAACAGCCAGTGTGGAGTACACTAACTGTTTAACAATCTTTTTATGCTTCTGTCTCTAAAAATTCTATTGGTTTTGCTGGAACGAATGTAGAAATAGCGTGCTTGTAAATCAGGTGCTGCTTATTATCAGCATCCAATAATAGAACTGTAAAATTATCATATGATTTCACAGTCCCTTTTAACTGAAATCCGTTTAATAGAAATACAGTTACAAAAACACTGTTTTTACGTAGTTGGTTCAAGAACGTATCTTGCAAGTTGATTGATTTCATCAAATAGCCTCCCTACTAACTTTCTACCTCTTCATTCCTATAGTAGCACGTTCTACCAATTTATCAATTAGTAATTTTTAGAAATTTTTCTTTAATTTTATAATTGTTCACCTGTCATCACAAAATGGACATCCATTTTATTGCGGAAATAAGTAAGTTGCCTTTTCGCATAGCGACGAGAATTTTGTTTTAAGCTGTCTATGGCGCCTTCTAGTGAACATTTGCCATCTAAATAATCATATAATTCCTTATAACCAATGGCTTGTATAGACTGCACACCCCGGATATTTTGTTGCCATAGCCCTTGGACCTCTTCTAAAAGACCATTCTCCATCATCAAATCGACACGGCGGTTAATACGGTCATAAAGCACCTCTCGTGACATATTTTGACCTAGCCCTAAAATCAAGTGATTATAGAGAGGTACCTCGCCTCGATTTTGAGCTTCAGCTGCCTTCGATACACCGCTTAATTCTAGCATCTCTAATGCGCGAATGACACGACGTGTATTATTTGGATGAATGGCTTCTGCAGTTTGAGGGTCTAGTTGTTTTAATTTATCGTGCATTGCCTCGGGACCAAGCTTCGCTAATTCATCATAATAGGCTTGACGTGCTGCCTCATCCACTTTTTCATCAGTAAATTGGAAATCAAACAGAACAGAT
This sequence comes from Lysinibacillus sp. VIII_CA, assembly GCF_049943995.1. Taxonomy (NCBI): domain Bacteria; kingdom Bacillati; phylum Bacillota; class Bacilli; order Caryophanales; family Bacillaceae; genus Lysinibacillus; species Lysinibacillus sp. VIII_CA. Next base: position 152,940 of record NZ_JBNFXM010000001.1, read on the forward strand.
TGTACATATAAGCCTGACCCACCTACGATAATCGGTAGCTTATGACGAGCTTGTATGTCTGCAATTTTCTCTCTTACTAGCTTTTGATAGTCGGCCACTGAAAATGATGCTGTCGGCTCCAGAAAACTTAGTAAATGATGAGGAACTCCCTCCATCTCTTCTTCCGTAATTTTCGCCGTACCTATATCTAGCCCTTTATAAACTTGCATTGAGTCACCATTAATGATTTCTCCATTATACTTTTTGGCAAGTTCAATACTTAACGCTGTTTTTCCAGAAGCAGTTGGTCCCACAATTGCTACGACCTCAGCCTGCTGTAATTTATTTTCTATCATATTTTTCTAACCACCGTAATAATACTTGAAAGACTGCTTCTTGATTGTCTTCATTTAAAATTTCATGTCTTTTATCTTCAAATAAATAAACAGTGACATCCTCCACACCAGCAGTTGCTAATTGTTCTGCCACTGCGTACACTCCTAGTCCCTGTTCACCGACAGGGTCTTTACTGCCGCTTATCAAAAGTATTGGAAGATCCTTTCTTACTTTGGCAATCTCTTTTTTGCGATTCAAGGTTGAAAAGCCTGTTGTCAAATCTACAAAAAATTGATTGGTTGGAATAAAGCCACAGTATGGATCATCTATATACTTTTGAACTTCTACCTGTACAGAGCATAACCAATCATAGGCAGTCTTCGGATTTGGAAACTGCTTATTAAAACTACCAAAACTTAATTGATTGAGAAGCCTGCTTTCTGTCTCTTTACCAAGACCTTTGGCTAAAGCCTTGGACACGATATTACCAATTGCGTGTAAAGCTGTAACATTACCCGTTCCACAGAGCACAACATTGTCTACCTGTTCCCCATACCGTTGGATATAGCGTCTCGTAATGAATGAGCCCATACTATGACCAAAAATAATGAACGGTTTGTCGACAAATGGTGCATGTAATTGAGTCATTACTTCATGTGCATCTTCTACAACACGTTCAAAGCCGTTATTTTCAGCAAAAAAGCCTAAAGTTCCATTATAAGCAGCTGTTTCACCATGTCCACGATGATCGTGCATCGTCACTACATAGCCGGCTTTTTGAAGAGTGTAAGCAAATTTTAAATATCGACCACTATGCTCCGCCATGCCATGTAATATATGGATATGTCCAATACAAGGCTTTTTAGATTCTAATGTTCGTGTGAATACAAAATGGCCATCAGACATTTGAATATAACGCTCCATCGCTTACTCCCCTTCTTTCACGAAAATAGTGGCATCCAAGATGGCTTGGTCTAATTCAGCCATATAAGCATTTCGTTGCTCCTCCGTATAATTCAAGTGTTGTTGCATCACTTGAAGCACTTGTTGCTTATAAAGCTTGACTGCTTCAATGTCAAAATACAGCATACCAGTACGGCGAATAAAGAAGTCACTTGGCGTATAGACCATTTCAGCTTCTAAGCCATATAATAGCATCGCATGTAAAGTAAGTGGCATTGTACTACCATGCTCATGTAAGTATTTTACGCGATCAAATAAAGCATCCACATTCGTGCCATATTTTTGAACAAGTTGCTTAGCTTCATCGTAATTTAAACCATACTGAACACCTTCTCGAGCTTTATAGGCAATATAGTCAGGGAAATTGATGGCATTAATCCCCTTTGCTCCTGACAGTGATAACTCTCGAGTTATGGATGCGCTCGCATGCTTATAACGACGGATTTTTACAATTTTATCTACAATCGATTCTGCCATTTGTCGGTAGCCTGTTAACTTGCCACCTGCTATCGTCATTAAACCACTCGGAGCCGTCCAAATTTCATCTTTTCTTGAAATTTCTGAAGGATTCTTTCCTTTTTCATAAATCAATGGACGAACGCCTGCCCACGATGATTCAATAGTAGCTCTCGTAATATTGGCTGTAGGAAATACTTTCTTTGCCGCCTCTATTAAATAGTCCACATCTTGCTGTGTTGCAACAGGATGTACTGGATTGCCCTCGAAGACAGTATCCGTTGTACCTACATAGGTTTTACCATCACGCGGAATAGCAAATGCCATACGTCCATCAGCAATATCGAAATAAACTGCTTGCTTTAATGGAAAATCTTTTTGATTTAGGACAATATGAACACCCTTCGTCAACCGTAATTGCTTATTATCAGCTACTTTATCCCTTTGACGTACATCATCTACCCACGGACCTGTAGCATTAACAATTTGTGCGGCGTGTACATTCAAAATGCGTCCTGTTAAATGATCTTCTACTTTAATTCCAATTAGCTTTTTCTTGTCGTAGATAAATTCCTTCATCTCCGCATAATTAAGACAAAGTGCCCCATATTCAACAGCCTTTTTTAATACTTCAATCGTAAGACGCGCATCATCGGTACGATATTCAACATAATAGCCTCCACCGACAAGTCCTTCTTGATTGAGTAAAGGTTCTAATGCTAAGGTTTCTTGCGCATTTAGCATTGTTCTACGTTCCTGTTTTTTGACACCTGCTAAACGGTCATAAACTTTTAAGGCTAGAGATGTTGTCATTGGGCTAAGGGAACCCTTTTTATATAAAGGCAAAAGCATTTTTTCTGGTGTTGTCACATGAACAGCATTGTCATAGACGATTTCACGTTCACGTCCCACCTCTGCTACAACTCCTACATCAAATTGCTTTAAATATCGTAGTCCACCATGGATGAGTTTAGTCGACCGACTCGATGTTCCGGCAGAGAAATCCTGCATGTCGATACATGCAACGGACAATCCCCTTGAGGCAGCATCCAGAGCAATACCTGCACCCGTAATGCCTCCACCAATGACTAAAACGTCAAAACTATAGTGCTCTAAATAATATAAAATTTTTGGACGATGCTCATATGAAAACATACCTTTTTCCCCCAATAGCTAAGATTTAAAAATTCGTGTTGCCTCTACAGCTCTTTGCCAGCCAGCATAATGAGCTGTCGCTTGGTCTTTTTCCATTTTCGGCTGGTAGGTTTGACCATTTACCCTCAGTGCTGATAAAACCTCTTGATTTGGCCAAAAATTTGTAGCAAGTCCTGCTAAATAAGCTGCACCTAATGCCGTTGATTCATTGAGCTTTGCCAGCTCAACATGCAACTGTAATATATCACTTTGGAATTGCATCAATAACTCATTTTTTACCGCACCACCATCTACACGGAGTACTTCAATAGGTGCCCCGGCTGCTACTTCCATAGCATCGAGTACATCCTTCGTTTGATAGGCTAATGATTCAAGTGTCGCACGGATGAAATGTTCTTTAGAAGTGCCCCGCGTTAGCCCAAAAATGGCACCACGAGCATCTGTATCCCAATAAGGTGTACCTAGTCCAACGAAGGCAGGTACAACATAGACGCCATCCGTATCGGCTACTTTTTTAGCATAGGTTTCAGAATCCTCTGCTGTCCGAATCATACGTAGTCCGTCTCGTAGCCATTGAATCGCTGAGCCTGCTACGAAAACACTTCCCTCTAATGCATAGGTCACTTTACCATCTATTCCCCAAGCAATTGTCGTCAATAACCCATTTTTCGATTTTACAGCCTGTTTTCCTGTATTCAATAACATAAAGCAGCCTGTACCATAAGTGTTTTTGGCCATGCCTTTTGTAAAACAAGTTTGCCCAAAAAGGGCCGCCTGCTGATCACCAGCAATACCTGCAATCGGAATGTTTTCACCAAAGAAAATACTTGCTGCCGTCTCAGTGTAAATTTCTGATGAATTTTTCACTTCAGGAAGCATCGACATCGGAATATCTAATAACTGACAAAGTTCCGCATCCCATTGTAATTCATGAATATTGTATAGTAATGTTCGAGCTGCATTTGAATAATCGGTAACATGAGCCTTTCCCTTTGATAATCGCCAAACAATCCAAGAATCAATCGTGCCAAATAATAAATCTCCATTGTCAGCCATTTCACGGGCGCCCTCTACATGATCTAATATCCATTTAATTTTTGTGGCTGAAAAATAAGCATCTAGACGTAATCCCGTTTTTTGCTGAAAAAGCTCCTCATGCCCTTGTTCTTTCAGGTCATTCACGATTTCCTGCGTTTGACGCGACTGCCAGACAATGGCGTTGTAAATAGGCTGTCCTGTATGTTTATCCCACACAACAGTTGTTTCTCGCTGATTCGTTATTCCAATAGCATGGACCTCGCTAGCATCATGCCCACTTTCTGTTAAGACGGTTGCAATTACTGAAAGGACCGAACCCCAAATTTCATTGGCATTATGTTCTACCCAACCAGCCTTTGGAAAAATTTGCTGAAACTCCTTTTGTGCTACATGAATAATTTCACCTTTTTTATTGAATAAGATAGCTCTTGAGCTTGTTGTGCCTTGATCAATCGCTAAAATAAATTCGCCCATTATTTTCCCCCTCTTCACTACATGACTCGTTTGAACATTTTTTCCACTTCATACGATGTAAAATGAATTAGCACTGGACGTCCATGTGGACATGTAAATGGATTATCAGCCTTGCGTAAATCTCTAAGCAAAATTTCCATTTGTTCTTTCGTTAAATAATAATTGGCTTTGATAGATTTTTTACAGCTCATCATAATCGCTGCGGCTTCACGTAATTTTTTAATATCTGCCTTTTTAGTCGTCAGCACCTGTTCAATTAAATCTTCAATGATTTCCTGTTCCTCACCTTGAGGGAACCAACTAGGGTGCTCTCGTACTACAAAGGAAGATTGTCCAAATTCCTCTAAAAATACGCCTACTGCTTCTAACTCTTGTTTGTGTTCTCGTAATAAAAGTGCCTCATCAGCCGCATAGTGGAATGTTAGTGGCAGCAGTAATGCCTGACGTTCATGTGGATTAACTTGACCAACCTTTTCCCGGAAAAATTCATATTTAATGCGCTCTTGTGCAGCATGTTGATCAATTAAATAAAAACCATCCTCCATTTGGGCGACAATGTATGTGCCATGGATTTGCCCTACTACTTCCAGCTCAGGGAACGGTTCCTTACCCGTTTCATCTACTAAATCCTCATGTTGCTCGGTAATAGTTATTTCTTCTATTTCTTCAGCCTCTAATGACGGAGTTGTCTGCCCATAATCCTTTACAATAGTAGAAACAGGCTCTGGCTCTACTGGAGTTTCTCGTTGGTTTTCTCGAATGGTTTGCACATCATATAACTTCTCTACAATTGCGTTCATTTTCTCCACATCTATCTTAGGTGCAGGCTTCCAAATATTTAATTGCTCTGTAGCTGGTTTGACGATTTTTTCTTTTTTCTCCATTTGTGGTACACGAATAACGCTACGTATTCTCTCACGAATAGTTTCTTCGATTAATTTTAAAAGCTCTGGCTCCTTACTTAAACGAATTTGATGTTTAGCAGGATGCACATTGACATCTGTCAAATATGGATCTCCCTCAATATAAAGCACCACAATGGGAAAACGTTCAATTGGTAAATACGTATGGTAGGCATCAACAATGGCTTTTTGTACTAAATAATGCTTAACCCAGCGACCATTGACGAATAGAGACATATAATTTTTTGAAGCACGAGTTACCTCTGGTAGGGTCACATAGCCGGAAATACGATAATCGTGTGACTCTCCTTGGAAGGACACCATCTTCTTGGCATTATGTACTCCATAAATGGCAGCAAGCACTTGTTGCACATCTCCTCGTCCGTTTGTTTGGAGCAATATTTGACCATTATGCAGTAATCTAAAAGCAATTTGCGGATTACTAAGGGCAAGACGATTCATTAAGTCAATTGTGTGCCCAAGCTCAGTTTGAATAGTTTTCATATATTTTAAGCGAGCAGGTGTGTTAAAAAACAATTGTGATACCGTCAGATCTGTACCTTTACGTAAAGGGCCGGGCTTATGCGTCAACATATGACCACCCTCCAGCTCCAAATGTGTACCAGATTCACCGTTCGATGTAATTAGAGTCATTTTTGAAACAGAAGCAATAGATGCTAATGCCTCACCACGGAAGCCCAATGTACGAATACGAAATAAATCATGTTCTTGATGAATTTTACTCGTTGCATGGCGAGAGAATGACATAATAGCATCCTCTTCATCCATACCGCTACCATTATCAATTACTTGAATGGAAGTGAGACCCGCTTCTAGTAAAAAAACATCAATGGACGTACTTCCCGCATCAATAGCATTTTCTACTAGCTCTTTGACAACTGAAGCTGGTCTTTCAACTACTTCTCCTGCTGCAATTTTATTGGAGAGCCATTCGTCCATAATTTGTATGTTTCCCACTAACGTATCACTCCTTTATTTTTTCATGTTTAATAACTCTTGCTGTAACTCATATAAAATATTCATCGCCTGCATCGGTGAAGTTCCTAAAATATTAACTTTCTCTAATTTTTTTAGTACCTCTGCCTCAGCTGGTGCCATTGGCTCTTCTTCAGTAAATAAAGACATTTGCAGTGGTGGTTCTGCTATTTTCTGTGCTTCAGCCACTACTTCGTTCCCAGCCTCAAAGTTTTCCAATAGCACACGAGCTCTTGCCAAAATTTCTTCTGGTAGCTGCGCCAATTGTGCCACATGAATACCGTATGATTTATCAGCAGCGCCTTTTTTCACCTTATGCAGGAAGACAACCATGCCATTTTTTTCGGTAGCTGCCACATGGACATTTTGTAAGCGTGGCAAATCCTTTTCAAGAGCTGTTAATTCATGATAATGCGTAGAAAACAACGTATTGGCACCGATTTTGTCATGAATATACTCCATCATGGATTGAGCTAAACTCATCCCATCATAAGTAGAGGTTCCTCGCCCAATTTCATCAAATAACATTAAACTGTTTTTTGTGGCATGCATAATGGCGTGTTGAGACTCAAGCATTTCCACCATAAATGTTGATTGCCCAGCTGCTAAATCATCAGCTGCTCCGATGCGAGTGAAAATTTGGTCAGTGATAGGTAGCTTAGCCTTTTCAGCAGGTACATAGCAGCCCATTTGTGCCATGACGACAATTAATGCTACCTGACGCATGTAGGTACTTTTACCAGACATATTTGGTCCCGTAATAAGCATCATGTTGTTCTGTTCCTCTAGCACACAATCGTTTGGTACATACATTTGCTTGTTTAACATTTTTTCCACAACAGGATGGCGACCCTCAATGATTTCGAGCGCTCGTCCATTATGGAATTGTGGTTTTGTAAAACGATATTTTTCTGAGATGCTAGCAAAGCTTAGCAAAACATCTAACTCACTTATGCTCGCTGCCAGTGCCTGTACACGTGGAATAAATTCCTTTAATGCATCTCGAATTTCTACAAATAAGTGATACTCTAGTGCTAGGCTTTCTTCCTCAGCATTTAAAATCAACGCTTCTTTTTCTTTTAGTTCCTGTGTAATATAGCGCTCTGCATTAGCAAGCGTTTGTTTACGTTCATAACGAGTTAAATCCGCTAAATGAATATTAGATTTAGTAATTTCAATATAATAACCAAAGATGCGATTATAGCCTATTTTTAAGTTTTTAATGCCTGTTTTTAGTCGCTCCTCTTGCTCCAACTGAGCGATCCAATCCTTACCATTACGGGCGGCATATCGAAGCTCGTCTAATCGTCCATGATAGCCGTCTCGAATCACATCACCTTCTTTAATGGTAATAGGTGGATTGTCCGTTATGGCTTTTGCTAAAAGTTCCTCAACATCTGTACATGTATCGAGTGCTACCCCTATTTGTTGGAGGGTCTCCTTACCTGCACTCATTAGCTGCTGCTGAATAGCTGGCACTTGGCGCAACGAATCTCGTAATTGTGCTAAATCACGGCCACCTACATTGCCAAAAGCAACTCGACCAGCTAGACGCTCTAAATCATATACCTGTTTTAAGGCAGTTTGTAACTCTGTTCTAACAAAATATTCTTCCAATAAATCAGTCACAATCGCTAGTCTAGACTCAATAGCTGAGTGTGTGGCAAGCGGCTGATGTAGCCATTGTTTTAATTTACGGCCACCCATTGCTGTGACGGTATCATCGAGTAACCATAACAGTGTCCCTTTTTGATCTCCACCGCGAATGGATTGAATGAGCTCTAAATTCCGCTTTGAGCTAGAATCAATGCGTAAATAATGCTTCATTTCATTAAACGTAAATGCTTGAATATGTGATAACGAACGCATTTGTGTTTTATCTATATAGGCCAATAATCGAAGGCATGAAATTTGTAAGGCTGGCGGAACAGCTTCTACATAGCTAGCTGCTTTATCCATCGTCATTTCATCGGCTTCCACTGACAGTACAATGGCAGCATTTGCAGCATGTTCTGCTAACAATAGCTGTAAACTATCCGTTACAATAAGTTCACGAATACCATAGGCCTGCATTTGCATTAATAATGCTTTGCCATCGCCTTCAATGGAAGAAGCCACGGCTTCACCTGTTGATAAATCTAGATATGCATAGCCAAATGTTGTGTCATCCAGTTGTTCGGCTGCTCCAATAAAATGATTGGATTTCCCTTCAAGTGTCTTACCTTCCATAATTGTACCTGGTGTGATGAGTTGAACCACTTCACGTTTGACCACGCCTTTTGCTTGCTTTGGATCTTCCGTTTGTTCACAAATGGCCACTTTATAGCCTTTTTGCACAAGTGTTTCAATATAATTTTTAGCTGAATGATGCGGCACACCACACATGGGAATTCGCTCTTTTGCCCCTGCATCTCGGCTCGTTAATGTAATTTCTAAAATTTGTGAGGCATTGATGGCATCCTCAAAAAACATTTCATAAAAGTCACCTAATCTAAAAAATAAAAAGGCATCCTTGTAATCTTCCTTAACCTGCAGATACTGTTGCATCATTGGTGTATATGTTGTCATATAAATATTTACCTCGCTCTTACCTATAGATACTTTTATTATAACAAAAGATACATGCGAAACGCTTCATTCACCTTTTTTAAGATGCTAGCGTTTCGCATGTATCGAAAAATGATGGTTTCTAAAATTATCTTGGTCGTTCATCAGGAAACGATGATGACTCTAATACATACCTACCTTCTCCATCAGAGCTTGAAGATGAGCTTGAGCTCGAGCTAGATGAGGATGAGGATGATGAACTCTCATCATTAAAGCTCCAGTCTTCTTCATAATCTAGCGGATGTACACTAATACAAATTGTTGTTTCACCCATTACTTCCACAACCACTTCACGTTCCACTACAATTTCAAATTTCGTACCACATGAAGAAATAACTGCTTCAATACAATTTGGTTCTTGTATTACCCGTACACGAACATCATCACCAACACTAATTTCCCCTTCTCGATAGTGAAGCTTCACTTTGTCTTTATAGTGAATTGTTTCCGAAAACACAGCTGTCTTCGAATGATTACTGTAGGCATACCATACATTGACATCAAATTTCCCTGTTACTTCTACAAATTTCCCGACTCTTTTAGCAGAGCAAGTATGGTTAATTACCCAGCATCCTAAAATACTTGTCGGTTTATTTGTTGGTGATAATGTTACACGCTCTTCCGTTCTCTTCTTCCCTTTGGCAACTACTGCTTTCGTCACGATTTGTCGTAAACGTTTCAGCGCAATTCCTCCTTCGACTCTTTTCACTCCATCATATGCAGGTTGCGCCCATTGGGTGAACATATATTTTAGAGAATTAAATGATTCCTCTAGAACTCTTTCAGAAAGAGACTGCTATAGCATGAGCATTCCTCCATAGAAATGAACATAAAAAAGCTCGAATGCTGTCATTCGAGCTTTACTTCTATAATCTGTTAAGAACAGCTACCTGGTTGAGAATTATCTACATATGAACCCGTTTCACCACGTAGCACATCGCCGCCTGTTGAGCGGATAATCTCATTTGTTACATTATTAGCGATTGTATTCGATACTAATTGCAATAAATCATTAACATCGCCTTGTGATTCTTTAAATTGTTGAACAACTGGGATATCATTAATTTCTTCTTCGATTTTTGCAATTTTATCTTCAATCATTTTAAGCGCTTTTTCTTTCCCTAAGTGTTGGAAATTAACAGCCTGTTTTTGTAAACTTTTTAGACTAGCAATTCGTTCACGTACTTGTTGATTTTCATTGATTTGAGCTTCTGCTTTTTTGAAAAATTCAACCTCTGGTGTATTTGCAATCATATGTGCAATTTCATGTGATTTTTTAATTAAATCTTCTTTTGTGTATAAGATTTGTGTCATTTACGCTTCCACCTTTTCATTTTTTACGACTTCCAAAAACTCACCAGTAAGTGAATAAGATGTAGTCTCGATAATTTTAACCTTTACTAATTGACCAATTACTTCTGCTGGTCCTTTAAAATTGACCAAACGATTTTTACGTGTATAGCCTGCTAGCACATCATCTCGTCGTTTACTTGTTCCTTCAACTAACACTTCGACAACCTCACCATTTAAACGCTCTAAGGCTTTACGAGAATACTCACCCACAACTTCATTTAAACGTTGAAGTCGTTCCTTTTTCACCTCTTCAGGTACATTATCGACCATTTTTGCAGCCGGTGTCCCTTCACGAGGAGAATATATATACGTAAATGCTGCCTCAAAGCCAACTTCACGGTATAAGGAAAGCGTTTCCTCGAATTGTTCCTCTGTTTCATTTGGGTAGCCAACAATAATATCTGTCGTTAATGTTACTTCAGGAATGGCAGCCTTAATTTTTTCTACTAATGTCAGGAAATGCTCACGTGTATATTTACGAGCCATAATTTTTAAAATGTCATTAGAGCCAGATTGTACTGGTAAATGAATATGCTCTACTAAATTACCACGTTTTGCAAGTACTTCGATTAAATGATCATCAAAATCTCGAGGGTGACTCGTTGTAAAACGAATTCTTGGAATATCAATTTTTCTTAAAGCATCCATTAAATCACCAAGACGATATTCGATATCCTCAAAGTCTTTCCCGTAAGCGTTGACATTTTGACCAAGCAACATGATCTCTTGATAGCCCGCTGCCGCTAGCTCTCGAACCTCAGCAATGATCTCCTCTGGACGACGACTCCGCTCTTTTCCACGTGTATACGGTACGATACAATACGTACAGAATTTATCGCAACCATACATAATATTAACCCATGCTTTAATGGAACCAAGGCGTTTTTTCGGCAGATTTTCAATCACATCGCCTTCTTTTGACCAAACTTCTACGACCATCTCTTTCGACATGTAAGCTTCCTTAAGAATGTTTGGTAGGCGGTGAATATTGTGCGTTCCAAAAACCATATCGACATGTGGATAGCTTCTTAAAATTTTATTAACAACAGATTCCTCTTGCGACATACAGCCACAAACCCCGATTAGCATCTCTGGGTTTTTTCGTTTATATTTCAACAGGAAACCAAGTTCTCCAAATACTTTGTTTTCAGCATTTTCTCGAATGGCACATGTATTCAGCAAGACCACGTCAGCCTCTTCAATTATTTCAGTTGGTGTGTAACCCAGCTGCATAAAAATACCAGCCATTACTTCTGTGTCATGCTCATTCATTTGGCAGCCATAAGTACGAATGTAAAAAGTACGATCTTTACCCATTCCTGCAAATTGTTCGTCAATGTTAAAATCCTTATGGTATTTCACATCTTCTTTGCCACGTTTTTTAGCATCTTTTAAGGAAGGTGCCGTAAAGACCTTCTCAAAATATTTACTGTAATCCTTTTCAGGCTTGTCTTCTTTTTTTGGTTGATTGACCTGTTGATTAGCTAAGCGTTGTTCCTCATTCATCGCAATCAGGTAACTCCTTTCAAACGAAATCCATGCACTTGAATTTCCATCTTACTATTATACTGAATAGTTGATACTTCCTACAAGGCTTGCGCTTCAAATGTCGTGGTTTCGACTTAATTACAAGTAGCTGAAAGGATTGATTCGTCCATTTTCAAGTTCTATTATCTATTAGGCGCTAAACGTCCCGATTAATAAAATACTTCCTATGCTTGATATATAAGTATCCATCGTATAATTTCAGCTTAATCCAACGCTTCATACTCATATCCTCTTTATAAAATAAAGCATTTGTATATTGACCTTGTTTCACTAAACGTTTTGCTTCTATTTTTAATTTTTCATTCCCCATACATTTATATAAGGTTCTGGGAGGCAGTAGTGACCACAAATGCTTAGTTTGGACATATGTTCGTTCAAGCGGGATGTGGAATAGATAATCATCCACTACATATTGCATGTAGTTATGGCCGCTCGCTGTCACATAATAGCTGGAAGAACCGGCTCGTAAATTCAGCTCAAATAACTTGTACTCCCCATCTCGCGGATCATATTTCATATCAAAATTGGCATAGCCCGTATAACCAATGTCCTCCAACAGATGCCGGATTGTATCCATCAATTGCTCATCATAATCGGTCATGACAGCTAAAGAGATGCCCTTGTTTTGCGGAGAGGGGTCCTCAAATAGCTTATTGCTTAAACACATCAATTTCACTGTTTTATCCCTCCCTACATAAACATCTAACACACGAATGAACGAATCATCACCGGGGATAAACTCTTGTAAAATTAAGGAATCTTGATAGCTTGAGCGATAAATACAGTGAACAATCTTTTGCACCTCACTGTCATTATGGGCAAGATAAATTTTTTTCTTCTCAGGAAAGGAGCAGCTAGAGTACGCCACAGAATTAGAAGGTTTAATAATGATTGGGTAGTGGAATGGTATAACGCAGTTTGTCTGTTGTTCCTTTGTTACAGTCACTGTTTGAGGGTATTTTAACTTATATAAGTCACAAAGTTGATAAAATTTTTCCTTCGTTTGAACCTTCTTTAGCAAAGCTTGGTCGATATAGGGTAAAATAAAATATTTTTCTAGCTCCTCTTTATTTTGAATGATTAGCTCTGCGTAAAAGCAGTCACACACTAATAAAATCAATCGTTGATGCTGAAACTGCTTCGCCAGCATCTGCAGCGCTTGCACAAAATAGTGAGGGTCATCTAAATGCTCTACATATTGAAATTCGAGGATACCACTATTTTGAGTGGCGATGCCCTGGGCACCACCGGAGAAAAGTGATCGGAAATTCCCTCGCTCTCTAGCTGGCTCAATAACAAGGCTCTTAATATGATAAGCTTCATAAAAAGAACGGGCTACCCCGTAGGCATGCTGTCCTGACTGTATAACAATAGGCAAAAAAGGTTGTTCCTGTAGATATGACAATTCGATCGCCTCTCTAGTAAAAATGAATTTATTCATTTGTATGCGCACTAGATTGTACATATGTAGCACCCATAAAAGACACTAATATAAAACTTTAGTGCCTTCTCCAGTATCTATATTTCTATAAATTTTTTAATGCGTTGTTCAAAAGAGACAAGAGATTGAACCCCATGACTCTTGAGCAAGTCCGTATTGGCAAATGTATATTTTCCTAAATCATCAGGGAAATGGGCATCTGAGGATACAGTAAAAATAACCCCATAATCAAGTAAGGTTTGTAAAAAACGAGGGCCAGGGCACATTTCTTTTACAGGATAACGATAATACAAGCCGGCATTGATCTCAGTGGCAGTTTGGGTTGACGTTAAAGCTTGTGCGATACGCTCATACCAAACTTTCAGAAAAGCCTGATCCTCTACCTGATAATTAAATACTTTAAAGTTGTCAAGATGGGCAACAAAATCAAATAGTTTGGACTGAATCATGTTTTCAACAGTCATAAAGAATCGTTCATAATTTTCTTGTAATGCTTGCGGATTCATTTGTTCAAATAGATGTTCTGTTTGGGGATTATCAAAGCCCCATCCATCCACAAAATGGACTGAACCGATGACATAATCCCATGGGTGGTCTGCTAATAAGGAAGTTAGTTCCATCTCCCCACCTATAAAATAATCTGCCTCTATACCTAGCTTTAAGGCAATTCCTTCTTGGTGCCATTTTTCCTTCGCCTGCTGAATGGTAGAGACAAAAGAATCGATATTTTCTGTCATGACACGATCCAGCCAATATTGCTGTAATTGACCAATCTCACTATCGTCCAACTTCATAAAGCGCTCGAAATAAGCACGCGTCTCCTTAAAACGATATAAGTGATCAACAATGCCTACCTCACGTAATCCAAGCCGCTTTGCTTGCTGAAGATATAAATCTAACCATTCCTCACTATAACAGCCATTTTGAACCCTCTTTGTTAACCTCTGAAGTTGATAGGTCATTTGCTCCTTTGAACCTTGTGCAGATGCATCCACACATTCAAAGAACTCAAGCGCCTGTGATGTACGCTCTAGCCAGCGCGATGAATAAGGACCCTCTTCTAAATGTACATGATAATCAATAGTCATCAACTTTTCCCTCCATTACATACCGTCCATTTTTCTTCATAAGCCTGCCATTCTAATGGACAAGTACTTTCACAAAAAATTTCCGTACATTCTTCAAGATGACAGATTTGGAAAAATGATTTTCCATTAATCTTTGATGCATCCGCTAATAAATAATTAACCTTACTATGCTTTTGCATTTTTTTTGAAATAAGAGATTCATCTAAATCATAATCATACACGACACCCTCACTAATGCCGCCACAGGAGATAAATGCTTTGTCAAAATTCATATTATCTAACATTTCCAAAGTCATAGCGCCTGCGACAGAGGATTGTCGAGGATTCGCAGTACCTCCTAGTAAAATAACCTTCCCCGTCATGCGCCTTTCTTCTATTGCTAAATTGAACTGGACAGCTGCTGCAATCGAGTTCGTAACAACTGTTATATCGTCAACAGCCAGTAGAAAATCTGCAATATGGACCGTTGTCGTCCCCGTATCAATGGCTATCGTATCTCCATCACCAATACGTTTTGCGGCCATGCGAGCAATTTGACGCTTAGCCTCTTTTTGCATTTGAAGCTTACGCAAAAAGGCAGGCTCATTCCGCACGTTCGTATATTTAATAGCTCCTCCATGCACTCTTGTTAATAATCGCTGTTGCTCTAATTCATCAAAGTCTCTGCGTATTGTTTCAGGGGCTACTTGAAGCGCATCAGCAATATTCGCAACAATAATTTTCCCTTCCCGCTCTAATTGTTTTAAGATAAATTCAAATCTTTCTAGTTTTGCGTAAGTCATGATAATGCAATCACATCTTCTTTTGCGACATAACACTTATAGGTTGTTCCCATTTCAATTGAATCACCCTGTTGATGCAGTTGCTCCATTGTAAATATGGTTTCTCCCTCAAATGTTGTTCGAATGATATTGCCACTCATTAATGATTGTCTCGCTGTTCCTGTTATAGACAGATCACCGTTTCTTTTATCGAAATGCAGAGCTTCTGGACGAATCGCAAATTTACGGTAGGTTTCTGGTAAAGATTCTCCGAGCATTCGCTCTAATACCTGTCGGGAAAAAACATTATAATGCCCGATAAAATTAGCAATAAATTCATTATCAGGTTTTGTATAAATCTCAGTTGGTGTCCCACTTTGCGCAATACTGCCATTATTCATTACAAATATTCTGTCTGAAACAGCCATGGCCTCTTCCTGATCATGCGTTACTAAAATCATCGTCATATTGAGCTTCCGTTGAATGGCTCGTAAATCTGTTTGAAGCTTCTTTCGTATTTGAGCATCTAGCGCACTCAGTGGCTCGTCTAATAACAACACTTTAGGTCGAACAATTAAGGCTCGTGCTAGTGCAACACGTTGTTGTTGACCTCCCGATAGTTCTTTCGGATATGCGTGGGCTTTTTCACTTAAATGAACAAGCTCCAGCATGTCTTGAACGCGTTTTTCTAAATCAACTGAATTCTCCTTTTGCATACGTAAGCCAAAGGCGACATTTTCTTGCACGGTCATATTCGGAAAAAGTGCATAGGATTGAAAAACCATCCCTACTTGGCGATCCTTAGGTTGTACACCATTCATATCTTTGTCTTCAATGGAAATAAGCCCTGCCGATGCATCTGTCAAGCCTGCGACAATGCGAAGAATCGTACTCTTTCCACAGCCACTTGGCCCTAATAAAGTAATAAATTCACCTTTGTCAATTTTCATATTAATATTCGATAAAACAGTTGATGACCCATAGTTTTTATGAAGCCCTTCAATAACAAGATAACTCATAGATTTGTAGCACCTTTCGATCGTTTCGTTACTAAAGCAATGACAAATGTTAATAAACCCATCAGCACGATATAAATGAAAACTACTGCACTAGCAATATGTCCACTAGTACTAAGTTTTTTCATTAAATAAATTTGAACTGTTTCAAAGCGAGAGCCAACAACAAGATTAATTAAGACAAATTCACCAAATAAAACAGAGAAAGATAACAGCGCACCTGCAAATAAGCCTGGATAAACAGTAGGCAGTAAAATTTTTGTGAACGCTTGCCTTTTAGATGCCCCAAGTAATTGAGCTGCATCAAGAAGCTGCCTTGCATCTATATTTCGCAAACTATTTCGTGTGCCCTGATAGATATAAGGTAGAATTCCAACAACATAGGCCCCTAGAACAACGAAAATCATCGGTATCCCTATTTGACTATAAACACGGATAAGCCCAACCGCTAAAATGATTCCTGGGAAAGAATAGACCATGACAACGGCCATCTGTATCCATTTTTCATACGTTGGAAAGTACAAGACAATAACGAAGATGGCTGGCACAATAACGAGGAGTGCGATACTAACAGCACCACCTGCTAGCAATACTGAACGTCCAAATGCCTGAATAAATTCACTATCCTGAAACAATGTGGAAAACCATTTTAATGTAAATCCTTCTGGTAATATAGTTGAATTCCATTTTGATGCGAAAGCGTAGAGCATCGTTGCTAGAACGGGCAATATAAGATACCCCATTAACAGGAGGAAAAATAAATCAGCCAAGCCTCGCTTTTTCATTTAAGCTTCCTCCTTGTGTTTGAGATGCTCCACTCACTAATTAACATCGCCGTTACCATCGATACGGCTAAAATGACCGCAATTGCACTTGCTAGCTCTGGTTGGGCAAAGATATCACCTTTAATTAATGAGCCAATACGAATCGCCACTAAATTGTAATTACTGCTAGTCAGTGCATAGGCTGAGGCATACGCACCCATAGCATTAGCAAATAATACACTAAAAGTTCCGACAATCCCTGGAAGCATCACGGGTAGACCAATTTTCCTCCAAAACTGCCAACTGGATGCCCCTAAAAGTGCAGCTGCCTCCTTCCACTGCTGCTGGATTCCATCATAAATCGGATATAACAGCATAAGCGATAGTGGAAGCTGAAAGTAAATATAAATTAATAAAAGGCCACCCCAACTATAAAGTGAAAATGATGACAGTGCATCGATATCCCATTTTTCAAATAACAGGGTAAATAAACCACTGTTGCCAAGTAACACGATAAAGGCAAAAGCTAACGGAATACCCGAAAAATTAGATGTTAAATTTGTTAGTATTAAAATTTTCTCTCTCACTGGCTCAGAAAACTTCATCATCGCATAGACCGCGAACAATGTAACCATTAACGCGATAATAGCTGAAATGATGGATAAGGTAATACTATTTTTAAAACCTTGTAAAATATAGCCGTTCGTAAAGACAGCCTTGTATTGCGTTAGCGTGAAGCCATCACTATTTTGAAAGCTAGTTATGAGCATATACAATAAAGGGACAAGGAAAAATAATAATAGTAATACTAGAAAAGGAGAAAGCCAGGCAATGGATTGCCGCTTCGATATCAACACAATCACTTCTTTCTATAATTACTGCTGCCCAAGGGGATAATAGTCGCTCTAGCCTAACAGGAGCGACTATTATGATTTAAATCTCTTTTGCTGTATATACACCTTCAAGTAAAAGTGGCACCATTTCATCAGTAGGCTCCATCTTCAATAAATGACAGCATAGTGGTGCAATTTGTAATTGGGAAACAACACCCTCATTTATCCCTGCCTTGACAGAATCGGCGATTACAAACAGTGGAACATAACGATCCTCATCCGTTGTTCCTCCATGATTGCCATCACTCGTCATGCCATGATCAGCTGTAACAATGACCTCATACCCTTGCGCCATACATTTTGGAATGAATAATGATAATATGGCATCCATCGCTAAAACACGATTGCGATATTGTGCGGAATCCGCAGTAAATTTATGACCATCATCATCAACATTCATCGGATGAATATAAAGGAAATCAGGCTGCTTTTCATCCATTAACCAGGCTGCATCTGCAAATACATGACTATCCGGATAATGATCCTCAAAATAGAACAATCCATTGTCAATTGGTAAGGATGTATCCAGTTGAATTCTGTCAGCCATATGGTTAAATGGCGCTCTGTTATAAAGTTCACTTACCCAATAATAGGCTGAGGCTGCTGTAGACAATCCGTGTTCCTTTGCAACGTGAAAGACACTTTTTTGAGTCGATAAACGGACGGTCATATTACTTGTGACACCATGAACAATTGGGGGTGTCCCTGTTAAAATGGTTTCATATAATGGTCTAGATAACGCAGGAACCTCCGAACAAATTTTATAGCGGGCTGCTACCTTTCGCTCTACTAAATGGTGTAAAAATCCCATATGGGTACAAGCAGTATCAAAGCGTAGTGCATCAACGACAATTAAAACTACTTTCTTATTTTGCATGGATTAACACCTGCTCCTGATATAATTGTGGAATTTGCTTTGTTGTATCTTCCCATTTCTTTTGATCGTTTACTGGTTGAGCATTGTTATACATATCAGCTGGTAACAATAAATCTTTTACATCCTGTGGTAGGTCCACCTTGTCTCGAATTGGTCTTGCATAGCCTTTTGCTAAATTTTCTTGACCTGCATCAGATAAAATATATTCACGTGCTAGCATGGCTGCATGTGGGTTTTTAGCATACTTATTAATGATCGTTGCATAGCCCGAAGTAACAGAACCCTCTTTCGGTATCACTACATCAAAACGTTCCTCATCAATTTGGTGACGATAGCCTAATGCATTAAAATCCCATAAGATAGCGACATCAATTTCTCCCTTTTCTAAATTTGCGACAGATGGGTCACCCTGTAATCTACCTTGCTTCGCTAACTCTGCAAAAAAATCAATCCCGGGTTGAATATTGGACTCATCTCCACCAAAAGCCATGGCAGCAGCTAAAATGGAAAACTGTGCTTGGTTAGCTGTTAATGCATCTCCAATACTGACTGTATAATTGCCATTTTTTAAATCCTCCCACGATTTCGGAGCATCTTTTACATTATTTTTATCTGTTAAAAATGAAATAGTTCCTGTATAGCCTACAATCCAATGACCTTCATTGTCTTTTGCCCAATCAGGTATCTCTTCCCAATAAGAAGTTTTGTATGGTAATGTGAGGCCCTTGTCCTTAGCAATCGGACCAAAAGCAATCCCTACATCACCAATATCTGCTGTAGCATCATCTTTCTCTGCTTCAAACTTTGCTAATTCTTCAGCACTCGACATATCTGTATCTTTGTGTTTAATGCTATATTCAGTTCCTAGCTCCTCCCAAGTCTCCACCCAGTTCGCCCATGTATCAGGCATACCAACAGAATTGACAGCCCCCTCTTCCTTTGCTTTTGTCGTAATTTCTTCAAGCGTTACATCTTCCTTTACCTCATTTGTACCTGATGAACTGTCTGAACAAGCTGCCAACATGGAAATGGCTAATGCACCAATTAAGCCTTTTTTCCACAACTTTTGAATTGCCATGTGTTGGACCCTCCATTTGTTTTGGTTTATTTTTATTTGCTTACATCCGTAATGGTATAAAACAAACATTAAGCAAGTATGGAGGTCATTAAAATATTTAGTAAAAATTATTGAGAAATTATAAAATCTATGAATGTAAATAATAATTGAAGGAGAATTGTAAAATGGAAGGAAGGAGATAAGGAGAAATCTAGTTCTGTATGTGCACGTTTGTTTGAAGAGACGTACACATACCTAGATTATTTGGAGAGACCTAAAAAATTTGCATATGTATGCGGCTCATTTTCCTTTAAAATTGTTAAAAATGTAAACGCTAGTTGAACAACAGACCACCATCTCATATTATAAGACATTTCAAAACGAGCGGGTTCTAACGTAAAGACATCCTGAAAAATAGTCATTGGTTCTATTTGCTCATCCTTTAAAATAGACAAAAAGCCCAAAAATAACGAATGATCTTTGACCTCTATCAGTTTGCCCTCTACTAGCGCGTCAATATTTTCAGGTTGTTGAAAATTACAGTGTGTTGCCACATACCGCTCTAAATTCTGAGCACGCTGCCTTTCTTCACGTTCCCTTTTCTTTGCAATAAAATCAATGACGTTATTCACGTGCATCGCCTCTTTTTTTTCTTTTATTGTAGCATTTTCGGGGAGATTTTTACCTCTACCAGCCCCTTCTATTTGTTTTAGATTCACAACTTGAATATGATTTCACATATTTTTTGTATCTTTACTGCTGTTTTCTAACTCTACAAGCAATACATTCATACAACCAAAAAAGCATTTGGACTATTACCAGTCCAAATGCTTTGATTCTAGCATTTTACATAAATTCTTTTACTAATTCATTGAACTCATTTTCGCTCATTTTGATATCAATATCTGTTAATGGTAACTCGGAGTAACCAGGTACTTTTTCTTGATAGGACGTTGTTTCTGTATCATGATAAATAACGCCTGTTACTAAGCCCTCGTTCTCCATCACTGTACGCATTGCCATACCGCGATCAGTGTGGTCATAGCCTTCAACATCCGCTAGCTTTGTTAAGTTCTCTTTAAACCAATCGTATGTGTTCACTTTGTTATATGTGACACAAGGTGAAAAGACATTGATGAATGAGAAGCCTTTATGATTGATACCCGCTTCGATTAAAGCTGTTAACTCTTTAATATCAGTCGAGAAGCCTTGTGCCACAAATGTAGCACCACTTGTTAACGCAACTTCTAAAGGTTTTAACGATGGCTCAATTGCTCCACCTGGTGTGGATTTAGTAATAAATCCAGCAGCAGAGCGAGGCGATGTTTGACCTTTTGTTAAACCATAAATTTGGTTATCCATGACAATATACGTAATATCGATGTTACGGCGAATTGCATGAATGGTGTGCCCCATACCAATCGCAAATCCATCACCATCACCACCAGAAGCGATGACATGTAAATCACGATTAGCCATTTTTAACCCTTGTGCAATCGGAAGTGCACGACCATGAATACCATGAAATCCGTAAGAATTAATATATCCTGAAATACGACCCGAACAACCAATCCCAGAAATTACTGCAAGTTCATTTGGTTCAATTCCCACATTCGCAGCAGCACGTTGAATAGCCGCTTGTACAGAGAAGTCTCCACAGCCTGGGCACCAGTTTGGCTTTACTGCATTACGAAAATCCTTAAATGTTGCCATTAGCGAGTCAACTCCTTCACACGATTTTCTAATTCACCTGGCAAGAATGGTGTACCATTATATTTAGTGATTGTCGCGATTTTATCGTGACCACCTATGTTCATCTTCATAATGTTTGCCAATTGACCCGTATAGTTATTTTCCACAACGATTACTTTTTTCGCTTTCGCTACAAGTGGTGCCATTTCCGCAGATGGGAATGGATGAATTAAGCGAACATGTGCATGATTAACTTTCATTCCTTGCGCATTGAGTCGTTCTTGTACTTCTTCAATAGCGCCCCTTGTTGAGTTAAAGCCTACTAATAAAATATCCGCCTCTTCATGTGGAGCATTCACAAACACTGGATTATCAAATTTCAAATTCTCTAACTTACGGAAGCGTTTATCCATTTGAGTTTGACGATTACCCGTTGCTTCAGATGGCTTCCCTGTTTCATCATGTTCCACGCCTGTAACGTGGTGAATACCATGTAATGTACCAGGTAATACCCGAGGTGAAACCCCATCTTCAGTATCTTCATAGCGTTTGAAATAGGCTTTATCAGCGGCTTCTTCAAGATCATCAATCACAATTTTACCACGACGAATTTCAATCTTACTGTAATCAAATGGTTCTACAGATTGTTTCCCTAACGATAATTGTAAATCAGTCATTAAGATAACTGGTAATTGCAATTCCTCCGCAATATTAAATGCTTGAATTGTGTCAAAGAATGCTTCCTCCATTGTAGAAGGTGCAATAACTACTTTAGGAATTTCGCCATGTGTTCCGTATAGCATTGCCATTAAGTCTGATTGTTCTTGCTTTGTTGGTAGCCCAGTTGAAGGACCTCCGCGTTGTGTATCCACGACCACTAATGGCTGCTCCGTCATACCTGAAAGACCAATTGCTTCCATCATCAGTGAAAGACCAGGTCCAGCCGATGCTGTAAAGGAGCGAACACCACCAAAGTTAGCGCCAATCGCCATTGTTGCTGCGGCAATCTCATCTTCTGTTTGGATGACTGTGCCGCCGAATTTTGGTAGTTTCTTAATTAGATACTCCATAATTTCAGAAGCTGGTGTAATTGGGTAGGCTGCCATAAAGCGTGTCCCAGCTGCTAATGCACCAAGTGCTACTGCATCATTACCAATCATAAACATCCGACGTTTTCCATCTGCTGGAGAAAGCTCCCATGCACCTACGCGATCACCTAACAGCTCATTCATGATTTGACGACCACGAGTAATGGCCTCCATGTTTTTTTGAACGATCTCTTCGCCCTTTTTCCCAAAAATATCATCGACAACATTTTGGAACACTGCGTCCTCTAGGTTTAGCAATGATGCGGTTGCACCGATGGCTACCATGTTTTTCATCAATGAAGTGCCAAGCTCTGCTGCTATTTCTGTAAACGGTACAACAAATAATGGAGCCTTTGAATCTTCTGGTTTAACAGGATCAAATTTGGCATCCGCTAAAATAACACCATTTTCTGTAAGCTCTTTATAATTGACATCGATTGTTTCCTGATCGAACGCCACTAAAATATCTAAATCATCCGCAATTGCACGTACTTCTGTTGGACGAACTGTAATTTTATTATTCGTATGGCCACCTTTAATTCGAGAAGAGAAGTGACGATAACCGTATAGGAAATAGCCTAGACGATTCATTGCCATTGAGAAAATCTCACCTGTACTCTCAATCCCTTCACCCTGTTGCCCACCGACTTTCCATGAAAGCTGATGTAACATGTCAACAACTCCTTAAATCCAATGTGTACTATTATTTTTCCTTCATAAGTTTAACACGAAGAAACCTTCTGCACTATTGTTTCTCAACGATTTAGGCGAAAATCAGACCTTTGACTGAAAATCCTGTTCATAAAGTTGTAATTTTCAAATCTAAGCAAAATAACGAACCTATTTCAAGTGACATCTATCATATGTAAACAGGAAAACGAAAAAATGCCCGTCACTTATTATGTGACAAGGCATTTTACTTATTACTTTTTATCGAATACGTTTTTCCACTAGCAGCTTCAAGGCTGTACGTTCTTCACCAGCAATTAAAATATCGGCAAACGCCGGCGCGCAAATTAAATCTGTGCCACTTGGCGCTACAAATCCGCGTGCGATGGCCACTGCTTTCACGGCTTGGTTAAGTGCACCTGCCCCAACTGCTTGCATTTCTGCTTGCCCTTTTTCTCTGATTACCGCGACTAATGCACCTGCAACTGAATTTGGATTAGAGCGTGATGATACTTTTAATGAATCCACAATTATTCCTCCCCGTTTCGCGAATAGTGTTTACGCTCAACAACTCATGTCCCCCTTTTTGGACCTCAAGTTATTGTCCGTAGCACATTTTATGCGCCGCAAGACGGAAATAGACTAGTTTCACAAAGAATCCTGTTTCCTCGGAAAAAGTGCTGTAAATCAACATTCTTCGACTTATTTATCCTTGAAATGGATAATCTTCATTTATATAAATGCGTTCACAGGATTTAGCCTTCCCTGTTTGATTATCAATCTCTACAAAGAAACCACTTAATACCTCACGCCCTTTTTTCGGTACTTCAAAACGAGAAGGCATATTTGTTTGGAATTTATAAATGACACTTTCCTTCGTCATCCCTAAAATCTCATCATACGGACCTGTCATACCTACATCCGTAATGTAAGCTGTACCATTAGGATAGATACGAGCATCTGCTGTTTGAACATGTGTATGTGTCCCAACAACGGCAGAAGCCTTCCCATCTAAGTGCCAGCCAAGTGCAATCTTTTCACTAGTTGCCTCCGCATGGAAATCTACAAATACAAGCGGTGACGTTTGACGAGCTTCTTCAATCAATTTTTCTGCCATTGCAAATGGATCCTCATGTGGTGGTAAAAATACACGACCATGTAAATTAATGACAGATATTGTCACACCATTTTTAGAAATTTGCACCATACCTTTACCTGGCGCTTCTTCAGAAAAATTGGCTGGACGTATTAAATAATCAGCATCATCAATAAAATCAAATATATCTTTATTATCCCATGTATGATTACCCATTGTAATAACGTCTACACCCATTTGTAACAGGTCATTATAAATATTACGTGTAATTCCTCGACCTGCCGCAGCATTTTCACCATTGGCAATGACAACATCGACATTATATTTCTTTTTTAAACGAGGTAAATATTTCTCTACCGCATCTCGACCAATTGAACCAACAATATCGCCAATAAATAAAACTTTCATTTTTTCAACCACTCTTTCTTTCCATTACGTCTCTAAAAATTTGCCTTTAGAGACTTTACGTACCTTGAATAACATCATTAATTGTAACGCTAGGTGGAGGATTAAGCAAAATAAAATAAAAATCTGGCCATTATATCACTTTGGCTTTTTTCACCTTTATGTAGATAAGTGTAGAGGATAATGTAAGCCAATTCATTTTTATGAGCTTTAAAAAGATAATCTGTTTTAGATTACGGTTGATAAGCTTCACCTTCAAAACAGCTGGGTATGCTAGTAAAAAGGATTGAATGGCACTTTTAATGGCCTGCGGATTAGTTGGACATTGATGGAGAATAACAAGGAGCCCTTCAAATTGGTAATTTAAAAAGCTATTCTTTACTTCCTCATAAACTTCTCCATTTTGTAATTCCTCAAAAAGCTTTTTATACAACAAATCATAATTGTTTCTTATATTGCTCATAGCCCTGCTTGTAAGTGAATTTTGATTGTCAACATTATAGTAATAAAGCTGTCTTGGGACGTAGCAGATGGATTGATTTTTTATTACTGCTCTCGATAGAAACAACGTGTCTTCTGCAAAATTCATCGCTTCATCAAATCTTAGCCTATGCAAATCTATAAAGGATTTTTTATATAGTTTACAGCTGGCAAAACCAAAGTGCTTTTCACCTATTTCTGTAAATAATTTATTTAAACAAACAGTTGCACTATAAGTATAGTATGTCTTTGAAGGATAATATAGCTGCCTACTTCCCACTTCCTCCTGCCAAAATAAATCGCATTTAGCAATATTGCTACCTGTCAGCCTACAGGCGTGATACAGTTCTTCCAGCATAGTTAGCTCTAGCCAGTCATCCGCATCAACAAAAGTAATATATTGTCCATTAGCTTGTTCTATGCCTAAATTTCTTGCCTTACTAACACCACCATTGTCAATATCTAAAACAGTTATACGAGTGTCCTTCTGTGCAAATTTTTTTAAAACCGACAATGATTGATCATCGCTACCATCATTAATCGTAATAATTTCTATGTCCTTTAAACTTTGATGACAAATACTCGTAAGGCATTTGTTCAAATAGTTCTCGGCATTATAGACAGGGACAATCACACTCACTAAGACCAAAATTTTGCCCCTCCTTTACGTAATGACTCTATCCACCTTCTTCTCTGCTCTTTTGTCATGCCAATAGAGAAAAGGCTCCCGCCTGTCAAAACTGTATAATAAAAAATATAAAGGATGATAGAGCTCCAAATGATGGGAGGTTTCGTTAAATCCCATAGAAGCTGACTACAGCAAATAGCCAAAATAAATGCTAGAACTAGCCTGCTAATGGTCCGCCAAAAACCCAAAATATCCAAACCAATTTTTTTATAGTAATAAATATTCATGATAACTACATTTCCTATAAATAAAGAACATGCCGTAATAATTGCTGTGCCAATTTTCCCATAAAAAAAGATAACTGGTATGGATACAATCATATTGACCAGCGCCACAATCATTAATAAAATCGTTCTAAATTTAAAAAGATTTTTCGCTTTCAACACATTAATACCTAAATTTTGTATGAGATCAATACTGAATGGCACCATAATAATAAGAACAATCGCATAGATGGCCAAAAAATCTTTGCCTAACCATAGTAATAAAAATTCTTTTCCAAAAAGAAAGAATCCACCGAGCATATATCCCACTACTAAAAACTGAATAGCGCCCACTTTAATGAATAATTGGTTAATTTCTAATAACCCTTCTTCTTTTGTGACAAGCATAGAAATACGAGGTAGAAATAATCCACTTATGGCTAAAGCTAGTGACATAAATATTAATACTATTTGCATAGCCACTGCATAAATTGCAACATCCTCAGTTCCTTTTAATATGCCTAATAACACTTGATCCGTTTGCCAATAGATTTTATCAACGATGACTGTAATGAAAATAAAAAATGAATAGATAAAAATTTCTTTTATCAGCTTTTTGTTTTTCAAAGTAAAAGTAAATCGAATGGATAAGACCTTCATACAATAAATGGCATCCATTACTAAAAAGAGAATATTATAAATAGCGATAATATAGATTAACGTCACCGCATCGGTTCCCTGTAACAGAAAAAACAACATTGTCAAAGGCTGTACAATCACCTGTAGTAATGTTGTAAATTTAATAAAAATAAATTTTTCATATGCTTGTAAGATAGAAGTAAAAACACCTAGTGGGAATTGCACCGCTACACTAATGGTCATTATATAGCCCATTACTTTGGCTTTGGCTAATTGATCTCCTGATAAGCTTTGTCCAAAAATCATCTCTACCTGTGAAAATAGGAAAAAGCCTATCAATAATGTAAGACAGCCAATACTAATAAATAACTTCAAAAAAAATCCATTTAATGATGCCTCTAATGCCTTATCCGCAATTGCTCTATTTCTAGCAATATAGCGTACAATCGCATTGCCCAGCCCTAAATCTAAAATAGAAAGATAGCCAACAAGGACAATCATTAAAGAATATAATCCAAATTCTTTCTGACCAAGAAGCGAAATCATCAAGGGTGTAAAAAGAAGGGAAGAAATCATCGTGCAGCCGATTGTAAGATACGAAAGAATGGCTCCAATCTTAATTTCTTTCATGTGCACGCCTTTCTGTTAGTGAGGATTGGCTTTCATTCTTTTCTTTGAATAATAGCGGGATATAGAGATTGATATTGCTCTGCCACATGCTTAATTTCAAAGTTTGCTAAAACATGTGCACGACCAAGATTAGCTTTTTGTTCATATGTCTTTGAATCGTAATTTAATGCCCTATTGATGGCTTTCGATAAAGCGACCGCATCCTTAGATGGTACAACCTCTCCATAATTCCCTACTAAAAATTCACAATCCCCAACATTTGTAGTCACACAGCAAGTGCCACTGGCAAGTGCCTCTACCAACACATTCGGTAGCCCCTCTCCAGAAGATGATAAAATGAATAGATCAGCTGCAGCCATTAATTGTGGAATATCGTCTCTACTACCTAATAGGAATGTAAACTGCTCTAACTGCGCGTTTTCAATCATTTGCCGCAATACCTCATTAGAGCTTTCTATCTCATAGCCAACTAAAAACATATAAAAATCTTGTCGTTTTTGCTTTAACTGCTTTAAACTTGCCAGCAAATTTTCATAATCCTTTAAAGGGTCCCATCTACCTACATGCAATAAAATAGGTTGGTTCACTATGTTGAATCGCTCCAAATAATATTGACGCTTCTTACTAGGCTTATAAAAATCTGTATTTACACCATTTACAATAATTCGGTGCTGCTTATTCTTGTACCCAATAGCTTCATGGATTTCTTTCACCTTTGGACCACAAGAAATAATAGCGTCCACATGTTTAGATAATTTTGCACAAAGCATCGCAATAAAAATTGTCCTTCGTTTATTGTCATCTTTATTTAAATTACTATGGTGAATACCCCAAATTAATTTCTTTTTGAGTAATTTTGAAAGAATGTATCCAAGAAGATTAGCATGATACATCCAAGTTTGAATAATATCACTCTCTCGACATCGTTGATAACAACGAACAAAGGCAATTCCCATACTGCGTCGCATATCACATATTGTTACTTTGATGTTTAATTGTTGTTCAATATACTTACCATAAGTTCCTATCTCTGTTAGACAAATAACCTCTATCTCATACATGTCCCTATCCACGTTTTGTAAAAGACGGTAAAGCATTGCTTCTGCTCCGCCAAGACCTGTGGTAGTGATGATATGAGTAATTTTAATTTTTTTTTGGATAGTCTCATCCTTTGAATTAGTTTACTAGCTATGTGTAAAGCGCACATAATCTAATTGCTATTTCTTCTGCATCAAGACCTTTATTTTTAAGACTCTTCCTAATAATTTGCGGATTTGGTTTTACATTCATTTTTATAATAGCTTGCAGCCAACTATTAATATCTCCCTGTAGCTCTAAATACTGTAGTAATCCCACATTAAGATCTACCTCTTTTGGCAGTGTGGAAGAAACGATGGCTGGTGTACCACAAATTTGAGCTTCTAATAATACAATGCCAAAGCCCTCGAAATAAGACGGTAAAATAAACTTATCCATGAGTTGAAGGAGCTTAATACTATCTGCCCGTGGTCCCAAAAATTGAACATAATCCTCTACTTTTTGTTCCTTGACGAGAAGGCGAATTTCCTGCTCTAAGGGGCCATCTCCTATCAAAAGCAATTTAAATGGAATGTTTTGTTGCTTTAATTTAACAGCAAGCTCAATTAAAAAGGAATGATTTTTCACAGGTACAAAGCGACCAATATGCCCAATTACTAAATCCCCATCTTGAATCCCTAAATCTTCTGCTAAACTCTTTTTCTCTTCTGGCGATAAACGCTTTATCTTCTGCATATCAATTGGATTGGCAATAACCTCGTAGGGTCTTTTATGAAAGCAAAATTCACCCGCTTTTTGACTACACGCTACCAATTTCGTGGCATTTCCAACGCTTAGCCTTTTCAACAATGCTAACAGGGCTTTATTGTTCCATTCTTCAGCAACATTCGTATGGCTATGTAATACACGACATGATACACCTGCTAAACGAGCTGCTAGCATGGTAAAAACTGCTCGGTAGCCTGTATGATCATGAACGGCATCATATTGATATTGTTTTATAATCCTATAAATATTCCGCATATAAGAAAGTGGACCTTGCTCGGTAATATACGTTTCGTAAAATATTTTCGAACCTTGCTGTAAGAGAATATCATGATAAGTCCCCTTATTAAATGACACAAAATCAAAATGGTATGAAAATTTATTAACATTCATCCAAGTATCTACAATCATGGTCGTTATACCGCCATAATCAGTAGTGGGGATAATATGCAAAACCCTTTTCAATGTCATTCTCCACCTTTTATTCTTTTCCATAATATTGCTCGTACGTGCTGCCCTTCATTTTATAATTATTCAAGATGACACCTAATATATTGGCTTTAGCAATCGTTAAGATGGATTTTGATTTTACAACAGCTGCTTTTCCTACTGTGCCCGTATTAACAACTAAAAGAGTACCATCACATTTATTAGATAAAATTTGTGCATCCGATAAAAAAAGTAATGGTGGTGCGTCAATCATCACAATATCGTAGCGTTCTTTCACTTCGTGCAACAATAAAGTCATAGTTTCAGAGGCTAATAATTCTGTTGGATTAGGGGGGATAGCGCCACTCGAAATGATTTCCACACCATCTACAAAGGTTGCTTGAATCACCTCTTGTAAGGTCGCTTGACGTGATAATACAGATGATAAGCCAAAAACATTATCAAGATAAAATGTATGATGGAGCGTGGGCTTACGCATATCAGCATCAATAATGAGGACACGTTTTCCCTCCTGTGAAAACACAACACCGATATTAGCCGCATTGGTCGATTTTCCTTCACCTGCGATAGAGGAGGTGACTAGAATAGTTTTAACATCTTGATTGGGTTGCGAAAATTTAATATTCGCCCGAATGGTGCGATATTGCTCAGAAGGAATTGACATCATATCGGAAACTGTTACCAGCTTGCGAGCCATTGGGATTTTTTTTGTTTTTCTTTTGAACAGCATTAGGAGGACCCCCCGGCTCTTGATTTTTTACTATTGAGTAATTCAATATTACTGACAACTCCAATCACAGGTAATGATAATATTTCCTCGATATCCTGCTCTGTTTTAATCGTCCTATCAAGCGTTTCTAAAAAATAGGCGAGCACGAGTGCCAAGCTGAAACCACCAATAGTCGCTATTAGGAGGTTCAGCAATTTATTGGGTTTCACCGGTACTGGATGTTCACTGGATTGGGCAACAAAGAGAATATTAATATTGTCCACATGCATTAAAATAGGAATTTCCTCTTTAAAAATCTCAGCTATCGTATTGGCAATCTTCACAGCCCTTGCTTCATCTTCATCCTGTACACGAATATTAACCACTTGTGAATTATTGGCGCTTGAAACCTCTATTTGCTTCATTAATGTTTCGGGAGATGTTTCTAGTGCTAGGACATCAATTACCTTTGTTAAAATAACAGGACTTTTGATAATAACATTGTACGTATTAATTAAACGAAGGTCCGTATCAACATTCTGCGCTCCTATTAGTTGCTGATTCTCATAGCTTTTTTGATTGACCAATAATTGAGTTTCCGCTTCATAAATAGGTGTTTGAAGAAAATAATTAATGAAAACAGCAATGCCAATGGACAGTATCATCAGTATTAGGATGAAGAACCAGCGTTTTTGCCATACTTTTACTAGACTTTGAATTGTCATTTCTTCATTCACAAAATGGATCCCTCCTAATGTAGGCAGATAGCTGCAATGCTAATAAAGTATATTAAACAAGCCTATCGCTTATTCGGTCAATGTCGTCTTTTTGTCCGTATCTCTCAAGCTACCACTTACAACAAACACAAGAATATGGAGCACGTTAAAATAAAGAATTTCAAATGTAGAAACCCCTAACATTGCAACTATAATTAACGTCATCAAAACGGTAAGCTGGGCATTCATTCGGCGATAGCCTTTAGCAATGGCTAGCAAAAAACAGCAATAGCTAATCAATGCCAGTAGACCCGCTTCCTGTAAAATATTCATAAATGTATTGTGAGCATGAGATACACCTATAGTCCATAATGATTCCACACCATGCCCCCAAAATTGAACATGCTCAAAAACATATTGCCAAATTTCAAGGCGGCCATCTGTCATATTCGTAGACTTCTTTTCCATTTTTAATAAAATACTTTGTACAGCATCTTGCATCCTATTCATTTTCAAAAAAGCTATTAATACAACTAGAACAGTACCTGCAAAAAGAGCACTAAACTTTAGGAATGGCAGGAAGGCTTTATTCAAGCTTTTGATACTAGAAACAATTACTACAATCGTCACTAGTGCAACCGTGAACAATGAAGTACGTGCATTAGAAAGCAGTATGATATACATACAAATTAAATATATCGTCGTATAAAAAACAAATAATAAAATTAATTTCGGCTGTTGTCGTTCATGTAATATTTTCACGGCTAGCTGATAGAGTCTTATAAGTACAACAACCACTAACCCCATCATAGAAAACCCCATGGTATTGGGATTCTCAAATACACCTGCAAACCCTCCAAACATATAGCGCGCTTGTTGGAAACATACAAATATAAATGGGACATAGGCTATTAAAACACTATTCACAACAATATCCATGACATGCTCTTTCACAAGGTCATTAAAGAAAATAGAAACTGCTAAAAACATGCAATATAATTGAAGACTATTTTTCAATAAATTCATATCTTGGTTTACCCCTGCGGCAATGATACAAAAGAACGTATACATACTAAAAAAAATACTAGCTTGTACATTTTGAATAATAATTTTTTTATGACAAAGTATAGAGATACTAATTATAAAAAGGCTGAGAACTAAAGATAATTTATGGTAAATGCCATCGACGGGCTGCATAAGGCTCATTAAAATAAGAGCGCTAAACATTAATGTGATGAATAGTTTCATATTATTCTCACACTCAATTCTACATAGCTTATCAAAATAAAAGCCACCGCTTCTTCACAACAATATCCTCAAGTTCAAATCGCATGATAGGCTTGTTAGCTAAAACATTTGCATTATTCATGAGGAGTCGCTCAACCATCTCTATTTCATTCTTTTTCTCTAGATATTGAAGTGCCGCTTGGAAGCAAAACGTTCTTGTGCTTACATTATGGGCGTCAGAGCCAATCATATGAATGTAATTTGCTCTTACTAAAGCCAATGATAGTCGCTGCACCTCCTTACCAAATAAGCCTGTTAAACTACCTGTCGTTATTTGTGTAAATGCGCCTTCATGGATGAGGTCATCAAGTCTTTTCGGATTTTCTCTAATAGCAAGGTTTCGTTCAGGATGTGCCAAAATCGGTATATATCCAGCACATTTTAAACGTCTAATTATCTCTTTCGTATAAGCAGGGATTGTAGTTGAAGGAAGCTCTAATAGAATGTAGTGGGTGTGAGCTAATGTATGAAGTTGCTTTTGCTGAAGATGAGCCAAAAGCTCATCATGTAAACGAACTTCATGTCCTGTGTGGAGGGTGATTGGGATTTTTTGTTGCAGCAGTAACTGTTGTAAATAACGGACTAGCGCTTCTACCTTGCGATATGGGACATGATAATGTGGATGCATAGCATGTGAGGTACAGACTATATCTGTGATCCCCTCCCGTGCAGCTTGCCTCAACATGTTTAAGGAATCCGTTTCTTCTTTAGGTCCATCATCCACATCAAATAATATATGGGCATGAAGATCTATCATTTTGATCACATCTTTCTTCTTTAATCCATCTGCAGAAAATCTAGCCTTTTTCTTTTTTATGATGGATGCTCCTCAAACATGACTCTGGCTAAATTAAAAAAGAGGCTCTCTAGATATGAATCTAGAGAAACCTCTAACTTTCAATATTATTTCGCGTACTCTACAGCACGAGTTTCGCGAATGACTGTTACTTTAATATGACCTGGATAATCTAATTCTTCCTCAATACGCTTGCGAATATCACGTGCAAGACGATGAGAAGCTAAATCATCAATTTTTTCAGGTTGTACGATTATTCGGATTTCACGTCCCGCTTGAATTGCATAAGATTTCTCTACGCCATCATAGCTTTCTGAAATTTCCTCTAATTTTTCAAGTCTGCGGATATAGTTTTCAAGTGTTTCACTTCGTGCACCTGGACGAGCTGCTGACAATGCGTCAGCTGCCGCAACTAATACCGCGATAACAGATGTTGCTTCTGTATCACCATGATGCGAAGCAATACTATTAATAACGACTGGGTGTTCCTTGTATTTTGTTGCTAATTCCACGCCAATCTCAACATGGCTACCTTCTACCTCATGGTCAATGGCTTTACCAATATCATGTAATAAGCCTGCGCGACGAGCTAACGCCACATCTTCACCTAATTCAGCTGCCAGTAAACCTGCCAAATGCGCGACTTCAATTGAATGTTTGAGAACATTTTGTCCATAGCTTGTACGATATTTCATGCGGCCTAAAATTTTCATTAAATCTGGATGTAAGTTATGAATGCCAATTTCAAATGTAGTTTGCTCACCAGTTTCGCGGATTTGTTCATCCACTTCACGACGAGATTTTTCCACCATTTCTTCAATACGAGCTGGGTGAATGCGACCATCCTGTACAAGTTTTTCAAGTGCAAGTCGAGCCGTTTCACGACGGATTGGATCAAAGCCTGATAAAATAACCGCTTCTGGAGTATCATCAATAATTAAATCAATGCCTGTTAACGTTTCCAACGTACGAATATTACGGCCTTCACGACCAATGATGCGACCTTTCATTTCATCATTTGGCAAGTTTACAACAGATACTGTTGTTTCAGCTACATGGTCTGCAGCAAATCGTTGTAGTGCCAATGATAAGATTTCACGTGCCTTTTTATCTGAGTCTTCTTTTGCACGTGTCTCAGCTTCCTTCGTCATCACAGCAATATCAGTTGCTAGCTCTTTTTCTACTTCATTTAAGATAATTGATTTTGCTTCTTCTCTAGTTAAAGCAGAAATACGTTCTAGTTCTGTTTTTTGTGATGCAACGAGCTCGTCCACTTTGCTCTCCATCTGTTCAATATGCTGTTGTCTTTCAGCTAGAGCTTGTTCTTTACGCTCTAAGCTTGCTTCTCTCTTATTTAGAGTATCATCCTTGCGATCAAGATTCTCTTCTCTTTGCAATAAACGGTTCTCTTGTTTTTGAAGTTCTAAACGACGTTCACGAATGTCATTTTCGGCTTCAGTACGAAATTTGTGAGTTTCATCTTTGGCTTCAAGTAGTGCTTCTTTCTTTAATGCCTCCGCTTCTCGTTTTCCTTCTTCAACGATTGTTTCAGCGACATGTTTAGCACCAGTGATTTTTGAGTCATTCACTTTTTTCATGTAGATATAGCTAACAGCGGCACCAACGATGAGTCCAAGCAAAGCGGAGATGATAGTAATTCCATCCATATGAACACCTCCTCTTGCTATTTGGGTATTACAGTTTCAGTCGGCGCATACATCTATGTCCCTCGGCAAATTGTACAAGATTTTGTTAGCCTTTAAAACAAAATCCGTTTAATTGACCAAAGGTATTATCTGCATTCAGTAGGCGTTTTGACATCCTTCGAAAAGGATATTTAACTATAAAACTTTTGCTAAATGAAGATAAAATGTACTGCCTATTTAAAGTCATAATTCAGAAATTATACATATTTAATTGTATAGCTAGCCATCAGCTCTGTCAAGGATAGTCGGGCACCTGTTCGCCCTCTAAACAGAAAAAAAGTAAGTCCTATCCATTCAGTGAATTTTTTCCCTATAACTTTTACACTAGAAAAAAATTTACCTTTTATACCTTTTACGTCCACCCAGTACATAAGAAATAATTTCTGAGGCATATAGCTTCTATCTTATTATGTGTAAAAATTTTAGATTATAGACAAAAAAAGCATTGTTCCCTTAATAAATTGGGAACAATGCAATCGTTTGATTATTCTTCATCAAGAAGTGACATTAATTCTTCATCCATCTCGTCTTCTTCATGCGCAGCAATTGTATAGGAAGAAGCTGCAATACCATAAGAGGATCGAATTTTGTTCGAGATATCTTCCAAAACAGCAGGGTTTTCTTTTAAATACTGTTTTGCATTTTCTCGCCCTTGACCTAGACGCTCATCACCGTAGGCATACCAAGAACCACTTTTTTGCACGATGTCTAATTCTACACCTAAATCAACTGTTTCGCCTTCTTTAGAAATACCTTCTCCATACATAATATCAACTTCAGCTGTACGGAATGGCGGCGCTACTTTATTTTTGACAATTTTAATTTTCGTACGGTTACCAACAATATCATTACCTTGCTTAATAGCTTCTGCACGGCGAACTTCTAAACGTACAGAGCTGTAGAATTTAAGGGCACGTCCACCTGGTGTTGTTTCAGGGTTTCCGAACATTACCCCAATCTTTTCGCGAATTTGGTTAATGAAAATAGCAATCGTTTTTGATTTGTTAATAGAACCTGAAAGTTTACGTAATGCCTGTGACATTAAGCGGGCTTGTAAGCCGACATGAGAATCCCCCATATCTCCTTCAATTTCAGCTTTTGGCACTAGAGCAGCAACGGAGTCAATAACAATAATATCAATTGCACCACTACGAACTAGTGCTTCTGCAATTTCAAGTGCTTGCTCCCCTGTATCTGGTTGTGATAATAATAGCTCATCAATATTGACACCTAATTTTTGAGCATAGATAGGGTCTAATGCATGTTCTGCATCAATAAATGCTGCTTGTCCACCTTTTGCTTGTACTTCAGCAATAGCATGTAAAGCAACTGTTGTTTTACCTGACGATTCAGGACCATACACTTCAATAATACGTCCACGTGGATAACCACCTACGCCTAATGCAGCGTCAAGTGCTAGTGATCCACTTGACGATGTGGCAATTTCTAAATCGGTTTTTTCACCGAGTTTCATAATTGAACCTTTACCAAAATTCTTTTCAATTTGTTTTAAAGCCTGTTCTAAGGCTGCTTTACGATCACTCATTCATTTTCCTCCTTTGAAAACTGTTCACTGTGTTTGTCTATCTCTACTATACTTGTTTTTGAGAAAACACGCAAGAAAAAAGCGAACATTTATTCGATTTTTATACAAAATAAAAATTTGGATAGTTTTCCTCTACCCAAATTCCTATTTTCACTCTATGTTAATATCGTTTTGTATAACCGCGTTCTTCTAAAAGCTGCATTAAATAATGGCATGTAAATTTCACTGCACGAAGTCGATTTGTATTTCGCATACCAGATAAATGAAGTAAGTATGTAAGTGGCTCCTCATCATTGATGGCAATACCAATCCAAACCGTTCCTACTGGCTGATGGTCATGTGCTGTAGGCCCTGCTTCTCCTGTTAGCCCAATTCCAATGTTTGTACCAAATTGTTTCCGAACTGCACTTGCCATTGCAGCAGCACATTCACCACTAACAACGCCGTGCGTATCTATTAATTCTTGTGAAATACCAAGATGCTTTACTTTTGCTTCTGCCGCATAGGTCACGACACCTCCAATGAGTGCGTCCCCTACCCCTGGAATTTCTGCAAGCTCCGATTGAAACAATCCTGCTGTTAAACTTTCCGCAGCAGAAATAGTAAGATGATTATCTAAGAGCATTTCAACTGTCTTTGAAGCAAGTGAATCATCATCCATACCATACTGATAGTCACCAACAAGGGCCTGTATCTCAGCCACTTTGGCTGCAATAAGTTGCTGGGCTTGCTGTTCTGTTTCTGCCTTTGCTGTTACGCGCAATGTTACCTCACCATCCGACGCAAGTGGAGCGACGGTTGGATTTGTTTGAGCATCTAAAATATCCTGTACCTGAACTTCAAGTTCGGCTTCACCAATGCCATAAAAACGCATCACATGTGAGGCAATAATCCCTCCATCATTAAGCATCGCGGCAAGTTTAGGCTTCGCCTCAAATTGAAACATAGGCTCAAGCTCTTTTGGTGGCCCTGGAAGTAAGATATACGTATGATTATTATTGTTGAAAATCATACCAGGCGCCATTCCATGGTGATTGGCTAGTATTTCGCTTCCAGCTAGAATTAAAGCCTGTTTCCGGTTATTCTCCGTCATAGGACGTCCTCGCTTGGCAAAAAACTGCTCAATATAAGTTAATGCTACCTCATCAAACTCAAGAGAAACACCGAGATGGCGAGCAATCGTTTCTTTTGTTAAATCATCTTTCGTAGGTCCTAGTCCTCCCGAAAATATAATTAAATCTGCACGAGATTCTGCCACTTCAATAGCTTGTTCTAAACGTTTTGCATTATCACCAACTACTGTATGGTAAAAAACATTAATGCCTAGCTCGGATAACTGGTTCGAGATAAATCTCGCATTTGTATTCGTAATTTGACCTAGTAATAGCTCTGAGCCCACCGCTAGAATTTCAGCATTCATGATTCACAAGACCTTTCTTATTTAGACTCAAGTAAAACACGTCGATTAAGGTAGAAGTAGTCCCACCCAGACCATAGCGTAAAGAACAATGCTACATATAGCATTATCATATCAAAAGGAATACCAATGAGTTCGAAAATTGTGTTGTGTAAAAGCGCAGCAGCGATTGCTACTATTTGTGCCCAAGTCTTGATTTTGCCAAGCTGATTGGCCGCTACGACCTCTCCTCCACCTGCCAAAATAAGGCGTAAACCCGTAACAGCGAATTCACGGCTAATAATAATAATAATCACCCAGGCTGGTGCCATATCAAGCTCTACCATTAAAATAAAAGCTGCTGATACAAGTAATTTATCAGCTAAGGGATCTAAAAATTTCCCAAATGTAGTCACAAGATTATACTTACGTGCATAATAACCATCTACCCAATCAGTTGTCGAAGCTAAAATAAAAATAAGTGCACCTATAAAATGATGGATTGGCATCTCTGCCCCAAATAGAGTCAATGTTCCCCAGCCAAAATCAAACATCATAACAATGACAAAAAATGGAATAAGCAAGATTCGTGAGATGGTAATTTTATTTGGTATGTTCATTTTTCTAACACCTTTCATGATGAAAGAAAGTAGCCATCACATGATGACTACTGTTCTTTATTGAAATTGATGACGATATTTTGAGTTACAACTTGCTGTGCATATGTGAGAAGCTCGTCATTAATATAGATTTTAGCTTGCGTAGAATTACCAAGACGAATACGAACATAATTTTGAGTCGTCGCGTCGAATTCTACCACCTCACCAGCATTATAAACACGAGTATCCGTTAATAATTCTTGTTGCTGTTGATTACGAATACCAACAAATGTAGGACCTGAAACCTCAATTTTCAGTTTCAGTGTATCTGTACCTGTTAACGTGTATGAAGTTGTTGCTCCATCTGTTTCAACAGTACCCGCGGAAATGGTTTGCTTGATCTCTTCAGTTTGATCAGTTTGATCTTCATCAGTTGGTGTTTCTTCTTTAGAATCTGTATCTTTTTGGTCATTTTTCAGAGCATCTTTTTCTTCTTTTTCTTCTTTTTCTTTCTTATCTTTCGCACTATCAATAGGCTTAACATTCGTATCGTATTCAATTTCAGGAGACGTTGTGTTGCCTTCGCTTGTCCCTGGACTGTTTTTAGATTGCCATAGCACCCATATTGCTACAATGATTACGACAATAAATAACGCAACAATGATTTTCGGCATTGCCTCCATCATTTTATTGGAAGGGCCTTTCGTGACCTTTCTTCTGCTTGGACTATTCGTGATAGATTGACTTACTTGATCATTTGGAGTACTTGGCAGTTCATTTTTATAAGTCTCTAATATTTCTTCTGCATTTAAACCAACCGCATCTGCATATTGTTTAATAAAAGCTCGTACATAAAACGAGCCAGGCATAATGGAATAATTGCCCTCTTCAATTCCTACTAAATAACGCTTTTGAATTTTCGTTATTTCTTGTAAATCGTCTAAGCTGTAGCCTTTAGACAGTCTCGCCTCTTTCAGTCGAGTCCCTAATTCTGCCACTAATAACACCTACTTTAACATCAAATTAAAAATTAAATCCACCAAATGAATCGGATTCGGACATATGATTTTTTTCCATTATTTCATAAGTAATTTCTTCATCTGTGTGATGACGTAATTCAATAATATAATCAAAATCCTCTATTTTATATTCGGAATGCTGAACAAACATATCTGGATGCTCTACAACCTTGATGCATGGCATATTCATCATTTCACGCACTAATTGTAGATGTCGCTCATCAGATGAACGACGAGTCACAATACCATCTAAAATAAAGATATTATTACGACTAAATTCATCCCCCACTAATTTATTACGAACCGTTTGTTTTATCATCGTGGATGATAGAAAAATCCACTTTTTATTGGCACAAACACTTGCTGCTACTATAGACTCCGTTTTACCAACACGTGGCATGCCACGGATACCAATCAGCTTATGTCCCTCTTTTTTAAAGAGTTCGGCCATAAAATCGACTAAAATACCAAGTTCATCTCTTACGAAGTGGAAAGTGTTTTTTTCGTCTGCATCTCTTGGAATATAACGACCGTGTCTAATAGCTAAGCGGTCTCGAAGTTTTGGTTGTCGAAATTTGGTTACGTTAATATGTTCCATTGTCGAAACAATTGTACGAAAACGTTCAATTGCCTCATCGTTGTCTGTATGCACTAACATACCACGCCGATCCTCATCGACACCATTGATTGAAATAATATTGACACGAAGCATCCCTAAAAGTGAAGCAATATCTCCTAATAATCCAGGGCGATTCACCTGAATCTCATATTCAAAGTACCAATCGCTCAACACACTCGTTCCCTTCCTATTAGTTAACGTAAAAAATCCTTTATAAGTTCCATCATAGCTGATTTTTTATGTAATGGAAAGTTAGAATACATGGAATTGCGGCGTTATTTTTAAAAACTTACTATTTTTTTTGAATGCATAGAAATAAGGCTTACATACGTTCCCGTTTTCACAAAAAAATAAATTTTTTATATAGAAAAAAGAGGAGATAAGCTCTCCTCTTTTTTTATTGCACATGCTTATTTTGGACAAGCTTAACGACACAATTCGCCAATGCATGCTTTTCATCTTCAGAGGCAACGCCCCATAAATCCGACAGCACTCGCTCTTGCTCGTTTTTAGGATCTACATTTGAAGCTAAATATTCACCAATTTGGACAGCAGCTGCTTGAATCATTTTCTTAGGCATGCCACTTGATTCAGCTTGCATAACGTTTTGTCCTAAAAACGATGTCCATTTTTGCCAGTTTTCTAAAATGGTCATATGTTTCTCCTCCTTTACACATGTAGTATGTGTAAAAAAGAAGATTATATGTACCAACCACCATTTAATCGAATGATTTGTCCTGTCACGTAATCGGCTTTCCCAGACAAATAAAAACGAACCATCTCAGCCACGTCTATTGTTTGTCCAATTGAGCCTAGAGGAATATCCTCCAAAATATAATTAAGCTCCTCTTTGCTTAAATGACTGTTCATCGATGTATTAATGAAGCCCGGAGCAATGGCATTTACTCTGATACGAGATAATGCTGCTTCCTTTGCATAGGATTTAACAAATGCATGTTGTGCTCCTTTTACAGTTGCGTACAGCGCCTCCCCAGCAGATCCAGCTTCTCCCCATATAGAGCCGATAAATAATACATAGCTGACATCATGCTGACGAAGCTTTTCAGATAGTAAAGCTGTCAGCCTCATCGGATTTTGAACATGGACTCTCCATAATGCGTCCATATCTTCCACTGTTGTATCCTCTAGCAGCGAATAATGCGCTTGTCCATTTGCGAAAATAATAGCCTGCACATTAAAAATCTGTGCGGCTACCATTTCTGCTCCTGTTACAATTGAAAAATCCCCCTGTACAAGCATAAATTCTTGTGCAGGGAAAGTTTTAGTAAGTGTATCGCATAAAGTTTCTGCAGCATTTTTATTAGTTGAATAGTGTAAATAGATAGACCAGCCTTCTTCAGCCAAGCTATGACAAATAGCGTGACCAATTTCACCTGAAGCACCTAGTACAAGAGCAAACTTTTTCACTAGGCATCCTGCTTACTTGGTAAAATTTTAAACACGGTTTGTTGAGATTCACCCTGAACTGAGACAAACGCTTTGTACAAATCATCAATTGTTAATTCCTCAAGAACTGGTACAACATCAAATAAATTCATGTCATTAAAGGAATAACGAGTAAATTGGTTAGCGATAAATTCTATAGAATTCAAAGCACGTAAGAAGAAACCAATTTTTTTGCGTTTAATACGTTCAAGATCAGCACTTTCAAATTGTGAATTCCCTTCAAATTTGGCCAATTCTTCTTTAATTGCCGATGTTAATTTATCAGGCTCTGAAGAATCAGAACCAATCATTGCAAATCCAAAACCATTTTCTAATGTAAAATCAAACGCATATGTTTCATCAATTAAACCTTCTTCGTAAACACGTTCATAAAAATTAGATGTACGTCCAAAAATAAGTTCCAGCGCAATTTGAACAGATAGCTCATGCTTTAACATTTCTCGACCTGACAAATTGGTTTCTTTTGCCTTCAATCCAACATAAACCTTAGGCTTTTGTACATCCATGTTTAATGTTCGTTCGCTAATCGCTACCTCAGTTGGTTCTTCCTCAAAGAAACGTTCAATGGATGCAGGTTCAGAAAACTCTTTTTTACCCTGATTTTCACGGATAAAAGTCATCATTTCCTCTGGGTCAACCGCACCAATCACAAATAATAGCATATTAGATGGGTGATAAAACGTATTGTAGCACGTATATAAATGATCCGCCGTAATGCCATCAATCGATTCAATTGTCCCAGCAATATCAATTTTTACGGGGTGATGATGATACATATTTTCAATCGTACCAAAATATAAACGCCAATCTGGTTGATCATCATACATCGTAATTTCTTGCCCTATAATTCCTTTTTCTTTGTTGACAGTCGCTTCTGTAAAGTATGGCTCCTGTACAAAATTCAATAACGTTTCAGTACTTTTGTAAATGTTATCAGTTGAAGAGAATAAGTATGCCGTACGCGTAAACGATGTAAAGGCGTTAGCAGAAGCACCATATTCACTGAACTTTTGGAAGACATCTCCATCTTCTTTTTCAAACATCTTATGCTCTAAGAAGTGAGCGATTCCATCTGGCACAGTAATGCTTTCTGTTTGACCAATCGGTATAAACGTGCGATCAATAGAACCATACTTCGTTGTAAAAGTTACAAATGTTTTAGAAAAACCTTTTTTCGGCAATATATATACATCTAAACCATTTTCAAGCTTTTCATAATAAAGGGTTTCATCTAGTTGCTTAAATTCAATTGTTTTCATTGTGCGGCTTGCTCCTTTCCACTTAAGAAATAGACCGCTTCAAGCTGCACTTGCTTCGCCATGTCCACAACATCTTCCTTCGTCACAGCTTTCCACTTATTTGCCCAAGATTCTACAGAGAACTCCTCCGGTAAATCTTTATATTGATCAAAAATTTCGATTTGTCCACGGGCAGAATCCAAGGACTCTTTTAATTGATTCGTGAGCATAGCTTTTGTTTGTTCTAGTTCTAAATCTGTTATGTTACCAGACTGCATTGTCATAAGCTGTTCTTTAATTAAAGATAACGCCTTTTCCTCATTTTTAGCCTCAATCCCAGAAACTACAAATACAAGACCATAATGTGAAGCATAGGAGCTAGAAGCATAATAAGCCAGACTCTCTTTTTCACGAACATTCATAAATAATTTTGCATGTGGATAACCACCGAAAATACCATTAAAAATCTGCATTTTAGCAAAGTCTGGATTACCAAATCTTACAGGCGTACTAAAGCCAATGTGAAGCTTCCCTTGCTTCATCTCATGCTGTTCTCGAACATAATCGTTTTGAGGATGCTGTTGCGGAAGAACGGCTGGCACTTCTTCAGGCGTACGATCATTAAATGGTAGCGCTTTTTTTAATTTCGCTACAATTTCCTCTTCATTAATATCCCCAGCAACA
The DNA here is from genome assembly GCF_049943995.1 of Lysinibacillus sp. VIII_CA. Lineage (NCBI taxonomy): Bacteria > Bacillati > Bacillota > Bacilli > Caryophanales > Bacillaceae > Lysinibacillus > Lysinibacillus sp. VIII_CA. Next base: position 196,269 of record NZ_JBNFXM010000001.1, read on the forward strand.
TAAATATCTATTTTATCGTTAGCTAGCATGGATTGATAAGCCTCAAATAAGGAGGAAGGTGTAATTTTTTGAATTTCCTCGACACTACCATTTGCCGAAATAGATGCTGGTTCATTTGGTCTTAGGATTTGCTGTAAGCGGAATTGAGCAAAGCGAGATTTATCATCGAAAATAGATTCAATACGTTGTATAACTGTCTTCTTTTCTCGTTCCACAATGGATTCCTTAAAGACTCCATTTTCTAAATTAGGCTCAAAAATAGCCGTATGCAGTAAACCAAGTACGTCATTTAACACACTTGTATTTGCTAAATAGTGATCATTTACAGTCTCCACATTCATGAGGACTGTATGCTCATTCCCTCTTTTAGACGTATCAAAATATAAAACAGTGCCATATAGATCGTCTAAAAAGCTTCGAAAAGCAGCGGTTGTTTTATATTTAGCATTACTATGCTGCAGGACATTGGTTAATACAGTACGTTCCGATGCACTTTTAGCCGTTAATGCTCTTCTCCATTTAATTGAAAAATTTACGGTTTTAAATTGGGTCGTTTGTCGGATATGCAAATTGACACCTTTGGCAAAAGGTATAGTTTTAAACATATGAAACCCTCCTATCCTTCTTAATATAACGATGTACTACACATACTATACATGTCTACTGTCTATAATTGCAAAAAGAATCCAAAGTATGTATGGGAAAAATTATAAATTATATGCATTCAACATGGAAAAAAAGACTGAGCATATTTCACTCAGTCTTTGATCATGACTTATTTTAACGCTTACCTTTAATATATGGTTGTCCACTTGCCTTAGGAGCATTCGCTTTACCGATAAAGCCTGCTAAAGCAAGGATTGTTAGCACATACGGTAAGATTTGTAAATAAACGGCTGGAACATTTTCGATGAAAGGAATTTGGTTCCCCGCAATACTTAATGTTTGTGCCAAACCGAAGAATAGGGCTGCACCTAGCGCACCAATTGGATGCCATTTCCCGAAAATCATGGCAGCGATCGCCATGAAGCCTTGACCAGCAATTGTTGCATGTGAGAAGTCATGTGTAATTGTTTGTGCATAGACAGCACCACCAAGTCCACCTAGAGCCCCAGAAATCATAACAGCAATATAACGCATTTTATTGACGTTAATCCCCATTGTATCTGCTGCCATTGGGTGCTCACCTACAGCGCGAAGGCGTAAGCCAAATGGAGTTTTATAAATAATAAACCAAGCACCAAATGCTACCACAAACGCCAGAATAGACGTACTGTAAACATCATGGAACAATAAACGACCAAAGAATGGGATGTCCTCTAAATAAGGAATTCCAAAACGGCGAATCGGTTGGTCAATCATATCTGTTTGACCTTTATCATAAATCATTTTTACTAAGAATACAGTAGCAGCTAAACCTAGTAAGTTAATAGCTACCCCTGATACCGTTTGATCAGCTCGGAAGGAAATAGAAGCAACGGCATGGAAAAGTGAGAAAATCGCACCAATTACAATAGCCGCTAGCATTGCTACCCAAACAGTTGCCGCACCTAATGATGAAGCAAATTCTAAATTAATAAATATACCAACAAAAGCACCAACAATCATTAAGCCCTCTAGCCCGATGTTGACAACACCAGAGCGTTCAGAGAATACCCCACCGATGGCTGTAAAAATCAAAGGTGTTGCATAAAGAATCGCTGAAGGGATGATGAAATATAACATTTCTAAAAAGCTCATGTTATTGTCCCTCCTTTTTCTTGCTCAGCTTCTGTAAGCCTACTCGAATAATATAGCCTGATGCTACGAAGAAGATAATTAACGCGATGATAATCGATACAATTTCTTCTGGAATACCGGCAGCATTTGGCATATTTAATGCACCATATTTTAATGAACCAAAAAGTGATGCCCCGAATACTACGCCAAGTGGTGTATTTGCACCAAGTAAGGCTACGGCGATACCATCGAACCCAATTCCTGTGAAGCCAGGTTTAATGGATGCGTTTTGGAACGTACCTAGAGCTTCCATCGCTCCCCCAAGACCCGCAAACATACCTGAAATAGTCATCGCTAAAATAATGTTTTTGTTAACACTCATACCCGCATAATCTGCAGCGTTTTTGTTGAACCCTACAGCTTTCAGCTCATATCCACGAGTTGTTTTTTCTAAAATGAACCACATAACTACAACCATTAATAGTGCAACAATGATCCCATAGTGAAGACTTGAGTTGTCTGTAAGCTCTCTTAAAAACGGAGAACGTAATGAAGCTGATTCATGAATACGTTCTGTTTTAAAGCTACCATCTGACAATTTTTTAATGACCGCGTTGGCAATATATAACGCAGTATAGTTAAGCATAATTGTCGCAATTACTTCATGCACTTTAAATTTCGCTTTTAAGAAACCTGCAATAAAGGCCCAAAATGCACCTGCTGCTGCTGCTGCAAGTAATGCCAATGGTAAATGAATGACTTTAGGTAGCTCAAATGCATAACCAACCCAAGCTGCAGCTAGCCAACCTAAAATAAGCTGACCTTCAACACCAATATTAAACAGCCCTGTACGGAAGGCAAACGCTACTGCAAGACCTGCCAATATATATGGTGTAATTTGACGAATTGTGTTCCCTATTGAGTATGAATCTCCAAATATACCTGTCCAAAGAGCGATATAACCTTGTACTGGGTCATAGCCACTGACTACCATGACGATAGCCCCTACAATTAAACCGATAATGATAGAGATGATAGGAACGAGTATATTAATGACACGATTTGACATTAGTCGTTCCCCTCCTTCGCATCATGCTTATTATTTTTTTTACTTTGGCCGGCCATTAATAAGCCAAGCTCTTGTTCTGTTGTTTCTTTAGGATTTAATTCATCCACAATTTGACCATCATAAATAACGGCAATGCGATCCGATACATTCATAACCTCATCTAATTCAAAGGAAATTAACAGAACGGCTTTTCCTTTATCGCGTTGCTCAATTAGACGCGAGTGAATAAATTCAATTGCCCCTACGTCCAGACCTCGTGTTGGTAGAGCGGCAATTAATAAATCAGGATTACGGTCAATTTCACGACCAATAATAGCTTTTTGTTGGTTACCACCAGATAATGCACGGGCAGGTGTCATTTCGCCATTCCCTGTACGCACGTCGTATTCTTTAATAATTTGATTAGCTTTCTCTGACACTTTTTTATAGTCCATGACAAAGCCTTTTGCTATAGGAGATTGGTAATACGTTTGTAGCGCAATATTATGACCAATTGGGAAATCTAACACTAGACCATGCTTATGACGGTCTTGCGGAATATGTCCAACACCTTCTTCTGTAATGCTACGCGGCTTCAAATTTGTAATATTTTTACCGTTTAGTTCGACAGTACCACTTTTAATTTTACGAAGACCTGTAATCGCCTCGATTAATTCTGATTGACCATTTCCATCAATACCTGCTATACCGACAATTTCACCTTTACGAACCTTTAAGTTCAGACCTTTTACCTTATCAATATCACGGTAATCCGTTACAACTAAGTCATGGATCGCAAGTACTTCATCAGTTGGATTCGCATCCGTTTTTTCTGTTTTAAATTCAACTTGTCGGCCAACCATCATTTCAGCTAGCTGATCAGGATTTGTGTCAGCGGTTACAACAGTGCCAATTCCTTCACCTTTACGGATAATCGTTACACGATCGGACACTTCCATAATTTCTTTTAGCTTGTGGGTAATCAAAATAATAGATTTTCCCTCCGCAATAAGACGACGCATAATTTGAATTAATTCCATAATCTCTTGTGGTGTTAAAGAGGCTGTTGGTTCATCAAAGATTAAAATTTCAGCACCACGATATAATGTTTTTAATATTTCAACACGTTGTTGCATACCAACAGTGATGTCTTCAATTTTAGCATTAGGATCAACATCCAAGCCATACTTCTCAGAAAGGGCTTGTACTTTTTTTGCTGCATCTTTTATATTGACAATACCCATTTTAGTTGGCTCGGAGCCTAAAATAATATTTTCTGTTACTGTAAAATTCTCTACCAACATAAAGTGCTGATGCACCATACCAATCCCTAAATCATTGGCAACATTTGGGTTTGTAATTTTCACAGCTTTCCCACGAACGCGAATTTCGCCACCCTCTGGTTGATACAAACCAAAAAGGACGTTCATCAAAGTCGATTTACCTGCACCATTCTCTCCAAGCAATGCATGGATTTCGCCTTGTTTCAGTTGGAGGGTGATATTATTATTCGCCACGAAATTACCGAATTCTTTCCGGATTCCTAGCATTTCAATCACATGTTCCAATATTGTCACTCCCTTAATAGGCACTTTTATAAAGTAATTCCGCCTTAGCGTTTAGTATCTGCCTCTACTATGACTGATGGCACAGATTAGCAATACATCCAGTATTCGAAATGTATATAAACTAGATGACCGTTAGAGCTTTTTTGCTACAGTTCACTAATTCTTTAGACCGCTTTCGTTACCAAAGGCTATCTTTTATTTACTGATTAATCCCACCTATAGAGGTAGGTGTTTTGCTAAATTAATACAGGAAAGGTCATCGTTAGAAACCTTTCTTCTATTAACTTGTTACCATCATTATGAAAATCATTAATACTACCTCTAAAAGGTTCATATAAATCTAGTTAAATAGAGAATTGCGAATAATCTAAATATAACGATAGATTGAAAAATCATCATAAGGTCCTTCTTAAAAGTCCCTTATGATGATCAAAAGATGAATTATTTTTCCACTTTTTCTGGAACTTTGATTTCACCCTTAGCAATTTTTTCTTTATATTCATCGATTACTTTTTGTACATCTTCTGGAATTGCACCGCGAGAATCTGCAAGTTTAACCCCATCTTCAGCTAAACCATAAACAAGTGTTTCTCCACCAGGGAAGTCACCGTTTTTCGCTCTGTTTGAAATATCTACTACTGCTGTGTTAACGCCTTTTAACATTGAAGTTAAAGTTACATTTGTTTTATCGTCTACTTTACCTTCTTCGTATTGGTCAGCATCTACACCGATTACCCATACATCCGCATTTGGATCTTTTGCTTTACGTTCTTTTGCTTCTGAGAATACACCATTACCAGTTGCCCCAGCAGCGTGGAAGATTACATCTACACCTGAAGAGTACATGCTGTTAGCAGTGATTTTTCCTAGATCTGCTTTATCAAATGCACCCGTATATTTTACTTGGATATCGATATCTGGATTTACTGCTTTAGCGCCTTCAACAAAACCAGCGTGGAAGCGGTTAATAACTGGAATATCTACGCCACCTACGAAGCCGATTTTACCTGATTTAGACATTTTTGCTGCAGCAACACCAGCTAAGAATGCACCTTCTTGCTCTTTGAACAGTACGTTTACTACGTTGTCTGCTTTAACTTCAGCATCAATCAATGCAAAGTGATTGTCTGGATTTTCAGCTGCTACTGCATCGATTGCATCAGCCATCATGAAACCGATACCATAAACTAAGTTAAAGTCACGACGTACTAAGTTGTTTAAGTTTGTTTCATAGTCAGCATCTGAAGCTGATTGTAGGTAGTCAAAGCCACCATCACCTTTTTTAAGACCGTGTTCTTTTCCGTAAGCTTGAACACCTTCCCATGCAGATTGGTTGAATGATTTGTCATCAACGCCACCTACGTCAGTAACCATTGCTACTGAAAATGATTCTTCTGATGTTTCTCCACCTGAAGCATTATCATTTTCTTTTGCAGGTTTTTCGTCTTTTGTACCACAAGCACCTAAAATTGCGCTTGCCGCTAATACTGATGTTAATACTAAACCAAATTTACGTTTTTTCATTTAATTAACCCCCCAAAGGTATTGTAATTAGCAGGAAAAAAATTTAGAAATGTTCTACACCCGTTTACGAACTACATGGAAGCTGAATTTATCAGCTCGGAAATAATTTTTTGAATAGAGCACTACTTGATCATGGTCATCGTAATGCAACTGCTTTAACACTAAAAGAGCTGTTTCACGTCCACAATTCAAAATCGGTGAAGCTTGTTCATGATACCCAACTGGATCAATATACGTAACCGCATAGGCAACATGAATTTTTCCAGATTGCTCAAGAGCAGAGAACAGTGAAACTTCTTTTTTTTCGACAAAGTCAGTAGGCAGGAAGCTTGCGGGTAGCTTGTCTATACAGTAAACTACTGGCTCACCATCCGCTGTTCTGACACGTTCAATTGTGAGTATTTTATCGTCGCCATCACATTGGAAGCGTTTTAAATCTTCCTCAGAAGGAATGTGCTCAGCCGCTTTTAAAAAACGCGAACCAGGCTCCATACCCGCTGCCTCGATCATAGAAGAAATGCTCGATAAATGCTCGATGCCTGATGTAAACAACGGCTTAGGGTTAACAAAAGTCCCAACCCCATGTCGGCGCACAATCACATTTTCCTCTTCCAACAGTCGAAGTGCTTCTCTAAGTGTTGCTCGACTGACTCCGAGTGATTTCGATAATTCAAATTCTGAAGGCAGCTTTTCATTTTCTTTAAAAATGCCAGCCTCAATGTCAGATTTTAAACGATCGATAACTTGAAGATAGAGATGACGATGATCTGCTTTAATAGTCACATATATCACCACCAAATCAGAGATCAGACATCTGATGTACAACATTCCTACTAATCGTTCATAAATATAACATTTTTGCAGAATGAAATAAACAGTTTTAAATAAAATCTGTTATAGAATTCATTCTTTCTTCAAAATCGTTGCAAATAATGGACAAAAATACAGGAAGGACCATCCATTTACTGTTTAATTGTCGTATTGATGAATAAGTACTTGACGAGGTTTACTGCCCTCAGGAGGCCCTACAATACCGCGTTGTTCCATCTGATCAACAATACGTGCAGCCCTTGAATAACCTATACGAAAGCGACGCTGAAGCATTGACACAGATGCTGTTTGCATACTGACAACTAATTGCACTGCTTCGTCATATAATTCATCGGTTTCCTCTAAAATTGTTTCTTCTTCAGTAGGAATCATCTCCTCTTGATACTGCGCCTTTTGCTGTTCTATAACAAAATTCACAACACCCTCCACCTCTTGATCCGATAAAAAGGCCCCCTGTACCCTTTTTGGTTTCGATGCACCGGCTGGTAAAAATAACATATCTCCGCGACCAAGTAATCGTTCTGCTCCGCCCATATCTAAAATCGTTCTCGAATCAATGGCTGAAGAAACCGCAAATGCAATTCTGGATGGAATATTAGCTTTAATGACACCTGTTAGAACATCTACACTAGGTCTTTGCGTTGCAATAATCAAATGGATTCCAGCTGCACGTGCCATTTGGGCTAAACGGGTAATTGAATCCTCCACATCACTAGATGCGACCATCATTAAATCTGCTAACTCATCTACAATGACTACAATGTAAGGTAGCTTTGGATGCTTTTCATCTGTTTGTTCATTGACCTTTTGAACATGATTATTATAGCCCTCAATATTTCGTGTTCCTGTATGTGAAAACAGGTCATATCGACGTTCCATTTCAGAAACCACTTTTTTCAAGGCTTGAGAAGCTTTTCGTGCATCTGTCACAACAGGCGCCAATAAATGGGGAATACCATTATAAACGTTTAATTCCACCATTTTCGGGTCAATCATCATCAGCTTTACCTCATGAGGTTTTGTACGCATTAGTATGGACACTACGATGCCATTTATACAGACACTTTTCCCACTACCTGTTGAACCCGCTACCAGTAAATGCGGCATTTTATTGAGCTCTGCAAGAACAGCTTGTCCCGTAATATCTCGTCCAAACGCTACTTGCAACAATGCTTCCGGCTTAGCGCCATCCTTCGATTCTAATACTTCTCGTAAAGTGACAATGGCAACCTCACTATTTGGCACTTCAATACCAATCGCCGATTTTCCAGGGATTGGTGCCTCCATACGGATATCCTTAGCAGCCAGTGCTAAAGCTAGATCATCTTGCAAATTAACAATTTTACTTACCTTGACACCAATATCAGGCAAAATTTCATATTTTGTAACAGCCGGCCCCAAATGAACTTGTGTCACCTTTGCCTTTACGCCAAAGCTTTGCAATGTTTGTTCGAGCTTTTTGGCATTCGCCTGGATAACGGAATATTCTCCACTTTGGTCATGTTGGGGTGGTAATTGTAATAGATTATAAGATGGAAGCTGGTAGTCTGCATTTTCTACAGTATCTGTCCCTTGCATATGGACCTCATCTATTGCTTCATCCTGTTCATGTTCCACTAAATCTGCCTGATCAAATATGGCTCTTTCCTGAGACACATTTTGTGTAAATGCAGAGATAATTGGCTCATGATGTATTTCTTCTTCTTGCTCAGGCATATCAGTAGTTTGATTGACCGCTGCAACCTCGTCCACACTTTCAGCTCTAGAACGACGATTGCTTGGCTTTTTAGGTGCATTTTTTTTCTTATCTCGATGTTTCTTTTTCCATTTACCAAATAAATCTGGCATTTTCTCTGCCAAATATGGCACCAATGCTTTCCCAGTCACCAAAATCAATCCGATAAAGAAAATAACCCAAGCAACAACCCTCGCCCCTGATGCTTCAAACAGTACATGAAGACCACTAAATAATAGGGCACCAATCATTCCACCACCAAGTGCATTACTGCGATGAATAATTCCCTCGGTATTGATTAAAATTCGCCATGATTCACGTAGAACCGAATCTGATAATAAGCCACCTGATTTTGATAATTGCTCAAATAAAATGCCATGACTAAAAATGGTTAAGCTCATAATAATAAGGAGCATACCCAAAATTAAGCGGTCTTTCATACCGACCTTTTTACGACCAATCATCATTAATAACGCCACGAATATTAGCATAAATGGAACCGCAAAATGTAAATTACCTAAAAGAAACATTGCGAATGTTTGTAGCGTACGTCCTATCATACCGTATTCAAAAATCATGATGACTGCCAGCGCAATTAAGAGCAGTCCTAGAATTTCATACATAAGGGGAGACATTTCTTTTTTTTCTGTTGTTGCTTTGCTTTTAGTAACCTTTTTTCTTTTACTAACTGCCATTTCTATCACCTTCTTCTGCAATCCATTTTATATATGTAGCGAATCATACCATGTAGAACTCTAACATTCCAAAAAAAGGATTTTCCACCGCAATTGGGAGAAAATCCTTTTCCATTTACTTTTCCTCAAAGCCTTGACGATGAGTCATTTGTATTAATATTCCATAATGATTGGGATAATCATTGGACGACGCTTTGTTTTCTGGAATAGGTACGTATTTAAAGTATCACGAATTTCTTGCTTAATATTCGTCCATTCAAATGTATCTTTCCCGACATATTTTTCAATGACAGTCCTTGCGATGTCCGATGCCTCGACCATTAACTCTTCTGATTCACGAACATATACAAAGCCGCGTGATAAAATTTCGGGACCAGATGCAATTTTCTTTTGGGCACGATTTAATGTAACGACCACAATGAAAATACCATCCTGTGATAATAATTTACGATCACGAAGAACAATATTCCCCACATCGCCAACACCGATCCCATCGATTAAGACATTACCAGCTTGTACACGTCCACTCATGCGCATTTTATTATTTTTATATTCGACAATATCCCCTTTATCAGCGATAAAGATTTGTGATTTTTGCATGCCTAGCTGTTGAGCTAATTTAGAGTGAGCAATCAGCATACGGTATTCCCCTTGAACAGGAATAAAATATTTTGGCTGCATTAAATTTAACATAAGCTTTAAATCTTCTTGACTACCATGACCTGATACGTGCACATTTTTGCTAGAAGTTAGAATTTCAGCACCAGCTTTAGAAATGGAGTTCATCGTATTAGCCATTTGCACTTCCATACCTGGTGAAGGTGTAAATGTAATTAAAACTGTATCACCTTGCTTAATTTTAATATCACGATGATGCTTACGTACGATTTTTTCTAGAGCGTCTAAAGGCTCCCCTTTATTACCTGTTGTAATAATGATAATTTCATCGTCTTGATATTTTTGCATTTCTGAAATTGGAATAATCGTATCTTCTTCTACTGTTAAATAGCCAAGCTGTACACCTAAATCTACAGCCTTTTCTAATGGTTTCCCGACAATCACTACTTTACGGAATGATTTTTGAGCTTGGGCAAATACTTGTTGAATTCTAATAAAATTCGATGCATAAACAGCTACTAAAATACGTCCCGGTGCTGAGTGGAATGTTTTTGATAATTGTTCTTCAATGACAATTTCCGATGTCGTATAACCTGGTCGTTCAGCTTCACAAGACTCAGATAATAGAATAAAGACGCCGTCTTCCCCTAACTGGGCCATTTTCGCTAAATCAGGTTTAAATTTACCTGTCGCCGATTGATCGAATTTGAACTCTCCTGTATGAACAATCGCGCCTTCAGATGTATGGAACACCACCCCTAACGAATCGGGAATACTATGTGTTGTGTGGAAGAATGTTACATACGTTGAGTTAAAATTCATACGACTACGATTTGTTACTTCAAAAAACTTTACCTGATGTGGTGCAGGTAATTCTTTCAAATGTTCCTTTGCTAGAGCAATTGTTAATTTTGAACCGTACACTGGTGCTTTTATTTTTTGCAATACATAGGCAATAGAGCCAATTGCATCTTCATGACCGTGTGTTAAGAATATACCTTTCACACGCTCTTTGTTTTCTTCTAAGTACGTAATATCAGGGATTACGATATCTATGCCTAGCATCTCGTCCTCTGGGAACATTAAGCCGCTATCTACTACAAATAGCTCTTCATCAATTTCTACTACGTACATTGCTTTTCCAATTTCGCCCACACCCCCAAGAGGGATGATTCGAATCAATTCATTTTTCTTTTTTGTCAATTTATTTCCTCCTAAAAAATATCCCGAACAGCAACCACTTAACATTTATTATACGGTTTGCTAAGCTTTTGCACAAATTAAAAATACATGTTTCACATCAGAAATATATTTTCTTATCTTTTTCTTATTACTAGTAGATGGAAATACAGATATTGGATTTCTATAGAAATAGAGTTATTAAAGTATTTTTGAGGATGCAATGTTATGAATTTCTCAACTAAAAAACGAGGCTGATTTGAATAATCAGCCTCGTCTATATTTATCTAAAACTTCTCGCTTTTTCTTGATACGTATCCCAAATTTTATCAAAATTTTCCTTCTCTTCATCTGTCATTTCCATCATTGGCAAACGAACATTGAGTGTATCAAAGCCTAGTTTTGTCATCGCATATTTAATAGGTGAAGGGTTTGGTTGAGCGAACAGCGCACGTACAAGAGGTAATAATGCTCGGTGAATTTTGGCTGCTAGCTTATGATTTCCTTCTTCAAACGCTTTAATCATTAATTGCATGTCATTGCCTACTACATGAGCAGCAACGGAAATAACGCCTGCCCCACCTATCGCCATTAGTGGCAATGTTAGGCCATCATCTCCACTGTATACTAAGAAATCATCATCTGGATCAACATTTTCGATAACATCGCCCATCTGATCTAAATTGCCGCTTGCTTCTTTAATCCAAGCGATGTTAGGAATCTTACTTAGTGCAACAGAAGTTTCATAGGCCACATTCACACCAGTACGCCCAGGGACATTATAGAGCATGACTGGTAGACTCGTTTGTTTAGCAATCGTTTCAAAGTGAGCAAAGATTCCACGTTGATTTGGCTTATTGTAGTAAGGAGCTACAAGCATTATGCCGTCTGCTCCATTTTCTTCTGCTTTATGAGTCATTGCTATAGAGTATGCTGTTTCATTGTCCCCTGTACCTGCAATAACTGGCACGCGACCAGCTACCTTTTCTACGGTAAAACGAACAACCTCTATTTTTTCTTCGGTGGACATAGTTGGATTTTCAGAAGTCGTACCACAAGCAACTATACAATCTGTACCATTGTCAATCAAATGATTAATAATACGTTCTAATTCTGGATAATTTATCGTGCCATCATCTTTGAACGGCGTAATCATAGCCGTTCCAATTCGACCTAAATTCATCCTTACACCCCTCTTATAGTAAGTTATCCTCAAGCATTGCTTCTGCAATTTGGATAGAGTTTAATGCAGCGCCTTTTAATAGATTGTCAGAAACGATCCATAGATGGAATCCTTTTTTGTTGTCTAAATCTTGACGGATACGTCCTACAAAAGTAGCGTCCTCCCCTTCTGCATAAATAGGCATTGGGTAAGTTTGTGTTGCAATATCATCTTGTAATACTACACCTGGTGCATTGCGTAATACGTCAAAAATCTCTTGGATTGATGTTTCTTTCTCTACCTCAATATAAACAGACTCTGAGTGACCTGAAACGACCGGCACACGAACGCAAGTAGCAGCAACTTTTAGCTCTGGTGCATGCATAATTTTTTTCGTCTCATTAATCATTTTCATTTCTTCGTATGTAAATCCATTATCTGTGAATTTATCAATTTGTGGAATGACATTACGAGCGATTGGGTAATGGCGCTTATCACTACCAGATGGTAAAATATTTGCTTCTACATCCCTACCTGCTTCCCAGTTTGCGCTTTGTGTTTTTAACTCTTGAATAGCAGAAATACCTGCACCTGAAACCGCCTGATACGTTGAAACCAGCACTTTTGTTAATCCAAATGCTTTACGAATTGGCTCAAGCGCAGCTACCATTTGAATTGTCGAGCAGTTTGGGTTTGCAATAATCCCTTTATGCTTCGCCAGGTCGCCTCGATTCACTTCAGGTACAACAAGTGGTACCTCTGGATCCATTCGGAAATGGCTCGTATTATCAATAACTACTGCACCTCGCTTTGCTGCTTCGGGTGCAAGCACAGCTGATACAGAACCACCAGCTGAGAATAAAGCGACATTGACGCCTTCAAAAGCTTCAGGTGTCGCTTCTTCAATTGTATATGTTTGACCATTAAACTCGATTGATTTCCCTGCTGAACGTGCAGAAGCTAGAAATTTAATGTTCCCTATTGGAAATTTACGTTTGATTAATTGCTCCATCATTTTTGAACCTACTGCTCCTGTTGCTCCAACAACCGCAACTGTTAACTGCTTTGTCATCTGTCATCTCTCCTTGAATACATGTTCCATAATGTGTGCTATTGTATCACAAAAATACTGAAAATTGTGTGTAATCTATGATTTATTTGAAATATTGTATCAACAGCGGTTGTAATTGCTTTTTCTGAGTAATTGCTGCATGAACAGTATCTACCATTCGGTCAAAATCAGCAATAAGGGAATTGGGTTTGGAATGAGGAGAGTCCTGACCAAATGGGATAAAATAAATATTTTTGGCATTTAACAACTTCATTATATTGATACCATTTAAGCCGAGTGCATCATTCGTTGAAATTCCTAAAACTACAGGTGATCCATTACGTAAAGTTGCCTTTGCTGCCATAAGTACAGGGCTATCTGTTGCCGCATTTGCAAACTTACTAATACTATTACCTGTCATTGGAGCAATCACCATAGCATCCAGTGGATTGGATGGGCCAAATGGCTCTGCTTCTTTTATTGAAGAAATAACTTTTTCTCCAGTTAAAGCTTCTATTTTTGCAATCCATTCCTCCCCTGTACCAAAGCGAGTTGCTGCATGTAAAACGGAATGGGTAATGATTGGTATAACTGTAGCACCTACATCCATAAAATTTTGAATTTTAGGTATGACATCTTCATACGTACAATGGGAAGCTGTAATACCTAGGCCAATTCGTTTCCCCGTTAACAATTTTCTTCCTCCTCTATGGCCTTGCACAGAATTTCAGCAGCATTATGTGCAAAGTATTTCCCAGGCAATGATGGCAACAGCACATATGTTTGAAGTTGCTCAGCATCTATATCTAAGCAGCCTGGCTCTGAGGCTAAATCATATAAAACTGCTGGAACATGATCTTTAAACGATTCTGTAATCCATTTAGCTGGAATGGTATTAATAAATGTACCTTCATTAATTGACCATAAACGATCATCTAAGTCCGTAGCTTTATAGCCATATGCTTTAGCTTCACTCACTTGTACAACCGAACGTGCAACAATATGAACATTAGCTCCCATCTTAACAAGTAAAGAAGCGAGCATTTTGGCGATACGTCCGAAACCTGCGATTGTAAAGTTTTGTCCGTAAATACATTTTTGCTCGAGTCCGTAAAACGTGGCGATAAACCCCTCTGCTGTTAATCTAGCATTTTGCCAAATAAACGATTCTTGTTGCAAGTAGCAAAGGGATTCATTTTTTTCTAGCAGATGCTTCCAATGCATAGTTAAACGACCTGTATAGAATTTAACCTGTGATATACCATATAGCTGTTCCACTTCTATTTTTAAAGGAAGGATAGGTAGAATAATTTTATTTGGTTGAAATTCTAAAACAAGCTTATTTAACTCCTCGTTCCAAACTGTCGTTCTTTTATAAAACACTGTTCTCGATGGACTTCTTAACATTGTTGCTAGTTCCTTTAATCTGGAGTCCTCACCGATAACGAGCCATTTTTCGTTTTCCAAAAGCTCACCTCACTGTAAATATTCTGACTGTACTGTAGATGTCTTGTTAAATAAAATTCGATCTTCACCAATTAATATAATTTCGTTCCAAGGGATCATTTCACTAACTTTCATTTTCTTTTTTTGGAAAGGTAATTTATCTTTGACAATTTCAAAACCATGTATTTTTCCTGTTTGCACATCTAATAGGCATTCTGTATGAGCCAGGATGCCAAAATGTACACCGCCCTCAATTTGAATTAACTCTTTATCCACCATCTCAGATAGTAGCATTCCTCATCTCCCTCCTTGAGCCGTTACCTCAATATATGCCGAGTTTTTGTAAATCGTGCCCCCTACCAAAAGTAGGAATATATTGCATTCACACTCCCTTCTGTATGTAGTGTATATACACAGATATGTGAGGTGAGGAGTTTGCATATCCAGTTAAGCAATGCCAGTGATAAGCCCATTTATGAGCAAATCACTATCCAGCTCAAAGAAGCCATTCTAGCCAATAAATTCTAAGCAGGTGATTCCCTACCATCCATTCGCGCTTTAGCTAAGGATTTAAAAATATGTGTAATGACTACAAACATGGCTATGCCGATCTAGAACAGGACGGCGGCTTTACTGAAACAGTCGCTGGGAAAGGTAGCTTGTTACAGAACGTAACCAGGATTTCCTACGTGAGGAGCTTTTGAGACAGGTAGAGGAACATGTACAGAAGGCCGTAAGATTAGCGAAAACAGTTGATTTATCAAATGAAGAATTACAAAATTTATTCACTTTCATGTTAGAGGGGGATCAGTAAGAATGTATGCCCTAGCAATCCATGAGTTACAAAAGGATTTGAAGGATTTTCACTAAAAGGTGTAAGTTTTCAGTACCTCCAGGAACGGTAATGTGCTTCGTTGTTAAAAAAGGAATATGGCGATTTATTAATTTTTAACAAAAATCTTGTCGAGCATGAACAATCGATAAAAAAAGACATTGGCGTGGTTTTGGACGAATTACATGCCCTGAAACGCTTATTGCGACTCGGCTCGACAATGAAAAAGGGATTAAATCATGGAATACAGATTATTACTTTGAACGATTTGCTGTTCAGTCATGACCTTTATCCGGTGTCCCCATTTGCGCTCGGATACTGTCTTGACAGTCGAAGCATATGTAGTTTCTTGATGTTTTGTTACATCTTTTTTAATTTCTTGGTCTGTACCTTTCTCTTCTTGTTCAGCATATCCTACCCGTGCAGGTGATAATGCAGGTGCTCCAACATATAGCTAATTTTCCACATTTTATATTTCCTCGTGAATGGTAATGATTTACAATATTGATTACATGCCTAATTGATACTATAAAAAAAGAGGTGTCTCCATAATCATTTGAGACACCTCTCTTAAGGCTTTACGATGAGGTAATTTTATTCACTTGGTCCAATAATTGAAATAGCTGGCTCTGCCTTCAAAATTTTAGCAATCAATCGATCCACTGAGGCCATAGATACAGCATCTATAGAAGCTAATACCTCGTCTACTGTACGATGTTTACGATGAACGAGCTCACTTGTACCATTACGATTCATACGTGCGCCAGTTCCCTCTAATCCAAGAACAAAGCTACCCTTCAGCTGCTCTTTTGCATTATCAAGCTCTTCTTCTGTGACGCCATCCGCAACAATATCGAGTAAAGTAGCATCAATAGTATGTTGTAGCTGCGCTAATTGTTGACGGCTAGTACTGCCGTATATGGTGAACGCCCCAACATCTGCATAACAGGACTGGTATGAGAAAATGGAATATGCTAGTCCTCTTTCCTCCCGTACTTCTTGAAACAATCGTGAGCTCATATTGCCACCAATAATATTATTTAACGCAATAAAGCTATACATATCAGGGTCCTTTACACCAATAGCTGGGTAGGAAATAGCTAGATGTGCTTGCTCAGTATCTCGAATTTTTGAGATTTCTCCAGGATGAAATGAGGGATTTGTCAGCACAGGTGCAATCGCAACAGAAGAAGGCTGATATTGTCCAAATAATCGTTCAATCGTTGCCATTAGTTGTGGTGAAATATTGCCCGCAATGGAAATAACTACAGACTCAGGACCATAATGCTTAGCCATGTAATGTCGAATCGCCTCTGCAGTAAATGTCTTTAAAGTAGCTGCACTGCCCAATATCGGACGGCCCAGTGCATCATTTGGATACATGACACTCCATAGCTTTTCATGTACATCATCGTCTGGAGCATCTTCACTCATTAAAATTTCCTCTAATACCACTTGCCGTTCTTTTTCTAATTCTTCTTCTGCAAATGTAGAATTAAAAAACATATCAGCCAAAATGGAGACTGCTAGCTCTGCATGATGATCTAAAACTTTTGCATAATAACATGTATTTTCTTTAGATGTAAAGGCATTTAATTCTCCTCCTATCCGATCAAATTCTTCCGCAATTTGACGAGCCGAACGAGTTGCTGTTCCTTTAAACAACATATGCTCTATAAAATGTGTAATACCGTTCTCTTCAGGTAGCTCATAGCGTGAACCCGCATTAACAAAAATACCCAAAGCGACTGATCTTACATGGTTAATTTGCTCTGACACAATACGAACACCGTTCTGACATGTATGTACTTGAACCAAAAAATCTCCCCCAACTGTATATTTCTTTATTATGAATAAACTATTTAAAAAGGCTGCGCATTAGACGCAGCCTTTTATCTTTATTATTTTTGTTGTTCAGCGCGTTCTTTTTCCTCTTGTAGTACTACTTTACGAGATAAATTCACACGACCTTGTTTGTCAATTTCAATTACCTTTACTAGTAATTGATCGCCTAGTTTTAAGACGTCTTCCACTTGCTTAGTGCGTTCCTCTTGAATTTCAGAAATGTGAAGCAAGCCATCTTTACCTGGGAAAATTTCACAAAACGCGCCGAATTTTTCAATACGCTTCACTGTCGATAAGTAGTATTCACCTACTTTAGCTTCTCGTACGATATCCTCAATAATTTGTTTTGCACGTGCATTCATTTCTTCATTAGCTGAAGAAATATAGATTGTACCATCTTGTTCTGTATCAATCTTAACGCCCGTTTCTTCAATGATTTTATTAATTTGTTTTCCGCCAGGTCCAATAACATCACGAATTTTATCTGGATTGATTTTAACAATTACGATTTTAGGTGCAAATTCAGATAATTGTTTACGTGGCTCTGCAAGTGTTGCAAGCATTGATTCTAAAATATGCATACGGCCTACTTTAGCCTGTGTCAATGCTTCTTCTAAAATATTGCGAGATAACCCATCGATTTTAATATCCATTTGTAGAGCTGTTACACCTTTAGCTGTACCAGCCACTTTAAAGTCCATATCACCTAGATGATCTTCCATTCCTTGAATATCCGTTAAAATAGAATAATGTTCACCTTTTTTAATAAGGCCCATTGCAATACCTGCAACTGGTGCTTTTAATGGAACACCAGCATCCATCATAGCTAACGTGGATGCACAAATAGAAGCCTGAGAGGTTGAACCATTTGATTCAAGTACTTCTGATACACAACGAATTGTATATGGGAAAACTGATTCATCAGGAATGACTGCTTCCAGTGCACGCTCCCCTAAAGCTCCATGACCAATTTCACGACGACCTGGTCCACGAATTGGTCCTGTTTCACCAACCGAGAATTGAGGGAAGTTATAATGGTGCATAAAGCGTTTTGATTCTTCGACACCTAAACCGTCAATAATTTGCACATCACCAAGCGCACCTAATGTACAGATAGAAAGTGCTTGAGTTTGTCCACGTGTAAATAGACCTGAACCGTGTGTACGCTGTAATAAGCCTGTTTCAGAAGAAAGTGGTCGAATCTCGTCTAGCTTACGACCATCTGGACGAATTTTATCTTCAGTAATTTGACGACGTACTTCATCTTTTACCATCTTATCAAGAATTGTATAAACCTGCTTCATCGTGTCATCATCGGCTTCTTGCTCTTCATAGGAAGCAATAATACGATCTTTTACAGCTTGAATTGCCTCATCACGAGCATGTTTCTCAGCCGTTTGAATAGCATCATGCATATCAGTCTCACAAGCAGCTTTTATATCCGCTTGAATTGCTTCATCAATTTCAAATAATGTAACTGGTTTCTTTTCTTTTCCTACCTCAGCTACAATTTGCTCTTGGAATGCGATGATTTTTTTAATTTCTTCATGCCCAAACATAATCGCTTCTAACATTACCTCTTCAGGAACTTCAAGTGCGCCTGCTTCAACCATGTTGATAGCGTCTTTGTTCCCTGCTACAGATAAATGAATTGTCGATTGGTTCGATTGTTCCACTGTTGGATTGACAATGAATTCCCCGTCAATATAACCAACTTGTACACCTGCGATTGGTCCATCAAAAGGAATATCAGATATAGCTAATGCTAATGAAGAACCAACCATTGCTGCCATTTCAGACGTACAGTCAGAATCATTTGACATAACCATAGAGATTACTTGAACTTCGTTACGGAAACCATCTGGGAACATCGGACGAATTGGACGGTCGATTAAACGGCTCGCCAATATAGCTTTTTCAGATGGACGCCCTTCACGCTTAATAAAGCCGCCAGGAATTTTACCTGCAGCATATAGACGCTCTTCATAGTTTACTGTTAATGGGAAGAAATCAAGTGGTTTAGGTGATTTTGACATTGTGGCTGTAGATAATACTGACGTATCGCCATAGCGTACTAATACAGCACCGTTTGCTTGTTTTGCTAACTGTCCTACTTCAATTACAAGTGGACGGCCAGCCCATTCATAGGAATAGACTTTCTTTTCGTTCATTCAATGAACCCCTCTCTATTATAAAAACACTTACTTCGTCTGTATGTACTAATTGTAAGTGTACCAAAAATGCTTGTTCTATGCTAAAAAATATTTCATGAAATAATCATACATTTAAATTCAGTTATTGCCAATTTATTTAAGATTTATTTCTATATTTTATTGAAAAAACATTTTTATACTTTTGTTATATGGAATTAATTTAAATTGATTCCTTCCTGACGAAAAGTAATGTATGTAAATAGATATAAATGCTTCTTCACATTATTATTTCAAGTGCAGGCTATACACAATAGATTTATTATAACACGGTACTTGTCATACATCCTACTAGTATAAAGAAAGTTAAGTATGTAGTAAAGTTTAAGTGTGTCAAGAGAAGAAATTTAAAATAAATGCCCCGTCAAAATAGCATTCACGGGGCATTTCGCGTCTTCTTTATGTAAATTATGTCGTTTTAGACACCGGTCGACCTATTTTATCTTTGTTTTTTACTTTTTGGATCATATTGCTGAAAGCTGGTAGGACGAAACGATCCAATCCAAACTTACCGGCATTGAAGCCTGCTGCTGCTATAAAGATAGCAAGTAAAATATCCCAAGGGTTACTTGATATAGTACCTGCCATTAAAAATGCGAAGTTCATAACCATCCCAAAAAATGCAGCATATGTTGTTAAACATCCTAGTATTAATCCCAGGCCGACTAAAAATTCTCCCCATGGAATAAGGAAATTAATAATTTCAGCATTGGGTAAAGCAAATGATTCAATAAACTTTACGTATAGTGGATATGCTAAATCCTCACCGCTCGTTACTGGATTTGCTATAGCATTTGCTAAAAAACCGGATGCATCAAATCCATTCATCAATTTTCCCCAACCGGCTGTTAGCCAATGCCAACCTAGATATATGCGAATAATGGTCAAGATTCCTGCAACAATATTATTCTCTCTTAATATTTTGTTAAACATTCAACTGCACCTTCTCACCATAAATTTTGTTTTTACATTTCACAAGCTGAAGTAAGCTGTTATAGATGGTGGACTGTTATGAATGGCCATTCATTGCTATAAAAAAAACAACCACTATTGATTAGTTCATTGATTCAACTCTATTTCTTTTGTCGCATGGACAACAAAGGTAGATTACCATATAACTAGTTGAATTTGGTTGCGAAATGTGATTAGAATATATCATCCTTTTATTGACTAGAACATGTTTTTTCTAGCTCGTTCACCGGAGCGTAAAAAAGTTATGGCTGATTATCGAACAAAATATAAATAGAGACGAGAAATAAACCATCCTTTTATTCAAAAAAAAAAAGACTGTAGACAAAAGTTTGTCTACAGTCCGCTGTAATTAGCGACGTAAGCCTAAACGGTTGATTAGTTCACGGTAACGTTGTACGTCAGTTTCACGAAGATATTTTAATAAGTGACGACGACGACCTACCATTTTAAGAAGACCACGCTCAGAGTGGAAATCTTTTTTGTGTGTACGTAAGTGAGTATTTAGAGCATTGATTTCTGCTGTTAATACTGCAACTTGTACTTCTGGTGAACCAGTGTCACTTTCGTGAGTACGGTACTCAGCGATAATTTCGTTTTTACGTTCTTTTGTAATAGCCATTTGTATGGACCTCCTAAGAAAAATTATTTATCCCCATTAGCACAGTAAACGTTGGAGTCTTCGATATACCGAGCTAAGGTTGAGCATTATGCACTTATGAATGTTACCATAAATGATTGAGTCAAGCAAGTAAAAACCGTAGCTCAGTTGACTCTATTGTAAATCGTTAAAATATTGTATAGCTTCTTGTTTATCTTTTTCAATTTGCGTTTTTAAAGCATCAATACCGTCAAATTTTCTTTCGCTTCGTATACGTTTATACCAAGCTACATGTACTTCTTCGCCATAAATATTCTTATCAAAATTTAAAATATGAACCTCAATGGACAATTGCTTATCGTTCGGATCTTTAAACGTTGGTTTGTAGCCTACATTACAGACACCATCATACCAAGCATTTTGGACTAGCAGACGGACAGCATAGACCCCACTTGCAGGAATAAAAGTTCCTTCTAAAGCTTGGACATTTGCTGTTGGGAAGCCAATTGTTCGACCACGTTTATCTCCATGTACAACCATTCCGTTTATTTCAAATGGACGCCCTAATAATGTTCTCGCTGCTTCCATATCACCCTCTTGTAAAAGTTGACGAATACGGGTTGAGCTGATTTTCTCCACATCATCCGTCTTCTTCTCAACGATTGTCACACCATAATCCCCATTGCTTAATGCACGCATATCGTCCATTGTACCTTTACCAAATGCCCCAAATGAATAATCGAAGCCAGCTGTCACATGTTGTATATTTAATCCACGAATAAATGTATCAATAAATGCGGCTGGAGATAGTTTAGCAAAATCAGATGTGAAATGGACAACAAACACTGTATCCACGCCTTGTTCCTCAAAAAGCTGCAATTTCTGCTGTAAGAGTGTAATATAGAAAACCTTTTCGTTACGCCCTCCAAGGACTAATGATGGGTGCGGGTCAAATGTCATTACTGCGCTTGGAATTTGCCGCTTCTCTCCCTCTTCCTTTGCTGCCTTGATAACTGCCTGATGCCCTCTATGTACACCATCGAAAAAGCCAAGCGCTAATGAATAGGGCTGCATGCTTTCTCTTTGCTGTAATTGATGTGGGTATTTTAAATGAATGACCTCCATTGAAAAATCCTCCTACTCTATCGTCGGAAACATCTTGTGTGGTTTCATCAAGCCTGCCTTTGAAGGGTGAGCTTGATAAACCGCAACTGCCTTTCCATTGATTCCAAAGACAATTTTATCATGTATCTTTAACAATGTATCTGCTGGAAGCACTTGTCCATTAAAAATTTCTTTTTCATTGGCAGAAGTAATCTCAATATATGGATAGTCTGTTAATGCATACTCGACAGGTAAAATACAAGTAGCCACCTGCTCTTCATCCATGAGCTCAGCCACCTGTGCCAGCGTAAAACAGTTATCGCGCGTAAAGGTACCTGAAGCAGTACGTACGAGCTCTTTCATATGGGCTGGATAACCAAGTTCCTCCCCAATTTGGACAGCTAATGTACGGATATAAGTTCCTTTACTACAAGCGATACGAACAGGGAATGTAATCTCCTGTCCCTCGTAGGATTCATTGTCATCGAGAAGTTCTAGAGCATAAATGGTAACTTGGCGAGTCGGTCTTTCAACTGTCTCACCTTTTCGAGCATATTCATAGAGGCGTTTACCATTTACCTTAACAGCAGAAAACATGGGTGGAGTTTGTTCAATAATTCCTGTTAATGAAGCTAAAACCTCTTGTAATTGCTCACGAGAAAACTTTTTAATAGTCTGATCCTGTGCAACCGTTTCGCCCTCTGCATCCTCCGTTGTCGTTGTACGACCAATGGATATAATAGCTTCATAGGTTTTACCTGCATCTGTTAAATATTCTGCAATTCGAGTGGCTTGGCCAATACAAATTGGTAGTACACCCTCCACGCCTGGATCCAATGTCCCTGTATGTCCAACCTTTTTTGTACGTAAAATTTTGCGTAGTTTAAAGACACAATCGTGGCTTGTCATGCCTCTTTCTTTCCAAAGCGGTAAAATACCGTTCATATAAATCCTCCCAAATTGCCTTTAAAATAAATATTGCACCTAGCATATTTGCCAGGACAAAAAACTTCTTCATGAAGATAAAAAGCCTGCCTGCATGAACATGCAAATGGCAGACTTTTATTAGCTTATTCTTTGTGTAAATCTCTTAGCAAAGTATCAATACGATTTCCGTACTCAATCGATGAATCGAATTCAAAGATTAACTCTGGTGTACGTCGTAAACGGATACGTGAACCAATTTCTGATCGAATAAAACCAGAAGCCTTTACTAAAGCTTTAAGCGTTTCCTCGCGTTCACGTTCATTGCCTAAAGATGTGATATAAATAGTCGCTTGCTGTAAATCACCAGTTACCTCAACACCTGTAACAGTAACAAAACCAACACGCGGATCTTTAATTTTACGGCCAAGAATATCACCAAGCTCTTTTTTCATTTGCTCAGCAACACGGTTTGAACGTAGAGACATAATTTGTCACCTCTATTTCAGTACAGATAGTTGGTCTTTTTATGCTATAGTATCCCAACTACCTACTATTCCTTATAAATAGTCTCGCCACACATTAAGCTGTTCCCATGATGGATTTGACTCTAAATAATGGAGCGCGTGATTAATTTCCCGTTCAGCTGCTTCTTTCGATGATGAAACAGCTACAAGTGCTAATTTTGTGCGCTGCCATACATTTTGATGGTCAATTTCCGCAATAGAAACATTAAATTTCTGCTTTGTGCGGGTAATCATACGCTGTAAGACAGCACGTTTCTCTTTTAACGAATGGGCAGTTTGAATGATAAATTCAACCTCTGCGTATACAATCATTATACTCGTTTAACTTCTTCCATAATGTAGGCTTCAATAATGTCGCCTTCTTTAATATCGTTGAAGTTTGTAATAGTAATACCACATTCGTATCCTCTTGCTACTTCTTTTACTTCGTCTTTGAAGCGCTTAAGCGTATCTAATTCACCTTCAAAAATAACTACGTTATCACGGATTACACGTACGCCTGAATCACGCGTTACTTTTCCTTCAGTTACATACGAACCAGCAATTGTACCAACTTTTGATACTTTAATTGTTTGGCGAACTTCTGCTTGCCCAATAATTTTTTCTTCAAATTCAGGATCAAGCATACCTTTCATCGCTTGCTCAATTTCTTCAATTACTTTGTAAATGATACGGTGTAAACGAATATCTACGCCTTCTTCTTCTGCAGCACGTTTTGCATTGACATCTGGACGTACATTGAAACCAATAACAATAGCATTGGAAGCAGCAGCTAGAGAAATATCAGATTCCGTAATGGCACCTGCACCAGTGTGAATAATTTTCACATTTACGCCTTCTACATCAATTTTCATTAATGAAGCAGCCATTGCTTCTACAGTACCTTGTACGTCTGCCTTAACGATTAAATTCAGCTCTTTCATTTCGCCTTGGCTCATTTGCTCAAATAAGTTATCAAGCGTTACACGTTGTTTTTCAGAACGTTGTGCTTGGATAGCTGACATCGCACGAGTTTCCCCAACTTGACGAGCTGTTTTTTCGTCTTCAAAGACAACAAAACGGTCTCCTGCTTGAGGTACATCATTTAAACCAGTAATTTCTACTGGTGTTGATGGTCCAGCTTCTTTCACACGACGGCCTTTGTCGTTCACCATTGCACGAACTCGACCAAATGTATGACCAACAACGATTGGGTCACCCACTTTTAATGTACCATCTTGCACTAACAGCGTAGCAACTGAACCGCGTCCTTTGTCTAGCTGAGCTTCAATGACTGTTCCAAGTGCTAAACGGTCAGGGTTTGCTTTCAATTCTCCTACTTCGGCAACAAGTAAAATCATTTCTAGTAATGTGTCAATGCCTTCACCTTTTAATGCAGAAATTGGTACGAAAATTGTTTCTCCGCCCCATGCTTCAGGAACTAAGCCATGTTCAGTTAATTCTTGCATTACACGATCTGGATTGGCTGATGGTTTATCCATTTTATTCACAGCTACAATGATTGGTACTTCCGCTGCTTTTGCGTGATTGATTGCTTCTACTGTTTGTGGCATTACACCATCATCAGCAGCTACTACTAAAATGGTTAAATCTGTTACTTTTGCACCACGTGCACGCATTGTTGTGAAAGCAGCGTGTCCAGGTGTATCAAGGAAGGTAATTTTCTTGTCACCTTCTGTTACTTGGTAGGCACCAATATGCTGCGTAATGCCCCCAGCTTCACCTGCAGTTACTTTAGTATTACGAATTGAATCTAATAATGTTGTTTTACCGTGGTCAACGTGACCCATGATTGTTACAACTGGCGGACGTTCTGATAATTCAGCTTCATTTACTTCTTCTGTTTGCTCGAAGTGTGTCTCTAAGTCCGTGATATCTACACGAATCTCCTCTTCCACTTCTACACCATAGTCTGCGCAAATTAATTCAATTGCATCCTTATCTAATTCTTGGTTAATTGTTGCCATTACCCCAAGCATAAATAATTTTTTAATAATTTCTGATGG
The DNA here is from genome assembly GCF_049943995.1 of Lysinibacillus sp. VIII_CA. Classification (NCBI taxonomy): domain Bacteria; kingdom Bacillati; phylum Bacillota; class Bacilli; order Caryophanales; family Bacillaceae; genus Lysinibacillus; species Lysinibacillus sp. VIII_CA. The sequence continues at coordinate 221,863 of NZ_JBNFXM010000001.1, forward strand.
CTCACGGTGTAATTTTTTTGCTAATTCTGCCACTGATAATGATTCAACAAAAGTAATTTTTTCTGGAAGTTCCTTTTGTTTAACTGGTATTGATGGTTGATGCGTTTTTGGATGGCGACGTTTGCCTCCATGAATCCCTGGTTTTGGACGTTGGTTGTAACCACCGCCACCTCTACGATTATTATTATTGTTATTATTATTATTTTGTGTCATATTTCTATTTTGATTACCTTTTGTATTCTTAGATTTTTCGTTAGACGAATTTGAGTGTTGCTGATTATTTACTTTAGGCTTAGAAGTAGCAGATTGCTGCCTTTGACCTTCTTGCTTTTTCACCGAATGGTTTTGTTGGCCATTCGATTGAGATTTTTGTGAAATGTTTTGAGTTGCTTGTTTTCCTACATTTTTCTCAGGTGTTGCTTTAAATGTTTGGTTTAACTTTGACACGATGTCTTTCTCTAACATAGACATATGATTAGTTACACTCACATTTAATTTACTAAGTGCTTCAATAACCTCTTTACTCGTTTTATTCACTTGTTTCGCATATTCATGAACTCTGATTTTGGTCATCTGCTCACCCCCGATTATTTTTCGTTGAGTAGACTAGACAATTTACTTGCAAAACCTTTATCGGTAATCGCTAAAGCCACTCGGGCCTCCTTACCTGTAGCATGTCCTAGATCATAACGATCTCCAATTACATGATACTCAACGTTGTAGTACGTGCACTTATCTTGAATTTTCTTACTTGAGTTTTTAGAAGCATCGTTTGCAAGCAGTACTAACTTAGCATTGCCATTGCGGACTTCCTTTACTACTAACTCTTCTCCTGAAATCACTTTACGGGCTCTTGCCGCAATTCCAAGCAAATTAAATATTGCTTGATTGATCATAAAATTGACTCCCTACGAATTAGCAAAATAAGCTCCTCGTAAATTTCTTCAGGTATTTTCACATCAAGTTGGTGCCCCAATACATTTTTCTTACGAGCGATATCGATTGCCTTCTCTGATTTAGAGACATAGGCACCACGCCCAGGTTTTTTCCCGGAGACATCTACACTTACTTCGCCCTCTTTCGAACGAACAACACGTATCATTTCTTTCTTAGGTAGCATTTCTCCAGTTGCTACACATTTACGAAGAGGTACTTTTTTGTTAACAGCCATAAGAATCACCATTCCTCTCTGAAGCTTGTCGTAAGAGGTGGACAAGTCATGCTCTACTTGACGCTCTGACAGTATTCAGTCGGCGTAGGGGGCCCACTGAATACTGTCAGTTAACTCGTCACACGGGCTTTCTTACTTATTCTTCGTCGTCCTGATATAAGTCTACTGCCACTTCTTCAAAATCACTTTCTTCATCCACAGCAGGTACGAAAGTGCTTGTAGCAGACGGATAGATACCTAATTCACGTGCATCTGTCTCACTCTTAATATCAATTTTCCAGCCAGTAAGCTTTGCAGCTAATCGTGCATTTTGTCCACGTTTACCAATAGCTAGTGATAATTGATAATCTGGTACAACAACCGTTGTAGATTTTTCTTCTTCGTTTACTTGTACATCTAAAACTTTTGATGGACTAAGCGCATTGGCAACGAATACAACAGGATCTTCCGACCATTCTACGATATCGATTTTTTCACCGTTTAGTTCGTTAACAATCGTTTGTACACGAGCACCTTTAGCTCCCACACAAGAGCCTACTGGATCTACTTCTTCATTGTGTGCATAGACAGAAATTTTTGAGCGATCTCCTGCTTCACGAGCAATCGATTTAATCTCTACAATTCCTTCATAAATTTCTGGTACTTCCATCTCAAATAATCGGCGTAATAAGCCAGGATGTGTTCGAGATACAATCACTTGCGGACCGCGTGTTGTACGTTCAACCTTTGTAATATACACTTTAATGCGATCATGTGGATGGTAAGTTTCGCCTTGGATTTGTTCATTGACTGGCAATGCAGCCTCAACTTTTCCTAAACCTACATAAATATTTCGCGCATCTAAACGTTCCACAACACCAGTTACGATATCATCTTCACGATCGACATATTGCTCGTAGATTAAACCACGTTCCGCTTCACGTACACGTTGTGTTACTACCTGTTTGGCTGTTTGTGCAGCAATACGACCGAAGTTACGTGGCGTTACTTCTTGTTCCACGATATCTTCTAATTGATAAGCAGGGTTAATAACCTTTGCGTCTTCTAAAGAAATTTGTAGACGATCGTCCTCTACTTCTTCCACAACATCTTTACGTGAAAACACACGAATAGAGCCCTTATCTAAATTTAAGTCCACACGAACATTTTGTGCTTGGTTAAAGTTGCGTTTGTAAGCTGTAACTAATGCCGCTTCAATTGCTTCAATCAACACATCTCTTGAAATTCCTTTTTGTTCTTCTAGCGCATTCAGCGCATCTAACAAATCACTACTCATTTTGTTTTCACTCCTAAATATGCATTATGCTTAAAAATCGATGGCTAGTCGTGCCAATGCGATTTTTTCTTGTTCTATTGTTACTGTAATTTTACGCGTTTTAATGCGTACTTCCATCACTAATGTATGTTCCTCGTAGGATGTTAAGTAGCCTTGGAATTCCTTCATGTCCTTAATGGGCTTATAGGTTTTTACATAAATAAACTTACCAATTGCTTTTTCAAAATCAGCATCCTTTTTTAATGGACGCTCCGCTCCAGGTGATGAAACTTCTAAATAATAGTTTTGTGTAATTGGGTCTTTTTCATCCAATAACAAACTTAGTCGTTCGCTTACTTGAGCACATTGGTCAATGTCGATGCCCCCTTCTGGTGTATCAACATAGACGCGTAAAAACCAGTTACGTCCTTCTTTTACGAACTCAATATCCACTAACTCCAGATTTAACTCATCTACTATTGGTTTAGCGAGCTCTTCAATTAAAGATGGTACTTTGCTCATTATTTCCTCCTGTATCTATTCTAGCGTGTCAATCATTCATTACAGTATTGGTGGTGTAATGAACCATAATAAAACAGAAATTCCACCAGTTGCTTTGGTGAAATTTTACGGTCTTACCTGCTGTTAGTCAAAATTTGTTTTGCTACGGTATAACAACAGAAAAGAGCGGGTAAGCCCCACTCTTTTGCTGGAAAAATATCAACAAATTATTACCATTAGAATAGCATAGTTCTTGGTATAATGCAAATTTCCTTCATGAAAGATAACCATATTGTGACAGGATTTTGAAATGACTAGATTTTACAGATCAAACTTTGAATGATTAGCAGCTCATTGATCCTTAAAAGAGTGATAGCTGATTAGCATCCGGCATTCCTTCCAAACAGCCCAACTGATCCATGTATTCAATTAGTGTTTTCGAAACACGACCGCGTTGCTGTAAATCTTCCTTCGATAAAAACTCTCCATCTTCTCGAGCAGCCACTATCGTTTTGGCTACGTTCGTACCAAGTCCTGGGATTGCATCAAAAGGTGGAATTAATGTATTGCCTTCAATGACAAATTCACTTGCCTGTGAGCGGTACAAGTCAACTTTTTGGAAGCTCATGCCTCGCTCACACATTTCCAGTGCTAGCTCCATCACTGTTAATAAGTTCTTTTCTTTTGTAGAGGCATCTAGACCTTTTAAATTGATTTCGTCAATACGGGCCCGAATCATTTGTGAACCTTGAACCATAGCAATTAAATCAAAGTCATCTGCACGTACCGTGAAATATGCTGCATAGTACAGGATTGGAAAATGGACCTTAAACCAAGCAATACGAACCGCCATTAATACGTATGCGGCAGCATGGGCTTTCGGGAACATATATTTTATCTTTTTACATGACTCGATATACCATCCTGGTACTTTATTGGCGAGCATCTCTGCTTCAAATTCCTCTGATAAGCCTTTCCCTTTACGTACAGACTCCATGATTTTAAATGCTAACGATGGCTCTAGACCTTGGTAAATTAAATACACCATAATATCGTCACGACAACCAATTACTTCTTTCAAGACACATGTCCCGTTATGAATTAATTCTTGTGCGTTACCTAGCCATACGTCTGTTCCATGAGATAATCCGGAAATTTGCACAAGCTCTGAGAATGTAGAAGGCTTTGTATCCTCTAACATTTGCCGTACGAAGCGAGTACCGAATTCAGGAATACCTAATGTTCCCGTCTTACAGCCAATTTGTTTTTCAGTTACACCTAACGATTCAGGTGAACTAAAAATTTGCATAACGACAGGATCATCAGTAGGAATCGTTTTCGGATCTATTCCTGATAAATCCTGTAGCATTCTAATAACTGTCGGATCATCGTGTCCAAGTATATCTAGTTTTAAAATATTATCATGAATCGAGTGGAAGTCGAAATGGGTTGTGCGCCATTCTGCATCCTGAGCATCTGCTGGGAACTGTACTGGAGTGAAATCAAAAATATCCATATAATCAGGTACTACGATAATTCCCCCTGGGTGTTGCCCACTAGTTCGCTTAACCCCTGTACATCCTTGCACTAAACGATCCACCTCAGCTCCGCGGAAATGTAAGTTGTGATCATTCGCATAGCCTTTGACATAACCATATGCTGTTTTCTCCGCCACCGTACCGATTGTTCCTGCACGGTACACATAATCCTCACCAAATAATACCTTGGTATAATTATGGGCCTTCGGCTGGTATTCACCAGAAAAGTTTAAATCGATATCGGGTACCTTATCCCCTTTAAAGCCAAGGAAGGTTTCGAATGGGATATCTTGTCCATCTTTTTTATAAGGTGTTCCGCATTCTGAGCAGTCTTTATTCGGTAAATCAAAGCCTGAGCTAACCGAACCATCATCAAAAAACTCGGAATGCTTACAATTTGGACAAACATAATGCGGAGGCAATGGGTTAACCTCCGTAATTTCCATAAAGGTTGCCACTAATGAAGAGCCTACGGAACCACGAGAACCTACTAAATAACCGTCAGCTAAAGATTTCTTAACCAGCTTCGCAGAAATTAAATAAATTACACCAAAACCATGTCCTAATATAGATTTTAGTTCTTTTTCAATTCGAGCTTTTACAATTTCGGGTAGCTCCTCACCGTAAATATGATGAGCCATTTCATACGTTAAATTGGTTACTTCATCATCAGAGCCTTCAATTTTTGGTGTATATAAATCATCCTTAATCGGCTTAACATCTCCAATGCTATCAGCTACTTTTTGTGCATTCGTCACAACAACTTCTTTAGCTAGATCTGGTCCTAAGAAATCAAATTCTTTTAGCATTTCATCCGTTGTTCTAAAATGCACCTCAGGTAGTTTGGATCGATTTAAGATGTTTGCACCACCTTGAGAGCCAACAAGTATTTGTCTAAACATAGCATCAGTTGGGTCTAAATAATGAACATTTCCCGTTGCGACAACTGGTTTATCGAGCTTCTTCCCTAACTTAACAAGCTTTCGAATGATATCCTCTAATGTCCATTCATCACGGACGACATTCCGTTCAATTAATGGTGCATATACCGCCTTCGGTTGTACCTCAATATAATCATAGAATTTTGCCACCTGTTCGGCTTCTTCCGGTGATTTATTCATCATCGTTTCAAATAATTCACCATTACTACAACCAGAACCGACTAATAAACCTTCTCGATATTGCTCTAGAACAGCTCGTGTCACACGAGGAACTCGATAGAATGTCTTTGTATGGGAGTGTGAAACAATTTTAAATAAATTCTTTAAGCCCGCATTATCAACAGCTAAAATAGTACAATGCATCGGTCGACCTTTTTTATAGGCATCCCCACCACCGATATGTTTATTAAAATCATCATGGTATTTAATGACTAATTCATCGGCATCTTTTAATAATTGTAAAAGTAAATAGCCTGTCGCCTCTGTATCGTATATCGCTCGGTGATGTTGTGTTAATTCAATATTGAATTTTTTACAAAGTGTATTTAAACGGTGATTTTTCATTGTAGGGTAAAGTAATCTAGCTAATTCTAATGTATCAATGACTGGATGTGTTGTTCCTTCAAGACCAAATTTTTTATAGCCTGTATATAAGAAACCAATATCAAATGACGCATTATGAGCAACAACAATCCCATCCCCAATAAATGCATGAAACTCTTTAATGACTTGCTCTACTTCTGGGGCATGACGAACCATATCATCGGTTATACCTGTTAATTCAATGGTCGTTGCTGAAAGCGGATGATGCGGGTTTGCAAAGCTTTCATATTTATCGATGACATGGCCATCTTTAATCTTTACTGCCGCCAGCTCAATGATTGTATCGTAAGCAGTGGATAATCCGGTTGTTTCCACGTCAAAGACAACATAAGTGGCATCTGCTAATAAGCGATGCTCTGGGGCATATGCAATAGGTACACCATCATCGACTAAATTAGCCTCCAAGCCATAAATTACTTTAATGCTATGTTTTTTCCCTGCTGCATAGGCTTCTGGGAAGGATTGTACAACAGCATGATCTGTAATAGCTACTGCTGGATGACCCCATTTTGCTGCCTGTGCAACAAGACGATCAACGGGCGTCACAGCGTCCATTTGACTCATCGGTGTATGCAAATGTAGCTCTACTCGCTTTTCACCCTCTGGTGCCAGATCCTGACGTGTTTCTTTTTTTATTTCATTAATATCATTCGCCATGACGATTAAATCACGAATAAATGTGTCTGTTTGGACGGAGCCTCGAACTTTAACCCACATTCCCTTTTTTAGGTGCTGCATCAATTCGGCATCGTCATTATCACGTGAGAACATTTTGACGATAATAGAGTCCGTATAGTCAGTAATTTTAATTTGTAATAAAGAACGGCCACTTTTCAGTACTTTAATTTCCGTATCAAAGACAAAGCCTTCCACAATAACACGGCGTTCTTCTTCAACAATGCGTTTAATTTCCATAATTTCATCATCTTTAATATGCATACCAAGCTGGAATGGACGATCACCAAGGTTCGCAATAGCTGGATTGTCCTTCTTCTCCTGCTCTCGTTTTTGGAAGTCCTGCATCGCTTGTTGAGATAAAGCCGCTTCTTCCATACGTTTTTGTTCCATAAACGCTTCCTGAGCAGCAATCATTTCTTCAGTTTGTTCTTGAAGTACAAAGTCTATCACCATTTTTGGAAAACCGAATTGACAATAGCTATCTGCTAGCTTGTCGGCATACTTCGTTTTTAACATCATAAATTCCATTTCCTGCATACAGGCCAATGTAATTTTCTGACCATTCCACATCGGCACTTGAGAGATGAGGCAATTTTTCAAAGTTGGTGCCATCTCATCAATTTGCTCGACAACATTTAGCCAATAAGCTTGAACAAGTTCCTCCGTTACACTTTTCTCTTGTGTCTCAATGGTTGTATAAACTTGTGCGATTGCTGAAAATTTATCTGTTAAATGGGTACGGAAAAGCTGGTAAAGCGGAAATGGCAGTATATCACGCAATTGAATAGTAAAATGCCATAGTCTATCCTTTTTATGGACTGTTAGCCGTGATAACTCACCTTCCTCGAAAAATGACATGTACACATCATCTGTTAACTCTAGTTGCTGCAAAAGCATTCGAAATCTCGTTCTTGCCTCTTGTTGCTGTTCCAATTTATCGACACCTACTTTCAGGAGGAGGCAGTCCATATAAGCCTCATATTCTAATTTATCTTCAACATAGGACAAGAATGCCAGAAAAAAATTCGCTCCCTAACTGCGGGCGCTCTTCAAGCTTAACAGAGAGTCTAAACTATCTGTTTTGTTTGCTTGGCTCACTGTCCCGCAGAATTGTCGCGAATTTATTTATCCCTATTTTATCAAAATTACATGAAAGCCTCTATTAGAAGCATTCACTTCCATTTAAAACCAATCATGACAGGTTATTAATTTTTACGGAAAAATTCATTTAAGCGGTCAATCACTTCTTCCTTTTTCCATTCAAATGTTTCTCCAGTTTGTCTGAACTTCACTTCCACAATACCTTCTGTTGCTTTTTTACCAACTGTTACGCGAACAGGTAAACCAATTAAATCAGCATCCGCAAATTTAACGCCAGCACGCTCAGCACGGTCATCTAGTAGTACATCATAGCGATATGATTTTAGTAAGCCGTAAAGCTCATCTGCTAAAGCTACTTGCACTTCATCTTTAGTATTTACAGGTACAACATGGATATCGTATGGAGCTAATTGTGTTGGCCAAGTGAAGCCATTTTCATCTTGGAAATGCTCAGCTACCGCAGCTAGAATACGAGAAACACCAATACCATAGCAACCCATAATAAATGGTTGAGATTTCCCTTGCTCGTCTAAGAAAGTACCATTCATTTTAGCAGAATATGTAGTACCTAGTTTAAAAATATGACCAACCTCAATGCCTTCCGCAAATTTAATCGTACCTTGTCCATCTGGAGAAGGATCACCCTCTTGAATAAAACGAATATCTAAGTAGTCATTCACAGCAAAATCACGCTCAGGATTAACATTTACTAAATGGAATCCATCTTCATTCGCACCTGCAATACCATTACGAATAGATTTAATCGCATGATCAGCTACTACTTTTACGTCTACAGGTAACTTCACTGGCCCAATGGAGCCAACACCACAACCTAATAGCTCACGAATCGCTGCTTCACTTGCAAGCTCTACAGAACCCGCTTCAAGCGCATTTTTCAATTTAATATCATTGATTTCATGATCTCCACGCGCAAGAACAACTACAAGCTCTCCATCTACATCAAAAACAAGAGATTTTATAACATGGGCAGGTTTTACTTGTAGGAATGCTGAAACTTCCTCTATTGTTTTTTGATCTGGTGTCGCTAATTTTTCAACTTCTTTTAATGCTTCATCAGATGTCTGGTAATCTGCAATAACTTCAGCCATTTCAATATTTGCTGCATAGTCAGATGTATCTGAATAGGCAATTGTATCTTCTCCAATTTCTGAAAGGACCATGAACTCATGTGTACCTTTTCCGCCGATAGACCCTGCATCTGCGATAACAGCACGATAGTTTAAGCCAAGACGTGAGAAAATATTAGAATAAGCACGATACATATCATCATATGTTTCATCTAAGCTTTCACGAGACGCATGGAAAGAATACGCATCTTTCATAATAAATTCTCTTCCTCGTAGTAAACCAAAGCGAGGACGTTTTTCATCACGGAACTTCGTTTGAATTTGATAAAGTGTTAACGGTAATTTTTTATAAGATTTAATTTCATCACGTACTAACGTTGTAATTACTTCTTCATGTGTTGGCCCTAATGCAAAATCACGGTCATGACGGTCTTTCAAGCGCATTAATTCTGGACCGTATTTTTCCCAGCGACCTGACTCTTGCCAAAGCTCAGCAGATTGTAGAGATGGCATTAATAGCTCAATCGAATTGATGGCCTCCATCTCTTCTCGAATAATTGTTTCAATTTTTGATAACACACGTTTTGCAAGCGGTAAATACGAGTATACCCCACTTGTATTTTGACGAATAAACCCTGCACGTAGTAATTGCTTATGTGACTTTACCTCAGCATCAGCAGGTACTTCACGTAACGTTGGGATAAATGTTTTACTTTGCTTCATTCAGTGTTCCACCTTTTTTAATAGATAAGTTTATACTCTCAATAGCATAAACAAATTTAGCTTTGAGCGCAATGTTTCGTAGAAAATGCGCCCAAAGCTATAAATAAAATTCCTTTTAATTGTAAAGTTAGAATTTACTAGTCATTGATTAAAAGAAAAATCTCTGTATATCATTCCATGTGACAACTACCATTAAAATCATTAGTAGAACAATTCCTACAAAATGGACAATTCCTTCTTTTTGACGGTCAATTGGTTTCCCACGTAAAGCTTCAAAACCAAAGAATAATAAGCGACCACCGTCTAAAGCAGGTAATGGAAGTAAGTTCATAATTCCTAGATTTATACTTAACATTGCAGCCCAATTCATTAAGTTCATAATTCCATACTGAGCAACTTGCTCGGTTGCTTTATAAATACCTACAGGACCGGATAAAGCGTCTATTGTAAACTTACCAGTAATCAGCATACCTAGAAGCTCAAATATTTTGACAGTCATATTATAGGTTTCTTGTGCCCCATAGACAACAGCCTTTAGAGGATTAAATTCTCTCGGGCTATCGTAAAGCACTCCAATTTGACCATACTTTTCTCCATCCTGTTGGACTTCCTTCACAGTCATGTTTAAGTTGACAGATTGTCCATCTCGATCTACGGTCACCATAATCTCTTCGTTTGGATGATCCTGAATAATTGCAGCTAAATCCTGCCACTTTTCAACAGCCTGTCCATCAATGGCTGTCACTCTATCACCTGCAAGCATCCCAGCCTCCGCAGCTGGATTATTTTCTACAACTTCAGAGATAACTGGCTCATATGTTGGAACTCCGTGAATTAATCCAATAACTAAATAAATTACAAAAGCTAGAATAAAGTTAAAAAATGGACCTGCGAAAATAGTCATCGCTCGTTGGCCAACCGTTTTTGCATTAAATTGACGATCATGAGGTGCAATGACCAGCTCTCGTCCATTTTCCACAAGAATACAATCTCTCGCTACTTGATAACGAACTAATCTTTCTTCTTCATCATAGCCCTCTACAAACAAATCTTTTTCTAAATCAGCACGCTCAACTTCTAAAAATAACAAATCTGGTAATTGCTTATTATTTTGATTGAAAATAATTTTTTTAACAACATTATCTTCATTGACAACAAGCCCTATTCGATATCCTGGCTGTAATTCAGTGCCATCCATATCTTCGCCAGCCATTCGTACATATCCACCGATAGGCAATAAACGAATAGTATACATTGTTTCTCCATGTGTTCTACCATAAATCTTGGGTCCCATACCGATGGCAAATTCACGTACTAGAATACCTGCTCGTTTGGCGAATAAGAAGTGTCCAAGTTCATGGAAGAAGACGAGTAAACCAAATATTAAAATAAATGCAATGGCTGTTTGCATAATACCCCACCTTTAAAAGCGATTAGTTAACGATACATTGCTCTCGTTATTTTACCATGTCTAACACTATTTTTCTTGTTTCACTGTCCACCTGTAAAATCGTTTGTAAATCTGGTATTGCAATGTTTTGGTGTGCTTGCATCACACGTTCAATCGTCTCATCGATTTGAAGGAATGTTATTTTCCCTTGTAAAAAAGCTGCAACTGCTGCTTCATTTGCTGCATTCATTGCTGTTAGGATGGTTCCACCAGTACGGCCAGCCTCGTATGCTAAGCGCAATGCTGGGTAACGTTCAAAGTCCATTTCTTGAAAATGCAATTGACCAATTTGCGCTAAATTTAGTCTCTGACCATTATGTAACGGGATACGATCAGGGTAACTTAAAGCATATTGGATAGGAACGCGCATATCTGGTGTGCCTAATTGTGCAATCACACTAGTATCATGATACTCAACTAGAGAGTGAATAATACTTTCTCTATGCAAAAGTACATCTATTTTTTCATATGGCATATCGAATAAAACATGCGCCTCAATTACTTCTAAACCTTTATTCATCATTGTTGCAGAATCTATCGTAATCTTTGCGCCCATAGACCAATTCGGGTGATTCAGTGCGTCAGCCACAGTCACATGTTTTAATTGGTCCCGTGTTTTATCGCGGAAGCTACCACCTGAAGCAGTAATAATTAAACGTTCAATATCTTTGGGGTTTTCACCATTCATCGATTGGAAGATAGCAGAATGCTCACTATCAACTGGCAAAATAGTTGCGTTGTATTTTTTCGCTTCAGCCATTACTAAATGTCCAGCTGTCACAAGTGTTTCTTTATTTGCAATCGCAATTGTTTTTCCCATTCGAATGGCTGCTAAAGTGGATTCCAGCCCAACACTTCCAAGTACAGCATTAACAAGAACTTTCGAAGCCGGATGTGTAGCAACCTCCACTAAGCCTTGTGCGCCAAATGTGAAGTGAATAGTCGGATACTCCTTAGCAAGCAGTAGCGCATCTTCTTCTAGCTGCACAGAAACTAATTCGGGCTTTAAGTTATCAATCATTTCTCGTGTTTTCTCCATATTTTTCCCTGAAGAGAAAGCAACTAATTGAAAAGCTTCACGTTGTTCTTTTAAAATATCGTAGGTTTGCCAACCGATTGAACCAGTTGCACCTAATAAACTAATTTTTTTCACAACACATTGTCCCCTTTTTCTATCTAAGCAAATGTATGAATAGAAGTCCTTTATAGTTCGGATTAATTACCAAACAAATGTAAAAAATGAAGTAAAGGCACAACGAACAATAGACTATCGAAGCGATCTAATATCCCGCCATGCCCCGGTAAAATATTACCTGAATCCTTTACATCAAAATGACGCTTAATAGCAGATTCCACCAAATCGCCCATCTGACCAATAATGGAGGCGAAAATTGTTACGAATACAAGTGTTATATAACCATTTGCAAATGGGTAAATAAGTTGCATACCGACAGCGAAAATGACAGCAATGACAATTCCACCGATGAAGCCTTCAATCGTTTTCTTTGGTGAGATTTCAGGCCATAACTTGTTCTTACCAAATTTTCTTCCGACAAAATAGGCACCTGAATCCGTTGTCCAAACGACCAATAAACAATAGACAACGTACTCTAAACCTACATTTCTTGTTTCAATTAAGTAATGGAACCCTAAACCCACATAAAATGCGCCTAATAAAATAAAACCAACTTCATCAAAAGTTATTTTATTTTTTACCAAGACTACATAAATAAGGAGTAGCATCATTAGACCATAGACTACCATTAGAGTAGACGAATAGCCTATTAAGTCTACAACCTTTTCACTCCAGTCCTTCGGGATAACAAGCAAAATTAAAGTGACCAGCCCTAAAAAGCCAGGCACAGAAAAAATGGAAATACCTTTCATTTTAAGTATTTCATAAAAACCGACAATAGCCATTGCTAGCACAAGTATGGCAAATGGTACTTTTCCATAAATAACGAATGGTATGAAAAATGCTGCTGCAATTATTGCGGTAATAATTCGTTGTTTCAAGTTGTTTCTTCTCCCTTCAACCCACCATAACGGCGATTACGTTTTTGATAGTTTTCCACCGCTTCCAGTAAGGTTTCCTCACTAAAATCTGGCCACAATGTATCTGTAAACCAAAATTCTGTATAGGCAAGCTGCCAAAGCATAAAGTTACTTAAGCGCACTTCACCACTTGTACGAATTAATAAATCCGGTTCAGGCAAATGGGCCGTCATTAAATGAGATGTTAAGCATTCTTCTGTTAGGTCTTGCATTGTTAATTGACCGTCCTGTACTTTTTGAAGCATCATTTTCATGGCATTAACCATCTCAGAACGACTTCCATAATTCAGGGCGAAATTTAAAATAAGACCTGTATTATGCTTCGTTTCTTCCATTGCCTCATACAACGCTTTTTGTGTATGGGCAGGTAATAAAGATGGATCTCCAATCATTTCGACACGTACATTGCGTTCCATCATCTCGGGTAAAAAGGAACCTAAAAACTCGACTGGTAGCCGCATCAAAAAATCTACTTCAGGTTTTGGCCGTTTCCAGTTTTCAGTGGAAAACGCATATACAGTTAATACCTTAATGCCTAAATCTGACGCAAATCTCGTGACCTTACGTACGGTCTTCATTCCCTCATGATGACCAGCAACACGGGGCATAGCTCGTTTTTTTGCCCAACGTCCATTTCCGTCCATAATAATCGCTACATGGGCAGGAATCGGCTCGCTTTTAGTTAGGGCCACACGCTCCTCCAATGATAGTGTATCCATATTTATTTGTTTACCTAATAGCTTTTTAAACATGCTAACTCCCCCACTACAACTAATCGGACGTATACTAACCTATCATAACAAACAAAAGCGCTTTTTGTCTTTTTTTTCCCCTCTAAATTGACTATGTATGTACTAGCGTATTTTAGAACTATACACATTTTTAAAGAATAAGTTTGTTAAAAAATTAATCAATATTTATGTGATGCACAGCTTTGTATATTTCATCTATGCTTTTCTCTATGATTCAGCTCATATTCGAATGGTAAAGAGAAAAGACGTCCTGTTATGTATAGGACGCCTTCATCTCATCAAAAAGTTCCATCATAGACATGTAAAACGTTTGTTTTACACTTCTAAAATTTCTTTTTCTTTATCTTTCGTTACTTGATCCACTTTGACAATGAATTCATCTGTTAATTTTTGAATATCATCACCATAGCCACGTAGATCGTCTTCTGTGATTTCGCCAGCTTTTTCAAGTTTTTTCAAATCATCATTCGCATCACGACGTACATTACGTACAGCAATTTTTGCGTCTTCTGCTTCTTTTTTCACTTGCTTCACTAAATCTTTACGACGCTCTTCAGTAAGAGCAGGAATCATTAAGCGAATGATAGAGCCATCATTTGTTGGTGTGATACCGATATCTGATTTCATAATTGCTTTTTCAATTTCACCTAAAATTGTTTTATCATAAGGTGTAATCACTAATAAGCGAGCTTCTGGTACAGAAACACCCGCAAGCTGATTAATTGGTGTCGGGGCGCCATAATAATCAACCATAATACGATCTAATAACGATGCGTTAGCACGCCCTGCACGAATTGAAGATAGTTCACGTGTGAAAGCTGCAATTGTTTTGTTCATTTTTTCTTTTGCTTGTTCTAATACTTGTTTTGCCATTATGCATTCCTCCTAACAACTGTTCCGATTTTTTCGCCTAGTACAGCACGTTTAATGTTGCCTGGTTCCGTAATTGAGAAAACAATTAGTGGAATATCATTATCCATACATAGGGTAGAAGCTGTTGAATCCATTACTTGTAAGCCTTGTTGGATAACGTCTAAGTATGTGAGTGTATCATATTTAATGGCTGTTGTATCCACTTTTGGATCTGCTGAATAAACGCCGTCAACATTGTTTTTAGCCATTAAAATCGCATCTGCATCAATTTCTGCTGCACGTAATGCTGCCGTCGTATCGGTTGAGAAGAACGGATTACCTGTCCCTGCTGCAAAGATAACGACACGCTTTTTCTCAAGATGTCTAACTGCTTTACGACGAATGTATGGCTCCGCTACTTGAGTCATCACGATAGAAGATTGAACACGTGTTTCAATGCCTAATTTTTCAAGAGCATCTTGTAAAGCTAGGGAGTTCATTACAGTTGCAAGCATGCCCATATAGTCAGCTGCTGCACGATCCATCCCCATTTCACTACCTATTTTTCCACGCCATATATTACCGCCACCTACAACAACAGCAACTTCTACATCAAGATCCACTACTTCTTTTACTTCTTCTGCAACAGACTTGATTATTTTTGGTGATAAACCGAAGCCCGCTTCTCCAGCTAACGCTTCACCACTTAGTTTAATAACTACTCGTTTATATTGCGGTACACTCATTGTAAACCTCCGTAAGACTTTATTTAAAAAATCTCTATTCCCTTTTCCATTATAGTATATCTAACAATAATTGCTAGTTGAGAATAAGGCAGAATAGAAAATTCTATTACTATTTTCGTTCATTTCGGAAAAATAGGGAACACGCTATGTTGTGTTCCCCATTTTTTTCTAGAAAATCTAGATATTATTTGATTAGGATCAAATGCCCGCTAAATTAGTTACCTTTAACTTGGCTCATTACTTCTTCTGCAAAGTTATCTTCACGCTTTTCGATACCTTCACCTACAGCATAACGTACAAAGCCGTTTACTGAACCACCAGTAGAAGCTACGAAATCACGTACTTTTTGGTCAGAGTTTTTAACGAATGATTGATCAAGTAGGCACACGTCTTCGAAATATTTACCAAGACGACCTTCAACCATTTTAGCAACGATGTTTTCTGGTTTACCTTCGTTAAGAGCTTGCTCAGTTAATACTTTACGCTCACGTTCAACTTCTTCAGCAGAAACTTCATCGCGAGAAACATAAGTTGGGTTGATTGCAGCGATGTGCATTGCAACATCTTTCGCTGCTGATGCATCAGTAGAACCTTCTAAAGTTACTAATACGCCAATACGGCCTCCCATGTGTAAGTAAGCACCGAATGAATCTGCATCCGTTTTTGTTTTGATTTCAAAACGACGAAGTGTGATTTTTTCTCCAATTGTTGCAACAGCTGTAGAAATTTGATCTTCAATTTTTACACCTTCAGCATTTGTAAGCTCTAGAGCAGCTTCAACTGATGCTGGTTTCGCAGTAAGTAATTGCTCCGCTAAAGATGAAACCAATACTTGGAATTTGTCGTTTTTTGCAACGAAGTCAGTTTCAGCGTTAACTTCAAGGATGATTGCTTCGTTACCTTGTTCTAAAATGTAAGTAGTACCTTCCGCAGCGATACGGTCAGCTTTTTTAGCAGCTGAAGAAAGACCTTTTTCACGTAGGAAATCGATTGCAGCTTCTAGATCGCCATCAGTTTGTACTAGCGCTTTTTTACAATCCATCATACCAGCGCCAGTTTTTTCGCGTAATTCTTTTACTAATTGTGCAGTAATGTTTGCCATTTAGTGTTTCCTCCTCAAATTGGTTGAACAAAGTTTTAATGATAGGTTCTAAAAAAGGTGATAAGGGTTTTGAGCCACTTATCACCTTTTTGTAAACGTGAATTACTCAGCAGCAGCTTCTACAGCTGGAGCTTCTTCTTCACCTTGTTTTGACTCGATTAAAGCGTCAGCCATTTTAGCAGTTAAAAGTTTAACAGCGCGAATAGCATCATCGTTAGCAGGGATTACGTAGTCGATTTCATCTGGATCACAGTTTGTATCAACAATACCTACTAGAGGGATGTTTAATTTACGAGCTTCAGCAACCGCAATACGTTCTTTACGTGGGTCAACCACGAACATTACGTCTGGAAGATCGTGCATATCACGGATACCGCCTAAGAATTTGATTAGACGCTCGTGTTCTTTTTTAAGTTGGATTACTTCTTTTTTAGGAAGAACTTCGAAAGTACCTTCTTCTTCCATTTTTTCGATTTGTTTCATACGTGCAACACGTTTTTGAATTGTACCGAAGTTAGTAAGAGTACCACCTAACCAACGTTGGTTGATGTAGTAGTTGCCTGAACGTTCAGCTTCATCTTTGATCGCTTCTTGTGCTTGTTTTTTCGTACCAACGAAAAGAACTTTACCACCGTCTTGACCAACTTGACGCATGAAGTCATAAGCTTCCTCTAATTTTTTAACAGTTTTTTGTAAGTCGATGATGTAAATCCCGTTACGTTCTACGAAGATATATTTCTTCATTTTTGGGTTCCAACGACGAGTTTGGTGACCGAAATGTACACCAGCTTCAAGTAATTGTTTCATAGAAATTACTGACATGTGAATTTCCTCCTAGTATGTTTGGTTTTTATCCTCCGCATTTATCTTCTGCAACAAGCTACCCTAATCTTAGAGCACCACTTACTACATCAAAATGCGTGTGTAGTAATAACACCATTTGCAACTATATCATAGCTTTTCCCAGTTAGCAACAATTTAGTGATGAAATTTCAGTAAAAGCTCGATTTCTGTTTTTCCCTTTTGCAGTTGTTTCGCTATTTCTTCTGTTGATTTACCCTGCTTAGCTAAATTTAATGCCTGTTGCTCCATTGTTAGCTCTTTAACTTCTTCCTTTTGCTCTACTTTTAAAGGCATCGGTGAGGAAGCTATTGTTTCAGTTGTCTGTCTCTGACGGGAATAAGCATTGGCTACAATATTTTTAGGAACATAGAGCCTAGCATCTTTATCTAAGCTTAATGGACGGTCCTTTTTCAGCTCTTGCTCTGCTGCCGAATAAGCCTGCTCCTGCTGAGGTTCATAGCTTACCGTTTGCTGAACGCTAGTTGCTGCTAACTCTGAAGGTGAGACATTTTGTAGTTCTTTAATAAGACGGTCGTTTTCATCTTTCATTTCTGTTAAATAGACACTAATGGTATCGTCCATTTCACTCATTAAGCGTTCTTGCTTCTTTTCTAAATCCTTAAATTTTGCTAGCTTAGTATTTAAAATAATAAGGAAGTAAAATGTAAGTAGCTGTAAAAAGAATAGTACCGCTATTAGTATGGTTGTCATTGTAAACTCCTATCCACTAAAATCCACGAAATTACCTTTAAACGGATGTTGTGCCTGTTTTTCTTGTTGATCCTGTTGCTTTTTCTTCTTTTTGTAAATATCCGTTAAGTATTCGCCACCTGCATCTTCATCCTCATTTATTTCATCCATACCTTCTGATGTATTGACAATTTTTTGCTTGCGTTCTATTTCCTTTTTTAACGCTTCATTGGCATGTGCTTGTTGAGCTAAAGCTTGTTGTTGTACTTGATCAGCCATTTTCCCAGCTTCAAATGTTTTAGGAATCGCAATTTGCAATTCAACCCCTTTTAAACTCATCGGAATCTCTCCCTCAAGGATATTTACGCATTCATCATTTCGCTAGATAATAATTTACGTAACTTTAAAAGCGCTTTGGAATGGATTTGGGAAATACGTGATGTTGATAATTCAAGCATTTCACCAATTTCAGTCAAAGTTAGTTCCTCCGTATAAAATAAACTTAGAACCAATTGTTCTTTTTCATTAAGCTTCTGAATATTTTCTGCTAAATCATCTAATAACTCTGATTTAACCACCGATTGTTCAGGTGTTTTTGTCGTATCGTCTCGTATGACAAACGACTTTCCATCTACCTCTTCTTGGTCTTGTTGTTCATTAATGGAAAGAACATTAGAAAAAAAATGCTCTTGTACTGTCTGATAAACATCTTCCACAGGTACTTCCATATGCTTCGCAAGTTCCTCAGGTGTAACATGACGCATATATTTTTGCTCTAATTGCTCAATCTGAGCATCTAATTTTTTGGCTTTTTCTCGCGCTGAGCGTGGTAGCCAATCTTCCTTACGAAGCCCGTCTATAATGGCTCCCCTTACTCTAAATGAAGCATATGTATCAAATTTCAAATCTCTATTAATATCAAATTTATTTAATGCATCAAATAATCCTATCATTCCTAAGCTCGTTAAATCATCTCGAGATACACTCTTTGGTAAACCCGCACTAATACGTTGAACATGATAAGATACTAAAGAAATATATTTTTTTATGAGTAAATCACCAGCATCTGGATCACGCTCATGTATCCAGCGATTCCACAGTTTTTGCTCATCGTTCAGAATTGGTTGTGTCATGAAATCCACCTCTCTAAAAAACGCCTTTACGCGCCCGTTTGCCACTGACTACTTGCGCTCATAAAACTTTTCTTTCATAAGGATTTCTCCATTATTTTTTATAAAATCCATAACCGTTCTACTCTTAGCATCACGCAACAGAGTAAAAAAATGGATAAGCTATTGCCATCTTTCCTACTATTATAACAAAAATCGACTATAATTTCATTTGTTTCTCTTAGTCTCTCTTCGTTTTATACAAACAAATTATAATTGTCCCCCTGTTATACATTAACCTAGTATACAGTTTGAAAATATGTCTAAATTATTAAGCTTTTACTTTTTAATTTTGTTAGTTCTTTTTACATATATACTAATTCTTATAAGAAGTATTTTGACTCTTTATCTATTGATTTTTTCAGGTATAAATACCTTTAAAATTGCAATATACTCACCATTTGTCTATAACAGCCAAAAAAAGGATGGCTAGTTGACCGAAGCGTAATAGTACCACTTTTGACATTATTGCTTTCCATAAAATTAGATACGATATGCCATTAAAGATAATTATCTTACGTTGAGAGTTGCGGGCGATTGCTTCAGCAGCAAGAAGCATCCACTAAGACTATGTTTGCACTAGTAAATTTCACAAAAGTTTCCCCCTACCATACAGTTTTTCCTGAGCGATCAAATAAAAAAGAGCCGCTCATGGCGACTCTCTGTTTTAAGCATTCACTTGTTGTTCTTCTTCTCGATTCATCATCGTTCGAACCACTTGTGCAATCTCCTCTGAGTTCTCATCTTGAAATTCAACGGTTGAATTAGCCGAAGCAACTTCTTGATTTGTGCCTTCAGTAGTCGTTTGTTCATTGTCTCCTAGTTCACCTTCCACTGCTTCCTCATTTACCTCTGGCGTATACAATATGTATGCTATTAAAGTACGTACGATATACATCACAAGGAATACAATGATTGCTGTGATAAAAGATCCGATAATGACTCGAAGGGGAGTGTAAGGCTTTTGAAATGTACTAAAAAAATATATAGTAAAAGCTATTAATGCTCCCCATAGGTTATAAAATATGGAACCAAACATTAGATTTCGCTCACTCCTTGGTTAACTGTTCGAATATGTAATGACGATGTGGCAGGATTAAATTCAATCGTTCTACCACTGTTTCCACCAGTATCCTCGGCCACTAAAGGAATTCCATGTCTTTTCAATTCATTTTTAACAGCTTCTACATTACGAGGACCGATGCGCATTGAATCTTTGTCCGAAGTAAATTGAAACATCTGTGCGCCCCCAGCAATTTTTGCCTTTAGTTTAAATTTTTGAACGCCCTCTAATTTTAATAGATCAATCATTGCTGCTATTCCCGAATCTGCAAATTTTGCTACATTGATTGACTCAGATCTTCCCAAGCTTGAATCTGGTAACATCACATGGATTAAACCAGCAATTTTTTTTGACTCATCATATAAAATAACGCCAACACAAGAACCCAGACCAGAAGTTCGAATCGTGTTAGGTAGCTTTACTACATCCATTTGTGCAATTCCTACTTTAACCACTTGCCCACTATTACTGCTTAGCATCATCAGGAAACCCCTAATGCTTTAAAAATAGCATCAAATGAGTCGGGATCTGGTAATAGGAAGAAATGACCTCTCACAGTTTCATGGTCTTCTACACCTTCTTCAAAAATGGATGTATTTATAACAATGACATTATCACTTACATGTGATAATTCTATTAAACCAATACTTATAATTGCACCAAACATATCAACGCTTAGGCCTGGCACAGTTGGATAAATTTTCAAATTAGTGAAGTCCGATAAGGCAGATAAATAGGAACCTGATAAAATATTTCCCATTTCTTGCATAGCTGATAACCCTAGTTCAGAAACAGGTCGTTTTTTAAAATCAAATGTCTCATCATGAATGAGTCGACGAATAAAACGGTTTGCCTGTTCAATAGGGAGTATAAAGAACATACTTCCTTCAGCATCACCTTCAATGCGAAGGTAAATACCAACAACGACATTTTCTGATCCGCCAGCCAATTCCATCATATCGTTAAAGGACACCATTTCTACCTTTGGCACACGCATATCAATTTTTTTCCCAAGTAAATTGGAAAGTGCTGTCGCGGCATGCGCAGCACCAATATTGCCAATTTCCTTTAATACATCTAAATGTAGCGAGGTAATCTTTTGATTAAATGTCATGATCGATCCCTACTTTAGTGGATTTAATACTTTTTCTAAATGTAATAAGATTAATAATCGTTTTTCTACTTTAGCAACACCTGAAATAAATTCTTCCTCAAGTGAGCCAACAACTTCTGGTTGTGGTTCAATCGCACTTGCAGGAATATCAATTACATCGTTTGCTGAATCTACAACAAAGCCTACTTCCATATCTTCTAGTGAGATAATGATAATACGAGTTGTTTCCTCATGTTCTGAAATAGGTAATTCAAAGCGTTCACGTAAATCCACTATTGGTGTTACGACTCCGCGAAGATTGATAACACCTTTTACATATTTCGCCGTTTTCGGTACACGCGTAATATGCATTAACTTTTCTATACCCTGAACATGGGACACTGGAATTGCATATTCTTTATTGGCTAGTTGAAATACAATTACTTTAATACTTTCTTGTTCCACTGCGTTTGTCATCTTTTACACCTCTCTTATTCATTCACCTTATTTTATTAATGCGTTACAATCCACAATTAAGGCTACTTTACCATTTCCTAAAATAGTCGCACCTGAAATAGCAAAAATATTTGTTAAGTAATTTCCTAAAGACTTCAAGACAATTTCTTGTTGTCCAATGAAGGAATCCACCACTAAACCAGCAAGTTTTTCACCTTTGCGAACAATCACTACTGAATGGAATTCTTCATCTTGCGGCTCTGTACGAGGTACTTCAAAGATTTCCTCTAAGAATACCAACGGTACAACCTTGCCACGGAAGTCGATTACTTTTTGATTATGCGCATTCATAATCTCCGATGAACGGATAATAGATGTTTCAATTATAGATGATAATGGAATTGCATAAATTTCTTTTTCAATTTCCACAAGCATGACAGAAATAATCGATAATGTTAGTGGTAATTGGATAGAAAAGATGGAACCAACATCTTGTGTCGATTCAATTGAAATATTACCGCCAAGTGATTCAATCGTCGTTTTAACAACATCTAACCCTACTCCACGACCAGATACATCAGAAATGACATCAGCAGTCGAGAAGCCTGAAGCTAAAATAAGCTCATTGATTTGATTATCAGACATTGAGTAAGATTGTTCTTGCGTCACAATACCTTTTGAAATAGCTTTCGCTAGTACTTTATCACGATTAATTCCTGCACCATCATCTTCAATTTCAATAAAGACATAGTTCCCACTATGGTAAGCTCGTAGGACAACCGTACCTTCTTCTGGCTTACCTTTTGCACGGCGCGATGTTGGGTTCTCAATGCCATGGTCTACAGAATTTCGGATTAAGTGAACAAGCGGGTCACCAATTTCATCGATAACTGTACGATCTAGCTCTGTTTCAGCACCAATAATTTCAAGATTAATTTTCTTATTTAAATCTCGTGATAGCTGACGAATCATTTTTGGGAAACGGTTGAACACTGTTTCAACTGGCACCATACGCATTGTTAAAATGATTGTTTGCAAATCACCCATAACACGGCTCATTCGCTCCACAGTTTCGTTTAGTTCACCATGGTTTACCTCTGTGGCAATAGATTGTAATCGACCACGGTCAATGACAAGTTCTTCAAACAAATTCATTAAAATATCAAGACGTTCAATATTTACACGAATCGTTTTATTCCCAACAGGTGCATGATTTTTTTCAACCTTTGCTGGTGCTGCTGTTTTTACAGACTGCGCGACTGGTTCAGGTTTAGAAGGGTCAGGAGTAGATGTAGATTCTACTTCCGCTACAGCCAATGCAGTTGCAGCCACTTCTTGCTGTGATTCATATTCTCTTTCACTAAATTTCTTTTGGTCAATTGCTGTAACAATAACTTCTTCAACCTCTGAAACTTTCATGATCTTTTTCTGCATATCTTCTGCTGATTCTTTTGTCACAAAGGCTACATAAAACTGTTGATCAAATTGTTCATCTTCTAGCTTTTCAACAGATGGACTCGATTTAATAACCTCTCCATCTTTTTCTAAAATCTCAAAGACCATAAATACACGTGCAGCCTTTAATAGACAATCTTCTCGTAATTTTACTGAAATTTCATAGGCATGGAAACCTTGTTCAGCCGATTGTGTGATAACTGTTTGTTCAAAACTATCATATTCTAAAACACATTCCACAGATGCTGGTTCTGCAACGGTTGCAACCACCTCTGGTACTGCTTCCTCACCTAACTCTATTCGCTTAAGTTGAGCGACAGTTGCTGACACATCACGTTTACCATCACCGCCGTTCGCAATATCCATAACCATTTCTTCTAGATGGTCAACAGATTCAAAGACCACATCCAAAATTTCAGGTGTTACATGGATTTTTTCATTACGAATTGCATCTAATACATTTTCCATTTTATGTGTTAAATCGGCTAAATCTTCAAAACCCATTGTGGCAGACATACCTTTTAAAGTATGGGCAGATCGGAATATTTCCCCAACAATTGCCAAATCATCTGGATTTTTTTCTAATGCTAATAAATGTTCACTACATGCTTGTAAATGCTCTTTACTTTCTTCGATAAACATCTCTAAATATTGATTGACTTCCATAAGAGGACACCCCTTTTAAGGCAAATATTTCATTATTGTTAGTGCTATATCATCTACATCGGCTACTTCATCAACTAGTTGCGTTTCTACCGCTGCTTTTGGCATACCATATACAATGCAAGTTTCTGCTGACTCAGCAATGGCAATAACATTACCGGTTTTTTTTAATGCTTTCAGTCCATTCGAACCATCATGCCCCATACCGGTCATAATCACTGCTACTTTATCAAAATCCTTATATTGACTAACATCTTCAAACATCACATCTACTGATGGTCTATGACCTGATCTTGGCGCTTCTTGATTATCAAGAACAATACCAAAGGTTGTCCCTACTTTCCTAAGCTTTAGGTGATAGCCACCTGGGGCAATATAAGCCACTCCATTTTGTAAAATATCTCCTTGCTCCGCCTCCTTAACAACTACTTCACTTAGCTGATCTAGACGCGTAGCGAGAGATTTTGTAAATCCAGCAGGCATATGCTGGACGATGAGGATAGGAGCTTGAATAGACTTAGGAATTTTTGTAATGACCTCCTGTAGCGCACGAGGTCCTCCTGTAGATGTACCGATTAGCACAATCTTTTTCCCCGCTTTATTCCATTCAGTATGCGACTTAGTTATAGCTACTTTAGAAGCAGTAGCATTCACAGGAATAGGTATTTGATGTTGTTGTAAATCTTTGTTTACGGTACTCACTTTTGTTACTGAATCTTGTTGTCGTTTACTACCAGAAGGTTTTTTCAATTTGGAAATTGGCACCATTGCTGCTTGTTCTACTTTGTGAACAAGCTCACTTTGGATTTTATGTAAATCAAGAGATATTGTTCCGCTTGGCTTTGCGACAAAATCTACAGCACCACTTTCAATAGCTGCTATAGCATTTTCTGTTCCACGCTGAGTGGTGCTAGAGAGCATGATTACAGGAACTGGACATTGTATCATTATTTCTTTTAATGCATCTAGCCCATTCATTTCAGGCATCTCAATATCCATTGTCACAACTGATGGCTTCAATGATTGTATCTTTTTGATTGCATCTTTTCCATTTCGTGCAGTTCCAACTACTTCCACCTTCGAGTTGCCAACAAAAAAGTCACTAATTAGCTTTCTCATAAAAGCAGAATCATCCACAACTAATAGCTTGCTTTTATGTAAAAAGTCCAATTAATCACGCCCTTTCGAAAAAATACTTCTTAGTTTCGTTAAAAATTTCTTCGCTGTCTGATCATGTGCATGTATTTCCTCCACACGGTGCTCCATAAAACGAATCACTATGAGTTGTAATGTCTTAGAAATCAGTGCGTCTGGATAAGCAAGTGAAAATGGGACTTGCTCACGCACAGCCTTCCGCACAATCGAATCTTCGGGTAATGAACCGAGAATCGTGACTTCTTTGTCTAAAAAACGTTTCATGGCTAATTTTAAACGTTCGTTTGTTTCGATGCCTTCTTCTTTACTAAATGCACGGTTACAGAGGACAAAAAACTGCTTATCAGCATCTCGCATATGAATATATTTCATCATAGAATAAGCGTCCGTAATTGCGGTCGGCTCTGCCGTTGAAATTACAATAATTTCGTCTATTGATGTGAGTAAATCTAGCGACCAATTTGTGGCACCTGCCCCCATATCAAATAAAATATAATCATAGTTTTTCTGAAGTTGTTCAAATGCTTGAATAAGCTGCTCAAACATCATTTCGGACCAATTAAAAATATTTGTCATGCCCGACCCACCTGATATATATCTTAAACCATGGGGTCCTTCAAATATTACCTCTTCTAGTAGCTTATTTCCTTCTAAGAAATCTTTCAAACTATTGGAAGCACTTTTCCCAATTAAAATATTGATATTTCCCATCCCAATATCCATATCTACAATGACAACTTTTTTCCCCTTTTGGGCCAAAGACAAGGCAAAATTCATCGTGAAGTTACTTTTACCAACCCCACCTTTGCCACTGACAACTGCAATTGCTCGACCTAAATCGCCTTGCTGCTTCATCATTTTCAAGCGTAATGTTTCAGCTTGGTCTCTCATTTCTCTTCACCTTGAAAAAACAAATTAAGTACTGCTTCTAAATCAGCTTCTTCAATATCTTCTGGTACTTCTTGACCATTCGTATAGTAAGCAAGTCCTTTATTATATTTAATCATTAAATTGAGCATTGTGCCAATAGAATTTGTTTCATCAATTTTTGTGAATATAAATTTTTCAATTGGCAGCTGATTAAATTGGTCGATAATGTTCGCCATATCCTTTTCTTTCGTGGTCATCGCCAGTACTAAAAAGGATTCTGCTTGATCATCAAATTTTATAAGACGTTGAAGATCATCCACATACTTGATCTCTTTATAATTTCTACCAGCTGTATCAATAAACACTAAGTCTAAATGTGATAACCTTTGAATAGCTTGTTCGAAATCTGTTGCATTGTAAGCAATTTCAACGGGTGCCTGTAAAAGGCCAGCATAGGTTTTTAGCTGTTCTATTGCTGCGATTCGATACGTATCTGTCGTAATAAATCCAATTTTCTTCTTCTTTTCTAAAACTGCTCTAGCTGCCATTTTGGCGATTGTCGTTGTTTTACCCACGCCTGTAGGACCTAATACGTTGATATATTTTCTTTCATAGGACAATCCTCCAATAGGCAGATCTTCTAATCTCTTACGTAGTAGATTTTTCGTTACCATTTTACATTGTGAGAAATTTATTTCTGACGCTTCTTTGAAATGCATAAAAAGCTCATCACCTATCGTTGTGATGAGCTCTTCATTTAGCTCTTGCTGTCTTAAGTATTCAATGAAGGGTAAGAGTTCATCGGGATATTGAGCTTGGGTAGTCTTTTTATGCATCGATTGCATTAAAGATTTTAAATCTGCAATTTCCTTCCTCAATTCTTCTGAAATGCCAGTGTCCTCGTTTTTAACTACATTTGGCGATGGTTGATCTTGATGAATTTTTGCTTGAATCGCATTTGTAATATCTTGTAGTCTCACATTTTCCTTAGTTGCGATAGGTAGTGCTACAGGCGTTGGTGCTGGAGCCACTTGACTTGGCTCCATCCCATCCACTCCTGCAACTACTTCGAAACTTTTTTGTTTAATCATACCGAAAAATTTCTTCGTGATGACAACTTTAGAATTCAAAATGACAGCGTCCTCACCAAGTTCTGCACGTACTTGCTTCATAGCCTCTGGTATGGAAGATGCATAATATTTTTTCATTTTCATTAAACATTCACCACCCCAACACTTTGAATTTCAATAGAAGCATCCAACTCATTATAAGAAAGAACTGGAATTTGCGGGAAATAACGCTCCGTTAGCTGTCGTAAATACATACGCACTGCGGGAGAACATAAAATAATAGCCGATTGTTCCATAAAGGACACACGCTCTATTTCTGCTGCAATTGTCTCTAGGACCGTTTGGGAATCTTGAGGATCCATTGCTAAATAATTTCCGTGATCTGTTTGCTGAATACTATCAGCAATCATTTTTTCTACTTTACCTGAAACTGTAATAACTTTTAATGCTGAACTATCTCCCACATACTGAGATGTAATTTGACGGGCCAATGATTGACGAACATACTCGGTTAAGATATCTGTATCACTAGTTACCTTTGCATAGTCTGCTAGAGTTTCAAAAATAATTGGTAAGTTCCGAACAGAAACATTTTCTCGCAGTAGTTTACCAAGTACTTTTTGGATTTCTCCAGTCGATAAAGGTGTCGGTGTTAGCTCTTCTACTAAAATAGGATGAGTTTCTCGTAAGTGATCTATTAACTGCTTCGTCTCTTGACGACCTAATAATTCGTGAGCATTCGCACGAATTATTTCGGTTAAATGCGTGGATACCACACTTGGTGGGTCCACAACCGTGTAGCCATAAATTTCAGCATCTTCCTTCACTTGCTCTGTAATCCACTTAGCTGGCAATCCAAATGATGGCTCTACTGTATCAATACCTTCAATAGAATCATCATCACCTGGGCTCATAGCTAAATAATGATCCAGTAAAAGCTCACCTCGTGCCATTTCGTTTCCTTTAATTTTTATTCGATATTCATTTGGTTGAAGCTGAATATTATCTCGAATACGAACAACCGGGATGACAATCCCTAATTCTAGTGCTAACTGACGACGGATCATAATGACACGATCTAATAAATCCCCACCTTGAGCAGCATCTACTAATGGAATTAATCCATAACCAAATTCAAATTCGATTGGGTCCACATTTAATAAATTCACAACATTTTCAGGGCTCTTCATGCCGTCTGTTGCCACTTCTTCTTCAATTTCAAGTAATTCCTCTTCATCCTCTGGTTTCTTACGTTCCATCATATAAGCTCCAGCAATGAGGGATAGACCTATTGGGAGTGTTACCCAGTTAGGAATTGGTGTAAATAATCCTAGTAATACTATGGTACCTCCAGCTACATAGAGTAACTTTGCTTGAGCAAATAATTGTCCTGTTATATCCTGACCAAGACTTCCTTTAGAAGAGGCGCGAGTTACCACAATCCCTGTTGCTGTTGAAATAAGCAAGGCAGGAATTTGGGAAACAATACCGTCCCCAACGGTTAGCTTAGAAAAATGAGTTGCAGCTTCTGCAAATGGGAGTCCCATTTGGACAACTCCGATGATGATTCCGAATAATAAGTTGATAATAACCATGACCATCGAGGCAATGGCATCCCCTTTTACGAATTTTGTGGCACCATCCATCGCTCCGTAGAAGTCCGCTTCGCCCGCTACTTTTTCACGTCGTTCGCGTGCTTCCTTTTCGGAAATTATTCCTGCATTTAAGTCAGCATCAATACTCATTTGTTTACCTGGCATTGCATCGAGTGTGAAACGAGCTGCTACTTCAGCTACCCGCTCTGCACCCTTTGTAATCACAATAAACTGAATTAATACTAGAATTAAAAAGACAACTAAACCTACGAGAATATTTCCCCCGACTACGAAATCACCAAATGTTTCTACGACAGATCCCGCGTCCCCATTTGCTAAGATCGCACGGGTTGTGGAAACACTCAGTCCTAATCGGAATAAGGTTAAAAGTAAAATAACCGAAGGAAAAATAGAGAAGTCTAATGCTTCCTTCATACTCATTGCTGTTAGCAGTACAATTAATCCTAATGTAATATTAATGACAATTAAGAAACTTAACATCCACGGAGGAAGAGGGATGATGAGCATCGCAACGATTAAAATAACCGCACCTAAAACCCCAATATCGCGAACTTTCATTTGTGTCCCTCCTACTAAAAAGCTTTAAATTTTACGTTTAATACGGTAAACATAAGCGAGTATTTCTGCTACTGCCTTGAAAAATTCTTCTGGTACGGGATCACCAATTTCAACTTGATCATACATGGCGCGAGCTAAAGGCCGATTTTCCACCATAATGACGTCATGCTCTTTGGCAATCAGCTTTATTTTTTGAGCGATAAAGTCTGTACCCTTTGCAATTACCCGAGGTGCATCCATGCTTTCCTCGTCATATTTGAGGGCAATCGCATAGTGAGTAGGGTTAGTAATAACCACATCTGCACTTGGAATCTCTGACATCATCCGACGCATCGCCATTTCGCGCTGACGTTGTTTGATTTTCGATTTAATCAGCGGGTCACCCTCACTATTTTTATATTCATCTTTAATATCTTGCTTAGACATTTTAAGATTTTTTTCATAATCAAATTTTTGATACAGCCAATCCAAAATGGATACACAAAGTAAAACTAATGATGCCGCTATGCCCATAATGCCGACAAGTTTTCCGACTGTAATGAGCGTTATCCATGGACTTTTAAAGGATAAAGCTAAAACCTCTGGCAGGTTTGTCCAGATAATAATTGTCGTTACACTACCGATAAAGCCAATCTTTAATACAGATTTCAGCAACTCTACGATTGCCTTTACCGAAAATATTCTTTTCAACCCTTTTATAGGGTCCATCTTTTTCAGATCAAATTTCATTGGCTCCAAAGTAAATAAAAAGCCAAATTGCAAAAAGTTACCTGCAAGTGCTCCAACAACAGCTATTGCCATAATCGGTACAATAATGAAAGCCATTTGAATTAATGTGTCTATAAATAAGTGCATCACACTGTCAATAGTCAGTGTTTCGATGCGTATGTTATGGATAAAGGTTTGTCTAAAAAACGCTAATAGCTCATCCCGTAAAGAACCTGCAAAGAAAAATAAGAAGATAAAGACCATCAGCATGACGATGGCACTTGTTACATCTTGACTCTTAACAACTTGTCCCTTTTTTCGAGCATCTTGGCGTTTCTTTGGCGTCGCCTTTTCAGTTTTTTCTCCTGAAAAAAACTGGATATCTAAATTGAGTAGTAGTTTCATGTTATCCACCACCTAAAATGGCCATTAAATCACGCATGCCGTAAATCATAATAGTGATTAACTTTTGAATAACTTGAATCATTACAGCCATCATTGTAAATAACACTAAAAAACTAACTCCTATTTTAATAGGAAAACCAACAACAAATATATTTAATTGTGGTACTGTTTTCGCAGTTATTCCTAAAGCTAAATCGACTAAAAATAGGGTAGCCACAACAGGTGCAGCCATCTGAAATGCAATGGCAAAAACGGCTGTAAATGTTGTGATGATAAATTGCGGAAAGCTATCATTTGTAAAACTAGGGAATTGATCCATAGGTAAAAATTGATAACTATAGTAAATTCCATCAAGAATCATATGATGTCCATTAATGGCTAATAATAAAAGGAATGCTAGCATATTAAAGAACTGTCCTATTAATGGACTTTGAGCACCTGTTTGCGGATCAATAATATTGGCAATGGCAAAACCCATTTGGAAATCAATAAAGCTCCCTGCAATTTGAATGGCAGACATAATAATATAACCTACTAGACCGAGTAACAGGCCAACAAGTGCTTCTTTCATCACTAATAATATGTAATCATCATTGAATGCAAATGGCTCAACATCAATTGTGTAATACATCATCCAAGCTAAAACCAATGCGAGAGTAATTTTGACTTGTGGTGGTATGGTTCTATAGGAAAAAAAAGGAACCGTAACAAAAAATGCTGAAACACGCACAAGCACCAATAAGAAAACCGTTAAATGCGGAATTAATTCATTCATGGACTCACCCTATATAACGTGTTAAATTCTCAAAAATGTCTCTCGCATAGCTAGTAACTTGAGATAGCATCCATGGGCCAAAGAACACGATGGCCACTAAGACGGCGACAATTTTCGGTACAAAAGCTAATGTTTGCTCTTGAATCGAAGTCGTAGCTTGAAAAATACTTACAGCCAAACCAGTGATTAAAGCTACTAATAGTAATGGACCGCTTGTTAGAAGGATAATCATAATGGCACGTTCTGCAACGGAAATAACCAATTCACCTGTCATACTGTATCATCCCCTAAAAACTTTGTAGTAGCGATTTCATGACGAGATACCAGCCATCGACCAGAACAAACAATAAGATTTTGAACGGCAATGAAATCATTACTGGCGGTAACATCATCATCCCCATCGACATTAATGTACTCGCAACAATCATATCGATCACTAGGAATGGAATAAAAATCATAAAACCTATTTGAAATGCTGTTTTAATTTCACTTAAAGCAAATGCTGGCACAAGCATTGTCAGTGGGATTTCTTCCACTGATGCTGGTTTTTCTGCTTGATTGTACGATAAAAACAAGTCTAGATCCTTTTGTCTAGTATGCTTACTCATAAATTCTTTAAATGGCAAGCTTGCCCGATCATAAGCTTCCTCTAAACCAATTTCTTCAGAAAATAGTGGTTGCAAAGCCTCTTTATTGACCTCTTGAAAGGTTGGCGCCATAATGAAGAACGTTAAAAATAAGGCTAAACCAACAATCACCTGATTAGGTGGCATTTGTTGTGTAGCCAGTGCCGTACGCACAAAGGATAAAACGATGACAATACGAGCAAAGGATGTCATTAAAATTAAAATACTTGGTGCCAGTGATAAAACAGTTAGTAGTAATAAGAGCTTAACAGATGTTGAGACGTTGGTTGGATCGCTATTGGAAAAAATATTGATTAAATCATTCATTTATCATCCTTCTCCTTTTGCTTCCATCTCTCAATCTCTTCACTGCGCTCCTGTTTAATTTCGGATATCTTTTTTTCAAAGAGCTTGCCAAATGTCTCTTGCTTTTGTTCATTTTGCAAATTCTCTCTATCTTTTTTCTTAAACTTAGAAAATACTTCTGCAATATAAGGTGATGTTGCTGCAAGTTCTTGCCTTTCGTTATATAGTGCTAACAGTGCTTCTATTTCTTCAGGATCAGTAATTTCACGTAATAGCTGAACGTCTTCACCGACCCCCACTAAATACATGGTTTTACCTACTTGTAAAAGCTGTACTGATTTTTGCGCACCTAACGATAAACCGCCTAAATTTTGTATCATTTGATTACGTTGAAAGTTTAAATTACGTTTATTTAAAAACTTCATTAAACCATAAAACAAAGCTACAACAAAAATAAGCGCTAAAACCATTTTTATGTATTCCCATGCAGATATATCTCCAGCTGCTGATACACTTGGTTCTTGTTTAGCAGCTGGATCAGTCGTATCTCCATAACAAGCTTCTGGGTCTTTAATGCAATCTGTCACACTATTCGTATCAGAGTCTGCATAAACAGAAGTTGGTGTCGGGTACAAAAACAGGAAGGATACAAGAAATGCAAAAATCATCGTTAAACGAAATGATTTTAACATTTTCATGCAATCATCCTAGCGCTTTTTGGATCGCTTCAATTACTCGGTCTGCTTGGAAAGGCTTAACAATAAAGTCTTTCGCACCAGCTTGAATTGCATCGATTACCATTGCTTGTTGTCCCATTGCAGAACACATGATTACAGTTGCACTTGGATCTGATCCCTTAATTGCTTTAAGAGCCGCAATACCATCCATTTCTGGCATTGTGATATCCATTGTTACTAAATCTGGCTTCAATTCGTTGTACTTTTCAACAGCTTGTAATCCATCTGCCGCCTCTCCAACAACCTCAAATCCATTTTTCGACAAAATATCCTTGATCATCATACGCATAAATGCAGCGTCGTCTACAATCAAAATTCTTTTAGACATGGTTAACTCCTCCAATTGAAACTATCTTAAATTATTTAAACGCTCTGCTTGACTTAAAACATCTGTAATACGTACACCAAAGTTTTCATCAATAACAACGACTTCACCTTTAGCGATTAAACGACTATTCACTAAAATATCAACAGGCTCCCCTGCTAATTTATCTAACTCAATAATCGAACCACTGGATAGTTCTAAAATCTCTTTAACAGAACGTTTCGTACGTCCTAACTCTACAGTAACTTGCAATGGAATATCAAGTAGCATATTTAAATTTCTAGCTTCAGATTGAGAGATTACATTTGAATCGAAGCTAGCAAATTGTGCTTGTTGAACATTCACTGGCTGTGCAGCTCTCGCTGGTTGAGCAAACTGCTGTGGCTCCTGATAAACAGGTTGTTGCATAGTTGCTTCCGGCTGCTGATAAACAGGCTGTGCAGGCGGTGGCATAACAGGCGCTTGTGTTTGAACAGGTGGTGCTGTAATTGGCGGTGCCTCAGGTGCTATCGTTGCAGCCACAGGTTCTTCAATAGACTCAGTTTCTCCTAATAGAGATTTTACGATGTTTTGACTAAATTTTAGCGGTAATAATTGCATTAAATTCGAATCAATTAAATTACCAATTTTTAATCTAAAGGATACTTTAACTAGCAAATCATCTTCAGGGATATTTTCTCGACCTTCATTTTGAGAAATATTCATTAAGTCAATTGTTGGTGGCGAAATATCTACTTTTTTGTTGAATACTGTTGACATAGATGTAGCCGCAGAGCCCATCATTTGATTCATTGCCTCTTGAACAGCACTTAACTGAATTTCTCCTAAGTCAGGTTTCGGATTTAATCCATCGCCACCTAACATTAGGTCTGCAATAATAGCTGCATCAGATTGTTTAATAACAAGTAAATTCATACCTGTTAAGCCAATCGTATATTCCACTTGTACAGCTACATAAGGATGTGGAAACTCCTCTTCTAATTTATTTCGATTAATCATTGATATACTTGGGGTAGTAATATCTACTTTTTGTCCTAATAACGCCGATAGTGCTGTGGCAGAACTACCGAAAGAAATATTGCCTACCTCACCTAATGCATCTTGTGCAAACGAATCAAGGTAATCCTCTACTCGTAAATCATTTGTTTCATCAATTGAAGAAGCTTCAGTGCCGCTGTTTTTATCTTCCAACGTCTCGCCCCTTAATAACGCTTCAATTTCTTCTTGGGAGAGCATTTCATCACTCATCTTCGTCTCCTCCTTTCAAAGGGTCGATAATCTGGATTGCTAATTTTTTGCCTTGCTTACCTGGTTGAACAGTGAATTTTGGTAATGTCCCTACCTTCAATAGAAGTGGGTCATTAATTTTTTGCTCTAACTGTATAACATCACCAATTTGCATTGTAAGGAAATCCTCTATCGTGATATCCGTTAGCCCTAATTCAACTGAAAGAGGTAATTTTGCTTGTTTTACGCGTGTTTCAAGCATTTTTGTTTGCTCTGGAGACATTTCTTTCGTATTTGTTTGCATCCAATAGCGAACAGAAAGATTTGGAACAATCGGCTCCAATACAACATGCGGAATACAAATATTTATCATACCGCTTGTTTCACCAATAATCGTATTTAACGAAATGACAACTACTGTTTCATTTGGTGAGATCATTTGTAAAAATTGTGGATTCACTTCAAGTTCCACTAAAATCGGATCTATTTCCGCAACATTTTCCCAAGCCTCGCGTAAATTGTCGAATGAGCGTTCAAAAAGGTTTGTCATAATTTTTGTTTCAATTTCAGTTAGATTATCCACATTACTATGACTCGCCCCACTACCGCCCATTATACGATCAAGCATGGAATAGGCAATGTTCGGATTTATTTCCATCAATATATTACCATCTAATGGTGGCACTTCAAATACATTTATGAGTGTCATATTCGGAATCGAACGGACGAACTCTTCAAATGGTATTTGGTCTACTGAAGCAACCGTAATTTGCACATAGCTTCTAAGCTGTGCAGAGAAGAAGGTTGTCAATAGTCGTGCAAAATTTTCGTGTATTCGGGTCAAACTTCGGATTTGATCTTTTGAGAAGCGGAGCGCACGTTTAAAGTCATAAACTTTAACCTTACGTCCCTCATCCTCCTTTTTTATGTCATCTGCTGACATTTCCCCAGTTGATATAGCGGAAAGCAGCGCATCTATCTCGGATTGAGATAACACATCTCCTGCCATTTGCCCACCTCCATTTCAAGCAGTTTCTGTTTTATTGAGTGATGAAGGAGGTAAAATATACTTCCTGGACTTCTCCCTCTTGCATCAATTCATTTACTCTAGTTTTTAATGATTTTTGGAAAATTTGCTTTCCTTGCTTACCTTCTAAATCTTTTTGCTCCATTTCAGAAAGCTCTTGAATGGCAATGTTTTGCACTTGGAAAACACGCTTTGTTAATTCTGCAGCAGCATCTTTGCTTGTCGTTTGAACTTTTAATGACAAGCGCACTACTCTTTTATCTGCAAGATTCGTCGTGATTTCTGGAATCTCCACGGTTGCCTCAACAATTTCATCAATGGTTGGTTCAATAGCTCCTGTCGGTTTATTAAATTGTGTAAGCAATACAAACAAGATAACCCCGATCAGTATGACTGCTACTAGCAAAATAATAATCATTGTTAACATTTTATTATTCTTCATCTTTTTCACCTCGTAGATGCGGGTTGGATAGTATTTGTATATTGTTATAAAAGGCAGTTACCTTTTGTCGCACCTCATCTTCACTCTCTAAAACAATAAATTTTGTTCCAGTTGTTAAAGTAATGGTCGTATCTGGAAATGATTCGACTGTTTCTATGTATAAAGCATTTAATGTAAATGCTTTGCCATTAAGACGTGTTAGTTCAATCATTGAATTAGGGCCGGGTCTAGCATGAGAGCCGGCCCGACCCTCCCTCATATGAAAATATGTTTATTAAAACGTCCATTATGAATTAAAGGACTTCTAATCAATCATTAACGTTTTAAGTTTACAAGCTCTTGTAACACTTCATCTGATGTTGTAATAATACGAGTATTCGCTTGGAAACCACGTTGAGCTACAATCATCTCTGTAAATTCTTCCGATAAGTCTACATTGGACATCTCAACTGTTCCAGGTACTACTTTACCCATCCCTGCAACAGTGGCTACTTGTGCATATGCAGCACCAGAGTTTGCCGTTTGTTGATAATAGTTTCCACCAACCTTAGCAAGACCACCAGCGTTAGGGAATTTAGCCATAATCAGCTGCCCAGCCCATTTGCGATTACCATTTAGATCCACATATTCGATCGTACCATTAGCTCCGATGCTAATCTCTTTAGCAGTCGTTGGAATACGGATTGGTCCTACCTCTCCATCTTCAGGGTCTAGGACACCATCATCATCAAATAAGTTGGCACCTTCATCTCCTGAAGCAATTGGTGCATCATCTGGATTAATACCATCGTCATCAGCTTCCATAACAATGTCTTCCCCAGCAGAAACACCTACTAAATATTTACCGTCAGCATTAACTAAATAGCCATTGCTATCCATATAGAAAACACCATTACGAGTAAATAGGGTATTGTTGAATCCTTCTTCACCGATGAATCCACTATCTGGGTCTGGAGCTCCATTTGCATCAGCAACCATGAAGAAGCCATCTCCTTCAATCCCTAAGTCCAGCCCACGCCCAGTACCTTGTAAAGAGCCGCCACCATGTATTGTGTCAATAGCTGCTAATTGTGAACCTAAACCAACTTGTTGTGGGTTCACACCACCTCGTGTTGCTGTTGCGGCAGATGCACCGGCTTGTGTTTGAGACATTAAATCTTTAAAAAGTACACGCCCTTTTTTAAAGCCAACAGTATTAACATTCGCAATGTTATTACCAATAACATCCAGCTTTGTTTGGAAGTTTTTAAGACCTGAAATACCTGAATACATAGAACGTAACATAAGTTTTCGTTCTCCCTTCAATTTTTATTTGTGTGCTTCTATCAATCAGCATCACGAAGGCTTCCTTTCATAAGAAGGTCCAGCCTTTAAAGCACGATCGTGCCATCAATATTTGTAAATAACTGTTGCTTTGCTTCCGTGCGATCCATTGCTGTAATGACAGTAGCGTTTTTAGCACTGACAATTAAAGCTGCTTGATCCATCAAGACTAATGGCTGTTTAACACCTTTTGAGTGAGCTTCAAATACCTTATCCGAGACAACCTGCCATTCTTGTTCAGAGATGTCAATTTTACGCTCCGTGATACGTTCATGCGCATGTTTGCTCACCTTCAGCTCTTGCTTTGAAGCTTCCTGTAAATGGGCTTTAAAGGATTGCTGTGAATGAATGGGTGTAGGTTGATTTGCACGAACAGATGGATGCAAGGGTACACGATGAATTGAAAATTTATCCATCACTTTTCCCCACCTTTATTCGCTTATAACTGTAAAATCTTTATCAGTTAGTTTTTTATCATTATCTAATAGGTAGTAAATGACGCCATCTTTATTGGAAACAGAAACGATTCTCCCTTGTAATTCCTGCTCACCATCTTGATATGTCACTTTTTTACCTATCAATTTACTAGCCTGAACAAGTGGAGATTCTGGCACAGGATTATTCCCATCTGGACTTGTTCCAGAGCCAAGGATTCCAGAAATATTACCAGGCGTTATTTCTTTCCCATCTGCTAATTTGAAGACAACACTGCCATCTACAAATTTCAAGGATTCAATTACACCTGAGCCTTCATTTACGATTGGCTCTCCTTTTTCATCTGTTTTATCTGAAATCTCATGCCATTTGACTTCTTTACCAACAAAGGTAGCATAATTCATCATTTGTGTTTGTTGCTGTGATGCTAATAAAGATTCTACTGCCTTTGTCATGTTCTGCATTTGTTCTAAAGAAGAAAACTGCGCCATTTGTGAAATGAATTCTCGGTCATTCATTGGATTTGTTGGATCCTGATGCTGTAATTGGGTAATTAACAGTTGAAGAAAGGCATCTTTGCCAAGTTCACTATTCCCTGTTTGTTTGGTTGGTTTTTTATAATTCGAATAGTAAAGATCGTCCGTTATGGATGCATTCTTTACTTTAGACGTTGAATCCGCCATCCATTACACCTCCTCGTTTAATAAATAGTCACTAAAGGATTTCTCTTCTTCATCATCCTCAGTTTTTTGCTGCTGTTCTTCGTCCTGTTGTTGTCTAAAGAAATTATTAAAGAAGTTTTGATCACGTTGCTGGCGATCTGCATCCTGTAATGATTGTGCAATATCCAGACGATCCACTTGAATGTTCTGCTGAACAAATGCCTGTTTTAGCTGATGTGCTTGACTATCAAGCATTTCACGTCCATGGGCTGTAGAAGCTAGTAGACGAGCTGTCAATACACCATCATTTTGCACAAGCTCTATACGAATTGTACCTAAATTTTCTGGATACAATTTGATTGTTAATCGTGTGATCCCTTGTGCATTGGAAATTTGGGCTCTATTGATAATGGCTTGCATTTCTTTTAATAAAGCCTCTGACTGTGCAGGCTTAGCAGTAGGTAAAGTTACCTGGAACGTATCTGGTTTGGTTTGTACCGTTTGCGGTGTCACCATTTCATGAGAATTTGTCTCACTTTGCTTGGTCATTTGGACTTGCTGGAAGCCTTGTAATGAAAATGTGCCTGTTGATTTGGTTGTTGTTACTTGTATCGTTTCGACTTGCGTTTGTAACGTCGTTAAAAGACTTTTAACGGTTGTTAACAAATTTTCTTGCGGAGCTGTTAAGTCCGACTTTTGTCCTACTAATTGTACTAGCTTTAACACTTGAAGAATTTGCGTTGCCTCTTTTGGTGTTACTTGACCTTCTCCTTGTAGTGCAGTACCTATCAGCGATTGTAGAATTGGCGCCTGAGCATCTACTAATGATAATAGCTCCCAAACGTCACTAGCTTCTTTTTCTTCTCCTAATAGCTGCTGAACTATTTTTTGGAGCTGCTCATCATCAATACCTAATGCGTTTAGTATATTGTTTAATTCAAGCATTTCGTCCATAGACACTGCTTTACCTTCTTCTCCAAGCTGAAGTATTAATAATCCATCATCGTGTGAGACTCCTAATAAATCTAGTACCTCTTCCAATGAATCAGCGTTTAAAACCTGCTGTAAATCAGCCAGTTCATTGTTTGAAGTAGCTTGTGAAGATTGATTTGGTTGGGTTGAGGAAGATAGGACTTGTCCAAAAACAGAGCCGAATTTTGATAAATTATCCTGTTTCGATGTTCCATTAATCTTTCCATCAGAGCTACTAACTGTTGACGGTTTTGTTGCCGCATTTTTAGTAGGGGCTGATTGTGTTATCATTTTCATCATTGCTATATCCACTCTTTTCACCTCCTTTCGTGATTTCTACTGTTTAGCCATGAGCTCCGTATATTTCGCTGCATCCTTAGCGTCCATTTTCTCTAAAATTGCTGCTAGTTTATCAGGTTTTAAATTGGTTAAAATGCGCAGTGCTTCTGCATCGCTCATATTAATTAATACCGGTGCTGCAGATTTAGGAGACATTTTATCGAACGTCGATAATATATCATTGAAATCCCGCTTCACATCATCTTGTTGTCGATTTAATTTTTCAATTTCAAATTGAAGTTGCTCTTTTTCAATCGTAAGCTTCTCTTTTTCAGATGTTGTTGTATCCAACTTTTTTTGTAGTTGTGTAATTTCTGCTTCTTTTTCTTGAATCTCTGCCTGTAAATTAACTATTTTCGAATCATTGTTTACGACAGCATCTTTTGCTTGCTGTTCTTCTGAAGGAACAAAAGGTAAATTGCCAATTGCCTTTTTTCCTAAGTCAAAAACATTTGTATTCATTAACGTAGCCACAACAAGTAAAACAGCTACTACAAACATAAGTGGCAGTACGATCCAAGTAAAAAACTTTAGAAAGCCTCCAGCTTTTTTCTTAGGTGGCTGTTCTACTAATTCTGCTGTCAATCGATTGTCTTTTTTCACCATGAAATCACCTGATTTCTCTCTTGTTATACGTTAGCAATGAAATTTCATCTAAAAAAAGGCTTTCTATACGATCCTGCTCTTGTTGGAAAAGCTTAAAATCCTTTTCTTTCATTTTTTCAAATTTACGTACTTCCAAGTTTTTTTCTAATAATTTATCTTCGTGCCAATTCATCTTTGCACGAGCTTGTATCACTTTCTGCTGTACATCTGCAATTGTCTTTTCAAGACTATCAATAAAACGTGCATAGTGATGAATTTCATCAATAGATGAACCAACAGTTAAGCGATCCTGCTGGAAGGCAATTAAATCTTCCTTCTTTTTAAGCAAGTCATATAACTTAGTAGCTACTTCCTCAAAAGAACGGACAGATTCTTTATAGGCCATTTCAGTTTCGTTTTTTTCTTGCTCACGAATTGTTAGTACTTTTTCAAAACGATATACATAACTGACCATCTAGTTTACACCACCGTTCGATAAGGATAGTAGCTCATTCACACTTTCTTCCAAAGTCACTTTGTCCAAATAACCCTGTTTGAGATAAGTAGTTATAAGCGGTTCATAATGAATAGCTTCATCAATTTCTCTAGACGTCCCACGTTTATAAGCGCCAATATTGATCAAATCCTCAGATTTGTCGTATGTATAATAGAGTTCTCTTAATCGTTCAGCAGCTTTTTTATGCTCTGGCGCTGCCACATGATTCATCAAACGACTAACACTTTTTAAGACGTTTATAGCAGGGTATTGCCCTTTATTTGCTAGATTTCGATCAAGCACAATATGACCATCTAATATCCCTCGCACCGTATCAGCGATTGGTTCATTCATATCATCACCATCTACTAAGACCGTATAAAATGCAGTGATAGAACCCTTTTCATTAGTACCTGTACGTTCTAGTAATTTAGGTAATATCGCAAATACAGATGGGGTATATCCCTTCTGTGCCGGCGGCTCTCCTGTGGCAAGGCCAATTTCACGCTGAGCCATGGCAACACGTGTTACAGAGTCCATCATCAACATGACATTTAAACCACGATTTCTAAAATACTCGGCGATTGCTGTTGCAGTAAACGCCCCTTTTATCCTCATCAATGCCGGTTGGTCAGAAGTAGCAGCCACAACTATGGACCGACTTAGACCTTCGGGGCCTAAATCACGTTCAATAAATTCACGGACCTCACGTCCACGTTCTCCGATCAGAGCAATTACATTCAAATCTGCTTGTGTATTCCTCGCAATCATTCCAAGAAGTGTACTTTTTCCGACCCCTGAACCAGCGAAAATCCCGACACGTTGCCCATTACCAACTGTCAGCATACCATCAATAGCCTTTACGCCCACTTCAAGTCTTTCGTTAATAGGTGGACGTGTCAGTGGATTTGGTGGATCTTGCTCTGTCGGAACCGTCATTAGCCCTTTTGGTAGCAAGGTGCCATCAATAGGATTACCCATAGAATCTAACACTTTCCCTATTAGCTCTGGGCCCACTTTTACTTCTAGTGGAGCCCCCGTCCCTTCAACAAGACAACCAATAGATATTTCTCTTAAAGAAGTGAAAGGCATTAAAACAACAATTTCATCTTTAAAGCCCACAACTTCAGCTAAAATGATTTGGTGACCATTGTTTACAGTTTCCACATGAATTTTACAAACATCACCTATGGAACTATCTGGACCTTGCGACTCAATCATCAAGCCGACAACTCTAGTGACTCTACCAAATTTTTTAAATGTTGGCATATGAGGAATATGTTCGATTAATTGAGCCGTCTTCATCTAGATCATTCCTTACTTTCTAATATTTCATGAAGCTTTAATCTTAGTTCGTTCAATTGCTCATCGACGCTCACTACTATACGACCATGATTTGTTTCGATATAGCAATCCGTTTCATTGTTCAAATCTTCATTAACAAAAATCATAAATGGTACATCAACCGGGAACATTTCAGCTAATTCATCGCGATTAGC
Source organism: Lysinibacillus sp. VIII_CA (assembly GCF_049943995.1). Taxonomy (NCBI): domain Bacteria; kingdom Bacillati; phylum Bacillota; class Bacilli; order Caryophanales; family Bacillaceae; genus Lysinibacillus; species Lysinibacillus sp. VIII_CA. The sequence goes on from NZ_JBNFXM010000001.1 coordinate 264,009, forward strand.
AGTAATTAAAGCGTGATAGGCTGGTGACACATAAATTTTAATTTCTTTCATTTCTCTTGCTTCTTTTAGCCCTCTACGGACAATTGACACAAACAGATCTGGATCACGTTCTAATGACGCGCCAATTATTCGTTCAGCTGTCGTTAAGCCAAGCTCTAAAATCACTGCTTCTTGATCATCAATATATTTTCTAGCATTTTCTTTTGCCTGATTAATCACTTCATTCGCAGTTTGAAGGGACTCGGCCATTGCTTCAGTAGATTTGTTCACACCGTCTTCATAGCCTTGGCCAAATCCTTCGTCATAGGCTTCTTGAACTCGATTCGGTCTTTCTTCTTCCCAACTTAGCTTCAAATGCTCAATCTCTTGAAAATGCATTTGCTTTTCTTGCTCAAACGCTTCACGTTCGACTTGTAAGGAAGCTCTTGCTTCTGCAAGTAAACGATCTCGCTCAGCCATTATTTCTTCTATTGATAATTGATGTTGGGATGAACCATCTTCACCGTCTTCTAAATCAAGCACTTCAAACATATCCCGGATTTGTATCTCTTTTACATTATCGCTATCGGATTGAGTGTAAATTGAACGGATGATTCTAGACAATGACGTCATCTCCTCCACCACGTGCAATAATAATCTCACCAGCATCTTCTAGGCGACGAATAACAGCAACAATTCGAGATTGTGCCTCCTCTACGTCACGTAAACGTACAGGTCCCATAATTTCCATTTCTTCTTTAAATGTTTCAGCCATACGTTGAGACATATTGCGGAAAATAATATCTTTTACCTCTTCGCTTGATACTTTCATTGAAAGGAGTAAGTCTTCGTTTTCACAATCACGAATAACACGTTGAATGGAACGATTGTCGAGCGTAACGATATCTTCGAATACAAACATGCGTTTTTTGATTTCTTCTGCAAGCTCTGGATCTTGGATTTCAAGCGCATCAAGGATTGTTTTCTCAGTTTGTCTATCAACACCATTAAGAACTTCAACAACTGCATCAATACCACCGGTTTCAGTGTAGTCCTGAGTAACTGTAGATGATAATTTACGCTCTAACACCGATTCTATTTCACTAATGACCTCTGGTGAAGTCGATTCCATAACAGCGATACGTTTTGCAATGTCAGCCTGTACTTCCTGTGGTAACGAAGATAAAATCACTCCCGCTTGCCCCGCTTCTAAATATGAAAGAATCAGGGCAATCGTTTGTGGATGTTCATTTTGAATAAAGTTAAATATTTGTGCTGGATCAGCTCTCCGTGCAAAATCAAACGGTCTCACTTGTAATGATGATGTCAGACGATTAATAATGGTCTGAGCTTGTTCAACACCAAGTGCTTTTTCTAATACTGTTTTCGCATAACCAATACCACCTTGCGTGATATAGTCTTGAGCTAGGGCAATATTGTGGAATTCTTCTATAATCTCTTCCTTAACGTTTGATTCTACTTTTTTAACACTTGAAATTTCTAATGTTAAACGTTCAATTTCTTCCTCTGTTAAATGTTTATAGACTGAAGCTGAAACTTCAGGCCCTAATGAAATTAACAAGAGAGCGGCCTTTTGTTTTCCTGTTAATTCCTTATCTTTCTTGGACACAGCCGAACCTCCTAGTTAGTCTTCAGCAATCCAACTACGCAGTAACTTCGCAAAATCGTCTGGCTTATCTTTTGCCATTTTTTCTAGCTGCTTACGACGCATTGTAGCTTCCGTTTCAATTTCTTCATTAATATCGTCAATCATTAAATCTTCTTGTTCTTCTAGGATACTTAGCTCTTCTTCTTCCTGCGCACGTTTACGAGAGCGGATAATGAAGAATGCTAACAATAAAATAACAGCTAACAGGATACCGCCAATAACCCAAACCCACCAAGGAATTATTGGTTTCTCATCAGCAACTTGTGTGGCCTTACCATATAGAGGCTGAACAGATACCGCTACTTTCTCATCAATTTGCTCTTGAGTAAGCTCAGCTGCCACGTCTTTTGAAATGGTTGTACGTACAATCGTACTTAAAATTTTCTCAATATCTTCACGGACGCCATCTGGTAATGACGCTGCATCTGTTGCTGTTGGTGGTTCAACAATTACTTGAATCCCAATATCTTGCACCTTATAAGGAGCTTCTTGGATATCTTTACGTATACGGTTCACATCATTATTAATCGTCTCTTCTGTACGTTCATAATCACCGTTACCCGATGTACCTTCATTATAAGTAGTAAAGTTATCAGTAGTTGTTTCAGCTTCAGGTGTTCCAGTAGCTGCTCCCGCCCCTGTTCCAGAATATTGCTCAGTAATTCTTTGAGCACTAATGGCGATACCTTCCATGTTTTCTTCATCAACAGGTGTCACAAGATTTTCTTCACGATTTTCTTTCTTGAAGTCAATATCCGTAGTGACAGAAACCATTACTTTATCTTGTCCCATCAACGTACCAAGCATATTTTGTACTTGACGTTGTAAATCACGTTCAACCAACTTTTTCATTTGCAATTGACCTTCAGCAGTTGTTGTTGATGCTCCATCTGTTGTGGCTGCATTTAAGTCAAAGTACTCAGAGAATTGGTTTGAGATTACGATGTTTTCAGTTTTTAAATTGGGAATACTTTTTGACACCAAATTATACATAGTTGTAATTTGCTGCTCTGTAAATTTATATCCTGGATCTGTATTTAATACGATAGATGCAGTTGCATCCTCTTTCACATCTGTTACGAAGACTCCTTCTTCAGGAACAGTAATCATAACCTTTGCATCTTTAACACCTTCAAGGTTTCTAAAAAGTTTAGCGATTTCAGTTTCAGTAGCAGCTTTTTTTAATAGATTAAATTCATTATCTGTCATACCAAACCCTGAACTGTTTGCAAATGAGTAATCAATCGTACCCGTTTGTGGATATCCTTCTGATGCTAATTGCACTAATAAAGAGTCAACTTGCTCCTCAGGCACTAAAATAGATGTTCCGCCTGGCGCAATTTGATATGTTACACCTTGTGAATCCAGTGCTTCTTTTACTTGTCCAATTTCTCTTGTTGATAAATCTTTGTAAAGTGGAACATATGTAGTTTTTGAAGCGAAAAACGTTACAATTGCCGCAAGGGCAATGACGCCTACCAAGGAGCCAATCATAACCATTTTTTGCTTTTTACTTCGACTTTTCCAAAATTGACTGGTGTCGTTTTTTATTTTCGTCAATCGTTCATTCATTATGAATCCTCCGGTTATAGTGAATAACCTAGCCATCAATAAATTGCGAAATTTATGAGCCCACCATTTAGGTAGTCATTAATCTATATTGAGAGGGGTCTCCCCCTCAATAACAGATTAAACGCTCATTCGCATTATTTCTTGGTAAGCTTCAATCACCTTATTGCGAACTTCAATTGTTGCGTTTAATGTAATGCTCGCCTTTTGTGAAGCAATCATTACCTCATGCAATTCCACATTTTCACCTTTAATTAGCTTTTGAGTAAAATTATCGGATGTGATTTGCTGGTCATTAACTTTGGCTATTGCCTCTTTTAACGAGTTCGCGAAGCTTTGTTGAGCTTCATAAGGTGTCGTATTAAGTTTATTTGTTTCATTTACAACCTGAGTAGGTGTCATTAGCGAAACGGACGAAATAGTCATTATGTATCTTCCTTTCTTCTTATTTATTTACCAATCTCTAATGCCTTTGTAAGCATAGATTTATTTGCGTTAAATACTGTTACGTTTGCCTCGTAGGAACGAGTAGCTGACATTAAATCTACCATTTCTTTTAATGGGTCGACATTCGGCAAATTGACATAACCATCTGCATTTGCATCTGGATGAGTTGGATCATAAACAAGTTTGAAAGGTGTTTCTCGGTCTTCTGAAATACGAGTTACTTTCACACCATTACCAACACCGCTTTTGGCGTCTTTCCCAAGTGCCACATTCATAAACTTTGAAAATTGTCCTTCTTGTGCTGTAAACGTTACTGACTTTCGTCGATATGGCTCCCACTCTCCATTAACTTGACGAGCTCGAGTTGTATCCATGTTAGCCATATTAGAAGAGATAACATCCATACGTAATCGTTGGGCAGTTAAAGCTGAGGCAGTGGTATTCATCCCATGGAAAATAGACATCTATTACTTACCTCCTTTAATAACTGTGTTTAATGTGTTTAATTTCCCGTTTACACGATCAATTAAAGCATTGTAGTAAATTTGATTCTCTGCTAATTTCGCTTGTTCAGCATCCATATCTACTGCGTTGCCATTATTTCGGTATCGTAGGTTTTCTATATTATTGACACCAGGTGTAGATTGTCGAATTGTGAAATCATAATGTCTATTGTCAGTTCGATAGGCAGAAATAGCGATACCCTTTTGTTCCGCCAACATTTCCTTAAAACTAACATTTTTCGCCTTATAATTAGGTGTATCGACATTCGCAATATTGTTTGCGATTGTTTTATGATTCAAAGTTGCATAGGAAAGTCCATTTTCCAAGCTACTAATAGTTCCTCCAAATAAATTCAAAACTGTTCACCTCATTTTATTAAATTCTATGTACTTGTTAATATATTCAATAATACAATTGTAATTAAGATGCTACCTAGTGTCTATTGTCTTTTGTCACTTTTTAATAGTATATACGCCCTATTTTTTTATCGCCACAACCGGGACAATACTTCCGCATCCCTTGTAGCTGTAGGCTTTACAAAAGGTTGGTTAACATCTAGTTATTTTACACTATTTCGACAGTGTTTACGATTTTAGTATTAAATTTGCCTTTTTATGAGCTTTATCGCCTTTTAAAATGAAATTAATTTAAGGTCCCATTTTACTAGTTCGACAAATACCTGAATATTCTAATATAAATAACCAACAGTTTATTTACCATTATTCTAAAGTATCACATATTTCATTTTTGTATGCTAATTGTAGTGACAATTTTATGAACGACTTTAGGATAAAAGAAACAAAAAATATCAATATTCTCCAAACTTGTATTTATACAAAAAATAACAAGCTAATGTACGGATAAATTTTCAGTGTAGTGCACAAGAAAAGGCGCCTAGTTTTACCTAGACGCCTTCATTATCTTCTTCAAGAAGTATTATTTCATTTTAATTTCAGCTAATGCATTTAAGAACTTGTCATTTAACACTTTAATATAAGTTCCTTTCATACCTAGAGAGCGAGACTCAATAACACCTGCTGATTCAAGTTTACGTAATGCATTGACGATCACTGAGCGTGTAATGCCAACTCGGTCTGCAATTTTAGAAGCTACAAGTAAACCTTCGTTACCATCAAGCTCTTCAAAAATATGCTCAATAGCTTCTAATTCACTGTACGAAAGTGAATTAATGGCCATTTGTACGACCGCTTTGCTACGAGCTTCCTCTTCAATTTCTTCAGATTTTTCACGTAAAATCTCCATACCAACTACTGTTGCACCATATTCTGCTAGGATTAAATCATCATCTTCAAATTGAGAAGATAAACGAGCAAGGATTAATGTTCCTAAACGTTCCCCACCACCAACAATTGGTACAATTGTTGTTAATGCGTTTTGGAAAAGATCTTTGTTTTCCACAGGGAAAGCAGTATGTTCGTTATGGATATCTAAATTAGAGGATGTTTCTGAAATTGTAAACAAGCTATGTGTGTATTCTTCTGGGAATTGTCTCTCTTCGAACATTTTTTTCATACGCTCATTTTCAATTTGTTGGTGAATTGAAATCCCTAATAATTTACCTTTACGACTTAAAATATAGACATTACTATCAATAATATCTCCTAGTGTGTCAGCCATTTCTTTAAAGTTTACAGGCTTACCAGCAGAAGCTTGAAGCATCGAGTTAATTTTACGTGTTTTTTCTAATAAATTCATTATATGTTCCTCCTATAAATAATCCGAAGAGTATTCACTTAATATTCTAAAGGTTTTTACTACTGAATGATACTGAACAGCTTTATCTTACAATATAAACTGTGACAAATCTTTGTTTTTTACGATACCTGCGAGTTTTTGATCTACATAGGCTGCATTGATCGGTATACTCGCTGGTGCAATTTCAGCTGCTTCAAACGACAGCTCTTCTAGTAATCGTTCTAAAATCGTGTGCAAACGACGGGCTCCGATATTATCTGTTTCCTGATTAACCTCTGTTGCTATTTCCGCAATACGTTCAATGGCATCAGATGTGAAATTGATTTCCACACCTTCTGTTTCTAGCAATGCCTTATACTGCAGAATGAGCGATTGGTCAGGCTCTTGTAAAATACGGACAAAATCTTGTTTTGTTAATTTTTCAAGCTCTACACGAATTGGGAAACGTCCTTGCAATTCCGGAATCAAATCTGAAGGCTTCGACATATGGAACGCACCAGCAGCTATAAATAGCATGTAATCAGTTTTCACAGCCCCGTACTTCGTTGTTACAGTTGAACCTTCTACTATTGGTAAAATATCTCGTTGTACACCCTCACGAGATACATTTGCAGAAGAATTCCCTTCTTTACTAGCTATTTTATCGATTTCATCAATAAAAATAATACCAGTTTGCTCCGCTCTAACAATTGACTCCTGTGCCACTTCATCTGCGTCTATCAACTTATTTGCTTCTTCTATTGTTAAAATACGACGCGCATCCTTTACCTGCACACGGCGTTTTTTCTGTTTTTTAGGCATTAAGCTAGATAGCATATCTTGCATTCCATTGTTAGCAGACATATCCATTCCCGTGCCTTGTAATGCATCAAAAATGGATGGAGTTTGTTCTGTTACCTCTACCGTAACCCATTCATTTTCCAATTTGCCATTTCGTAAATCAATAGCAATTTGTGCACGTTTAGAGCGTACTTCCGTCTCATCAGACGACGTATCGTCCGTAGAAGTTTGTTCTTTCCCTCCAAATAACATTTCGAATGGATTTTGCATGCTCTGTTTCTTTCGCAATGATGGGACTAAAAGTTTCACAATAGCTTCATTTGCTAATTGCTCGGCTTGTTCCTTAACTGATTCCATCATTTCTTCTTTTACAAGACGGTGAGAAGCTTCTACTAAGTCACGTACCATTGATTCAACATCGCGTCCTACATAACCTACTTCAGTAAATTTTGTCGCTTCCACTTTTACAAAAGGAGCATTTGTAAGCTTCGCAATTCTTCTGGCAATTTCCGTTTTTCCGACACCAGTTGGCCCAATCATCAAAATATTTTTTGGAATAACCTCTGCCTTCATATCCTCATTTAACAGCGAACGACGATAACGGTTGCGCAACGCAATAGCTACAGCTCGCTTAGCTTCATTTTGTCCAACAATATAACGATCTAAATGCTCAGTAATTTGTCTTGGCGTTAAATTTTTTTGCGTCATTAGCTCAGCGCCTCCACGATAATATTATGATTCGTAAATACACAGATCTCAGCAGCAGTTTCTAATGCTGCTTCAGCAATTTCACGAGCAGTCATCGTTTCACCTGCATATTTTTTCAATGCTCTACCCGCTGATAAAGCATAATTTCCACCTGAACCAATGGCCAAAATTCCATCATCGGGTTCAATGACCTCACCAGTACCAGAAACAAGTAGTAGTGTTGTTTTATCCATGACCAATAGCATTGCTTCTAGTTGACGTAGCATTTTATCTCCGCGCCATTGTTTGGCAACCTCTACTGCAGCACGTTGTAAATTACCGTTATATTCATTCAATTTGCCTTCGAACATCTCAAATAGTGTAAATGCATCTGCAACAGAGCCCGCAAATCCTGCCAGAACCTGCCCATTAAACAGACGTCTGACCTTCTTCGCTGTACCTTTCATCACAACTGCATTTCCTAATGTAACTTGACCATCACCAGCCATGGCACAGCCTCCGTTATGATGAACTGCAAATATCGTAGTCGCATGAATTTGTCCCATCTGCTTTCCTCCTTAACTCTATTATGCCCTTGGATGAGCATTCATATATGTTTGACGTAGGTGCTCTTTTGTTACATGTGTGTAAACTTGTGTAGAAGATAAATGCGAGTGGCCCAATAACTCCTGCACCGTTCGCAAATCCGCGCCATTGTTTAATAAATGTGTGGCAAAAGTATGGCGAAGCATGTGTGGGTAAATTTTCGTATGGAGCGAGGCCTTGTCAATCATTTCGTTTAAAACATGACGTACCCCTCGAGGAGTAAGTTCCCCACCTCGCATATTGACAAACAATTGCTGATGATTAGTCTTTTTCATCAATCTAGGACGAGCCTGCTCTATGTAGTCCAGCATTGCTAAACTTGCAAATTGACCAAATGGGATAATTCGTTCTTTTCGACCTTTTCCCATAACTCGTATGATGGAATAATGAAAATCTACATCCTTAACTTGAATGGAAGTCAGCTCACTTACACGAATACCTGTCGCATATAACAGCTCTAATATAGCCATATTTCTCAACGATTTCAAATCATCCCCGGTATTCGCATCAAATAACTGCATCAATTCTTCTTCATAGAAGAAATTTGGTAAACGAGATTCTTTTTTAGGATGATAAAGAGAACGAAATGCCCCATCATCAAATCCATACTGTCTATTTAGAAAGCGGAAGAAGGAGCGTATTGAGGATATTTTTCTAGAAATAGAAGCCCTTGCTCTTTTTTCGTCGTACAACTTTGTTACATAAAGACGTGCATGTATATATTCAACACTCGCTAAATCATTAATTCCTTCCCTTTGTAAGAAGGCCAAAAAATCCAGCAGGTCTGATTCATATTCTCGCACTGTATGAACAGAGAAGTTCTTTTCAACTTGGATGTAAAGCATGAACTGTTCGAGTGCATCTTGGGACGAAACTAACATAGAAAGATTCACCACCAATAATTTATTAATAATTTTCTCAAATGACTGACACTTGTAATATAACGGATAAATAATTCTTTGTCATCTCTTACAAGTTTGTATCGTATTCCATCATTAATAAACATACATATTGACACTATACCTATCTTTGTAAGATAGCAAGTGTAATTAGTTATATTTTGAGAAAATCTCCATACAAAATAATAAAACATGTCTAAGCAAGCATTTTGTCTACAAAAAGAAAAAGCCTCTAAGAGTATAACAACTTTTAGAGGCTTTTGGCAATTAAATTGTTTGTGAATTCACAAAATTATGAATTGTGCTTATTGCGCGTGTTGCATGCATTTCTGCACGCTCCGGCTTTGAACGTCTACCTGGTGGTAACTCAGGGAAAATTCCAAAGTTAACGTTCATTGGTTGGAAGTTTTTCGATTGCGCTTCTGTTATATAACGCGCCATGCTTCCTAACGCCGTTTCGAATGGGAAAATAATCGGTTCTTGTCCCAATGCTAAACGAGCTGCATTTATACCAGCTATTAATCCACTTCCAGCTGATTCCACATATCCTTCGACACCCGTCATTTGACCTGCAAAGAAAATATTCTTTTGTTCACGAAGTTGGTATGTTTTCTCTAACACTTTTGGTGAATTAATAAAAGTATTTCGGTGCATAACACCGTAACGTACAATTTCCACGTTTTCTAATCCTGGGATTAATTGTAATACTTCTTTTTGAGGGCCCCATTTAAGATGTGTTTGGAAACCAACAATGTTATAAAGAGTACCAGCAGCATCATCTTGGCGTAGTTGTACTACGGCATAAGGACGTTTCCCTGTTTTCGGATCTTCAAGACCGACTGGCTTCATTGGTCCAAATAACATGGTTTTCTCTCCACGAGACGCCATAACTTCGATTGGCATACAGCCCTCAAAGTAAATCTCTTTCTCAAATTCTTTTAATGGGACTACTTCTGCTTCAATTAATGCTTGACGGAAACGATCAAATTCTTCCTTCGTCATCGGGCAGTTTAAATATGCTGCTTCACCCTTATCATAACGAGATTTTAAATAAACCTTATCCATATCTATACTATCTTTTTCAATAATTGGTGCAGCTGCATCATAAAAGTATAAATAATCTAGACCCGTTAAACCTTGAATTTTTTCAGCCAAAGCTTTCGAAGTTAAAGGACCTGTAGCAATAACTGTTATACCTTCAGGAATTTCTGTCACTTCTTCATGAATAACTTCCACAAGTGGATGATTTTTCACTGCCTCTGTCACATAACCTGCAAACTCATGACGGTCTACGGCTAATGCTCCTCCAGCAGGCACAGAACATTGGTCTGCTGCTTTTAAAATGACAGAATCTAAAATACGCATTTCTTCCTTAATAACACCTACAGCATTTGTTAATCCATTTGCGCGTAGTGAGTTAGAACAAACAAGCTCTGCAAATTTATCTGTATGGTGTGCAGGCGTTTGCTTTACTGGACGCATTTCATAGAGTCTTACTTTCACACCTCGTTTTGCTATTTGCCAAGCTGCTTCACTACCTGCTAGCCCCGCTCCTATTACATTTACTACTTGTTCAGTCATGATTTTACCATCTTCCTATCATTGTGTTGGTGCTTCTTCATAGTCACATTTTGTACATTGAATTTGGACACCTTTTTTAATCTTTTTCTCTACTAATAATGCACTACATTTCGGGCATGGTCTACTAATTGGTTTGTCCCAAGATACAAATTCACACTCCGGATATTGATTACAGCCGTAGAATAAACGCTTCGTTTTACTTTTACGCTCTACAATTTCGCCCGTTTCACATGACGGACATTTTACACCAATAGGTTTCATAATAGCTTTTGTATTTCTGCAGTCTGGGAAATTCGAGCAAGCCATAAACTTACCATATCTACCCAGCTTATAGACCATTGGTGATCCGCAAAGCTCACAATCTTCTCCAGCTGGCTCATCTTTTATTACTACTTTTTCCATAGCTTCATCTGCATGTTTAACATGGACTTCAAAGTCTTTATAAAACTCTTCCACAATATTCTTCCATTGACGACTACCTTCTTCAATATCATCTAAATCTTGTTCCATTTGTGCAGTGAATTCGATATTTATGATATCAGGGAAAAATTCTAGTACGAGTTGGTGTACGATTTCACCTAGCTCTGTTGGCATAAAGCGTTTTGCATCTAACACAACATAGCCACGGCGCTGAATTGTATCGAGGGTCGGTGCATATGTGGACGGGCGACCTATACCTAATTCTTCCATCGTTTTAACAAGTCGCGCCTCTGAATAGCGTGGTGGTGGCTGTGTAAAATGCTGCTTAGGTTCAATTTCAAGCGATTTTACTTGATCACCAATTTCCATCTCAGGTAAAAGCTTTGTCGTTTCCTCCGTTTGATCGTCTGTACCTTCGATGTATAGCTTCATAAAACCTGCAAATTTAACTTGTGAGCCGTTCGCACGGAATAAAACATCACCATTTTGAAGATCTACCGCCACAGTATCAAGTATAGCCGGAGCCATTTGGCTTGCAATAAAGCGCTCCCAAATCAAGCGATATAAACGCAACTGGTCACGACTAAGAACTGCCTTTAATTCCTCTGGTGTTCTCATCGTACTTGTTGGACGTATTGCCTCATGGGCGTCCTGCGCATTTGAAGCTTTCTTCGTCTGCTTTATTTCTGTTGCAATATATTCTTTTCCATACTTTGATTCGATGAAAGCAATCGCTTCCGTTTTTGCCGTTTCAGAAATACGTGTGGAATCGGTACGCATATAAGTGATTAACCCGACTGTACCCTCTTTTTTACCAATATCAATACCTTCATATAATTGCTGTGCAAGCATCATCGTTTTCTTTGCTCGGAAATTTAATTTTCGCGCTGCTTCTTGTTGTAACGAAGAGGTTGTAAAGGCTGGTGCAGCATTTCGTTTACGCTCTTTTTTAGAAACATTCACAACATGAAAGTCTGTCCCTTTGACACCCTTTAAAACTGTCTTTACTTGTTCCTCATTCGTTAGCTTAATTTTGTCTTTGCCATTTCCATAGTAAAGTGCATCAAATGATTTTTTACCTTTTTCAAAAGTACCCTCAATTGTCCAATACTCTTCTGGTTGGAAGTTTTTAATTTCATTTTCGCGATCAATAATCATACGCAGCGCTACAGATTGTACACGACCCGCTGATAAACCCTTTTTCACCTTTTTCCAAAGAATTGGGCTGATATTATAGCCAACAAGTCTATCTAATATTCGTCTTGTTTGCTGTGCATCTACTAAATCCATGTTAATAGGACGCGGATTCTTAAATGATTCAAGAATCGCATCTTTCGTAATTTCGTTAAATACAACTCGACAATCCGAGTTAATATCGATATTTAATGCAGTCGCAAGGTGCCAAGCAATTGCTTCTCCCTCGCGGTCTGGATCGGCCGCTAGATAGACTTTCTTTACTTTTTTAGCCGCAGATTTTAATTCCTGTAAAACAGGTCCTTTACCACGAATCGTAATATATTTAGGTTCAAAGTTATTTTCTGCACTCACACCCATTTGGCTACGTGGAAGATCCCTTACATGTCCAACAGATGCTTTCACCTTATATTTTTTGCCTAAATAACGTTCAATTGTTTTTGCTTTTGCTGGTGATTCTACAATCACTAAATAATCCGCCATCTATGTCTCCCCCTTAGCGAGGTCTTTTACTAAATTTTTAAGTTACCTGTTGCAAAATGTATAACAGATTTTAAGATAATGCAACTTTTTTTCAATTTTTGTTAGAAAACAGGTCTAGTGTTTCAACGATTTGATGACCATTCATTACTGGAATTGCTCCTTCTACAAGTAATTGATTGGTCCCTTTGGACTGTGCTGCATCAATAGGTCCCGGTACCACAAATATATCCTTCCCCTGCTCTAATGCAAGCTCTGCTGTAATAAGCGTACCGCTTTTTATCGCTGCCTCTGTCACAACTAACGCTTGAGCTAAACCACTAATGATTCGATTACGCATCGGGAAATGCCATTTCTCGGGCTTCATATATGGAGGATACTCAGTTATTAATAACTGTTGATCGGCCATATCCATCGCAAGTACTTGATTTTCTCTCGGATAGAGATAATTAAAACCATGTCCAAGCACAGCCATTGTGTGCCCTCCCATATCGATTGTTGCCCTATGTGCCATTGTATCAGCGCCTCTAGCAAGCCCACTTACGACCGTATACCCACATTGAACAAGAGGTGGGACAATTAGGTCTAACGCTCTTTTCGAATACGCTGTAGCCTTCCTAGAGCCTATAATTGCTATCTGTTTCTTGTTTGTTAACAGGGAATATCGACCTTTCACATACAATACAGTAGGAGGACTGGATATTTCAAATAATTGCGCCGGGAAATAAGGATGATAAAAAGGTATGGGGAAAATATTGGCCCGTGTATAGGCCTCTTCAAATGGGATTGTCATAATTTGTCGAAAGCTTCGGGAAATTTGTAATGCTTTATGTGCCGATATTTGTAAAATATTCGCGATTTCACCATAATGAGCTTCTTCAAAAGTGTTTAAAACGTTCACTGGGGACAATAATCGTTGAAGTTTTTGAAGAGGTAAAGGATATACATAATGCAAAGCTAGTAATCTCTGTGTATCTACTGCAAGAATCATTTTACAAACCTCCTTTATAATAGAAGAAAGTAAATGACCGCATGGTGTTTTGAACACAACTTTGTGTGTAATTTTCAATACAGGAAATAGGAAATTGATAATGAAGGAAGATAAACAGTGTATAAATAAGGAAAAAGATGTAGCCACTATGTGCTACATCTTCCATTTTAATGGGTTTTACACTTTTCGTATAGCCCTTTTTCTTTAATTACTTTAATAAGTGTTTCACCAATAACAGATGGTGTTTCTGCTACCTCAATGCCTGCCGCATTCATAGCTTTAATTTTCTCTGCAGCTGTTCCTTTACCGCCAGAAATGATAGCACCTGCGTGCCCCATACGTTTACCTGGAGGTGCAGTTTGTCCACCAATAAAGCCAACGACAGGTTTCGTCATATTGGCTTGAATCCATGCAGCCGCTTCTTCCTCAGCTGTACCACCGATTTCACCAATCATAACTACTGCATATGTTTCTGGGTCATTATTAAACGCATCAAGTACATCGATGAAGTTTGTACCATTTACAGGGTCTCCACCAATCCCAACAGCTGTTGTTTGACCAATACCAGCTTGTGTTAATTGATGTACTGCTTCATACGTTAATGTACCAGAACGAGATACAACTCCTACATGACCTTTTGTATGGATATAGCCAGGCATGATACCGATTTTACATTCATCAGCTGTAATAACACCCGGACAGTTCGGACCTACTAGGCGAGTCTTTTTACCTTCCATGTAACGTTTAACTTTCACCATATCAAGAACCGGAATATGTTCTGTAATACAGATTGTTAATTCTAATTCAGCATCAACAGCTTCTAAGATTGCATCTGCTGCAAACGGAGCAGGAACGTAGATAACTGAAGTTGTCGCGCCTGTTGCAGCTACAGCTTCTGCCACTGTATTGAAAACAGGAACTCCTTCGATTTCAAGTCCACCTTTACCTGGTGTTACACCTGCTACGATCTTAGTACCATACTCAAGCATTTGCTTCGTATGGAAAAGAGCTGTTTCGCCCGTAATCCCTTGTACAATTACCTTCGTATCTTTGTTAATAAATACAGCCATTGTTCTCCCTGCCTTCCTTAGCCTACTAGTCCCACAATTTTTTGTGCACCGTCAGCCATTGAATCCGCTGCAACGATGTTTAAACCAGATGCATTTAAAATTTCTTTTCCAAGTTCTACATTCGTACCTTCTAAACGTACAACTAGTGGCACAGCTAAACCGATTTCTTTAGCAGCTGTCACAACACCCTCAGCGATAATGTTACATTTCATAATTCCGCCAAAAATGTTTACAAAAATGCCTTTTACGTGTGGATCAGAAAGGATAATTTTGAAAGCTTCAGTTACTTTTTCAGCTGTTGCACCGCCCCCTACATCAAGGAAGTTGGCCGGGCTACCGCCGTAGTAGCTAATTGTGTCCATAGTCGCCATAGCAAGACCAGCACCATTAACCATACAGCCAATGTTACCATCTAATGAAATATAGCTTAAATCATATTTTGATGCTTCGATTTCTTTTGGATCTTCTTCATCGAAATCGCGTAATTCGACAATATCTTTATGTCGGTATAATGCATTGGCATCAAAATTGAACTTAGCATCTAGTGCTACTACCTCGCCTTGTCCAGTTACAACAAGTGGATTAATTTCAACAATTGATGCATCTTTGTCGATAAATGCTTGATATAAACCTAACATTAATTTAACAGCTTTCCCTACAAGGTTTGCTGGAATATTCATATTAAACGCCATACGACGTGCTTGGAAACTTGTTAATCCAACCACTGGATCAACTACTTCTTTGAAGATTTTTTCCGGATTTGTTTCCGCTACTTCTTCAATATCCATACCGCCTTCTTCGGATCCCATCATTGTAACGCGGGAAGTTGCACGGTCTAAAACTAAACTTAAATAGTATTCTTTTTGGATATCAGAACCTTCTTCAATATATAAGCGTTTTACTTCTTTTCCCTCAGGACCTGTTTGATGAGTCACTAAAATTTTCCCTAATAATTCTTTTGCGTACGTACGTACCTCATCAAGGTTTTTAGCGATTTTTACACCACCTGCTTTACCGCGTCCACCTGCATGAATTTGCGCCTTGACTACAGTTACATTAGAGCCAAGTTCCTTCGCTACTTTCACTGCTTCATCAGGGGAAAAAGCAACTTTTCCGTTTGGTACAGCTACACCATATTTTCTCAGAATCTCTTTCCCTTGATATTCATGGATATTCATAATACATCCTCCCATCAAACATTTGCATAGAATTGTTTTACTAACATAGTCTATTCTAACGAAACATTCTGATAAAGTCTACACTTTGTCTTTTGTTCGAATTTTCTCTATTATTATGACGCATTCTTCTATTTTGTGTACTAAAACAGCTTGCAAAAATAATCAGAATACTTCATTTTTTCTATATTTTCGCGCATGTTCTTGATCCAAACGATAAATAAAAGCAAAAACCTCTGCCACAGCCTGATATAATTCCTCAGGAATGGACTCGTTTAAATCTAATTGACCAAGCAGTTGAACTAGGTTAGGATCCTCATAAATCGGCACATTATGCTCATTAGCCCTTGCCAAAATGTTCTCGGCAATTTTCCCTTTTCCCTTTGCTACAACAGTTGGACTATCGAATTGACCAAGTTTATACGTTAACGCAATTGCCTCTTTACGGGTGAATTTTTCTTCGCTCATACGCGGATATCCACCCCACTCTGTTCCTCTTGCTGTTCTATTACAGGACTACTTTTGACCACTTGCCCCTTGTCAAATTGCTTCATAAAAACGCCTGATAATTGATAATTTTTCTCTGCCAGCCCATTTTTTAATGCTGCCTTTAGTGGTTCTGCAAGAGATTGAATCTCCAAATATTCATTAAAGACCGTTACTGTAACCACTCGATTTTGAACCTGCATATCAATGACCGTTTCTTGCATGGAGGCCATTTGTAAATAAAATAATACCCTTGCATAGTTGGCATCAATCTTACCATCATCCTTCATGCGACCATTCCATTGCAATGTTGCATCCATTCTCTTACCGAAAAACTCAAGCGGTACTTGCATAATTAATTGATGTTGGTGTCCATTTTCTCCTGAAGATAGTTGCATCCCATTCATTCGTGTCATTAGCATTTCTGCCGCTTCCTTCAATTGCGGTGTCATATTAGTTTCCTGCAATAATGTATGAAGCTGTGGTTTTAATTGATGTGCAATCATTTGTAAATCCGCTGATTTATTTCCGAGTGTCGCCTCATAGCTTACCCCTAAATTTTTCAATACCGTTTTCATAGCATGCTCCATTGCCTTACTATCCATCGAATTTTGAACAAGAGCGTCTGCTTGTGTCACTATTTGTTGAACAAAGGGCTGTGAAGAAGCGATGCTATTTTTTACGAGATTACGCATCAGGGCTTCATTTTGTAATGGAGAAGCTACCTCTTGCTTTACTAAAGACAGTAGATGATCTTTTACTGACAGTCCTTTTATGTCCTGTGTAAATAAATGATTAGACATATTTTGCGAAAAGGCTTTTAATAATTGATCTTGCATTTGCTTAGCAAAAATATCTAATGTTTGCTTGGTAACAGGCAATTGATTAAAACGATCAATTAGTTGATTAATCTGTTGCTTTTGATCATTTGTTAAAAAGTGCTGATTGGTTGTCCATGATTTAAGCTGTTCAATCAGCTGAGCAGCATTTTCAGGCTTCGTTGTTAGGATAGCTTGAACGACTTGACCCGCTTGCTGCATTTGCTGAGAAGCTTTTGCATCATTCATACTTGACCAATTTTGCAATGTAGCCTGATTCGGTATTATCCCAGACTCCTTTAAGATCGACAGAGCTTGCATTTTTTCACTGGTTGTAGCGGTATTATTTGTTAAATTTTCGAGAACTTTCGCAAGAACCACGCTACCCGTTTCTACTTCAAATGGCTTTGCAATAGCTTGTACTTGTTGCATTAAATTTTGCTTAAGCTGTTCAGGTAAGGCTGTATCTCTTGCTAGAAGCTGTGCAAAGTTTTCCATAATAGCCGCCATGCCAGAAGTCTTCTGTCCACTAATTAGCGCTTGAAAGACCTCATTAGTCATGGGCATTTTAAGCTCTATCATTTTTTGAATCGTTTGCAAAGCATCCATTTTAGATATACCTTCTGGTAATGCCTTTAACCACATTTCAGCTTGTAATAGCTGATCTTTTGAAATAGGTAGCTCCGCCTTCATAAAATGTCCTAATAATTGCTGCATCTCTGCTGTCTTAGGTAAATTCATGGATTCTAATAGCTGATTAATTTGCTGGCTTGGTGAAGTGGTGGGCGTCATCGGTCCTGACACCACTTTTAATTCTGCTTGTGGGTCTGTTCCTGTTACCTGGAAAAAATGGGCATCTCCAGCTTTTAATGGAACTTCAAGTTTAGCTATAAATTTTTGATTTCCTACTTGTATCTCTGCCATTTGATCAGGGTATAATTTCTTAATCGTTCCATGAAATACTTGCCCTTGTTTTAAGGCAAGTGGTTGATTACTTGCAGTTATTTGATTTTGTTGCATCTGGATTGGATTAAATGATGTGGCTGTCATATAAGATACTCCTTTCATCAATTACTCCTTCGGTAATTGGTACTAACGTATTATTCAAACATGGATTTGATCGGCTCGAACGATTTACGATGGTGTATCGTTGGTCCGTATTCTTCTAGTGCCTTTAAATGCTGCTTTGTACCATAGCCTGCATGTTGTGCAAAACCATACATAGGAAAATCTTTATCTAATTGTTCCATGTAATCATCTCGGGCTGTTTTAGCTAGAATGGAGGCTGCTGCTATTGCTAAGCTTTTGGCATCTCCTTTAATGATGGAATCCTGAGGGATAGCCATAGGTAATGTCATGGCATCTACTAAAACGTAATCAGGTTTTCTCGATAACGATTCCACACTTGCCTTCATAGATTGTTTGGTCGCCTCATAAATATTAAGCTCGTCTATTTGTTGAGCCGATTGGAAGTGAATAAAATAACTAATAGCATGTTTTTTAATTAAAGCGGCAAAGGCATTTCGTTTATCCTTCGATAATTGCTTAGAATCATTCAAACCAACTAGAGCCTCACTATTTGTTGGCAAAATTACAGCTGCTGTAACGACGGGCCCCGCTAGAGGACCACGCCCCGCCTCATCTACACCTGCAATTAATGCATCTATTCCCCCATAGCTTAAATCGAATGCCACTTTTTCTTGATGTTCCTGAATCAATTGCCGCTTTTTGTCTTGCTTCTTCTGCCAAGTAAGCCAAGCCTTTTGGACACCTACTCGTTCATCTTCCGCAATACCCGACATCCACTCTTGCCATTCTTCCGCATCTTTTAGTGCAACTGTAATTTCTTTAATACTTTTCACTTTCTTACTCCTTCTTGCCTCTACGCATTAAACCTAAATCCATTTCAGTCATTATGTAGCTCAGATTTTTCCTCTATATAATTATTATCGGTAGAAAAATTCATTCCTAAAAGAAAAACTGCCACAAAGAGGGTGTGACAGTTTCCAAAACTTTTTATTGTTCCGATTCTTTTTCTAGTTGTTCATTAACAAAATCAAATGTTAATTTGCCTAATTGCAAGCCACGAATATCTCGCACGATTAGTTGAGCTACTTGATCATAATCAATTTCTCCACCTGCACCAAACACACGTCGAAGTTTCCCAATATGGTCAAAAGTTTCAACCAAGTCTTCATGGATGAACCCAAAGCCGTAACGCTCCTCCATACGCTTTGGATAATGAACGGATAAGAAGCGTAAGCCATATACTGCTAAGTCTTCCATGTTTGTTATGGTGTCTTTAATAGCACCCGTTAAAGCTAATTTAAAGCCTACTTCTTGATCTTCGAATTTTGGCCATAAAATCCCTGGCGTATCTAATAGCTCAAGTTCTTTCCCAACCTTAATCCATTGCTGCGCCTTTGTTACACCTGGGGTATTCCCCGTTTTAGCAATATTTTTTTTCGCCAAGCGATTAATCAATGTGGACTTCCCAACATTCGGTATTCCAACAATCATTGCACGAATAGCTCTAGGCTTCATCCCTTTTGCTTTCATGCGATCAAACTTTTCTTTTAATATTTCCTGTGCTGCTTTCGTTACTTGTTGTAAGCCTTTACCCTCAAGCGAGTTAATAGCGACTGCTTTATGACCACGCTGTGCAAAATATTCTACCCATTTACGTGTTTCTTGCTCGTCTGCCATATCTGCCTTATTCAAAACTAATAAACGAGGTTTTTGATTGATGACTTCGTCAATCATTGGATTACGAGACGATAAAGGTAAACGTGCGTCTATTAACTCAAATATAATATCAACAAGCTTTAATTTTTCCGTTACTTCACGTCGGGCCTTTGCCATATGCCCTGGAAACCATTGAATTGTCACTGCTGTGCCTCCTAAACTAAAAGAAAAAGGGAGTTCCTAAACGCTCCCTTTCTTGCATTACTTTACAATTTTTATGTCATTAAACGGCCAGAAAATCAAACTTGTGTTGCCGATGATTTCCTTTTGATCTACTAGACCAATATGTCGACTGTCTTTACTATTTCGACGATTATCCCCCATGACAAAAACATACCCTTTTGGAATCTCATCTAATGAAACATCGATGTCTTTTAAGGTAAAGTCTTCTGTTAATGTTCCCCCTGTAATTTGAGCTTTATAAGCATCTAAATAGGGCTCATCAATTGGCTCACCGTTGATATATAATTGATCATCTTTATATTCCAGTGAATCTCCTGGCAATCCAATTACACGTTTAATGTAATTTTTTTGTTCAGGTGCATGAAACACAACAATATCAAAGCGTTTCGGTTCACCAATTTTATAACCAATTTTATTCACAATCATGCGGTCGCCATCTTCAAGGGTTGGCATCATGGACTCACCATCAACTGCAATTGGTGTAAATAAAAAATATCGTATAATTGCAGCAATCGCAAATGCAATTAATAGCGCTTTTGTCCATTCCCATAATTCATTCTTTTCTTTCACCTGTTTTTCCATTGAGAAATGCCCCCTTGTCTAACACTATTTTAGTTGATAGGGAATTAAGATGACAAGCAAAAAGAAAAGGAGCTTGCGTACAAGCCCCTCACTTTTAAGTCATAATTATCGAATTTCTTTAATACGAGCAGCTTTACCACGTAGGTTACGTAGGTAGTAAAGTTTAGCACGACGTACTTTACCACGACGTACAACTTCTAAGTTAGCGATTTTTGGTGTGTGTACAGGGAATGTACGCTCAACACCTACACCGTAAGAAATTTTACGAACTGTGAAAGTTTCGCTAATACCGCCACCACGACGTTTAATTACTACACCTTCGAAAAGCTGGATACGTTCACGAGTACCCTCTACTACTTTCACGTGTACCTTAACAGTATCACCAGGACGGAAAGCAGGTAGATCCGTGCGAAGTTGAGATTTTGTAATTTCTGTAATAATGTTTGACATTGTTTTCTCTCCTTAGACAGATGCTCTTGCACGCAATCTATGCCACAGCGGAACACCGTAATTCAGTACTTCACATAGAAGTACAGATTAAATGTTATCATAAATATACTAGGCAATCAAGCATCTTGTTGATTGTTTTTAAGTTTTTCTAAATACAATTTTTGCTTGTCAGTTAAAGGATATAGATCAAGTAAATCAGGACGACGTTCAAAGGTTCTTTTCAACGATTGCTCCTCACGCCATTGCTCAATTTTTGCGTGATTGCCCGATAATAAAACATCTGGCACCTTCATTCCTCGAAATTCTGCTGGTCGAGTATAATGAGGATGCTCTAAGAGACCAGTTGAAAAGGAATCTTGTATATGTGAATCTTCTTGGCCTAATACACCTGGTAATAGGCGTACAACACTATCGATAACCGTCATGGCTCCTAGTTCTCCACCTGTTAAAACGAAATCCCCAATAGAAATTTCATCTGTTACAAGGTGCTGGCGTATACGTTCATCATAGCCTTCATAGTGACCACATAAAAAGACTAATTCCTTCTCTTGTGACAATTCTTCTGCTTTTTTTTGGGTGAATCGTTCTCCCTGAGGGCACATTAAAATGATGCGTGGTTGTTTTCCTGCACAAATTGCTTCTACAGCGCTAAACATCGGCTCAGGCTTTAAAACCATGCCTGCTCCGCCACCATATGGATAGTCGTCAACTTGATTGTGCTTATTCCCCGAAAATGTACGGATGTCGGTTACCTCTAGCTTGACCGCATTTTTTTCTTGAGCTTTCTTTAAAATAGAAGCCCCGAAAACACCTGAGAACATATCGGGAAAAAGGCTCAGCACATGAATATTCATCATAATAAACCTTCCATTACGTGAATGACAATTTTCTTCTCATCCACATCAATATCTTTCACGATATCTTCTATATAAGGGATATAATGCTCCTTCTTTGAGCCTTTAACCACCCATACATCATTAGCACCTGTTTGTAGAATATCGTTCACAACACCAATTGTTTCGCCTTCTTCAGAAACAACTGTACAACCTATAATCTCATGGAAAAAGAATTCATTTTCTTCCAGGAGATCATCAGTCATTTGATCTTTTGTCACTTTTAACAAACCTTCTTTAAACGGCTCGACCAAATTGATGTTATTCATGCCTTCGAATGTTAATAAAATAAAGTTTTTATGACGACGCACAGATTGAATCGTTACCCAAGTTGGCTTTTTATCGTCCTTTTTAAAGGCAGCAAGCTTATTCCCTACCGCAAAACGCTCTTTTTCAAAGTCTGTTGTCGATAATATACGCACCTCTCCTCGAATACCGTGTGTATTGACAATTCGACCTACATTAAACCATTCCATTCAACTATCACCTCATTAAAACGTACTACTCTCTCCAATTGCATTCGCTTTCTACCTTTTCCCGTAGTTAGCAAATTTACTTCGGAAAAATGTAGGTTCAGCTAAGACAATCAATTGTCTCGTCCATATTAATATAATCAATTGCCTCTAGCTGTAATCTTAGTTAAAACTTTATGCCCTGTTTTTCCTAAATAAAAAGAACAATTCTAGGCGAAATAAAGAAAAAAGGAAGGAACCTACAAGCTCCCTCCTTCTTAGTCCAGATATTACGCTTCATGCTAAAGGCCACTTCGAACTCCTAAGCGACATGTAAACACACCTATCAGGACTCAATTGTACTCGTTGCAAGAGCGCGAAAATCTTTTCTATTAATCCAATATATCGACGTAGGTCTTCTTTTGATGGTGACTACCTGCCGCTGAATAAACAATTGTACGAATTGCTTTCGCTACTCGCCCTTGCTTGCCTATGACTTTCCCTCGATCCTCTGGATGAACAAAAAGTTTATAAACAATTCGATTTGCATTTTCATCCGTCTCAATACGAACTTCTTCTGGATAATCGACTAACGGTAAAACGATTGCTTCAATCAGCTGCTTCAAAGACGTCGCCCCCGATTATTTACTGAATTTTTGGTTATGGAATTTCTCCATGATACCTTGTTCTGAGAACAGGTTACGTACTGTATCTGATGGTTTTGCACCGTCAGCTAACCATTTAAGAGCTTTCTCTTCATCAATGTTTACAGTAGCTGGTTGAGTTAGTGGGTTGTAAGTACCAACTGTTTCGATTTGACGGCCGTCACGTGGTGAACGAGCGTCTGCAACTACGATACGATAGAAAGGAGATTTTTTAGCTCCCATACGTTTTAAGCGAATTTTAACTGCCATTTTAATAGCACCTCCGAATAAGTTTCACACAAGATAGTATATTATCAATGTTTAGGTTGTTTGTAAAGTGTTTTTTCTTAACACCTAAAAATTATTATTTAAACAATGAATCAAAGCCTGGTAATTTCATTTTTTTCTTGCCCTTACCACTTGCCATTCCAGTCATTTGCTTCATCATTTTTTTCATTTCATCAAATTGCTTAATCAGACGATTCACCTCTTGAATAGAAGTCCCTGAACCTTTAGCAATGCGCTTTTTACGGCTGCCATTAATCAATTCAGGATTCGTCTTTTCAGCAGGCGTCATGGAGTAAATAATCGCCTCTACACGCCCCATTTGCTTATCATCAACTTTGACATTATCTAAGCCTTTGATTTTGTTTGCACCAGGGAGCATCTTTAAAATTTCATCTAGAGGTCCCATTTTTTTAACTTGCTGTAGTTGCTCCACGAAATCATCAAATGTAAAGGATTGAGTCTTGAATTTTTCTTCTAACTCTTTGGCTTTTGCCTCATCTACATTTGCTTGGGCCTTTTCGATCAGCGATAGAACATCTCCCATACCTAAAATACGAGACGCCATACGTTCAGGATGGAAAGGTTCTAGCGCATCCATTTTTTCGCCCATACCGACAAACTTAATCGGTTTCTGCGTTACAGAACGTATAGATAATGCCGCACCACCACGAGTATCACCATCAAGTTTCGTTAACACAACTCCTGTAATACCAATAGCCTCGTTAAAGCTTTCTGCTACGTTCACGGCATCTTGACCTGTCATTGCATCAACAACAAGAAAGACCTCATCTGGCTCTTTTAATGCGCGTATATCTTTTAATTCTTGCATCAAATCCTCATCGATGTGCAAACGGCCGGCCGTATCGATAATTACGACATCGTGATGATCTTCTTTCGCCTTTTCAATTGCCTGACGCGCAATCTCTACAGGAGAAATATCAGTGCCTAACGAAAAAACTGGTAATGAAAGCTGTTTACCTAATGTTTCTAATTGTTGAACAGCTGCTGGACGATAAACGTCGGCTGCTACTAACAATGGTTTACGATTATATTTTTTTCGTAGAACATTAGCCAATTTACCTGTAGTTGTCGTTTTCCCTGCTCCTTGGAGACCGACCATCATAATAACAGTTGGAGGCTTCGTATTAAATTTAATTGGGCTTTGCTCGCCACCCATTAATTCGGTTAATTCATCTTGTACAATTTTAATGACTTGTTGACCTGGTGTTAAGCTTTGCATAACATCTACACCAACAGCACGTTCACTAACCTTTTTTACAAATTCCTTGACTACTTTTAAGTTAACATCCGCCTCAATTAAAGCAAATCGGACTTCACGCATCATTTCTTTGACGTCTTGCTCTGATACTTTCCCTTTGCCCTTAATTTTTTGGATCGTTCCTTGGAGTCGTTCCGCTAATCCTTCAAAAGCCATCGCTTTCGCCTCCTAATCCCATTCTTTCAGCTGTTCAATAAGCGCTAACTGCTCTTCAGCTGTCATACTTTGTTCTGTTATCCCCATTGTTAGCTGTGAAAGCATTTGGGTACGTTGTTGAAATTTTTCAAGTAAACATAATTTTTCTTCATATTCCTCAAGCATTGCTTCTGTTCGACGAATATTATCGTAGACAGCTTGGCGTGAAACCCCATACGATTCAGCGATTTCACCTAGTGAGTGATCATCCAAATAGTATAGTTCCATATAACTTCTTTGCTTATCTGTTAATAATGCTTGATAAAAGTCGAAGAGAAAGTTCATGCGTGTTGTTTTTTCAAGTAGCATCGAATATTTCTCCTCCTGCTATTTAGTCATTTGTATCATATCGAAAAGCGCCCGTCTGTGTCAAGGTAATCTCCTTGTCTAAAAGCCTCATTTACTTACTTTTGGGCATTTCTTGCCTTGAGCTAGTATTACTTTCCAACATGTCAATTCAATTTTTCATAGGCGAGCGTTTCTACACGATTACACCCCAGTGAATGAATGTCACATTTCTTATGGAGAGGTTAAACTAACATTAATGACCTATAAAAAAACAAACATTCATCCCCTCCGATACATGAAGGAGATGAATGCTAAATCAAGATAAAATGGCAAAGCCAATTTATCTGTTATTCTTCATTGTTTTGTAATTCTTTATCTAAACCATCAGCAAATAACCCATAGACATATCGTTCTGCATCAAATGGCTGTAAATCGTCCATTTTCTCTCCAAGACCTACAAATTTCACAGGAATGTGTAATTTATTACGGATTGCAAGCACAATACCACCCTTAGCTGTACCGTCCAGCTTTGTTAAAACGATACCTGTCACATTCGTTGCTTCTTTAAATGTTTGTGCTTGAACAAGGGCATTTTGACCAGTTGTTGCATCTAACGCTAATAATACTTCATGCGGAGCACTTGGGATTTCACGGGAAATGACACGATGTACTTTTTCAAGCTCGTTCATTAAATTCACTTTGTTTTGTAAGCGTCCAGCAGTATCACAAATTAACACATCTGCTTTTCTGTTTTTAGCAGCATGAATTGCATCATACATAACTGCTGCTGGATCAGAGCCCTCAGATTGTTTAATCACCTCACAGCCTACACGATCTCCCCACACTTGTAATTGATCAATAGCACCTGCACGGAATGTATCACCTGCAGCTAAAACGACTGTTTTGCCTTGGGACTTTAGACGATGAGCAAGTTTACCAATTGTCGTTGTTTTCCCTACACCATTCACCCCAACAAATAGAATGACTGTCAGTTCACCATCAGGCTGCATATTTAATTCAATTAAATCTTCTTCACCTTGCTCATATATTTCTACAAGCTTTTCAGAAATTAAAGTTTGTATACCATTTGTATCTTTTATATTTTTACGTTGCACTTCGAAACGTAATTTATCCATAAGTTCCATGACCGTTTCAAAACCAACATCGGCCTGTAGTAAAAGGTCTTCTAATTCCTCAAAGAAATCCTCATCTACTTTACGATAACGCGCAACAAGGTCGTTGACTTTCGATGTAAAGGAATTACGTGTTTTTTCAAGGCCGGCTTTAAATTTTTGCGTAATAGACCAAGCAGAAGGTTTTTTCTCCTCAGCTGGTTGTTCCTCAATAACTTGTAGTTCTAGCTGCTCTTCTTCCTCGCTTGGAGAAGGCTCTAAATCTTTTGTACCTTCGATGTCTGAAGATTGTTCGGTTTCTTTTGTCTCTTCAATTTGTGAGGGTTGCTCGGATTCTTTTGTCTCTTCAATTTGTGAGGGTTGCTCGAATTGCTCAGAAGGTTCTTCAATCACAGTCATTGGTGACTCACTGTCTCCTTCTGATTCCTGTTGATGAGAATCCACATCATGTTCAAGAGCCTCTAGTTTTTCTTCCTCCGCTGGATTCCCCATCAATTTATCTTTTAAACGCTTAAAAAAGCTCATCCTTATTTGCTCCTTTGCTCCGCAAGTACGGGTTCGTCTTCTAATTTTACTGATACGAGTTTCGATACACCTGACTCCTGCATAGTTATACCATACAGGACATCCGCTCCCTCCATCGTTCCTTTACGATGGGTAATGACAATGAATTGTGTTTCACCACTAAACTTTTTCAAATATTGGCTGTATCTCACAACATTTGCTTCATCTAAAGCAGCCTCGACTTCATCGAGAATACAAAATGGGACTGGTCTTATGTTTAAGATGGAGAATAATAAAGCGATCGCCGTTAGCGCACGTTCACCACCAGAAAGTAAACTTAAATTTTGTAATTTTTTCCCTGGAGGTTGAGCAACGATTTCAATGCCTGTTTCTAGTAAATTTTGCGGGTCAATAAGCACTAAATCGGCTTGCCCCCCACCAAACAATTCACGGAACACAAGTCTAAATTGTTCTCGAATTGCAAAGAACGTTTCGCTAAAGCGCATTGTCATTTCTTCATCCATTTCTTTAATGGCTTCATGCAATGTTTCTTGCGCCGCAAGCAAATCCTCTCGCTGTTCAGTTAAAAACGTATGTCGTTCGAGTACTCTTTCATATTCTTCAATCGCACCTAAATTAACAGGTCCAAGCTCTTCAATTGATTTTTTAAGCAATTTAACACGTCGGCGTATAAATTCCTCATCTTCTATAGCCCGTGCTTCTTCTTGTGCTTCTTCGAAGGTTAGCTGATAGTTTTCCTCAAGCTGTTCTGTGAAATTGTCCATCTCAAATTCAACACGGTTTCGTTTCAACTCATTTCCACGTATCGCTTCAAGATATCCTTTATGGATTCGTTGTAATTCCTTCAGCTGCGCCTCTAG
Organism: Lysinibacillus sp. VIII_CA; assembly: GCF_049943995.1. Taxonomy (NCBI): domain Bacteria; kingdom Bacillati; phylum Bacillota; class Bacilli; order Caryophanales; family Bacillaceae; genus Lysinibacillus; species Lysinibacillus sp. VIII_CA. The sequence continues at coordinate 291,597 of NZ_JBNFXM010000001.1, forward strand.
CGTTGAAAGTTCATTCTGTTGCCCTACTTTTTCTTCTTTTTTCTGAGAAATTGCCTGTTGTAGCTCATCTCTTCTAGCCTTCCAAGTCATCACCTGTTCATCGACCTCTTCATCACTTAAATAATTTGTCGATTCATCAGATTGAAGCCATAATATTTCCTGAGAAATATTTTCAACTTTTTGTTGAGCTTTGTTTAATTGTAGGGCTAAATCAGCTGTAGCTATTTGAACTTGTGACATTTGTTCCTGTATTACAGCTAATTGTGAGCGTTTTTCTGCCAATTGCTCTCGTAATACATCTTTTTCTGTCTCACTTTGTAGTTTAACCTTACTTAATTGCTCAACCGTTTCGTTGATTTCGATTAATTCTACTGCAAGCGCGCTTAAACGTTCCTCTGCTTCTTGCTTTTGAGCCAATAATGCCTCTTCTCGTGTTTTTACATCTTGTGTTTCAGTCGAGGCAAAAGTTACTCTAGCCGACAAGCTTTTCTCCACAGCTTCTAACTCACGTAAACGACCCGCCTGCTGCATCTCATCTTTTCGTAATTGCTCCCCTTCAAGCTTCAGCAGCTCTACTTGATCACGAATTGTTGCTAGCTTTTCCTTTTCCGCTGCAACAGCCTGTTCGGCACCATAAATGGAAGCTTGTAGAGACTCTAGCTTTAGAACTAAACCATCTAATTCCGCTTTTCTTGTAAAGAGTGAAGATTGCTGTTTCAAAGCACCACCCGTTAACGAGCCCCCTGCATTAACAATATCTCCATCAAGCGTAACAACTCGATAACGGAACCCACATAATCTAGCAATTTGACTTGCCCCTTCAAGATTTGCTGCAACGATGACATTCCCTAGAAGGTTTTCAACAATTGTTCGATTATCTTCATTGAAAGTCACTAACGCATCCGCCATTCGAACAAATGCTGGGTGCTCAGTGGCCAATTGGATAGTCGCTAGATTAATTTTGCGTGATTTCATTAATGTTTTCGGTAAGAAGGTCGCACGTCCAGCTCGCTTTTGTTTTAGCCAATGAATAGCCTGTTGGGCATGGCGTTCATTAGTTGTGACAATGTGCTGAGAGGCAGCTCCTAAAGCGGTTTCTATTGCTTGTGAATATTTCCCCTCAACTTGAATTAACTCAGCTACGGCACCCTCAATACCTTGTAATTCCCCTTTATCTCGTGCCAGTAGTACTTCTTTAACACCTTGGAAAAACCCTGAAAAGTCAGCTTCAAGCTCCGCTAACGTGTCTTTTCTAGCTTTAAGTTGCTGCTGATGCTGATAAGCTTTATACAGCATATCTTGCTTCTCAGTAAAGGTTGAATTAACATTTTTCAACTGTATTTGCAAAGCATCATATTGGTCTAGCTTTTCTTGCAAATCATTTGTTGTTGTAGTATGTACTGCTACTAGCTGTTCTTTTTCAGCAATAATTTGCATAAGCTCTTGCCCAATTTCATCAGTTTGGTCGGACATTCGTGTTGCCATAGCTTTTTGTTGAGCCAACTGCTGATCGATATTTTTTAACTCATTTTTGATGGTCGCTTCTTCATTCAACGAATCGATATATCGATTTTTTTGCTCCTCAATTTCTTGTTCAATTTCTGTTACCGAGCGATTTAATGATTGCTCTAACTGTTTAATGCTCTGTTTTAGCACCGACACGGCTTGTTGTTTTTCTGAGAATACAGCTTTTTTCTCTTGCTCCTGAATAAGCAATGCCTCTACTTCTGCTTTTGCTTCTTGTAATGACGTATTCAGTTGCTGTAATTGATTGGACGCATTTTGACGCTTTTCAGCCATTAGCGCCTTTCGTCCATCCCATCGTTCTACCTCCATTGTGGCATTAACTAGGTCAGCTTGTGAAACATCCAAATATTCATCAAGTTCTTTTAATAGCTTACGAATATGAATTGTCTGTTTATCGAAAGCTGCAATATCTTGAGCTTGCTTTTGCTCTATCTCAGATAGGTTTGTGTATTCTTCTTTTAGCGCACGCAAAGACTGTGCACAATTTTTAAAATCATGCACAAGAATGGCAATATCAAAATCTTTTAGCTCAGTAGACATTTGTACATAGTCTCTTGCACTAGATGCTTGCATTTCGAGAGGTCCTAGACGACTGTCTAATTCATGAAGAATATCTAATACACGATACAAATTTTCATCTGTCTCAACAAGTTTATGCTCTGCTTTTTTCTTTCTTATTTTATACTTTAGTACGCCAGCTGCCTCTTCAAAAATCGAACGACGGTCATCAGGTCGGCTATTTAAAATTTCATCGACACGCCCCTGTGAAATTATAGAAAAAGCCTCTTTTCCAAGGCCTGAATCCATAAACAAGTCCGTAATATCCTTCAGGCGACACTGCTGGTTATTTAATAAATATTCACTATCACCTGAACGGTATACGCGTCTTGTTACGCTGACTTCTGTATAGGAAAAAGCAAGTTGCTCGTCGGTATTATCTAATATTAGTGTTACCTCTGCAAAGTTGAGCGGCTTCCGAGAGTCACTCCCTGCAAAAATTACATCTTCCATCTTTGATCCACGTAACGACTTTGCCGATTGCTCTCCAAGTACCCAACGTATTGCATCTGTGACATTACTTTTTCCACTGCCATTTGGTCCGACAACCGCTGTAACACCGGGTACAAAGTCAATACCAATGCGCTCCGCAAATGATTTAAAGCCAATCACTTCTAGTCGTTTTAGGAACATCTTTTAAGCCTCCTCTTTTGCAGCTTCTTCTCGCATCATACGCATAGCACATTGTGCAGCTTGCTGCTCGGCTTCTTTTTTCGATTTTCCTCGACCAATACCAAGCTCTTGTCCGTTCAGTAAGACGCTTGATACAAAGGTACGATTATGTGCAGGACCTTTTTCATCAATGATTTCATAATGAAGAAGTCCATTATTTGTTTGCTGTACCATTTCTTGCAATTGGCTTTTAAAATCCATCACATGCGAAAAAGCACCGACTTCTACTTTTGGGAACACGATACGTTCTAAAAATGACACGACCGTTTGTAAATCTTGATCTAAATATAAGGCACCTACAAATGACTCAAACACATCTGCAAGTAGTGCTGGGCGTTCCCGTCCACCTGTTAATTCTTCACCTTTTCCAAGTAAAACAAAGCGACCAAAGCCTAGTTCATTTGCAAAAATAACTAGAGATGGTTCACAAACAATGGATGCTCGTAACTTTGTTAACTCACCCTCGCTCATATTGGGGTATTTCTCAAAAAGATATTTAGAAACAGACAGTTCAAGTACTGCGTCCCCTAAAAATTCAAGACGCTCATTATCCGTAAATAGCTTACGGCGATGCTCATTCACATAAGATGAATGCGTGAATGCTTGATACAATAAATTTTTATTAATAAATGTGATATTTAATTCATGCTGTAGCAGCTCGAATTGATTGCGTACTTTTTCAGGAAGTACGCCAGATTTCTGCATAGTTCCTTTTCTTTTCATAGCCATTGAACAAATCTGCCTTCCTAATAGTTTCTACCGTTTTAGTGTACCTTTTTCAAAGCGTTTATGCAAAAGTATTTCGGCATAAACACAATATTTTGGAAAATTTTTAGCAAATTTATTTCCAAAATCAATTAAGCCTTGGCACATTTGTGTCCCAATCGATCTTCGGGATGTAAATCCACTATATAATTGAAACAAAAAGAGGACGTCTATAGATCGAAAACCGATCTATTTCGTCCCCTTTGAATACATCTTGTCTATTAGATCTGCTTCCCTGTAAAGAAAAGCAGGAAACTATTTCTCCTTTATTCAACCAATCATAAATACCATTTGTATAATTACGATAACCATTACACCAATAAGGGTGATAAATTTCTGCTAAATAAAGTACAAACGAAATTAGTTTATTTTACTTTCGATGTATGAAATTGCAGAACCTACTGTTGAGATTTTTTCAGCATCTTCATCAGAAATTTCCATATCGAATTCGTCTTCAAGCTCCATTACAAGCTCAACTACGTCTAATGAGTCAGCACCTAAATCATCACGGAAAGAAGCTTCAAGTGTTACTTCGCTTTCTTCAACACCTAAACGGTCCACGATTACTTTTGTTACGCGTTCTAATACTGTAGACAAATGATTCACCTCCCCTCAAATGATTATACAAAAAATTAGCGCTCATGCCTAATTGAAATTACATGACCATACCACCGTCTATATGAAGCGTTTGTCCAGTCATATAGTTTGCGTCATCGGATGCAAGGAAAACAACTGCCTTTGCAATATCCTCTGGTTGCCCTAGTTTTGCAAGCGGAATTTGAGTTAGCATCCCTTGTTTAATATCTTCTGGTAACTGATCTGTCATTTCAGTTTCGATAAAACCAGGTGCAATAGCATTAACTAAAATATTGCGAGACGCTAATTCCTTCGCAGTTGTTTTTGTTAACCCAATAACACCCGCTTTAGCAGCTACATAGTTTGCTTGGCCCGCATTTCCAGCTACGCCAACAATCGATGAAATATTAATAATTCGACCAGCACGTTGCTTCATCATTTGACGTGTTACCGCTTTGGTACATAGGAAAACACCCTTAAGATTCGTATCTAAGACATCATCCCATTCATTTTCCTTCATGCGCATAAGTAAATTATCTCTTGTAATACCAGCATTATTCACTAAAATATCAAGGGAGCCAAATGTTTTCACAGCTGTATCCATTAATGCTGTCACTTCTTCTGTTTGAGAGACGCTAGCTTGTACAGCAATTGCCTCACCACCACCTTCTTGAATTATAGCAACCACTTCTTCAGCTTTTGCTTGCGAGCCACTATAATTCACGACAACTTTCGCACCTTCGTCAGCAAGCTTTAATGCAATAGCACGACCTATTCCTCGTGAAGCTCCTGTTACAACAACTACTTTTCCCTCAAGTTTACGCATTGATTGACCACTCCTTTGACGCTTCTAGAACCGCTTCTAATGATGCCTCATCATAGACACAATAGGCAGCAACAGAGCGATCGATTTTTTTCAATAGACCACTTAATACTTTACCCGGGCCACATTCAATAAAGACATCCACACCTTGTGCAATCATTTCGCGCATAGATGCCTCCCATTGAACAGCACTATAAACCTGTTCAACAAGCTCTTGTTGAATAGCCGGAACATCCGTTAACTCCTTAGCCATCACGTTCCCTACAACAGGAATTTGCGGAGCCGCTAAAGTAACATCAACCAACGCAGCTTTCAGCATCTCTGACGATGGTCGCATCAGTTCAGAATGGAATGGACCACTTACAACTAATGGTATTGCACGCTTAGCCCCTGCATCTTTTGCAGCGCTTGATGCCTTCTCAACACCCTCTTTTGTTCCTGAAATAACAATTTGCCCCGGGCAATTAACATTGGCGACCTGCACAGTATGACCTGTTGCAGACACTTGCTCAGTTACTTCATTTAATGCTTCTAATTCCATGCCTAAAATCGCTGCCATAGCACCTTGTCCAGCAGGTACAGCTTCGTTCATATAGAGACCACGTTTATGCACAATCTTCACGGCATCTTCAAAGGACATGACGCCCGCAATAACCAATGCACCATATTCTCCAAGGGAGTGACCTGCTGCATAATGAGGGTGAATTCCGGCTGCACGTAGCTTCTCTGCTACCATTACACCTGTAGTTAATAGCGCTGGCTGAGCATGATATGTTAAAGTTAATTCCTCCGCTGGACCTTCTAACATTAGCTTAGATAGCTCCAAATCGAGAGCTTGGTCTGCACGATCATAGAAGGCTTTACTTTCCGCTGCATTTTCAACAAACTCTTGCCCCATTCCCACTACTTGCGAACCTTGTCCCGGAAAAATAAATGCTATTTTCGTCATTTGAAAAATCCCCTTTGTTAATCAATTTCTATGTGGCGTACTGTTTCTGTAATTGTCGAAATAACAGTATGTTCAACCATTGTGTTTGCTTGGCGGATAGCACTAAAGATCGCTTTCGCATTAGATGATCCATGAGCCTTTATTACAGGTGCCTGTAAGCCAAACAATCCAGCACCACCGTATTCTGTATAGTCCATTTTATGTTTTAAGTCACGTAAATTATTTTTCATAAGGACCGCCGAAATCTTCGTTTTTGTTGAGGACATAAACGCCTCTTTTAACATTGAAAATAAAGCGCCCGCCGTACCTTCAATTGACTTCAACACCATATTCCCCGTAAAGCCATCCGTAACAACAACATCAGCTACTCCTTCAAGTAAATCACGTGCCTCTACATTACCAATAAAATTCAAATTCGCTTCTTTTAATAAATCAAAGGTTGCTTTCGTTAATTCATTTCCTTTTTTATCTTCAGTACCGATATTTAATAAGCCGATTCGAGGTTTTTGTAACCCGCCAACTTTCTTCGCATAAATATCGCCCATAATCGCATATTGTACTAGATGTTCTGGACGGGCATCTGCGTTAGCACCTAAATCAAGCATTAAAAAGCCCTTACCATCAAGTGTTGGTAATGTCGTCGCTAAAGCTGGTCGGGCAATTCCTTCAATACGACCTACTTTAAATAAACCACCTGCCATTAAAGCACCTGTATTTCCTGCTGAGAGACAAGCATCTGCTCTACCCTCATCCACTGCATCCATCATGCGCGCCATGGAAGAATCTTTTTTTCTACGAACAGCACGTGCTGGATCGTCGGTTCCTTCAACTACTTCCTCACAATGTACGATCGTTAATCGATCATGCTGCTTTAAAAATGGCTCAAGCTTCTCTTGCTGTCCATATAATTGAATTTCTAAATTTGGAATTTGCTCTAATGCCAAGAGTGCACCTTCAATTACTGATTTTGGTGCATTGTCTCCACCCATTCCATCTAGCGCTAATTTCATTATTACTCACCTTTACCTTTCGTACGGTACATATCAAATTCACCAACAAAAACGGTTTCGCCATTAACAGTAGATGTTACCTCAACTTTTGTCCGATGATTTTTATCATCTCGTCCGATAACAATCGCTTTTGTAATAACACGATTTCCAGCACGAACAGGTTTCACAAACGTAATAGTAGAATGTACTGTCAATGCTAGTTCATCGTTAATAACGGCAACCGCTAAAGAGTTTGCTTGTGCGAACAAATGATGTCCACGTGCGATGCCGTTGCGCTGGAAAACATGCTCTTCTTTCACATCAAAAATCGAAAGTGCTCGATTATCTAATTCAATATCAACAATTTCTCCGATGACCTCATCAATCGGTAGAGATTTCACTTCATTTTCATAGTTTTTTGAAGCGACATCTTTAATACGCTCTCGTAATTCTGGTATGGATAATTCCATACGGTCTAAGCGAATTGTTTGAACACTTACCTGAAACTGTGTTGCTAGCTGTTCATCTGTGACGAATGGATTTTCAGCTATCGTTTCAGTTAGTAGTCGCTGTCGTTCTTTTTTTGTTCGTCTCAACATCATTCGCCACCTTTTGAGTTGTTATTAGCACTTGGTACTAATATCAGTATATAGAGGTTAAAAAAAGAATGCAAGACTTGTTTTAAAATCAAGTGCCTGCATTCTAGCGTGAATCATATTACTATATTAATCGAAGCGCTCCCCTTGCATAACGCCAGAATCTTCTAACATTTTGCGTAAGTACTGATAGTCGTCATCATGCCAAAAGGCATCGGTTTCCAGCATCATAGTTGCATCTTTGCGAGCGGTTTCAAGAATCCGATAATCATGGACTAAATCAGCTACTTTGAAATCTGGTAAACCACTTTGCTTGCGTCCAAAAAAATCCCCTGGCCCTCGCAACTCTAAATCTTTTTCAGCTAAGCGGAAACCATCATTTGTTTCTGTCATAGACTGCATTCGCTCTTTTCCTTCGTCAGATTTAGGATCAGCAAGTAAAATACAATAGGATTGATGCTCACCTCGTCCAACACGTCCACGTAACTGATGCAATTGCGCTAAACCAAATCGTTCAGCGTCATAGACAATCATAAATGTCGCATTCGGTACATTCACCCCTACCTCAACGACTGTCGTTGAAACTAAAACCTGTATGGAACCATCACTAAAAGCACGCATGACAGCATCCTTTTCATCTGCTGATAAACGTCCATGCATTAATCCCACTTGATAGCGGCCATTAAAATAAGTCGCTAGCTGTTCATAAATTTCAACTGCATTTTGAACATCAAGCTTATCGGATTCCTCAATGAGAGGACAAATGGCATAGGCCTGTCTTCCAGCGGCTAGCTCTCCTTCTAGTTTTGACATGACCGATCCGAATTGCTCTTTTTTCATCCAATGTGTTTCAATTTGTTTACGCCCTGCCGGCATTTCATCAATCATCGACACATCCATTTCTCCAAATGCTGTAATGGCAAGTGTTCTTGGAATAGGAGTCGCTGTCATAAAGAGCACATCTGGGTTTTCCCCTTTATCTCTCAGTATACGTCGTTGTTCAACACCAAAGCGATGTTGTTCATCGGTAATAACAAAACCAAGCTTTTTAAAAATAACATCTGGCTGGATTAAGGCATGTGTACCAATCACAATATCAAGCTCTCCATTCGCCAAATCTGCTAGTATTACACGTCGCTCCTTCATTTTGGTTGACCCAGATAACAAAGCTACACGTACGCCAAATGGTTGGAACCATTCTTGCAAGTTCTCCAAGTGTTGCTCTGCTAAAATTTCCGTTGGTGCCATTAATGCCCCTTGATAACCCGCTGATACTGCAGCATATAGACCGATAGCTGCTACCACCGTTTTCCCTGAACCTACATCACCTTGTAATAAACGATTCATTCGATGTGGTTCCTTCAAATCTTTACAAATTTCATTGACAACGCGTTTTTGAGCATTGGTCAATTCATACGGTAACGCAGCGATAAATTCACGGAGCAAATGCACATTATATTGAATCACAGTTCCTTGTTCATTTTCCTTACGTACCTTACGTAATGCTTGCATACGTAGCTGGAAATTTAATAGCTCTTCATAGGCAAAACGTCTTCTTGCTTGTTTGGCATGTTGCGCATCTTGCGGAAAATGAATCCCCTCCAAGCCTTCTTGTATAGGCAAAAGCTTATAGGAATCCTGAAAATGTTGTGGAATAGCATCAGGCAAATTAGCGCCATATTCGTCCAATACTTGTCTCATATATTTTCGAAATCTTTTTTGTTGAATTAATCCTTTCAGACTGTATACAGGTTCAAAGTCTACTTGATCCGTTTTAGGTCCAAATGAGACCGATGTGCCATTGATGACCTGTCTACCACGATCCCATTTCCCAGTCACTGTAATAATGGAACCAGGTACAAGCTTTTGCTTTAAATAGCCCTGATTGAAAAATACGACTTTCACTAAATGTCTTCCAGCTAAAACGGTTACTTGGAGTCTTGATTTATTGCGGCCTAAAAATAAAATGGTAGGTTCCCGCTCCACCTTACACTCAACTGTAACCCGTTCGTTATGTGGTGTTTGCGCTAAATCCTTTAAACGAAAATCTTCATGTCGATGTGGGAACGTCCATAATAAATCAGCTATTGTATTGATTCCTAGTGATTCAAGATGTGCTGCTGTTTCTTTCCCGACGCCTTTTAATTCATTGACGGGTCCATATAATTCAGTCATCTTATCCCACACTCCCTTCATTGCTTGTTTATGTAGTGTTATAGCCTCTCTATCTTAATGTACCATAAATTATTTCCCTAACCCTACATATAAGCAAAAACCCTACCATTGATTGATAGGGTTAGATTTTGATTATTTAATTTCACAGGAGAAACATGTAATTTCTTTCACATATTGCTCATCAACTTCTATTCCCAATCCAGCTTTATGGCTTAACTGCAGGATGTCTTTATCGTATGTAACATTTGCCACGTCTTTTACAAACATTAAAGGCCCAACCATCTCGTTGGTATGGATAATCGACTTACTGATCGCTAGGTGTGCCCCAGCCATTGTTGCGATTGCTGATTCTACCATAGAGCCTACTTGACAAGGCATCTCTGCAGCCTCTGCCAGACTTGCAAGAGCTAGAGCTGGATAGATTCCACCTGATTTCATCAATTTTATATTTAGCATATCCGCAGCGCGCATTTCTATGACATCGACTAAATCATAAATATTATGAACACCTTCATCCACCATAATACTACAAGGTGAAAGGGCTCTAATTTCTTTTAATGCTCTTAAATCATGTGCTTTTACAGGTTGCTCGTACCAGTCTACATGACAAGCTGTTGTTTCCCTTATTACTTTTAGTGTCTCCATCCTATTCCAACCTTGATTGGCATCTACCCGGAGTTGCACCTCATCACCTATTGCTTCTCTTACCGCACGAATACGAGCAATATCTAATTCAGCATTTGTACCAACCTTAATTTTAATATTACGGAAACCCGATGCTACAAATTCACTTGCATCTTTAGCCATTTCCTCAGGACTCTTAATACTAATCACTCTTGGCACCTGTAATTCCTTATGTGCTTTTCCACCAATTAATTGATAAACTGGTTGTCCAGTTATTTTCCCCATCAAATCATAGAGCGCAATGTCCAATGCTGCTTTTGCTGAAGGAACTCCATCGATTTTTTCATTAAACTTTTTATGAATACGCTCTACTGCAAATGGGTCTTCATTAATCAATAGTGGTGCTAATTCATGTTTAATAACGTGATACGTACTCTCCCAAGTTTCACCAGTCACATTTTGATCAGGCACAGCTTCGCCCCAGCCAACTACCCCCTTATCCGTCTCGATTCTGGTAAGAATAGTAGGCATATCATCTAAATGAACATACGAAATAACGAATGGTTCCTTTAATTGTAAACGTGCTGCAAACACTTCAACCTTTTTTATCACGATGTAAAACTCCTTTTCGTATAAATAGTTTGATTATTTATGTTGCAAGATAATATTTATAAATAATTGAATCGCATTAGGAAAAACATCTTCATCTAAATCAAATCGTGGATGATGATGTGGATATTGGCTTTTTTCCCCCCCCATACCTACAAAAACAAATGCTCCAGGCTTATGTTGTAAATAATAAGAAAAGTCTTCTCCACCCATGACTGGTTCGACTACCTTAAATGCGGTATCTCCAAATTGTTCACGTACAATCGATTCAATAAATCGCGATTGTGTCGAATCATTGACGAGCGGAGGTGTTCCTAAAATAAAATCGATTTTGCCCTCTGCTCCAAATGCTCGACAAATTCCTTCTGTTAAACTTACCATTTTCGTTTTTATAATTTTTACAGTGTTCGGTGTCAAAGCTCTGATTGTTCCGGTTAATTTTGCCGTATCAGGAATAATATTATAAGTGGTTCCAGCTTGAATATTACCTACTGTAATGACACCCGCATCAATAGGATTAACATTTCTACTTATGATACTTTGAAAAGCCTGCATTAAATGGCTCGCTATATAAATAGGATCAATTGTTTCATGTGGCATTGATCCATGACCACCATATCCTTGAATTATAATTTCAAAATCATCAATAGAAGCCATCATTGGTCCATGTGTTAGTCCCATCTTCCCTTTCTCTAAACCTTGCCATAAGTGAATGCCAAAAATAGCCTCTACATCTTCCAACACACCTTTTTGAATTAATAAATCAGCACCACTTGGGGTGATTTCCTCTGCTGATTGAAATATAAGCTTAATATTCGGCTCGATTTTTTCTCTATTCAAGCTTATCCATGCAGCAACTGCTAATAAAATTGCAGTATGACCGTCATGGCCACACATATGAGCAACACCCTGCTTGTTGGAGATATATGGTTTATCCCCCTCTTCTACTATAGGTAATGCATCTATATCAGCACGTAATGCAATAGTTTTTGATCCATTTGTCCCTTTTATAAATGCCACTACACCTGGAGGTTCGTAATCTAGAATTTCTATATCTAATTCCTCTAGTCTTTGGCGAATAAACTCACTTGTTTCGTATTCCTGACCCGAAAGCTCTGGGTATTGGTGCAGATGACGGCGATCCTCTATTGCTTTTTCTGCTAATTTTTTTATATTCATTATTTCCATTGTTAAACTCCTTTAGAAAGGTCCGTATTGTATGACTTGTGCTATAATAAGCGATATAACAGCTACTGTTATTTGAATAAGCATAAACGGAAAAATCCATTTTATCCATTTCCCCCAAGGAATACCCGCTATTGATAATCCCGCCATTAAAAAACCTACAGTTGGGAATATAATATTCGACATACCATCTCCAAATTGATAGGCAAGTACTGCTGTTTGTCTTGTAACGCCAATCATATCTGATAAAGGCGCCATAATCGGCATTGTTAAGGCAGCCTGTCCACTACCGGATGGTACTAAAAAATTTAAAAGTAACTGGAAGATAAACATCCCTACTGCATTTAGTGCAGGTGGAACTGAATCAAGCAATGCAGACGTGTAAAATAGGATTGTATCAATTAACCCTGAGTTATTGAAAATCACTAAAATAGACTGAGCTAACCCAATGATAAGAGCGCCACCCACTAAGTCTCCTGCACCCTTCATAAATGAATTAGCAATATGTGAAGGTGATAGTTTGCCAATAAGCCCCATTAAAATACCAAACAATAAAAATAAACCGGCTATTTCAGTAATGTACCACCCTAGTTTTACAACCCCATACATCAATACGATAAAATTCAAAAGAAATGTAGCCATAACAAGCTTATGTCTTATTTCCATTTTTGAATTCCCCTGTACAAAACCACTCTCATCATTTCTGGAATTTCCATAAAATCCAATTTCAGGATTATTTTTCACTTTCTTTGCATATCGATAAACATATATTGTTGCTACTGTATATAAGACAATAAATATGACAATTCGAAAAGCAATCCCTGAAAATAAAGGCAAGCCCGCAATTTCTTGTGCTATTCCTACTGTAAACGGATTCATAACAGCTGCCGAAAATCCGACAGATGCACCTAAAATAACAATAGCAAAACCCGTAATTGCATCAAAACCTAAGGCAACAGCCAGCGGTGCAAGAATTCCTACGTACACAATCGTTTCATCAGACATCCCCATTAATGACCCAGCACAGGCGAAAAACAACATCAATACTGGTATTATTAACATTTCACGTTTAGCCATTTTTACAGATAGCATGGCGATAAAGGATTCCAATGCGCCTGTGGCTGAAAGTATTCCAAAGGTACCTCCTACAATCAATACGAAGAAAATAATACTTGCTCCTTGCATCATGCCAGAATGTACGCTACTAAAAATATCTAAAAATCCAATGGGGTTCATCTCTGTAAAACTAAATGTTCCCGGTTGAATCACTTGACGTCCATTAACTTCTTCCCGTTGAAATGAACCAGCTGGGATAAAATACGTTAAAATAGATGCTACAACAATAAGGCAAAAGATTAACACATAAACATTAATTCCTTTTTGTTGCTCAATTTCTTTATTAGCTATAAATTTACTCATCCACCATCCTCCTTCGTTGAATCATTGATTAAAAACAAATTTTTATTACCACTATCAATGCATATCGTATCTCTCCAACATAAAAAGCCATCCCCTTTTTTTGAAATTTCCGTCTTATTCATTGTAATAGATAAAAAAATAAATAAAAAATTACTATTTCGAATAGTTACTATTGATAAATTTACATATAAATTCATCGGGATACATCAAAAAAATTACAAATAAAAAAATGTTACATTCCTGCGATTTCACCAGGTTGCAACATTCTTTTCATATACAAATCATTTAAATTGTTTTCCATGTATCTTTAACTAAATCAATAAAAGTACTTACATTACTAAATGTTTTAGCATTTTGAGGATAGATTAAATAAGTAGGTAACTTTTTAGGGAATCGGTAAAGAACTTGAAGACTCCCTTTACTTACCTCTTTTTGTATAATGAGATCACTCAGCAAGGCTAGACCCACTTGTTCCATTACTGCTCTCTTTATCGCTTCCTCGCTTCCAAATTCCACTATCGTTTGGGGCTTACACTGAATTTCTTGAAGGCAACTGACAATACAGTCATCCATACCATAGGTTATAAAGGGATAATCATCGAATATTTCCTGAACAGTATGATCCTTTATAATAAAAGGATTTCCAACTAATACCAAATCCTCTTCCTCCAATAAAATCCCCTCTACGCCAGCGTAACTCGGGTATCCAGCTACAAAACCTATATCTGCTTGATTTGAACTCACAAGTTTCGCAGTTTCTTTACTATTGGCACAAAGAAGTTTTAGGTTTACCTGGGGATATTGTTTTAAATACGAGCCGATAATATGGGATAAATAATAGCCACAATAAAATTCTGGCGCAGCAATTGTCAAATGGCCAAATGGCTTTTCGAAATTCTTTAAATCCTGTTCCATTTCCTCTATAATCCCAAATAATTGATTTGTATGTTCCTTTACTATTTTTCCTACTTGAGAAAGAAACATTTTCTTGCCTATTCGATTAATTAAGATATGTCCTAATTCTTCCTCTAACGCTTTAATTTGTTGGCTAATTGTAGGCTGGCTATAATTTAAAATTTGAGCCGCTTTTGTAAAGTTGAGGTAAGTTGAAACAACATGAAACGTTTTCAAATTACGTAAATCCATCTCTATTCACGTCCCTGCTATAAATTAAGATACATACATTTCCCTTATTAAAATTTAATTATACTTAAATCGACTATGTACGTAAGAGGGTTTTTCTTTCCATTACGTTATCAACCAACATAAAAACATGCTACCTGTTGGGATAGCATGTTTTTCATGTTTTTATTGGATAGCTTTAATACTTTGTAATCCACCATTTTCGAGAATGGCTTTACTAATAGCCTTACCTGTTGGAGTTGCCGCTAAACCACCGCGTGCTGTCTCTTTCAGGTTTGGACTCATAGATTGTCCAATGCGATACATCGCTCCAATTACTTCATCACATGGAATTCGGCTTGTGACACCTGCTAGCGCCATATCTGCGGCTACAAGAGAATTGGCAGCGCCCATTGCATTACGTTTAACACAAGGTACTTCCACTAAACCTGCTACAGGATCACAAACAAGGCCCAGCATATTTTTTAACGTAATCGCAAATGCTTCTGAACATTGTTGTGGTGTTCCTCCAGCCATCTCAACAATAGCTGCCGCTGCCATACCTGCCGCTGAACCAACCTCTGCCTGGCAGCCACCTTCAGCACCTGAGATGGAAGCATTATTAGCCACAACAAAGCCAAATGCACCAGATGTAAATAAATAACGAATCATTTGCTCACGAGTTGGATTCAGTTTATTTTTCACCGCAAAAAGAGTACCTGGTACAACCCCTGCGGAACCTGCTGTCGGCGTTGCACAAATTGTTCCCATTGCTGCATTGACTTCATTGGTTGCAACTGCTTTACTTACTGCATCTAATAATAAATCCCCCGAAAGTGATTTTCCTTGTGCAATGTAATTTTGAAGTAACACGGCGTCCCCACCAGTTAAACCTGTAACGGATTGTACACCCTTTAATCCACGTTCAACCGCTTCTTCCATCACGGTTAGGTTTCGATCCATTTGTTGAATAATTTCTTCTCTTGTTCTGCCAGTTATCAATATTTCCTGCTCAATCATAATTTCTGATATTAATTTATCTTCCTGTTCTGCTCGTTCCACAAGCTCCCGAACATTATGAAATAAAACGTCCATTCTGGGACACCCCCTTAATTATTAATTTTAGATACTTTTGTAATATATGGAATTAACGAAATCTGCTGTAGCACTTTTTCCTCAATATTTTGATCGACTTCAATAACCATTAAAGCTGTTAAACCACGTTCTATACGTGATACTTCCATATGTCCAATATTAACCTCGTGCATCGCTAAGCAATTGGCTACGTTTGCTATGCAGCCAGCACGATCGTCATGTACAACAAGAATCGCCGGCATGCCACCTGTTAAACGTAATTTAAAGCCATTTACTTCACTTACTTCTATTTTACCGCCGCCAATAGAAATCCCGACAACAGACATTTCACCTTCATCGTCTCCAATAACTAGACGTGCCGTATTTGGATGCTCAGTATTAGCTGTTTCTGGAATAAATTCATATTCCAATCCTGCTTTTTCTGCATCTTCAAATGCCGTTTTAATACGATCATCAAATGTGTCGTAGTTCAATAAGCCCCCAACGATGGCAACATCTGTCCCATGCCCTCTATACGTTTCTGCGAACGAACCATATAAATGAATTTTCGCCCATTTAGGTTGTCTACCAAATAAATCCCTTGCAACTCGTCCGATACGAGCCGCACCTGCCGTATGAGAGGAGGAAGGCCCAATCATCACTGGTCCAATAATATCAAAAACCGAAGTAAATTTCATACAAACACCCCTCTATTCTATTCCTATAATAATATTTATATTTACTTATATCATGCTTGATAGTTACTACAAAAGTAAAGTATTTAATTTGTCAGCTTTCAGAAAATTACCACTACTATAATTTGTGGCCAAACTAGATATGTTATACATTGTCCATACCCTGTGCACATACAACAAAAACCGTTGATATTCCAATATTTCCAATTTTTATATCTTCTAGATACGTACATTCAACTATGAATAGTACGTATGTTTCCGACTAAACAGAGACATCACTTTCTTTGTAGCATAAACAAAAGCAGTACACATTTTGTGCACTGCTTTCTTTACGGGATAGCAAAGTAGCATGTAATTATTCTACTGAAATAATATATGGATATAACCCTTGTTTTCCATCAAATAATTCAACTTCTACGTCTGGATAGTTCTTCTCAATGAATGCTACTAGCTCTGTAGCATCTTGTTCAGTTGTATCCTCTCCATAAATAACTGTGACAATTTCTGCATCCTCATCAACTAAATCGATGATTACTTTTTCAGCTGCATCTTTTAAAGCTGGTGTAGAAAGGACAATTTTCCCTTCTGCTAACGCCATAAAATCATCTTTATGGATTTCAACACCATCAATAGATGTATCACGCACAGCATAAGTTACTTGACCAGTCTTTACATTTGCAAATGCTTCAGTCATCGACTTCTTGTTTAGGTCAACGGCTGCTTCTGGATTAAATGCTAAAATCGCAGCCATACCTTGAGGAATTGTCTTCGTTGGGACAACTGCTGCTTCAATTTCTAACAGCTCTACAGCTTGCTCTGCAGCCATCACAATATTTTTATTATTTGGGAGGATTAAAACTTTTTCTGCACCAATTTCTTGTACCGCTTTCACGATATCTTCTGTTGAGGGGTTCATCGTTTGCCCGCCTTCAATGACATAAGACGCACCAATAGAACGCAATAATCCTGCAACACCCTCGCCCATCGCAATTGTTACAATAGCATATGGATGTTTCTCTATTTTTTTCGTTGTCATAGGTGCCTTATGCTCTTCACCAACGATAGCTGAGTGTTGCTCACGCATATTATCGACTTTTATTTTCATCAGACTACCATATTTTTGTCCAATTGATAAAACAGAACCTGGCTGCTCAGAATGGATATGAACCTTGGCAATTTCTTCATCAGAAATAACAAGTAACGAATCTCCTAAAGGACTTAATTCTTGACGGAATTGCTCCTCATTAAATGGCTCTTTCCCATCTTCTAAGCGCACCATTATTTCTGTACAATAGCCAAATTCAATATCTTCAGTGTTCATAAAGTCTTGAGCTCTATGATGCTCGGCATTGATTAGGTCATCTAATGTCGCATTATTTTTCTCTGGGAGAGGCTCGCCTTTTAAAGAAGCTAAAAATCCTTCATAGACAAACAATAAGCCTTGGCCACCACTATCGACAACCCCTACCTCTTTTAAAACAGGTAATAAATCAGGTGTACGATCTAATGATGCCTTTGCCTCTGCAGTAAAAGCTTCCATAACTGCAATGATATCGGTTTCAGTTTCTGCCACTTCCACACCTTTTTTTGCCGCTTCTCGAGCAACTGTCAGTATTGTTCCTTCGACAGGTTTCATAACGGCTTTATATGCTGTATCTACACCAGCTTGGAAGGCACTAGCAAAACCTTTCGCATCAATTGTCGCTTCTTTTTCAATGAATTTTCCAAATCCACGGAATAATTGTGATAGGATTACACCAGAATTTCCACGGGCTCCCATTAATAAACCTTTTGATAAGGCCTGTGCCGTTTTACCGATATGCTCTGAAGCAGAAAGCTCCGTTTCCTTTGCTCCAGATGTCATCGATAAGTTCATATTTGTCCCTGTGTCACCATCTGGTACTGGGAAAACATTTAATGAATCTACATAATTTGCATTTTGGTATAGGTGATGCGCACCCATTTGTACCATTTCTGCAAACTTTATACCGTCTAAAGACTGCATTCGATTTAGTTCCTCCTCTTAATTCGCTACACGAACGCCCTGTACAAAGATATTGACAGATTTTACGCTCATACCCAATGTTTTATCTACTGTATATTTCACTTTCGACTGTACTTGGTAAGCAACTTCCGAAATTTTTGTCCCGTAACTAACAATAATGTACATATCAATATGTAAATCGTCGTCTTGTTGTCGAATCACAACACCTTTTGTGAAGTTTTCTTTACGTAAAATATCAGTTAGACCATCACGAATTTGATGTTTAGATGCCATGCCAACAATCCCGTAGCATTCTACAGCAGCACCACCAGCAATTTGTGCAAGTACATCTGTTGAAATATCAATTTGGCCGAATTCATTGTTTAACTCAATTGACATAGAAATGCCCCCTTGGCTCTTTTTGACTAAAGTATATTGTAACACTTTCGTTGTAATTTAAGCAACCTAAGGGGGTAAAGAAAGGCTATGTAGCAACGTTTTGTGACTTTAAATCGACGTATTTGTGGATTCATCGAAAATGGTCTTCTTCCAATTAAATTTATTTTCACCAATTTGTTTTATGAAATATAACGCTCGATCAGCAAGTTCACAGCCTATTTATTTACCCTCATATCTCAAAATCTTACCATGACACATGCCTATGTGAGCATCTCCTTATATTTACTTCCAATATAGATTTTTTTCAGCATGAACATGACAAGTCAATACTAGAAATAAAAAAAGCTGATACTATAAAAGCATCAACTTTTTATTGTATTTAATTAAAATAAGCTTTTTATAAGAGTATCTATCATAATAGGCATTTCTTTAAAGGCACTATCTACATGTAATCTTTCTGTTTTTTGGTGTGCATCCTTTCCAAATGGTCCTACATTTAAAACCGGTCCTTGTAATGCGGTCATTTCTTTAAATGGAATATTATACGTATTCCCCCATACAGGTGTATTACGCTCGAAGGCTAACCATTCATCTGATTCATCTGTATAGTTCACATAGCTTAAATCACAAATCCCGTTAAAATAATGTATTTGCTGCACTTCAATGTCGAATGTTTGCGCTGTTTTCTTCATTAATTCAATCGATTTTACAACAAGTGGATGATTGGATGAATTAATAGCCGGGTAATAAGGTGGTGCATATAACAGAACAGTGGCTGGTGCTAATTCCTGACAACGTATCATGAGCTGATCAACGATACGAATTGACTTTTCACGGTCATCCCATGTACTTTGCTTAAGAACTTGAGATTTGATAGAATCGACTTCTTCAGCCCCCAGTTTCCGGACGGCATGTTCTAAGAGAGCTTCATATCGTAATACGTTGACTGTCCCCACACCTTGTACTTTTTCTCGTTTACAGATTTGCAAATACTGTTCGTTACAAGCCGACATTGCTTGGAATGCGACCTTTTCAAATATATCCATTACTTCTGCTGCTGTACGTTTTAATAAAAATACATTATAAAGAGCAGCAGCACGATATGGTGTTTGTGTAGAGTATTCCATTTTCAAGTCTTTTAGCTGTAAAGATACCGGAAGTGGTGTGCTCTCTCCTAAATCTGTTTCGCGGAAAAGAGGATTCCACTCCATATGCTGTGTCATATAAGAAGCAATAAAATTAGCTGTCATTCCCTTTAAAGGCTCACCGACATGTGTTTCTTTGCCATAAAATAGAGCAGCAGGCATAATCTTACCAATAGTGCCTGAATAAATATATTCATTTGTATCAGCGGGTCCTTGTGAAAAGGACGGTTCACTATTTAAAAATAATTGGTACGTTAAATCATACTGTTCACGTATTCTTACAAGCTCTACAACCGCGGCTCTCATTCCCGCTGAATTCACTTCTTCATCTGGGACCGCAGTTAAAATTAAATTAATGGGCCATTGCTCGAAGCTTGCCTTTTCAATTAGCTGCATGTGTAATGCCAGTCCCATTTTCATATCCATTGTGCCACGACCAAACAAATAATTACCTGATTCCAAATCAATTTTAGCGGCTTCTGGTAAATCCTTTTTGTATTTATGCTCCATTAGCTTTTTAGTCAATTCCTCAGGGAAAAAAGCTAGAGGCTCTAACTCACCATATTCCTCAGTATGCACTGTATCGAAATGACTTATTAGCACTACTGTATCGATTGCTGTAGGATGTTTATATAAAGCAGTTACAGCGTTTCTTCCAAGACCTGCCTCATGCAATTCGATAAACTCAGGGTGCTGAGTAAAATATGGAAGCGCTAACAGTTTATTTTTCAATTTATAGGCAAATTCATTTTCCCCCTCAGTCAATGTTCTACTATCCCAGCTAACAATTTCACATAGTAGTGCTCGCAGTTTTTCTGGGGTATTCCACATGTAATTTTCCATAAAAATTCTCCTTTAAATCGAACTCGTTAGAGGGTTTTTAACGAATATCTGATGACTCTTCATTTTTGGTGTCTGTAGTAGCATTAGATGCTTTTTTTAATTTCAATCGATAAAAAATCATACAGGCAATAAAAAAGCCAATGCCATACAATAGGCCAATTCTTTGGGTTGGATCAAATGCTAAAAAAATCAGAATTACTAAGCAAAAGAAAATACAAAATATAGGTATTAACGGAAATAATGGTGTTTTAAATTTTAAATCTGCCAAATTTCCACCAGACTTTATATAACGATAGCGGAACATTAATTGAGAAGCACAAATGCCCATCCATGAAATCGTGACAGATATTCCTGCAACCGACATTAATAAAACAAATACCGCATCTGCTTCCATCACACTTGTTAATAATGATAATAGTGAGAAAGCCATCGTAAAGATTAGTGCATTTAGAGGTACTTTATTTTTAGTAAGACGCCCAAATAATTTTGGTGCCATTCCCTCATGTGACATAGAGAACAGTAAACGAGTTGACGCATACAAACATGAATTACCGACAGATAGGATTGCGGTTAAAATAACAAAATTCATAATACCTGCTGCATAGGGAACACCAGCTATATGCATCAACGTCACAAATGGACTCTCCATTAGACCAAGCTCTGAGGATGGGAAGATGGCTGATAATACGATAATAGAAGCAATATAAAAAACTATAATTCTAAAAAGAATTGTCCGAATAGCTCTTGGTATATTTTTTTCAGGATTTTCGGTTTCACCAGCTGCAATTCCCACAAGCTCTGACCCTTGATAAGAAAAAATAACATTCATCATCGTGACAAAAATAATGGAAATACCCGCTGGGAATAAGCCAGACGGTGCTAAATTTGTCAAATGAGGTGTTGGACGATCTGCTAAAGGTATCAAGCCAAAAATAGCAGCCCCACCTATGATGATAAAGGCAATAACTGCGATTACTTTAATACTCGCAAACCAAAATTCTGCTTCAGCAAACCCCTTTGTAGTTAAAGCATTTAAGACAAATAAAAGAACCATAAATACAGCACACCATATCCAAATAGGTATATCTGGAAACCAATGCTGCATTAAAATTCCAGCAGCTGTAAACTCAACACCCGCTGTCGCCGCTGACCCGACAAAGTACATCCAGCCCAATGAAAATCCAGCTGAGGGGCTAATAAAACGTGTAGCATATGTTTGAAAGGAACCGGTAACAGGCATGTAAACAGCTAATTCCCCTAGACAATTCATGACCATAAATAAAATTAACCCACCGAATAAATAGCCAATTAGTGCTCCACCTGGGCCCGCTTGATTAATGGTATAGCCAACATTTAAAAATAACCCTGTTCCGATAACTCCCCCTAGAGAAAGCATTAATAAGTGACGACTTTTCATCGAACGGTTTAGTTGTTGATTGTGAAATTGATCCCCATTATCCAACATCCATTTAACCCTCCCATATATTGTGAATTTATAGAATATTCTGATATATAAACAACCAAAGTACCCAATCAATTTATCTCTTTTAAATTGATTGGGTTAAGCAGTCCTACTTAAAAACGTAATGATAGGCAGCTTAAGCCACCATCATGTTTTCTAAATTCGGACATCTCTAGTTCAATCGTTTGATAACCTAGGTCAAGTAATTTGCGATTTGTTTCTGGGTATCCAGCTGGAATAATAATATAATCATTGACTTGGATACAGTTAGCAGAGTATTCATCTTCCTTTGGAATGATAATTTTTTCATAGGATTCAAATGCCGGATGATCCACGAACTCACCAGCTAGCACCATACGATTGTCTCCTACATAAGCAATACCAGTTTTTAAATGGAAGAATTCTTTTAATGGGATAATCGTCGCCTCATAGCCCTCTTGTTCAACGATTTCCTTAAATTGTTGAGCCCCTTCTTCATTTGTACGATCTGAAATTCCTACATAAAATTTCTTTTCAGCCTGTAATACATCTCCTCCATCAAGCGTTCCAGATCCTTTTATATAATAAATTTTATCGTAGAATTGCTTTACAGCAGGTTCGATATCTTCAATTTCACGGTTACGAGCAGCAGCCCCTGGATTTGAAATGATAGCAAATTCTGGTGTTAAAACAGCCGTATCCTCTACAAATGTTGAGTCAGGAAATGCCTCATTTACTGGTAATTGTGTTACCTCTACCCCACATTTTTTTAAAGCCTCTACATACTTTTCATGCTGTTCATATAATTTTTCTAAAATTGGTTTTCCTAAATCACTAGTTGTTAAACCGTTTACAAAACTATTTCCTGGATTTTTAACAATAACATTTTTAAACATATTCTTTTCTCTCCTTTTATGCTCTTATTACTGGACAAGTCAGACATGTAGGGCCGCCTGTTCCTAACACAGAAATTTGATGACCTTTATATTCAAAAACTGTTGCACCAGCTTGAATCAGTTGCTGTTTTGTGACCGTGTTTCCTTCAGGAATAACACAAACTCGTGGTGCAAGCGCTAACACATTACAGCCAAGTGTATCGTATTCATCCTTTGGAACTTCCACTAACTGAATACCTCTTTCCACTAGCAATTGGCGGAAAAATACAGGCATTAAACGGGAATGTACAACAGCTAAATCTTTATCAACCATACTAATGAAAGACATTAGATGTAAGCATTCAGCTTCACCTAAATCATGTGGTAGCTGGACAACAATAAATTCATCTACCATTTCAGCTGTCATTTCTTTTAGCTGACGAATGGCTTCATCATTTGTTCGATATCCCCTACCGACAGCAAGTGTTCGATCATCTAACCAAACAATGTCTCCACCATCTGCTACTGCATCGCCAGTGAGTTCTCCAATTATTGAAATACCCTTGTCCTGTAAAAATGCTTTGTAGATGGAAGCCTCTGGCTGTCTTAATTTTTTTCCAGACTTTAATAAAATGGCACCCTTTGGCGTGAATTTTACTGGATCATGGGCATAAAGCGAATCTAGCCCCACCTCGTCTGACAATGGTAGATAATCAATTGTGTCAACATACTTTTTAAGAATCTCAACAAACTCTGCATATTCCTTTAATGCTTCTTCAAAGTTGGGCTCAGATAAGTAGTTAAAAGTTTTCCATTCATCACTAAGATGTTTCTGGCTTCGGAAAGCATCTTTTGGATGTTTTACTATGACGTGTTTTAAAGGTGTATACATTGATGAGCAATAATGCATTCCCTTCACTCCTTTTCCGTGTAGTGGAAAACGTTTCCGTTAAGAGGAAAGTTTATATGAAAAATATATGCGTTTTATGTTATACTGTCAATATATTTAGAAAACTTTTTATTTTTCACTTTCTTCTCAAACTACTAAGAAGGCTCTGCTGTATTTGGTCGGAATTTTCAATTCCCATTCTTTTTGTCTTAAAATTATTTATTGAATGAAGTTTGACTTTTCATAGTACCTCAGGGGCCCAGTAAGATTGGAACTAGACGTAGATGGAGAATAAAAATAAAATAGGAGAAAAGGAGGTAGGACAAATGCAATTATTAGAGCGAGCTATGACTATTGCGAAGGTTTTAGCTTCTGAAGCAAATGACAGTAGCTTGTCCATTTCAGAGCTTTCAACAAAATGTGATTTACCTCTAAGTACTTTACATAGAATTTTAAAAGCGATGATTAACCAAGGAATGATTGAGCAAGATGAACAAACCAAACATTATCGACTCGGTACCATTTGGATGGAACTCGGTTTGCAAGTCTACGATACGATGGATTATATTAGCAAAATCCGACCAGAGTTAGAGCGATTAGCAAGAGATGTTGAGGAAAGTGTATATTTAAGTAAGCCAGCAGGTTTAGATACGATTATTATTGAAAGAATAGATAGTGCTGCTAATCCGATTCGTATTTATGACCAATTGGGTATTCGTATACCACTACATATCGGAGCAGCTAATAAAGCTATTCTTGCCTCTATGTCTCCCTCACACTCGAAAGAAATATTAGATCAGCTAGTAACACAAGATGAAATACCTGAGTTGGAGGAACAGCTTCGTCAAATTCGACAACAAGGTTATGCGATTAGTCACGGAGAACGAACAGCTGGTACTTCTTCCATTGCCGTTTCCGTTTTAGATGGTTTTGGTGAAGTCGTAGGAGCAGTTAGCATCGGTTTCGTTAGCTTCAATGTTTCGCAAGAGCACGTTCAAACACTCATTGAACGTTTAGTTAATACTGGAAAACGCGTCTCACTGAAACTTGGTTATCGAGGAAAAGATTAGAAGAACTGATTCTTTCAAAGAAAATCTATTTTTGTTCACCAATTTTGCCTGTAAAGGTTTTTTTCTTGAAAGGTTATGTGAAAACTGTTGCACTGAGCGCCATCGTATGTTAAATTATTATGGTATGTGAAATACCGAACTGAAATATAATAATCTTTCAGCATCAACAGTAAGGAGGGAATACAACATGCCAAAACAATGTGTAATCACAGGACGTAAAGCTCGTACTGGTAACAACCGTTCCCACGCTATGAACGCTAACAAACGTACTTGGGGTGCTAACCTTCAAAAAGTTCGTATCTTAGTTGACGGTAAACCAAAACGTGTATGGGTTTCTGCTCGTGCATTAAAATCAGGTAAAATCGAGCGCGTTTAATCGACGCTTCTAAAAAATCGATTTCGCTTTGAGCGTAAATCGATTTTTTTCTTTTGTTATAGAATGATTAACTGCATAAAAATCTACATATAGCAAAGAATGAAAAAATCCGACTACTTTTAGTCGGATTTTTTTACTTTCTTATCTTTTTTAAATAGGTTAATACATGTGCGCGTGATACTACTAACAAATTTCGGCAATTGGAACGTATATACTTTCAGGACTCTCTCCCCCTTACGCTAATCTATGCTTCTTATCATTAAACATATGCCTCTTGAGAAAGATATAGACCCTGAAGTTCCTATTATTTCATTACTTGTAAATCGCGATGTACCTAAAGTGATTTCTTCTTTCGTTGTTTCATATTTTACTTGCCTTAATGTCACATCTTTAATAGGCTCTTCATGTGCAAAGAAGGATAAGTAACGGTATCGGCTATCTGCATAAATAGCATGTGTACCCGGCAATAAAAATTGCAACATATTTGTATGATTAATAATCTTGAATACAATGTGTGGATGCTCTTTTTGTAAACGATAAATAGAGCGAACAGCTGCCTCGTAATGATCTAAACGCCCTCCAGTAACACCTGTCAAAATAATTTCTTGAGGTGCAAACGTAAATGCTTTAAGCAAGGCTAAATCTGTATCTGTTTCATTTTTCTCTTCCTTAAAACGTTGCTGATCATTTGTCTGTGCCAACACCAACTGATATTCTTCATCTGATAATGAATCAAAATCACCAACAATTGCATGTGGCGTAATACCCTGCTCTATTAAATACAAAGCCCCTCGATCTGCACCAATAAACACTACATCCCGTTGTGATTGAAGCGATGTGAGCGAGCATAGTTCTTGTTTTGGACCACCTGCACAAACAACGACTGTCGTCATCCTTTAATCGCTGCCTCACCAGCCGCTAAAATTTCCTGAAGTGCAGCTGTTCGATCCTCTTTACTATAGATGGCTGACCCTGCCACAAAAATCGTCGCCCCTGCCTGTGCACATGGAACAATCGTTTCTGCTGTAATTCCACCGTCAATTTCAATAGCGATGTCCAACCCACGCTCTTTAATCAGTGTTGATAAAGCCTCAATTTTAGGCACAACCGAATGAATGAATTTTTGTCCGCCAAACCCTGGATTGACAGTCATTAATAATACCATATCGATATCTTCTAGGACATGCTGAATAGATTCGATTGGTGTATGTGGATTTAATACAACCCCCGCCTTTATACCATACGAACGGATTAATTGGATTGTTCGATGTAAATGACGACATGCTTCAGCATGCACCGTAATATAGTCTGCTCCAGCTTGAGCAAACTGTTCAATATACTGATCTGGGTTTTCAATCATTAAATGTACATCTAATGGTAAATCTGTTAATGGACGGATAGCATCTAATACGATTGAGCCAAATGAAATATTCGGCACAAAATGGCCATCCATCACATCTATATGAATTAGCTTTGCACCCGCTTGCTCTACTTCCTTTACTTCTTCTCCTAATTTCGCAAAATTAGCTGCTAAAATTGATGGTGCTATTTGTATCATCCTTAATACCTCGGCTTTCGATCCATAATTTCTTGCATAAATTGTTCGTAATGTTTATAGCGGTAGTCACGAATTTCTCCTGCTTCTACTGACGCTTTAACTGCACATTTAGGCTCTTTCATGTGTAAACAGCCTCTGAATTTACAATGATCCGCCATTCTAGCTATTTCAGGAAAACATGCGCCTAATTCTTCTTTCTCAATTTCATCAAAATCAAACGAACTGAATCCAGGAGTATCGGCCAATAAACCATCACAGACCTCAATCAATTCGACGTGACGTGTTGTATGTTTTCCTCGCCCTAGGCTCTGTGAGATAATACCTGTTTTTAAATTTAATTCGGGGATTAATGTATTCAGCAATGTTGATTTTCCAACACCAGATTGGCCTGCTAGGACAGTTGTTTTTCCCTTTAAAATAGGCTGCAATCTTTCCACCAATTCTTCTTCATCTTTGTAAGTTTGAAGAACTGTATAGCCCATATTTTCATAATCAGTTATATAACTCTGTAATTCCGTACGTTCGTCATTTTCTAGCAAATCCATTTTTGTTAGACAAATAATAGGGTGCACATGGAACGATTCTAAAACAACTAAAAAGCGATCGAGTAATATGGTATTGAAATTAGGCTCTTTTACAGAAAACACTAAAATACCTTGATCAATATTGGCAATTGGTGGCCGAACCAATTCATTTTGACGTTCTAAAATCTTTTGAATGGTCCCATCCGATCCTTCT
Source organism: Lysinibacillus sp. VIII_CA (assembly GCF_049943995.1). Taxonomy (NCBI): domain Bacteria; kingdom Bacillati; phylum Bacillota; class Bacilli; order Caryophanales; family Bacillaceae; genus Lysinibacillus; species Lysinibacillus sp. VIII_CA. The sequence continues at coordinate 319,273 of NZ_JBNFXM010000001.1, forward strand.
GTTTCCAAAGAATATTCTACAATATCACCGACAAGCGGGGATTCTCCGCGATTGCGAAAGACCCCACGTCCTCGACATTGAATAAGCTGATGACCGTCATAAACATAATAATAACCACTTAATGCTTTTCTTATTTGGCCTTGAGCCATCCAATTCCTCCTTAATTGACATCATTATAGTTAACTTTTTCTTCTAAGATGATTTCTGAGTCACGGATAATTCTATAACTCGCATCTTTGCCTTCTTCAATAACAAGCTGTATATTGTAAGGCGTATCATTTAAAATTTCCAACTCTGTAACTGGTTCAGAAAATGTATGATTTTTATCTTGAATTTCAATGCGAACTTTTTGAGGTACACCCTCTTCTTTAGGTTTATACTCAATGACTACGGGCTTAAGCAAAAGTTTTTCAGGCTTTTTAGCTGGTCCTTTACTGATAACAACCGATATAACAGAGCCTTCCTCCACCATAGTACCAGCTTTTGTCAATTGTGAAATTACACTGCCAGCAGGAATCGTCTCATGATAATCTTCACGAGATACACGCCAATTGAGGCCCACTCTATTGACATAGTTATCCATATCCGCTTTCGTATAATTCACAACACTTTCCACCCTTACCATTCGAACTCCTTGACTTACTTTAAAGGTCATTGTTTCCTCTTTCGCTATCACTTCTGTATCAGCTGGAATACTTTGCTCGATAATTCTACCTTCAGGTTCACGAGAAGGAACTTCCTCTTTTCTAACTTCTTTATACTTTCCTTTTATTAAAGCCTCTACTTGACTATAATTTTGTCCCACATAATTATCAACGGTCGTTGTCTCCACGCCTAGACTAACAATTAGGTCGATCTCTGAGCCTTTTGCTCGCATCGAATTTTTTTCTGGGTCTGTTTCAATGACATGACCCTTTTCAATGTCTTCATGATTTCGCTCCTGGTGCTCCTCAGCAACCACAAATCCCTCTGCCACTAATTTTTTTGTAGCATCCTCTACAGTCAAATTTGTCACATCCGGGACAGCTATTTTTTTCGGGCTAAATAAATCTGCTGCGAATATGAAGAATAAGAAGATGATAATTACTGCTATCAATAATCCTGCCACAAACTTAGGCCACTTTTTCTTCTTTGCTTTAGCAGGAATAGGTTTTTCTACAGGTTTTTTAGGTTGCGCCTGAGCTGGAGATGTATAGTCCACAATAGGTTCAATGACCCTTGTTTTAGTTAAATCTTCATCTTTCTTTAAAACTTCCTCTTTAATAATTGGAATAGCTTTTGTCGCATCATTATCCACTGGTATGACAAACTTTGGTTCATTTATTCGGGAAGATGATAATACGGTTTCCAAATCTTCATACATTTCTTCCACTGTATTATAGCGATGGGAAGCTGCTTTGGCTGTTGCCTTAAGTACTACATTTTCTAAGCTTTGTGGAATGGTTCCATCAAAAGCACGAACAGAAGGTGTTTCTGCTTGTAAATGCTTAAGTGCAATAGAAACAGCTGACTCCCCAGAAAAAGGTAATTCACCTGTTAATAATTCATACAATACTATACCCAGTGCATATATGTCAGATTGATTTGTAGCTGTACCGCCCCTAGCTTGCTCTGGTGATAAGTAATGCACTGTCCCTAATACAGAATTCGTTTGTGTAAAGGATGTAGCACTTAACGTCATGGCAATTCCAAAATCAGTTATTTTTACATTACCCTCTGCATCCATCAAAATATTTTGTGGTTTAATATCACGATGAATAATATGATTTTCATGGGCATTAGCAATAGCAGACGTTAATTGCTTCATAATATGCACACTTCTAGCTGGTGAAATTGGTGCAAATTCTTGTATGTACTGCTTTAAAGTTTTTCCTTGAACATATTCCATCACAATATAGTGTAGATCACCATCGTCACCTACATCATAAACACTAACAATATTAGGATGTGTAAGACTTGTAGCAGACAGTGCCTCACGTTGAAAACGTCGATGTAATTCATCCTCATTGGAAAAATCATAGCGTAATATTTTTATGGCCACATCCCGATTTAATATCATATCATGAGCTAAATAGACATTGGACATACCCCCGCCACCAATGAGTTCTAAAATCTTATAACGGTCACTAATTCTTTTACCTACAAGCATTCTTACACCTCCTCATCCTTTTTAGTTAGCAGCACGAGGGAGATATTATCTTCTCCCCCGCTAGCATTTGCTAATTCTACAAGTTTACGTCCTTTTTCCATTATAGGTTCGGGATACGTAATGATTGAAGCCATTTCATAGACAGTTAGTTTATTACTTAATCCATCTGAACAAATGAGTAAATACGAATTTGATGCCAACTCTACTTCATAAAAATCTGGTTCAATTGCTTCCTCTGTACCAACAGCTTTTAAGATAAAATTTTTCTTTGGATGCGTCAAAGCTTCCTCTTCACTAATTTCTCCATTTTCAACCAGTACATTAACATAAGAATGATCCCTTGTTATTTGTTGTGCACCATCTTCAAAGAAATAATACACACGACTATCACCAACATGTGCAATGAAACAATGATGTTCTTCTATTAACACTGCAATAAACGTCGTGCCCATTCCTTTACAGTCTTCGTGTGATAAAGAATAGTCATAAATATTTTTATTCAATTGCTTTACTGTTTGTAATAACCATTCTTTCTTTGATGTTGTTGATTCAAAATGATGTGCGTCTGCCTGTAAAAAAAAGGTCTCCATCTGTTTTATTGCCATATCACTTGCTACATCTCCAGCATTATGACCACCCATGCCGTCCGCCACAAGTGCTAGTGCAAGCCCGTCAGGACGTTTAAATAATGCAGCACGGTCTTCATTAATGGATCGTTTTAAACCAATATCACTTTCGACTGTGTATTCCAACACCGGTCACCTCGTTTCTTCAGATCTCTCTTGCGCACGTAATTGACCACACGCTGCTGCAATATCAGAACCTTGCTCTCGGCGGATCGTTACGTTTATCCCATTTTTCTTTAAGGTTTTTTCAAACGCAAAAATTTGGCTACGAGACGTACGAACATAATCACGTTCTGGTACATAGTTAACAGGAATTAAGTTAACATGGCATTTAATTCCTTTAATTAAAGCAGATAGCTCCTCTGCAATTTCTACTGAATCATTTTCACCAGACATTAATCCATATTCAAAACTCACACGTCTACCAGTTTTTTTAGTATAGTATCGAACAGCTTCCATTAACTCATCTAATTTATAGGCACGCGCAATTGGCATAAGCTTTTGACGAGCCTCTTGATTTGGTGCATGTAAAGAAACCGCAAAGTTAATTTGTAATTGTTCATCAGCAAACTGATAAATTTTTGGAACGATTCCTGATGTGGATACCGTAATGTGACGTGCACCAATATTTAACCCTTTTTCATGATTGATCACTTTTAAGAAGTTCATCATAGCATCATAGTTATCGAAAGGTTCACCAATCCCCATAATAACAATATGTGATACTCGCTCATTTACCTCATCTAAAGTTTGCTGCACTTTTACAACTTGCTCTACAATTTCCCCAGCCAATAAATGTCGCTTCAAACCACCTAAGGTTGAGGCGCAAAATGTACAGCCAATACGGCATCCTACCTGTGTTGTCACACAAACAGAGTTTCCGTATTCATGACGCATTAATACCGTTTCTATAGAGTAACCATCCTGTAATTGAAATAAAAACTTAATGGTACCATCTTTAGACTCTTGCTTAATAATTGTTGACAAGGTAGATAATGCAAAATTTGCAGCTAGCTTGTCCCTTAATCCCTTCGAAAGGTTTGACATTTCTTCAAATGTCTTAACACGTTTATTATATAACCAATCAAAAATCTGTGCCGCACGGAAAGGTTTTTCTCCATTTTCCTTTAACCAATCCTCTAATTGATGTGGTTGGAAAGAATAAATGGATTCTTTTAAATTTGGTTTTTCCTTTTTCGCACGTCGAACGGGCTTTTCTTCTGCTTCTTCAACTAAATCGTTGATACGTTCATTAAATTTCTTTTGATCCACCATTAGTTGGATTCTCCTTTTTTACGAAAGGCGGCAACGAAGAAACCGTCACTGCCAAAGTCTTGTGGAAAGACTTGAAGCATGCCATTAGCTTGCTTTTCCGCTAATTTTGTTGGTAAAGATTCTAGTTGTATCGCTTCCATTTCTGGATGCGCTGCTAAAAAGGCATTTACTGTGCCCTCATTTTCTTGCTTATCGACTGTACATGTACTGTACACAAGCTTACCCTTTATCTTCAATACTTTTGTCGCTGCATCCAATAATGCTAGTTGGATTGTTTGAAGATTTTCTAAATCTTCTTCTCGCTTCGTATATTTAATATCAGGTTTACGTCGCATAACCCCTAGTCCACTACATGGTGCATCCACTAAAATGGCGTCATACGACTCAGCTTGTAAAAATTCAGGAGCTTTGCGTCCATCAATTGGAGCTGTTTCAATAATATCTAGCCCTAGACGTTCTGTATTATGGTCGATTAAATCTAATTTATGTGGATGAAGGTCTGTTGCTAAAATAGAGCCTTCATTTTTCATGATTTCAGCTAGATGTGTTGTTTTACCGCCTGGTGCCGCACACATATCCAAAACACGCATACCAGGGGAAGGTTTTAGAACATTGGCTGGTATCATTGAACTCTCATCTTGAATAGTAATATGCCCCTCTTTAAATGCATTGGTACGGGCAGGTTGACCATTTGTTACGTGTAGACATTCTGGGATAACGTCGCTTTGTTTCGCTGTTAAACCTTCTTCTTCGAGTTCCGCCACAGCTTGCTCAACAGTTACCTTCGTTGTATTGACACGAACAGTTTGTATAGGTGGTACATTATTTTCATGTAACATACCTGTAGCTACTTCTAAACCATAGTTATTAACAAAACGTTGTACTAGCCAAATAGGATGACTTGTTTCAATAGCCAGACGCTCAATAGGATTTTCTATATCATTTATAGAAGGGACACCTTGACGCAAGACAGATCTTAAAATACCATTGACTGTCGATGCAATACCGCGATGCCCTCGGCGCTTCGCAATTTCTACTGCCTCATTAACAGCAGCATGCGCTGGGATACGCGTTAAATATTGCATTTGATATAAAGATATTCGTAATAACCAACGAACCCAATGATCTATAGAGCCACGGATAAAAGGCTCTAAGTAATAATCAAGTGTCATTTTATGTTGCAATGTACCATATGTTAATTCTGTTAATAAAGCGCGATCCTTCGCCTCTATCTTATGTCGTTTAATGGTTTCATTGAGAAGTAAATTGCTATAGGCTTGATTTTTATCAACGGCTAACAGAATAGATAGTGCGGCGTCTCGCACATTTCCATCCCAAATAACTACACTTTTTTTACTCATTTAAATTGGTCCCCAATCTGTAATTTAGAACCTGTACCACGTAAATATTCCTCAGCTGTCATGCGCTTTTTACCTGCAGGTTGTACATCATATAATGCCAATGTTGTCCCATTGCCTGCCGCCACTTCAAAATGGTCTTTCGCAATTGCAACAACAGTACCAGGAATAGTATCATGCTTGCTTTTGCCTATAGTCGCCCACCATACTTTAAAATTACCATCTTCAAAAGTGGTATAAGCTACAGGCCATGGATGAAGCCCGCGTACTTGATTGTAAAGAGTTGTGGCGTCATTTGTCCAATCAATACGTTCCTGTTCTCTCGAAATATTGCTCGCAAAGGTAACTTGCGTTTCATCTTGTACAGTGCGGTTATTTGTTCTATTAATAATAGATGGAAGTGTGTCCTTTAATAAATCTCGACCAACCATACTTAGCTTATCAAAAACTCTACCCGTATGATCATCTAGTTCAATAGGGATAGCTCTTTGTGAAATAATATCACCGGCATCAAGCTTTTCTGCCATATACATGATTGTTACGCCAGTTTCTTTTTCACCATCTATAATAGCTTGGTGTATAGGAGCGCCTCCACGATATTTTGGTAATAATGAAGCATGGACATTAATACAGCCAAGTGAAGGAGCATCCAAAAGTTCTTTCGGTAATATTTGTCCAAATGCAGCGGTAATGACTATATCTGGCTGTAACGAAAGAATTTGTTGTAGTTCCTCAGATCCACGTAGTTTTTCTGGTTGTATAATAGGTAATCCTAGCTCTAATGCTGCGGCCTTAACAGGTGGTGGTGTCAATATACGTTTACGTCCTACAGGTCGATCAGGTTGTGTCACCACTGCTTTAATATCGTACCCCTCTTCATGTAGCATACGCAAAATGGGTGCGGAGAAGTCAGGTGTCCCCATAAAAATAATCGAAGTCATTTTATTCCTCCTCTTCTGCATACATTTCTTCAAGCTCTTCTGCTGTTAGAACGCGTTGGATTTTTGAATCAAATAGCACGCCATCTAAATGATCAATTTCATGTAAAATTGCTCTAGCATCAAAGCCCCCTGCTTCTAATTCATAGACACGTCCTTCACGGTCACAAGCTTCAATTTTTACATAGCTTGGGCGTTCAACCTCACCATATAATCCTGGGAAACTCAAGCAACCTTCAATATCTATTTCCGCTCCATCCGTTTCAATAACAGTTGGATTAATCATTTCTAAAATATCGCGTTCCTCACCTAATTCTACAATCGCTACTCGTAACCCTATATCAATTTGCGGTGCAGCAATGCCAACACCATCATATTCAACCATAGTGTCATATAAATCATCCAGTAATGTAATGAGTTCATCATTTATTTCGGTTACTTCTGCACATGGTGTTGAAAGTACTTGTGCTGGGTGTTCGATTACTTTTTTTATTGCCATTATTATATCCTCATTTCTGCTTTTAGCTAGAGCCATACCATTTTATTTATTTGTTAGACATATGCTCGTAAAACTGTGTTTAAACTCTCTTATATAGTAGACGGATCTAAATCTACCGTCATTAATATTCCTTGTTTGATCCACTCTGCTCGATACATAGCAAGTAGACGCTGTAATACCGGAATAAGATTTGGTTCAATTTTATATTTTATCAAACATTGATAACGATATCTATTTTGGAGTCGAGCAATACTTGCCGTGGTTGGGCCAATAATAGCCACTTGATTCGATAAATTTCCACGGAGCCAATCAGCCATTCGTCCAGCATATTCAGCAGCCACCATAACATCCTCATGAGAAATCTGCACAAGCGCCACGTAATAATATGGTGGGTAACTGGAACGACGTCGTAAAAACATCTCACGCTCATAAAATGGCTCATAATCCTGCGTTTTAGCTAACTCGATAGCATAATGCTCTGGTGTATAGGTCTGAATAATTACCTCTCCGGGTTTATCATGTCTTCCTGCCCTCCCACTTACCTGTGTTAATAGTTGAAATGTACGTTCTGCTGCTCGATAATCTGGTAAATGTAGGGAGGTGTCAGCGCTAAGTACGCCTACCAGCGTAATATTTGGAAAATCAAGCCCTTTTGCAATCATCTGTGTGCCAAGTAAAATATCAGCTTGTCCCTCTCCAAATGCAGCTAATATTTCTTCATGTGCACCTTTATGCTTTGTCGTATCTACATCCATACGCAATACTCTTGCTTCTGGGAACAGCTTATATATTTCTTCCTCTACCTTTTGTGTGCCAGTACCAAAATAACGTATATGATCACTTTGACATTGTGGACAAATTTGAGGCACATGTTCTTCATAGCCGCAGTAATGGCATTTCAATTTTTCGGTTGTACGATGATAGGTTAAAGAAATATCACAGTTGGGACATTGGACAACTGTCCCGCAATCCCGACATAGCACAAAAGATGAGTAACCTCGTCGATTTAAAAACAACACCATTTGCTCTTTTTTCTCTAATCTTATACGAATTGCTTCTATAAGTGATTGCGAAAACATGGATCGATTTCCTTGTCGAAGCTCCTCACGCATATCTGAAATAAAAACGGTTGGTAAGGACTGATGCAAGGCTCTTAATTTTAATGAAAGTAAGGTATAAACACCCTTTTTAGCTCTTGCAAAAGATTCTAATCCTGGTGTAGCACTACCTAAAATAACAGGGCAATTATAATATTCACTACGCCAAATAGCTACATCTCTTGCATGATAACGTGGTGAGTCTTCTTGCTTATACGTTGACTCATGCTCTTCATCCAAAATAATAAGACCAATATTCGTAAAGGGAGCAAATATTGCTGAACGAGCCCCAACGACGACTCTCACCTTCCCTTGTTGAACTTTGCGCCATTCATCATACTTCTCGCCCACAGATAATCCACTATGCATCACCGCAACCATTTCTCCAAAACGACTACGGAATCGCTCTGTCATTTGAGGCGTTAAAGAGATTTCAGGTACGAGCATAATGGCTTCTTTGCCTTCGTTCAACACTTTTTGTATCGCCTGCAAATATACCTCTGTCTTGCCACTCCCTGTTACGCCATGCAATAAAAACGTTTGCGCTTGTTGCTGCTCCAAAGCTCCATTAATGGCTTGTAAAGCAATTTCCTGCTCATTTGTTAATTGTAAGGCTTGCGTACGTGAAACCTCTTTCGTAAACGGGTCACGATACACTTCTTCTTGAGTAAATTGCGCAGCACCCTTATCAATAACGCTCTCTAAAACTGAAGAAGAGACTCTTGCCTCCTCACAAATTTGCTGTGGTGACAAAACCTCCCCTAAATGGCGCTCCATCCATTCTAGTAATAGACGTTGTTTCACAGCTCTAGTTGATTGCTTTAACGCTTTATCAATAACGTTAGGCTCTTCAGTAATTTTCACCATCCGTATTTCTTTCACATGACCCTGTTGTTTCACAACATTATCAATAGTCACCTTATTTTGTGCAACTAATGGCTTTAATAAAGGAAGTAAACCTGCACGTTCAAACTCTTTAAAATTAGCTTTTTGTCGCTTACCAAAAATCGCCTGTACTTCATTGGGTATAGATTGATCTTCATGTAGCTTTACAATTTTTTCATATTTCGCACGTAATGCTGAAGGTAACATTACTTGTAAAGCATCTATTTCATAGCAAATCGTTTGATTCTTCAACCACTTTGCCATTTGAAGCATTTCCGCTGTTAATACTGGTTCCATATCTAAAATTTGAGCGATTGATTTTAATTTATTGAGGGGCACATCTGTTTCAGTTTTTATTCCCACTACAAAGCCTAAAACATTTCTAGGACCAAATGGCACTTTCACACGACAGCCCATTTCTATTACATTTTCCCATTCTGGCGGTACTTGATAATCGAAAGGACGATCGACATGGTAGGTTGAGACGTCAACAATGACTTCCGCTATCAATAAACTCATTGCTCCTCACCCTTTAAAATATGGGTCCATAATGTGCGGGCAAATTGCTGTGGATTAGTCGTAGCTATTATGCGCCCATTTAACTGAGCTTCCTCACTAAATTCTATCCAACGATCCGATCGAATGTTGAGCATGGGTTCACCAAGCACTTCTTGTCCAAACGTGACAGCCTTGATACCCTCTACTGAAATAAGCGGCGTTTTCTCCATTGTCGGTACATTAGCTGCATGTATCAAGATAATTTCTGGGTTCTGATTTTTAGAGGCTTCAAGCTGTTGCATCACATCATTCAAACTACCATTTTCTATTTGAATAACGTGCGCGCCTAATTCCCTCGCCTCATTAGCCAAAGCCTGTCCAATAAGACCATTGGCTTGTGGGCTAATCACATGCTTCTCATCTAACGGTACATGCAAGGCACCAACTGTCACTAAAACTGTTTTATTTGTAAGTGGCTTTATTGTCGCTGGCGCTGCAAAAAAATCCAGTACAATAGCTGTTATTTTTTCAGGCTCCTCTAAGCGCCCCTTTCCAACATAGCCACATGCTAAAAATCCTTCCGAAGGCTCAATAAATTGGTAGCCATCTGCTGCTAATCTTTCTAGATTACGCTTTACTGCTGGATGGTCATACATATGTACATTCATCGCTGGTGCTATCCACACTGGCGCAGTAGTAGCTAGTAAGGTGGTTGATACCATATCATCCGCAATTCCATTGGCCATTTTCCCAATCATATTAGCAGTTGCAGGTGCAACTAAAATCAAATCAGCCCAATCCGCTAAATCAATATGGGCAATCACACTAGAATCTTTTTCATCAAACGTGTCAAAGTAAACATCATTTTTGGACATCACTTGAAAGCTTAATGGATTCACAAACTGTCTGGCAGAGGCTGTCATCATCACTTTTACGTTCGCCCCTGCTTGTGATAGCTTGCTAACAAGAGCAACAGCTTTATATACGGCAATCCCGCCTGAAACACATAGTAAAATATTTTTATTCATGCTAGGTGTCATCCCTTCAAATGATAAGCTCCCAAAGGAGGATTCCCTGGGAGCTCTCGGCATTCTGTATAATCAAATCAACTGCTGACTAACATAGAGGTTAGATTTCGTCTTCGTACACAGTTGACTCATCCTGTGATACTTTCGTAAGAACACCTGCCGCTACTTCTTCAAGTGCTTTTCCTACGTATTTATGAGATACGTACTTGTGTAAACGTTCTGTATTTTGCTCTTCCTGCATTTGACGAGCACGTTTTGAAGCAAGGCTCACTAGTGAATATTTTGAATCGATTTCTTTTTTTAAAGCATCTACTGATGGGTATAACATTGTTTATTCTCCTCTCAACATTGACAAATATCTTTTTTCAACACGTTCTCTACGGCAATGCTCTGCTTTAATAATCGCATTAATACGATCACAGGCATTTGTCACTTCATCATTCTCTACAACATAATCATATAAGCTCATCATTTCAAGCTCTTCACTTGCTGTAGCAATGCGTTTTGCTATGATATCCTCTGTTTCCGTCCCACGTCCAACTAAACGATCTTTTAATTCAGTTAAACTTGGAGGGGCTAAGAAAATAAATAAGGCATCTGGTGCTTTTTTACGAATCTGCGCTGCACCCTGCACTTCGATTTCTAAAAACACATCGCGACCTGCATCCAGTGTTTCATTCACGTAGGCTAATGGTGTACCATAGTAGTTTCCTACAAATTCAGCATGCTCTAATAAGCCACCCTGTTCAATTAACGTTTCAAAGTCTTCTCGTTTCTTGAAAAAATAGTCTACACCATCGATTTCTCCTTCGCGAGGATTTCGTGTCGTCATCGAGATGGAATACTCATAATTCGTATTCGGCTGAGAAAATAATTCTTTTCGCACTGTCCCTTTACCTACACCAGATGGGCCAGACAGAACAATTAATAATCCACGTTCTTTTATCATTTATTCTCTATATCTCCCTTAATTTATAACAGACACGTGCAAGTTATTCGATATTTTGAACTTGCTCACGCATCTTTTCTAAAATTGTTTTCGCCTGAACAACAGCAACCGCTGCTTCTGTAGATTGATTTTTTGAACCAATCGTATTGATTTCACGATGAATCTCCTGCATTAAAAAGTCTAATTTCCTTCCGACTGAAATCGTTTCATGTAACGTTTCTTCCAGTTGATTAAAATGACTATCCAATCTGTCTAATTCCTCGGAAATGTCAACGCGTTCTGCAAAAATCGCTACTTCTGCTAATAAACGGTCATCTAATAAAGTTCCATCTGCAACTTCTGCAATCCGTTCTACTAATCGTGTACGATATTTTTCAACAGCAAGAGATGAACAGGAACGTATTTGATTCACTTGTTCTTTTAACTGTTGCTTATATTGTACAACAACTTCCTGCAATTCTTGCCCCTCACGCTCACGCATAAGTACAAGCTGTTCTATCGCCTGTGAAATCGCTTGTTCAACAGCACTAAGTAAATCCTCAGGTGTTAGTTGTGGTTTTTGCTGTACGAGTGCTTGCTCTAACGATAAAAGCTCCTGCATCGTCCATTTTTCTTCTAGTGGTACTTTACTTGCTAATTGCTCTTTTGCCTTACGATACGCTTCAATTAATGACCAATTAATCTCAATAGATTGCTCTACATTTTCTAAGTCCTTCACATATACCATCACATCAATTTTTCCGCGTGACAAAGCTTGAGAAATAAATTTCTTTGCAAAAATTTCAGCTTCAAGCCATTCTTTCGGAAATTTAGCATTGATTTCTAAAAAGCGATGGTTGACCGAGCGCATTTCTACGGTTAATTGAAAGTCTCTAGTTGTTGTGACACCTCTGCCAAAACCAGTCATACTACGCACCAAGGTTCGTCACACCTTTCTTTGCATACTGGGAATATTATAACATAAGCTTTATCGAATATGACGAATCTCCAAAAAAAATTGGATCGAATAAGAGCTAATTCTACCACAATTGAAGCTATATTTTAATATTCGCCTAAAAAATGCTATGATAAACATACAATTAGTGCTTTGCGGAGGCTTAAAAAGCGAATGCAGATGCAACAAGAAAAAAATACGAAAGTACCAAGATGCTTGTTATCATTGGAAAGAGGAATTCATATGGCATTTGACGGTTTATTTACCTATTCAATAACAGCCGACCTACAACAACTTGTCACAGGTCGAATTACTAAAATACACCAACCTAACGCTCAAGAGGTTGTTTTACATGTTCGTGCAAACGGGAAAAATCATAAATTGCTTTTTTCTATTCATTCTTCTTATGCACGAGTGCATCTTACGGAACAAACGATTGAAAATCCAGCAGAACCCCCTATGTTTTGTATGCTGCTGCGCAAGCATTTAGAGGGTGGATTTATTTCCTCCGTTAAACAGCTTGGGTTTGACCGTATTATAATAGTAGAAATCGAAAGTAAAAATGAAATTGGTGACCCTATAGTTAGACAACTACATGCTGAAATTATGGGTAGACATAGTAATCTACTTTTAATTGATAAAGAGCAAGGTAAAATTGTTGATAGTTTAAAGCACTTGCCTCCATCTGTAAATAGTTTTCGTACCGTTTTACCAGGCCAGCCTTACTTAGCTCCACCAACGCAAAATAAATGGAATCCCATACTAGTAACAGAAGAAGAGCTAGCAATATTTTTTGCGGAAACAAAAAATGCCAAAGACGTCGTGACACAATTTGCTGGGTTTTCACCTCTTCATGCTGAAGAATTATTGTACCGCATGACATCATCATTAAATCGAGTACAATGTTTCAAAGAATTTATAGCAGGTTTTTCTAATGGTGGAACGAGCCCTATGTATGTATTGGCTAATCACAAAACTTACTTCTCACCAATTGAACTAACCCACTTACATGGGGATATTACAGTTTATCCGAATGTTCATGAGCTTCTTGATCGTGTATTCTTTGCACGTGCGGAACGGGACCGTGTTAAGCAGCAAGCAGGTGATTTAGAAAGATGGCTACAAAATGAAATTGATAAACTGTCTTTAAAAACGAAAAAGCTAACGAAGGACTTTGAACGCGCCTCAAAGCTCGATCAATTTCAGTTATATGGTGAGCTGTTAATGGCTAATATTTATGCTTTTGAAAAGGGTGTCAAGGAAGTTACAGTCATAAATTACTACAGCGAAAATAGTGAAGAGATTACGATACCAGTCAGTGAACGTAAAACACCTATAGAAAACGCTCAAAGCTATTATACGAAATACACCAAAGCCAAAAATGCATTAATCATGGTGCAACAACAGCTTGAAAAAACACAAGAAGAAATTACTTACTTTGAAATGCTAGCACAACAAGTTCAGCAAGCATCACCTGGCGATATTGAAGAAATTCGTGAAGAACTTGCCGAACAGGGCTATTTAAAGCTACGCCATTCTAAGAAAAAGAAAAAACCTGTGAAACCTGAACCCGAACGCTATATTTCTTCCACAGGTACAGCCATTTCAGTTGGCAAGAACAACAAGCAAAATGATATGTTGACTTTTAAAATTGCAAAACGCACAGATATCTGGTTACACACGAAGGATATTCCAGGTTCTCATGTTGTCATCCACTCTAGCGAGCCCGATGAAACAACTTTACGTGAAGCTGCCACATTAGCTGCTTATTTTTCGAAGGCAAGAGAATCTTCTTCTGTTCCAGTGGATTATACAGACATTCGTCAGGTTAAGAAACCCAATGGGGCAAAACCCGGTTTTGTAATTTACTTCGAACAAAAAACTTTGTATATCGATCCCGATGAAGCACTCATTTTACAATTAAAAAAGCAGTCGTAAAGATAGAGACCGAGATAAATTTTCTCGGTTTTTTCTTTTTTAAAGTTATGTACACGTAATCCGTCCTACAAAACAATGAAAACAGCCACATCTTGATTGTTTCTTACAGACAATCTTCCTTATTATATTAACAATAAAAAAACATATGAATCATCTGAACTGTTTCTTACTACAGTTATTGACTTCTACCTTTTAGCAAAGCAAAATCAAAATATAAAAGATTGACTAGCATTTTGGAAAGGGCGTATCAATATGTCTGTAGGCAAAAAATTAAGTTTCGGTTTCTTTACCATTATTCTCACGTTAATTATTTCGTTAATGATTATGTTCATACTATTTTCAAACATTGAAAAAAAGATTGAGAATGCATTGGAAGTTCACGTAGCCCTTGTGGAATTAGCAGATGATATTCAATTTGAAATGGCCATGCAAGGTCTTTTTATTCGCGCCATTATTATCGAAGACAACCCTGTAAATAAAAAAAATTTCACAGAACATGCAAATTTACTCGATAAGCATGTAGCTGAAATCAAAGAAAAATCAAATTCCTCTGAAATGGATACATATGCAAAAGAATTAAATACTTTTAATGATGCTTTTAATAAATCAGCTACTGACGCACTCACACTTTTTGAAGCTGGTGACCTAGAAGGAGCTTTGCTAAAGGTTAATGGTGAAGTCCAGCAGGCTAATAAAGGCATTCAGGATATATCCAATAAAATTGCGAACTATCAAAAGGGACAACTTGAAAAGGTTACACTAGAATCTAAACAAGCTGTTTTCAACTCTCAAATCATTTCAATTATTGCTATCATTATTGGTGTTGCCCTTGGTATTATCCTGATGGTTTATATACAGCGAACTATTTCTCGCCCTTTAAAATCGGTAGTCCATGCGGCAAACCAAATAGCTATCGGAGAATTACACCATCAAGATGTGACTCACCACACTAAAGATGAAATTGGTCAACTTTCAACGGCCTTTAATTCAATGAAAGGCAACCTGAAAAATTTATTAACCCATATTCAAGACAATGCTGAGCATCTAACAGCATCAGTAGAAGAACTTTCGGCTTCTACCGAAGAAATTACTTCCTCAGCTGATGAAATAACGGTGCGTATTAATGAAACTGCCAATGTTGCTAAAGCAGCTACCGTCGCTGCCAATGAAAGTGCCCATGCTATGGATGAAACAGCTGTAGGTGTTCAACGTATAGCAGAAGCTACACAACAACTTCATCACAGTGCTGTAACAACAAATGAATTAGCTACAAACGGCAACAGCACCGTAGAGAATGCTCAACTACAAATGAATGTGATCCATGATTCAACGCAAATAATCAACAACCTTGTACAAAAATTAAGTAAACAATCCGAAGAGATTAGCCAGATTACAACTGTCATTACAGCCATTACTGATCAAACTAATTTATTGGCACTCAACGCTGCCATTGAAGCAGCACGTGCGGGTGAGCATGGAAAAGGATTTGCTGTTGTCGCAGATGAGGTCCGTAAGTTAGCTGAAGAATCCAAACAATCGGCTAATCAAATCGTTGTCTTAACGCAGGAGATTCAAGAGGATACACAAAATGTAGAAAAAGCTGTTTTAGATGGCCTCCATTCAGTTGCAGATGGTGTCAAAATCATTGGACATGCAGGACAAGCATTTGAGGCAATCGTAAAAGCCATCAATGCAATGACAGACCAAATAGAAGATATATCAGCAACTTCTGAAGAAATTTCAGCTAGCGCAGAACAAGTAGCGGCCTCTGTCGCAGAAATTGCTCACGGCGCTTCGACTAGCTCAGATAGTACTCAAATAGTAGCCGCTGCTAGCAAAGAACAGACCATCACTATGCAACAAATCAATCAGGTTGCCTCGCATCTAAGCGAAAAGTCCTTAGATTTACAGCAACAAATTAATCAGTTTAAACTTTAATGAAGCAAATGGTGCATTCTTTATACTGGAATGCACTATTTTTTATTTATTATGTTATATAAACCTTCAGAACAACAAAGCACACTGCCTCAATCAGGAAATTTATAAAGAACTTAAACATTGAAAAATCAGATTTTTAGTAATTATTTGCATAATCAATCCTCGCCAGTAAGACAAATGACATCCTCAAAAAAACAGTACAAATAAAATGGATTAAATTAGCAAAGAGTGTACAGTAATCAAGGTTTATATAGACTTTATCTTGCATGAATAAAACTTAATCTGAGTGCATATATAATATCTAACTTCTCTCCAAGGAAATTATTTCAATAGAATATATTTGGTATAACTGATTTATCATTTAATCCATTTTTTTCTTAGTATGGGTACATTTTTTCATAGATTAGCTCTATTCTTTCTTTTTCAGCTTAATAGATGGATAATCCTAGAAAATTACAAAATAAGTTTCTTATATATCATTAATAGATAGAAATATTCATATTTCGAGATCACAAATTACAAGAAATTACCTGCAAACGAAACTAATTCACTTAGTTTTGCTTAGATTTTCTACAAATCTATTCAATTCCCTCAAAGTATTACATCTATGACTTTTGTATCATTTTTCAAAATTTAATATTATTATCGAAAAAATAGGAATTTTCTATATAGTAAATCATTTTTTTGTTTTTACTCTATTTTTGATATTCAGAATAGATAAATATCAAATTTTTATTATACATACACTCTATTTCATTAGCATGTTAAATCGGAAAAATTTATTATTCTCTTACTTGTCAGATAATACTATATAAATTTGAATCTTTTTTATTTTGTGCACAATGATTTTTTTGGTATATTAAATAGGAGCTTCACAAAAGGCTTAAAAATTGTATAAGGGGGATTCACATGAATAAAAACAAAAAGTTTTTATTACTAACAGTTCTTGCAGTATTTTCTTTAGTACTTGCTGCATGTGGCTTCGGTGGAGATTCGTCTGAAAAATCAAAAGACGATGGAAAAGATTCTGGTTCATCTGAAACAGCTTCAGGTGGCGAATTAAATGTAGTGGTAGCTTCTGAACCACCATCACTTCATCCTGCATTAGCAACAGATACAACTTCTGGAGTTATTCTTACAAATACTTTTGAAGGATTAACAACGCTTGATGCAGACGCTCGTCCCGTTGCAGCTGCAGCTGAAAGCTGGGAAGTTAGCGAAGACTTAAAAACATACACGTTTAAATTACGTGATGCTAAATGGTCAAACGGAGATCCAGTAGTTGCTGGTGACTTCGAATATGCTTGGAAATGGGCATTAAACCCAGACAATCTTTCTGAATATGCTTCAATCCTTTACCCAATTAAAGGTGCTACAGCATACAATAATGGTGAAGGTTCTGCTGATGACGTAGGCGTTAAAGCTGAAGATGAAAAAACATTAGTAGTAACTTTAGAAAACCCAACACCTTACTTTTTAGAATTAACAGCATTCAAAACATACGCACCATTAAACCAAAAAGTAGTTGAAGGTAATGATGAGTGGTATACAGATGCTGGTGAAAACTTTGTAACAAACGGACCATTCACATTAGGTGAGTGGAGACACAACGATACAATCGTATTAAAGAAAAACCCAGAGTACTGGGATGCTGATAAAGTGGCTTTAGACACTGTTAATATCGGTATGGTTGAATCTGAAGCAACAGCAGTAACAATGTTCAAAGGTGGAGAAATTGACTATCTTGGAGCACCATTCCAATCTGTAGCACTTGATGCTATCGATGGATTTAAAGCTGATAAATCTTTAAATATTAATGACCAAGCTTCTGTATATTGGTACAAGCTAAATACAAAAGATAAAATCACTGGAAACGCTAACATTCGTAAAGCATTAGCATTAGCAGTTGATCGACAAGGTTTAATTGATAATGTTACTAAAGGTGAGCAAAAACCTGCATTAGGTATGGTTCCTACCGCAGTTCATGGTTTTGAAGAAGACCGTGGTTACTACAAAGATAACGATATCGAAGGTGCTAAAGCAGCACTTGAAGCTGGTATGAAAGAACTTGGTATTACAAACCCAGCAGATGTAAAAATTAATCTTTCTTACAACACTAGTGAAGCACACGCTGCTATCGCTCAATTCGTACAAGAAAACTGGACTAAAAACCTAGGAATCACTGTAGGTCTAGATAACTCTGAATGGCAAGTTTACCTAGAAAAACTTAACCAATTAGACTACCAAGTTGGCCGTATGGGCTGGGTTGGTGACTACAACGATGCTTATACATTCTTAGAAATGTATGACACTGCTGCAAACGGTAACAATGATACAGGTTGGGAAAATGCAGAATACAAAAAATTATTAGATCAATCTAATACAGAAGCAGATCCAGCGAAACGTCTTGAGCTTTTAAAACAAGCTGAAGCAATTGCTGTTTCTGAGTTCCCAGTTGTTCCAATTTACTACTACACGAACCTATCTGTAGTACAAGATTATGTGAAAGACATGAAGGCAGACATCCTTGGTAACATCTCTCTTAAAGAGGTTAAAGTAGAGAAATAATCAACAACATTTCGCTTATTTAGCTCTACAGCGAAGAGCTGCCTCGTAGCCCCTACGGCGCGAGTCAGCTCTTTTTAAAATACGAAGGCATATATTTGTCAGACAATTGACAAATAGAAGGAGGAGTTTTATGTGATTAAATATATTTTGAAAAGGCTGATGTATATACTTCTCGCGCTTTTCGTCATCGTAACTGTTACGTTTTTCTTAATGCGTCTCGCTCCTGGTAGTCCTTTTGCGAGTGAACGTAATTTCCCCCCTCAAATCGAGGAGAAGTTAAACGAAACGTATGGATTAAATAACCCTTGGTATATACAATATAAAGATTATTTAATCGATACGGCCACTTTCAATTTCGGTGAGTCAATGAAATATAAAGCGCGTTCTACAAATGATATGATTTCTGAAAGTTTCCCTGTTTCTTTAACATTGGGAATTGAGGCTATGCTATTAGCAATTGGATTCGGTGTTTTAATTGGCGTAGTTTCCGCGCTATATCATAATAAGTTCCCGGATTATTTGGCAACGTCCTTTGCGGTGCTCGGTATATCAGTACCTTCATTTATCTTAGCAGGTTTAATGCAGTATTTCTTAGCCTTTAAGCTTGGTTGGTTCCCTATCAGTGGATGGAAAGGCTTTGTTTATAGTATATTACCAGCCTTTGCAATTGCGCTCTCTCACATGGGCTTTATTGCAAAGTTAACTCGTTCAAGTATGCTTGAACAAAACAATAGTGAATATGTAAAAATGGCTCGTGCGAAAGGTATTGGTAAATGGACAATCGTTTTCCGCCATACATTACGAAATGCCCTACTACCAGTCGTAACGTATATTGGTCCCTTAACAGCTGGGGTTGTTACAGGTAGTTTCATTGTAGAGCAAATTTTCGCTATTCCTGGACTTGGTAAACACTTCGTTCAAAGTATTACAAACCGTGACTATACGGTCATTATGGGTACGACAGTGTTCTATTCCATCATCCTTTTATTTGCGGTATTAATCGTTGATATTCTATATAGTGTGATTGATCCGCGTATTAAACTGAAAGGAGCGAAAAAATAATGACACAGCAACAAATTGAAAAAGATAAGTTTAAAATTGTTGGTGGTAATCATGAAGCAACGGAAAAATTAGCTGACAAATCAGTCTCCTTTTGGAAAGAAGTATTTCTCCGTTTCTCTCATAATAAAATGGCCATTGTTGGGATCATTATTTTAATTATTGTTATTTTAATGGCTATATTCGCACCAATGCTATCTCAATATAAAGCAAGTGATCAGCTAGGTGTTTACAATGCACCACCATCTGCACAATTTTGGTTTGGAACGGATGACCTTGGTCGTGATATTTTCGTTCGTATTTGGGAAGGAGCTCGTATCTCCCTATTTATCGGAATTGCTGCGGCGGTTATTGACTTAATTATCGGTGTTATTTGGGGAAGTATTTCAGGTTTATCAGGCGGTCGCGTTGATAATATTATGATGCGTATTGCTGACGTTTTAACAGCTGTCCCTTACCTTTTAGTAGTAATCGTACTTTTAGTTGTTATGCAACCAGGTTTATTCCCTATGATTATTGCCTTGTCTATCACTGGATGGATTAACATGGCACGTATCGTTCGTGGTGAAGTATTATCTATTAAAAATCAAGAATACGTTCTTGCTGCTCGCACATTAGGTGCAAGTACAGGACATTTAATTATTAAACACTTAGTGCCGAATGCTCTTGGTGCCATTTTAGTAACGATGACTTTAACAATTCCATCTGCTATCTTCACTGAGTCATTCCTAAGTTACCTTGGTCTTGGGGTTCCTGCTCCAACTGCTTCATGGGGTACAATGGCTTCCGACGGTAATAAAGCTATAGCAAATGCACCATGGCGCTTGATTTTCCCAGCAGTATTTATCTCACTAACAATCTTTGCGTTTAACGCTGTTGGTGACGGCTTACGTGATGCTCTAGATCCAAAACTACGTAAATAAGGAGGTGGCCGAAATGAGTAAAACAATTCTAGAAGTAAAAGATTTAAAAATTAACTTTAAAACTTATGCAGGGCTTGTTCATGCTGTACGTGGTGTTAACTTTGATTTAAAGGAAGGTGAAACACTAGCTATAGTTGGTGAATCAGGTTCTGGAAAAAGTGTTACGAGTAATGCGTTAATGAAACTAATTCCACAGCCACCTGGTATTTATGAGTCAGGGCAAATTTTATTTAATGGTCGTGATTTAGTTCCGTTAACTGATAAAGAAATGTCTAAAGTACGCGGAAATGAAATTGCAATGATTTTCCAAGATCCAATGACAAGTTTGAATCCAACTATGAAGGTCGGACGTCAAATAACTGAAGTAATTTTGCAACATAGAAAAGTTTCTAAAGTAGATGCAAAAAAACGTGCCATTGAGCTTTTAACACAGGTAGGTATCCCCTTCCCTGAGAAACGTTATAATCAATATCCACATGAATTTTCAGGTGGTATGCGTCAACGTGTTGTTATTGCGATCGCCCTTGCAGCTGATCCTAAGCTACTGATTGCCGATGAGCCAACAACAGCCCTAGACGTAACTATTCAAGCACAGATTTTAGAGCTAATGAAGGAAATCCAAAAGAACTCGAAAACATCTATCATTTTCATTACACACGATTTAGGTGTTGTAGCGAACATCGCAGATCGTGTAGCCGTAATGTACGCTGGACAAATTGTAGAATATGGTACTGTTAATGATATTTTCTATAATCCAAAGCACCCATACACATGGGGTCTACTAGGTTCTATGCCTGATTTGGATAATGATACAGATGAGTTATTACGCACGATTCCTGGATCACCACCAGATCTTACGAACCCACCTAAAGGGGATGCATTTGCAGCACGTAACGAGTTCGCAATGGCCATTGATTATGAACAAGAACCACCAATGTTCCAAGTAAGTGAAACACATTTTGCAAAAACTTGGTTATTGCATCCTGATGCACCAAAGATTCCTCTTCCTGAAGCGGTTGCTAAACGTATAGAAGGGTATTTAGCAAAGGAGGCACAAGAAAATGACTAAAACTGGTGCTAAAAAAATTCTTGAAATTAAAAACCTAAAGCAGCATTTTGGTTCACCAAGTAATCCAATCAAAGCCGTAGATGGTATTAGCTTCGATGTTTATGAAGGTGAAACACTTGGTCTTGTAGGTGAATCAGGTTGTGGAAAGTCAACAACTGGTCGTTCAATCATTCGATTATATGATATTACAGGTGGCGAGATTGTTTTCGATGGGGAAAATGTTCATGGAAAAAAATCTAAAAATGAGTTAAAGAATTTTAACCGCCAAATGCAAATGATCTTCCAAGATCCTTACGCTTCTTTAAATCCTCGTATGACAGCTGGTGAAATCATTGGTGAAGCCTTTGATATCCATGGCCTTTACAAGGATAAAAATGTACGTCGTGGGAAAATTCAAGAGTTACTTGAAGCTGTAGGTTTAAACAAAGAGCACGCGAATCGATACGCACATGAATTCTCTGGCGGTCAACGTCAACGTATTGGGATTGCCCGTGCACTAAGCTTAGATCCTAAGTTTATCATTGCCGATGAGCCAATCTCTGCGCTTGACGTATCGATCCAAGCTCAGGTTGTTAACTTACTAAAACAACTTCAAAAAGAACGTGGCTTAACATATCTGTTCATTGCCCATGACCTTTCGATGGTAAAATACATCAGTGATCGTATTGCTGTAATGTACCGCGGTAAAATCATGGAAATCGGTAAAGCAGATGACATTTACAATCATCCTGTTCACCCGTATACAAAATCTTTATTATCAGCAATCCCACTTCCTGATCCAATGTCTGAGAAACGTCGTCAACGTATTCCGTACAAGCATACGGAGGTTGACGAAAGTGCATCGTATCATGAAGTAGGCGACCAACACTATGTATATGGAACTGCTGATTTAGTTAAAACTTGGGTTAATAATCGATAAGACTCGAACTCCTGTCTACAGTTTTACTACTGTAGCGGGAGTTTTTTCTTTACATTTCTCCATTTTGTTCTATAACTAATAAGTTTGTACATAAATTTATATGTATGCAGCATTGAAAATATTACTTATATTTTATCAGGTTACATATTCCTGATATTAATAAAGAACGATAAAACAAATTAAAACTATTATTTCTTTCTTGTTTGGTTTTATTATGGATCTAGCCCGAATTCACCTTTTGCAGGCAGTGTCCGTCTCCTAAATGTGGCTAAAAGCTTTACTTAAAAGGCCTCAACCTATCAGCCAGCTTATTTGGCTGCCGTTTTACTTTACATGTTTTTTCCAACGTAATATACGTATCCCCTTTTTTATGAGATGTATTATTAAAAAAGCAGCTTTTCTTCTTTGTAGAAAAGCTGCTTTTTTGATTAATAATAAACTATTTAATAGGTTGATCAGCTAATAATTCAATTGTTTGAAGATTACTAGAAGTTCCATTATCATAAGATGCATTCCAGTTTTTTACGCGTTTATTAACAGGAATTATTTCTGTACGGAAGAAAGTTGGTACTACCATTGCTTTTTCACTCATATATTCTTGCCACTCTCTGAAAGCCTTTGTACGTGTATCTTGGTCCATAGCCTCTTCTGAGTCAATAGCGTCTAATAATTTTGTTAATTCAGGAGATACATAGCGGCTAAAGTTAAATTCAGCACCTTCACCATATAAACCTTTAGGAGATGGATTTGTTCCAGTTCCCCATGCAGCTTGATACATATCGATTTCTGGATCATCTGCTTGAACTTTATCGTAGAAAGCATTGAATTCAATAAGACGACCTGTTGTTAATTGCACGTCTAATCCCACTTCTTTCCAGTTCTGACGGAAGTATTCAACAATCGCTTCATCTGTTTCTGAACCAGCCATTGAAGCTAATCGAATAGAGAATTTTTTACCATCTTTATCTTCACGAATACCGTCACCATCTACATCTTTAAAGCCCGCTTTATCTAATAATTCTTTTGCTTTTTCAGGATCATAATTATAGCCTTCTAATGTTGCATCATAATAGGATGCAAATACTGGTGGAATTAAAGAATTTCCGCGCTCACGTAATCCTTGATAGAATTTTTCTGCAACACCTTCAACATCCATTGCAAACGCAACAGCCTGACGTAATTCAATACTATTCATTTTTGACTTTTCATCAAATACGTTTACTTTATTTGTTGTATCGTATTTTCCTAATTTAAAGCCGATATAAGAATATGATAATTCTGGACGACCTAATAATGCTATGTTTTGTAAATCCTTAATACTATCATACTGATTAGTTGGGTATGATGTAGCAATATCATATTTTCCAGTACGTAATGCTTCACCAATTGAAGTTGGTGGAACAACCTCAAGTACTACTTTATCCACTTTTGGCTTGCCTTTAAAATAATGTTCGTTTGCTACAAACTGTACAGACTCACCATTTACGACTTTATCAATTTTAAATGCACCAAGTGTTACTGGATTTTTACGTACTGCATCTGAAGCAAGTAAGTCTTTCACTGGAATAGATTCTAATTGATGTTTAGGCTCTGCATATGCCCATAAGCCATCACCAATGGAGTAAATAGCTGGTGATACTTTTTTAAGTTGGATTTTAATACTCTTATCATCAACTTTTGTAATACCAGAAATTGTATCCGCTTTACCATTATGGTATTCTTCTGCTCCTACAATGTTTTTAAAATCATCATCATAACGAACACCTGTATAATCTGGATGACCAATTAGCTCATATGGAAAAATTAGATCATCAGCTGTTAAAGGTGTACCATCTGACCATTTATAATCACCTTGAATTGTGACAGTTGCTGTTTTTGCTTCAGCATCAACGTCTAACTTTGCAATACCTTTGTCTGTAACAAGGAAGTTTCCATCTTGTTCAAAAAGCACATTAGACGCAAAGGCTAAAATTTCTGAATCATAAGCATCTTCGTATAGTTCCCAGTTGAAAATACCTTGGAACGGAGAGCTTGTTACAAGTCCTACGCGTAATGTACCACCTTGGATTGCGTCTCCTTCATTTGTTACTTCCATTGGTAATAATGAATCACTAGTACCTTCAGACTCGCCGGATTTTTCTGTTTCACCCGACTTTTCTTTGTTATCAGTTTCTGCGCCTTTTTCAGACCCATTGCCTCCACCACTGCAGGCTGCTAAAACTAGCATGAATGCAAATAAAATGGACAAGAATAACCAATTTTTCTTCATGTGTAAATCCTCCCCTTTATCCTAATCGTTGTTTTGCGTCAGCTGCACGTCTTAACGCTTGACCGACATAATTTATACCAAGCATCAAAACTAAAATTAATAATGATGCGGGCAACCAAATCCACCATTTTGAAGATAATACTACCGGATTTGTTGCATAGCTTACTAATGTCCCTAAGCTAGGTGTTGACGGCGGTAAACCAAAGCCTAAGAACGATAGACCCGTTTCAATACCAACATTCCCTGCAAAGTTTAACGTTAATTCTACTATTAGCAACGAGCTTAAATTTGGTAGTATCCCTTTAAACATAATGGCAAAATCACTAGTCCCCATTGTTTTCGAGGCACTCACATAATCTCTACGCCCTTCGGATAAAGCTTTACTTCGAACGAGGCGCGCAGTGCTTATCCATTGAAAGGCACTTAAAATCAAAATCAACTCAAAAACACCATATTTCGGAATAATTGTAACTAATACAATGATGATCATTAATGTCGGTAATGTCATAAGGAAATCAATGATACGCATAAATAAATTATCGATAAAGCCGCCGTAATAGCCCATTATAATGCCGAGGGCAATCCCTAAGGCATTCGCAATAAGCGTAATAGCAACTGCAATTAAAATAGAATTTTTCGCACCGATAATAAGCTGTCCATACATATCACGACCCGCTTCATCAGCCCCAAGAATATATCCATTAACACCAGGCTCTGTAAAACGCTCTAATAATTTTATTCGTAATATTTCATCCTGATTCATAAATGCGGACATAATTAATATTACAATTATAAGTAAAGTAATTCCAATAAATGACAATAATGCTAATTTATCTTTTCTGAATTCACGAATAACGACTTGAATCCCTGTTGGTGGCATATTTTCAACTTTTACTACATCATTTTTTTGCTCCATTTTATTCACCTCTCCTTATGCGTTCAATGTAACTGTTAGTCTATGCGGATACGTGGATCAACAATGCTCATAATTATATCTGACAATAGACTACCTAATAACGCCAAGAAGCCATAAAGCATAACAAGAGCTGTAATAACACTATAATCACGACTTGTTACGGAATGGATGAATAATTGCCCCATGCCCGGGAAGCCAAAAATTGTCTCTATGAAAATCGAGCCGCCTAATAAACCTGTAATTGTAAAGCCAAGGAAGGCCGCAATAGGTAATAAAGAGTTACGGAAAATATGTCTTCTGTAGATGATTTTCATTGGTACACCTTTACTACGTGCTGTCTTAACATAATCCTGTGTCTTGGCATCAATAATTTCTGAACGTAAGTATTGAATAATCGTCGTTGTCGCTAAAATGGCATACGT
The DNA here is from genome assembly GCF_049943995.1 of Lysinibacillus sp. VIII_CA. Lineage (NCBI taxonomy): Bacteria > Bacillati > Bacillota > Bacilli > Caryophanales > Bacillaceae > Lysinibacillus > Lysinibacillus sp. VIII_CA. The sequence continues at coordinate 345,530 of NZ_JBNFXM010000001.1, forward strand.
CATTGCAGGTAATATTAAATGATACAAGCGATTCCAATAATACTCGAGCGTTCCGGGTTCTATCCCTACATCGACTGTTCCACTCGTCGGAAACCACATTAAACGATATCCAAAGATATATAAGAAAATTAAGCCCAATACAAAAGTTGGTATTGCATAGCTTATAAAGCTATACAGAGTAATCGACTTATCATACAATGTATCCTGCTTACGTCCAGCTATCATTCCTAATGGAATAGCAATTAAATAAACAAGAATGGTGCTAAGTAGGGCAAGCCAAAAAGTGTTTAATGCACGCTCGCCAATCAATGAGGACACTGCAAGTTTATATGTATAGCTTTGTCCAAAATCTCCCTGAAAGGCATTGATCACCCAATGGTAATATTGTACATACCATGGATCATAATAACCCGCTTGAATTCTAAGTTCTTCAATACGTGCAGGGTCTGTTTCTGGTGTAATTAACCCTGTAAAAGGATCACCTGGCATTTGTTTCGCTAAGATAAAAATAATTAAGCTTAGCACAAACATTTGAGGAATCATTAAAACTATTCTTCTAGCAATTGTTTTCCACATTTCACATTCCTCCTGACATTGCAACCATATGTGTGTCTGAAATGGATTTCAGTGGATAGACTTTTCCATGCTCATCATAGTATTTATGTTGCTCTTGTTGATAATTTCCTTCTACCTGCTGTCGAATTAATTTACGCTCATTCCTAGTCTCTGGTTCGATATTTGGAATGGCTGATAAAAGGCGGTTCGTGTATATATGCTGCGGATTCTTATAAATATCATGTCTTGTACCAGTTTCCACAAAGCGTCCTTTGTACATAATCGAAATATGATCACACATATGTTTAACAACGCCTAAATCATGGGAAATGAATAAGTATGTAAGTCCATACTCATTTTGAATATCTTTCATGAAATTCAATACTTGTGCCTGTACTGATAGATCTAGCGCTGAAACAGGTTCGTCTGCAATAATCATTTTAGGGTTACAAGCAACCGCTCGCGCAATGCCCAGACGTTGCTTTTGGCCACCCGAAAATTCATGGGGATATTTTAGTAAAACATCTTCCGACATCCCAACAATAGCAAGTAGCTCTTTAATACGTTTGCGTTCCTCTTGATCACTGAGCTTCATAAAATTCCGAATAGGCTCTGCTAGAATATCGAGAACACGTTTTCTAGGATTCATACTAGAATGAGAGTCTTGGAAAATCATTTGTATGTCTCTGTTATAGGCAGAATCACGTTTTCTCTGTTGGTTTGTCACATTTTCACCCTCATAAAAAATTTGACCAGAGGTGATCTTTTCTAGACCTATGATTGCTTTTCCTGTTGTTGATTTACCTGATCCTGATTCTCCTACTAGCCCATACGTCTTGCCCTTTTCGAACTCCATTGTTACACCGTCCACTGCATATACGCGATCAACAACGGTATTAAAAAATCCTCCACGTATTGGGTAATGAACACTTAAATCTTTTATTTGCATAAAGCTCATACAGCCCCGCCCCCTTCTTCACCTTCGAAATGAAAGTGTTTCCAGCAGGTACATCTCACAAAATGTCCTGGTGCAATTTCATGTAATTGTGGTTTTGCTTCGTGTGAAGATGCATCAATCCACGGAATACGTCCTGAAAAACGACAACCTTCTCGAGGTAAATTGATTAAAGATGGTACCATCCCTTGAATAACCTCGAGTCTTTCATTTTCGCTATGTGTTTGTGGAATTGAATTTAATAGTGAACGCGTGTAAGGGTGCCTTGGATTATTGAATAATTCCTGAACCGGTGCCTCCTCCACTACTTCACCTGCATACATAACTACAACACGATCAGCCATCTCTGCTACAACGCCTAAATCATGCGTAATGAGAATAATGCCTGTCTCTGTCTCAGTCTGTAATGCTTTTAACAGGTCCAAAATTTGGGCCTGAATGGTAACATCTAATGCTGTTGTTGGTTCATCAGCAATTAATATAGCTGGCTTACATGATAGGGCAATCGCAATCATGACACGCTGACGCATCCCCCCCGATAGCTGATGAGGAAATTGTCTAGCTACGCGTTCTGGATTTGCAATTCCAACTTGATTGAGTAGTTCTAATACTCTTTCACTTCGCTGTTGTTTTGAAAGCTTTGTATGATAGATTAACCCTTCTTCAATTTGTTCGCTTATTCTCATTAAAGGGTTAAGTGCTGATAGTGGGTCCTGAAAAATAAACCCAATGTCATTACCACGTAAGTTATTAAATTGTTGGTCATTCAATTTTGCTAAATTTTGATTATTATAAAAGATATCACCAGTAACCTTTGTATTAACCTCATTGTGCAAACCTACAATAGTAGTCGCTAACGTACTTTTACCACAACCTGATTCTCCAACTATTGCTAATACCTCATTTTTTTGAAGCGAAAGTGAGACATCATCTACAGCAGCGTGGTATGTATCTTTTATGCGAAAACTTGTAGTCAAATTTGTTATTGTTAGTAAGTCTTTTGCTGTATTCAAACAATCTCTCCTCTATAATTCAATATTCTGAAAATACAAACGATACTTTATATCAGAATCATATTTAGTTTTTCTCTCTTCTCCCCTCATTTTTATATTGGCAAGTATGATTTTAATAATTTTTTCGCCTTCAACTCGTCAGTTGCTGATAGAATTATCTGAAAATTAAACTGTGCTATTATTTTAGCTAGAAAACATGTATAAACGCAAGTCCCTTTTTCAAATTATTTCAATCCAGCTTATAAATTTCCACCAGACATCTCCCTCTAAAAAATGCTCGTTTTATATTTTCGTTTTAAGAAATATTTTACTTTATCTTTACAAAGTTATAATTTATACAAAAATAAATTATTCAAATATAACAAAAAAATTCATACCACAAATTTACTTTTACAAATAAAACACAGTTAAACTCAAATAAATGAGTGTTTTATAGCAAAAAATAACAAATTAACTTTTATAGAAAAATTATATTTCACACATTTTTATTTTCAATGAATAATTTTGGACGTTGAAGTGCTAATATTTCAAATTACTTTAAGAAAACAATTTAAAGCTTTTAGTTTATAGCTATCTACCATACTTCTTAATTATTCCTAATTGCCGAATTTTTCTTTAATATTCAATATAGAAATACTATTTAGAATATTTTAAAAGGAAATTACATGATTTTATGTTAAAATTTCCAATGACAAAGTTTTATTATATTATTTTTCATTTCAACATAAGGAAAGGTTGGCTGTCATGGCAAAAATTAATGATGCATGGTTTACTGTAGAGGAAATCAATAATGAAACGTATGCTATAAGTGAATATGGTCATTGGGAAAAGGTGCATTCCTTTTTATTGCTTGGGGAGAAACAAGCTGTTCTTATTGATACAGGTCTTGGGATTGATAATATTCAAAGGATTAGTAAACAATTAACCTCTTTGCCCATTTCTGTGATTACAACACATGTTCATTGGGATCATATTGGCAGTCACGGAGCGTTTGATGATATTTATGTTCATAAAGATGAAGTTGATTGGCTAATCCATGGTATCCCTAAATTATCTATCGAACAGATTAGAACGGATGTTGGCCGTAATATTACGATACCTACACCTAAAACGTTTAATCCTTCGGACTACAAGCCTTTTCAGGGACAGCCTTCTGGTGTTTTAGAAGATGGTGATATTATAGATATAGGGAACCGAAAATTATCTATACTCCACACACCAGGGCATTCTCCTGGCCATATTGCTCTTTTGGATCATAAATATGGCTATTTGTTTACTGGGGACTTACTATATGATCAAGCACCTATTTATGCATTTTTTCCAACTACTAGCCCCGAGGATTTAGTCCAATCTTTAGAAAAAATAGCTAACTTATCTTCGCTTACGAAAATTTTCGGTTCTCATCACACATTAGGTCTTGACCCTTCTATCTTATTAGAGGTAAAAAAGGCAGTTATTACACTTCGAAAAAATAATCTAGTACATTTTGGGACAGGTATACATCGTTTTAATGGCTTTAGTATTCAATTTTAAATAACCTCTCCCTATTTAAATAGGAAGAAAAAAGCTGTTCTACAGGTCAAATAACCAGTAGAACAGCTTTTTATTATAGCTCTCCTGCCTTTAATTTCGCATGCCACTCTTTTAAGAATGGAATATCTTCTTCTCTAATAGCACCTGATTCATTTGCTGCCTCAATCAGATAATCGAAATTAGTTAAGGAGACATATTGGATGCCAGCTTCATCAAATGCTTGTTCAGCTCGTGGAAGATTATATGTGTAGACACAAACAACTCCTAGTACTTCACAGCCTGCTGCACGCAATGCTTCAACTGCTGTAATGGAAGAACCACCAGTAGAAACGATATCCTCCACCACAACTACTTTTTGGCCCGCTGCGTATTTTCCTTCAATTTGATTGCCACGGCCATGTTCTTTCGCTTTAGAGCGTACATAGACCATTGGTAATTCTAAAATATCACTTACCCATGCTGCATGTGGGATACCTGCTGTTGCTGTACCAGCTACTATTTCAGTCGCTCCAAAATGCTCTTTAATTACAGCTGCTAAGCCAGTCGCAAGTTGTTTACGAATAACAGGGTCAGAGATTGTTAAACGTGTATCACAGTAAATAGGTGATTTTATACCAGATGCCCATGTAAATAATTCTGTTGGATTTAATTCTACAGCACCCACCTTTAGCATAGCGTGTGCAATTTCATTCTGTAATGTCATCATTTATGCCTCCCATAATTCACTTACGATTTTATATGCCGCTACTGGATCCTGTGCACCTGTTACAGCACGTCCAACAACGATGAGTGACGAACCTTCACGTTTTGCTCCATCCGGTGTGGCAATACGTTTTTGATCGTGTGCAGCGCCACCGGCTAGACGAATTCCTGGTGTTACCCGAAGAAAATCCTCTCCACACACTTCAGCTATTGCCTTAGCCTCATGTACCGAACAAACGACACCCTGTAAGGCAGCTTGTTTTGTTAGACGTGCATAATGTAGAACAGACTCCTGTAAGGATAAAGCAATTCTTTGCTCCGTCTGCATTTGCTCCTCTGTTGTGGATGTTAATTGTGTTACAGCAATTAATGCTGGACGTTCTTTGCCTACAGGTGTTCCTGCTTCTAGACCCTCTAGGGCAGCCTCCATCATTGGACGTCCACCTGCCGCATGGACATTTACTAAATTCACTCCTAGTTTGGCTAAGCCCTTCATAGCAGAGCCTACTGTATTCGGGATATCATGTAGTTTTAAATCAAGGAAAACATCATGACCTAACTCTTTTACTTTGCGTACAATATCAGGCCCTTCTTGCATATATAATTCCATTCCAATTTTCACGAAAAGAGGCTCATGGAAGTGCTTTAAGAAATCGAATACTTCTTTTTCTCCTGGAAAATCTAATGCTAGTATAGGCTTAGTATTCATCAACGATGGCTCCTTCCAATAATATCTGTTATATGTTCTACCTCAAGTGCGTCAAGTTTTGCTGGTAAATCATCAATAATATTTGGGCAAACGAAGTGGTCCACAAAATTTGCAGTTCCTATTGCCACAGCTGAAGCACCTGCCGACATAAAATCAATGACATCCTGTGCTTCTGTCACACCACCCATGCCAATTATCGGAATATTAACAGCCTTGTACACCTCATAAACCATTCGGATGGCAATGGGCTTTACAGCAGGACCCGATAAACCACCTGTGCCATTTGCGATGACTGGTTTCCCTGTCCGCTCATCTAAACGCATACCTACTAAAGTGTTAATCATTGTTATGCCATCCGCGCCACCCGCTTCGACAGCTAAAGCAATGTCTACGATATTTGTTACATTCGGTGATAGCTTCACATAAACAGGAACAGTGGATACAGCTTTAACCGCCTTGACAAGCTCACGTGCTGTGTCTGGATCTGTCCCAAATTGAATGCCACCACATTTAACATTTGGACATGAAATATTCAGCTCCAAAGCTTGGACATTAGGTGCTGCTGAAATACGTCTCGCTACTTCTACATAATCTGCAGTCTCTGTTCCAGCCACATTGGCGATAATTGGTACATCATAGCCCTCTAAAAATTTCAATTCCTCATTCATCACTTTTTCAATGCCAGGATTTTGTAGCCCAATTGCATTTAACATCCCTGCTGCTGTTTCAGCCACACGCGGCGTTGGATTACCTGCACGAGTTTCAACTGTTGTTGCTTTAATCATTATTGCCCCTAGCTTGGATAGATCGTAAAGCTGTGCATATTCACGTCCAAAACCAAAGCAACCGGAAGCAGGCATAATAGGGTTTTTTAAATCTAAACCTGGTAATTGAATGTTTAAACGACTCATAATGCCACCGTACCTTTCGGGAAAACTGGACCATCAGAGCATACTTTGACATAGTCTTTTGCTATTTGATCGGTTGTTTTGCAGACACATGCAAAACAAGCACCAATACCACAGCCCATACGCTCTTCAAATGATAAATAACCTTCTTTTTCTGGATAGAAGCCTTCAAGTGCTTTTAACATTGGGAGAGGACCGCAAGAATAAAAGACATCAAATTCAGGTGCTCGAGACTCTAACACATTTGTCACAAAGCCTTTGGTTCCTTTAGAGCCGTCAACCGTTACATAATGCGTTTCCCCAAGGGCGCTGAATTCCTCTTCATAGAAGCATACATCTTCCGTTTGAAAGCCAAGCACATGTATTGTTTTAACACCACGTGCGTTTAATTGCTTGGAAAGCTCATGTAGTGGAGGCACTCCGATTCCCCCTCCGACTAGTAGAGCTGTTCCTCCCTCTTTTACTGCATCTACTGGGAAACCATTTCCAATTGGTCCGAGGACATTGACCTGTTGACCTTCACGATTTGTTGCTAATACTTTGGTACCACGACCCTCAGCACGATAAATCATTGTAAATTCATTGTTATCTTTATCTATATTTGCAATACTAATTGGTCGACGTAAAAGCGGCTCCAACGAATCCGACACCTTTACATGGACAAACTGGCCAGGAGTCATATCCTGAACCAGTTCACCATGAAGTGTCAGTTCGAAAATGTTTGTCGCAATTTGCTTTTGGGAGACGACCCTCATTTTCTCTTGACGTATCATATTAGTGTACTACCTCCGCTTTTGGCATTTCTTCTGCTGTAAATGTCATAGATTCAATGACACGTACCATTGCTTCTGCCGTATCTAAAGATGTGAGACAAGGTACGCCATTTTCTACAGACTCACGACGAATTCGGAAACCATCTCGAGCTGGTTGCTTACCTTTTGTTAATGTATTAACGACAAGCTGAGCTTCGCCATTTTGGATTAAATCAATCAGTGTTTGTCCCTTCGCACCAATCTTGCCAACAACATCCGTGCGCACTCCAGCAGCTTCAAATGCTTTTGCTGTTCCCTCAGTAGCTACAATGCGATAGCCTACTGTTGAGAAACGTTTTGCTAATGCGATTGCTTCTTCTTTATCCTTATCAGATACCGTAAACAATACTGTTCCTTCTGTGCGAATTTCCATTCCTGCTGCAACTAAGCCTTTGTAAAGTGCTTTTTCTAATGTTGCATCTTTGCCCATTACTTCCCCAGTAGATTTCATTTCAGGGCCTAATGTTATATCTACACGGCGTAGTTTGGCAAATGAGAACACTGGTACTTTCACAAATACACCTTTTTGCTCAGGGGCTAATCCTGTTGGATAGCCCTGCTCGACAATCGATTTCCCTAGAATTGCTTTCGTTGCAATATTAGCCATAGGGATATTTGTAATTTTACTTAAGAATGGTACTGTACGTGATGAACGTGGGTTCACCTCAATGACATATACCTCACCTTGGGAAATTACGTATTGAATGTTCATTAAGCCTACGATTCCAAGACCTTTTGCAAGACGTGTTGTATAATCTACTAATGTATCTTTTTGATACTGTGTTAATTTCTGTGGTGGGTAAACTGATATAGAGTCACCAGAGTGAACCCCTGCGCGCTCAATATGCTCCATAATACCTGGGATTAATACATGTTCTCCATCACAGATAGCATCTACTTCAATTTCCTGCCCTGTTAGATAACGGTCCACTAATACCGGATGATCTGGAGATGCTTCCACTGCGTTCTCCATATAGTGCTGTAATTCTTCTTGGTTGTAAACAATTTCCATTGCACGTCCACCTAGAACATAGGAAGGACGGACAAGTACCGGGAAGCCCAGACGCTCACCAATGGCAAGTGCTTCAACTGTAGAAACCGCTGTTTCACCCTGTGGCTGTGGAATGTTTAAGTCACGTAAAGCATGTTCGAATTTATCGCGGTTTTCTGCACGGTCGATATCCTCTAGAGAAGTTCCTAGGATTTTCACACCATTTGCAGCTAACTTATCGGCAAGGTTAATCGCAGTTTGACCACCGAATTGAACAACAACTCCAATTGGCTGTTCTAAGTCGATAATATGCATAACATCCTCGATTGTTAATGGCTCGAAGTATAATTTATCGGAAATTGAGAAGTCCGTAGACACTGTTTCTGGATTTGAGTTGATAATGATAGCTTCATAGCCTGCCTCTTGAATGGCCCATACTGAATGGACGGTAGCATAGTCGAATTCTACCCCCTGTCCAATGCGGATAGGTCCTGAACCTAGTACTACTACAGAAGGTTTTTCTGACTTAATGGATTCGTTTTCTTCCTCATATGTGCCGTAGAAGTAAGGTGTTTCAGATTCAAACTCTGCTGCACATGTATCAACCATTTTATAGACAGGAATAATACCTTGCTCTTTACGATATGCGTAGATGGCTGCTTCAGTCGTGTCCCAAAGCTCAGCAATTTTCTTATCTGCAAAGCCTAAACGTTTTGCTGTACGAAGCACTTCTTTATCATTTTTATGGTCAGCTAGCGTTTGTTCCATATCTACAATGTTTTTAAATTTGTTTAAGAAGAATAAGTCAATAGCTGACCATTCATGGATTTGTTCAATTGTCACACCACGGCGTAATGCTTCACCGATGAAGAATAAACGCTCATCCCCAGCCTTGCGGATACGTTTTTCAATCCAAGAATCCGAGTTGTCTTCAGCGTGCTTTAGCTCTAAGTGTACTTGACCTGTTTCAAGTGAACGAACCGCCTTTAACATGGCTTCCTCGAATGTACGGCCTAGTGCCATCACTTCACCAGTAGCTTTCATTTGCGTGCCAAGATTACGCTTTGCTGATTCGAATTTGTCGAATGGCCAGCGTGGGATTTTAGCGACAATATAGTCAAGAGCTGGCTCAAAGCAAGCATAGGTTGATCCTGTTACAGGGTTTTTAATTTCATCTAATGTTAAACCAACTGCAATTTTTGCTGCTAGCTTAGCAATTGGATAGCCTGTTGCTTTAGAAGCTAGCGCAGAAGAACGTGATACACGCGGATTTACTTCAATTACATAGTAGTTGAAGCTATATGGATCAAGTGCTAGTTGGACGTTACAGCCACCTTCAATTTTTAACGCACGAATAATATCTAATGAAATATTACGTAGCATTTGATTTTCACGATCCGAGAGAGTTTGAGTCGGTGCTACTACAATCGAATCCCCCGTGTGAATTCCTACTGGGTCAACATTTTCCATGTTACATACTACAATGGCATTGTCCACTGCATCGCGCATTACTTCATATTCTATCTCTTTATAGCCTGCAATAGATTTTTCTAGTAAACATTGTGTTACTGGTGAATATTTAAGACCGGATGTTACGATTTCCTCTAAATCCTGATCATTGTAGCAAATGCCGCCTCCTGTACCACCAAGCGTAAAGGCTGGACGAACAATAACAGGGTAACCAATTTTGACTACAAATCTTTTCGCTTCGTCTAAGGAATGAATAATATCAGACTCAGGTACTGGAGCACCTAATTCGTACATTAAGTTACGGAATAAATCTCGGTCCTCTGCTTTATGAATAGCATCTAGTTTTGTACCAAGGATTTCTATACCCAGCTCATCTAGAATGCCTGATTTATCTAATTCAATCGCCATGTTAAGACCAGTTTGACCACCAAGTGTTGGCAAAATAGCATCTGGGCGTTCTTTACGTAAAATACGAGATACAAAATCAAGAGAAATCGGTTCGATATAAACTTTGTCCGCAATTTCTGTATCTGTCATAATTGTGGCAGGGTTTGAGTTAATTAAGATAACACGGTAGCCCTCTTCTTTTAATGACAAACAAGCTTGTGTTCCTGCGTAGTCAAATTCTGCTGCTTGCCCGATGACGATTGGGCCTGAGCCGATTACTAAAATTGTTTCAATATCTGTACGTTTAGGCATGTTGTTTCCCCTTCCCTGCTTCTACTTCCATCATTTCAATGAATTCATCAAATAAGTGGTTTGAATCTTCTGGTCCTGGTGATGCTTCTGGATGGTATTGTACTGTAAAAATTGGATATTTTTTATGACGTACCCCTTCACACGTACCATCATTTAAGGCGATATGTGTTAATTCTAGATCAGTATCTTGTAATGATTCGATATCAATAGCGTAGCCGTGATTTTGAGATGTTAAATCTGTACGACCTGTGCGTAAATCTTTTACTGGATGATTGCCACCACGGTGTCCAAACGGTAGTTTAAAGGCTTTCGCTCCACTTGCTAAGGAAAAGATTTGATGACCTAAGCAAATCCCGAACATTGGCACTTTTCCAATTAAGTTACGTACTGTTTCTATTCCCTCTTGGACATCTTCTGGATTCCCTGGTCCGTTTGAGAGCATAATGCCATCTGGATGCCAAGCTAAAATTTGTTCAGCTGATGTATTGTAAGGAACTACTAGTACATCACAATCACGTTTATTTAATTCTCGAAGGATGCCATGTTTCATACCGTAGTCAATTAAGACCACTCGTTTACCTCGACCAGGTGATGGATAGGCTGCTTTTGGCGATACTTCACGTACATGGTGTGTTATAGCTGGTGTCGCTTGCAGTTGCGTCACAACTTCACTCACATTTACCTCTTCATTGGCCGCTGTTAAAATCGCCTTTACTGATCCTTTACTACGAATAATACGTGTTAATTTACGCGTATCAATCCCCTCTATACCCGGGATATCTTTTGATGTTAAATACTCATCTAACGTTAAATCACAACGGAAGTTAGAAGGCGTTTTAGCAAGTTCGCGTACAACAAATCCACGTATAGCTGGCGTAATGGATTCAAAATCATCTCGGTTAATGCCGTAGTTTCCTACCATTGGATACGTCAATGTAACAATTTGACCATAGAACGAAGGGTCTGAAATAGTTTCTTGATATCCCGTCATACCTGTCGTAAATACAACCTCACCTTGTGAAGCGCGATCACTCCCAAATGCTGTACCTGTAAATACTGTGCCATCCTCTAAAACTAGTAAACGTTTTTTCATTACTCTGCCTCCTGATATACGATATTTCCTTCAAAAATTGTTAGGACCGGCCAACCTTTTGCAACCCAACCGTTAAATGGTGTATTACGTCCTTTTGATACAAAGCCTTCTGCATCAATTGTTTGTTCTTTTTGAATATCTATTAAAATCATATCCGCTGAAGCACCCACTGCTAATGTGCCATAGGGTAGATCAAAAATTTCAGCTGCCTTCACTGACATCCAGTCTATTAATTGTTTTAAAGTCCATTTCCCTGTTTCAACAAATTGTGTATATAGTAGTGGGAAAGCTGTTTCGAAACCTACAATACCAAACGGTGCCCCCACCATACCACAGCATTTTTCTTCCACTGTATGTGGTGCATGGTCTGTTGCAATACAATCGATAGTTCCATCTAGTAGTGCTGCATGCAGTGAATCTTTGTCATCAGCCCCACGCAATGGTGGATTCATTTTCCAGTTTGCATCATCGGATGGAATATCCATTTCTTCGAGTAATAAATGATGCGGACAAACCTCTGCTGTTACACGAATTCCGGCTGCCTTTGCATCTCTTACCGCACGAACGGATTCTTTTGTTGATACGTGACAAACATGGTAGCGTGCACCTGCAGCCTCAGCAAGCAGTACATCTCGTGCAATTTGAACGGATTCGCAAATGGATGGAATCCCCGGAAGATCAAGCTCCTTATTACGCTTTCCTTCATGCATAACCCCATCATAAATTAATGAATTATCCTCGCAATGGGCCACAACTACCATGTCGTGCTTGGCAGCATCCTTCATTTGCTCGTACATGGTTGAAGCAAGCTGAATTCCTACACCATCATCTGAGAACGCTACAGCTCCATATGCTTTTAACTCCTCCACATTTGTTCGAACTTCCCCAGAAATATCCTTTGTTAGTGAACCGTATGGAAGTACTCGAATCACAGCACTTTCTTTAATCAGCCCATTAATAAGCTGCATGTTTTCCACTGAATCTGGTACCGGCTTCGTATTTGGCATGGCACAAATTGTCGTAAAGCCACCCTTTGCTGCAGAGGCAGACCCTGTCGCTATTGTTTCTTTATGTTCAAAGCCTGGCTCTCGTAAATGTGTATGCACATCGACAAACCCTGGTGCTACAATCAAGCCATTTCCTTCAATGACCTCTGCATCTACTACCGTTACCTCTTGGCCAATTGCTGTAATTTTTCCATCTGCCATGGCGATATTGACTGTTTGCAGCTCACCTTGTTCATTTAACATTTGTACATTTCGAAGTACTTTTTTCATGTTATTCTCTCCCCTTTAAAATTGTTTCCACAATTGCCATCCGTGTATAGACTCCATTTCGCACCTGCTCGAAAATTCGAGAGCGTCCACACTCTACAAGCTCAGAAGCAATTTCTACATCACGATTCACTGGTGCTGGATGCATAATAATAGCTGATTCTTTCATTAGCTTTTCTCGTTCTATTGTTAAGCCGTATTCTTGATGGTAGCCTTCTTTCGAAAAGCTTTTATTTACTTTATGACGTTCATGTTGCACACGTAATAGCATAATGACATCGCTAATTTCGATTAGATCATCCCAAGAATAATGCGCTTCAAATCCTCCTGCCCATTCTTCTGGACAAAGGAAGTGCACTTTTGCCCCTAAACGTTGCAATGCATGGGCGTTTGATTTTGCTACTCGACTATGTGAGATATCTCCAACTATCGTAATATTGAGCCCTTCAAAATACCCAAACTCTTTTTTTATTGTATATAGATCCAATAATGATTGGGATGGATGCTGTCCTGCACCGTCCCCTGCATTGATGATTGCTACATTAATACCATTTAGTAGCTCATTATAATATTCATCCTCTGATGCTCGAATAATGACTGCATCTAAACCTATCATTTCTAAAGTTTTGACCGTATCGTACATGGTCTCCCCTTTAGTAACACTCGAAAATCCCGCATCGAAAGGAATGATATGACAGCCAATTTTATGCTCAGCCATTTCGAAGCTTGATTTTGTCCGTGTACTTGGTTCAAAAAATAAGTTGGCAACGTTGTATGTCCGAGATAACGATGATGTTTCACCATTTTCAAAAGCTTGCGCAAGATCTAGGATGTGGTGAATCTCTTCTGTTGTTAAATGTTCCATCGATAATAAGTTCTTCATCATGTGACCCCCATAAGGTTGTGTGTCATGAACGTCTATGTATGACGTTCTTTTCATAAAGTAAAAGCCCCGTTGATGTCATCAACGAGGCATAAGGAGGCGTGACAAACTACAGCAGGGAATCATCCTTACTTTAGCCTATCCACAACTTCCCTTTTTTTGCCTCTCTGGACAATTCATTAAAAGGTACTACTATGAATTTTTATTTTGATTGTATGGTACGGGTTTTTCGGCTTCCTTCTTACCTGGTAATATGGCATTCAATAGGACACCGATGATGGCAGCTAGTGCCATTCCTTCAATACTCAATGATTCTGAAATGACGAACTTTGCACCGCCGATCCCGATGACTAAAATCACTGAAGCAATCACTAGATTACGACTATTTCCAAAATCAATATGATTATCTACAAGCATACGTAAACCACTAGCTGCGATAATACCGAAGAGCAAGATGGACACTCCACCTAATACTGCGGTTGGAATAGTTGCAATCACTGCCATTGCTTTCCCGAAGAATGATAGTAATATGGCTACTATTGCAGCACCTGCTATAACGTACACACTATAAACACGAGTAATTGCTAGAACACCAATATTCTCACCGTAAGTTGTTTTAGGTGGACCACCGATTATTGCACTTACGAATGTGCCAAGTCCATCACCTAGTAGGGAACGGTGTAAACCAGGTTCTTTAATGTAATCACGGTTAACTACTTTCCCTAATACAAGCTGATGACCAATATGTTCAGAAATCGTTACGATCACAATTGGTACCATGACAAGTAGAATTTTTGTTGTGATTTCAAATTCATAATGTACACCTGGTAGCAAGAAGTCCGGCATAGCAAAGAATTTTGCGCTGGCAATCGGTGTATAATCTACAATGTCGACAATCATGGAGTAAATATAACCTACGATTAAGCCCATCAAAATTGGCATTGTACTTAAAATTCCTTTAAAGAAAATCGTGAAGATAATTGCTGTAAAGACTGTGACTAAAGCGGCAGAGAAATGTAAAAAGCTATATTCCCCGTTAACATTCATCGCCATATTCACGGCCGTACCCGATAGTCCAAGTCCAATAACCATAATTACTGGTCCTACTACAATCGGTGGCAAAATTTTCATTATCCACTTATAACCACTTTTCCAAATGATTAAAGATACGATTCCGTACGTGATTCCGACAGCCATTGCGCCAATCATGGCATTTCCAGGGTTTACACTGGAACCATCCTCATTCAAACCACCTGCCGCCAGTAATATTGGAGCAATAAAGGCAAAGGAGGAGCCTAAGTAAGCGGGTACCTGAAATTTTGTAATTAATAGGAAGAATATTGTTGCAATCCCACTTGTTAAAAGGGCAATTGCAGGGCTAAGACCTACTAACTGTGGCACTAAGATTGTTGACCCAAACATGGCAAACATATGCTGGAAGCTTAATGTCACTAGCTGAAGTGGGGTTGGCTTATCCTTAATATCTAATACTGCATTTGACATTTTGTTTCCTCACTTTATTGTTCGTCTTCTTTATAAATAATAACGCCATCTTCTCCATCTACATCTTGTAAATTGACAATGATGCGCTCAGAGCCAGAAGTCGGAACATTTTTCCCCACGTAATCTGCTCTGATTGGTAACTCTCGATGTCCTCTATCAACTAGAACAGCTAATTGAATTTGAGCAGGTCTTCCTAAATCCATGATAGCGTCTAGTGCTGCACGAACTGTTCGTCCTGTATAGAGAACATCATCGACTAAAATAATCTTTTGATTTTTCACTTCATGCTCAATGTCAACTTGCTCAACATGTGCTTGTTCATTTTCATGTTTCGTTGTTAAATCATCTCGGTAAAGTGTAATATCAAGCTCCCCAGTACGAATTGGTTTACCTTCGATTTTTTCAATTCGTTGTGCTAAGCGTTTGGCTAGAAAAGCACCTCGTGTTTTAATGCCAACTAAAATACATTCATCGATTCCTTTGTTGCGTTCAATAATTTCATGAGCAATACGTGTTAATGCTCGTGCCATTGATGGGCCATCTAACAATTCATTTTGAGCCAAATTCGTTTCCCCCTCTCTACAATCTATTGTGAGCATGTGTCCATAAAAAAACCTCTCGAGGCGAATAGCCTGAGAGGGTTGTATACGTGTTTAAAAAGCATGTCGAAAAAAATTTGCAGCACAAATTTTTTGCAACACTATCACATGTCCCTTCTCAGCCTCTCTGGACTGCTATTAAAGGTGAATATTTAATTAGTTTGTTCATTCACTGTCGTTAGTATAGACTTTCTTTGCGTATACGTCAATGCCTATTTCGTAATTCATTTAATAATTGCTCATAATCAGCAGGAAGTGGCGTTTCAAACTCTAAGTATTCACCTGAAGAAGGATGATTGAAGCCTAGCGTTGCTGCATGAAGAACTTGTCCACCAAAATCAATTGTCTTTTTCGGTCCATACTTTGGATCCCCAACAAGCGGGAAACCGATATAATTCATATGCACGCGAATTTGATGTGTTCGTCCTGTTTCTAGACGACATTCTACAAGCGTATAATCACCAAAGCGCTCTACCACATGAAAATGCGTAACAGCATGTTTACCATTATCGACAATAGCCTGCTTCTGACGGTCTTTCTGATCACGACCGATTGGCGCATCAATAGTCCCTTTATCATGTGCAATATGCCCATGTACAAGAGCAATATATTTACGAGTAACAGTTTTATTGACTAACTGATCCACTAACGATTCATGGGCTACATCGTTTTTGGCAACCATTAATAAGCCTGATGTATCTTTATCGATACGATGGACTATACCTGGACGCATAATCCCGTTGATACCCGATAAATCTTTACATTGATACATCAACCCATTTACTAGCGTGCCTGTCATATGCCCTGGTGCTGGATGAACGACCATACCCTTTGGTTTATTCACAACAAGAACATCAGCATCCTCATAAACAATATCAAGTGCTAGGTTTTCTGCGATTACATCAAGTGGTTCAGCTTCTGGTACATCAATAGCAATAACGTCCCCCGCTTTTACCTTATATTTTGCTTTCACAGCATCGCCATTTACCTTGATATTTCCGTCACTAATCCAGTTCCCAATCTGTGTGCGCGACCATTCAGATTGTAAGCTTGAAAGTGCTTTATCAATGCGCTCTCCTTGCTGTTGTTCTTCGATTGTATATGTTACTTCCGTCATTGTTTCACCTGTTTCTTCTCTTTTTTATCTTCCCTAATCAAGCCAATCATTAGTATAACAACAGCAATGGTCAACGCAGCATCTGCCACATTAAAAATTGGGAAATCATACTGAATAATCGGAATTAAAACATCTACAAAATCAACCACTTCTCCTCTAAATAAACGATCGATAAAGTTCCCTATTGCTCCACCAAGTAATAGCATTAAGCCCACTTGAAAAATTGGCTTCCCTTTCGCTTCTTTATGATAAAAATAGACAATGGCACAGATAACGGCAATTGTCACGATGCTAAACAGCCACATTTGCCCTTCTAGCATCCCCCATGCTGCACCTCTATTACGATGTGATAAAATGCCAAACCATGGATCTACTACAGCAATACGTTCACCATACTCCATATTTTTCACAATCAACCACTTTGTCCATTGATCCAATAATACGACAAAGGCAGCCAATCCATAATATTTATACACAAACATTCCTCCGTTCGCTCAACATCTAACCTATTCTACCATATCAGCACCATTCACAATAACTAATATCACATCAAAAATATGGCGATTCCAAATGTCTTGAAAATACAAAAAAGCTATCTCTATCACTTTTCGAGCAATAGAAATAG
Source organism: Lysinibacillus sp. VIII_CA (assembly GCF_049943995.1). Classification (NCBI taxonomy): domain Bacteria; kingdom Bacillati; phylum Bacillota; class Bacilli; order Caryophanales; family Bacillaceae; genus Lysinibacillus; species Lysinibacillus sp. VIII_CA. The sequence goes on from NZ_JBNFXM010000001.1 coordinate 362,971, forward strand.
CCAAATTTATTGTCTTATACTGTTTCAGATTCTTTTGAATGGACTCGCTTCATAAATTCATTGACATCAGCAGGTACCTTTCGATCTAATAGTGACACAATAATAACGGATAAGAAGCCTACAGGAACCGTTACAATTCCTGGAATTTTAAACTGTAAGAAACTCGGTAAAGTTCCTGGTAAAAAAATCATCCACATAGATACGCCAAGTCCAATAAGTAATCCTGCAATGGCTCCTTTCTCTGTCATGCCTCTCCACCAAATCCCTAAAATAAATATTGGCGTAAATGTACTTGCTGCTACTGTAAAGGCGAGCGCCACTAAATGACCGATAGATGCATCCTTAACAAGGAGCCCAAGTGCCCCATATAAAATACCTAATAGTACGATAGCTACTTTTCCAGCAATGACACGCTGTTTTTGCGTAATGTCTTTTTTCATAATGTTCGCATATAAATCATGAGCGAGTGCCCCAGAGCTTGTAATAAAAAGACCTGAAAGATTAGAGAAAATAGCTGCAAATGCCCCCGCAATAACTAAGCCCAGCAACCATTTACCACCTAGAGCTAACGCTGTAGTTGGTATCACCATATTGTTTCCGCCAAGTACAAGATCACGCATAACCTCCTCACTAGCTGTTCCCGAAATGAAAATGGAACGACCAACAACTCCTAAATAAACGGCTAAAAAAAAGAATGTACTAGCAATTCCTATAGCCATCAGGGCAGATTTTCGTGCTGCTTTTGCACTTGGATTCGTATAAAAGCGCAATAAAATATGAGGGAGTCCAATGGTTCCTAAAGCTAAACCAATCGTCATGCTAATCGTTTGCCAAAATGTTGGGAAATAAAAGCCTGTCCCTGTCCAAGCAGCACCATCAAAATTAACTTCATTCCCATCTAAAGCATATGGGGATGTGCCTGAAATAGGACCGCTAAAGGAATTAATAGCTGCAAGAATTTTATCGTAATGCAAACCACTATATACCGCTGCTACTAACATGACAATAAATGCACCAAGACGAATCCATAGCTCCAAGGCTTGGTTAATGGTTGTTCCTTTCATTCCACCAATACCTACATAAAAAATCATGACTACACATGTAAAGATAATGCCAAATTCATAGGAAGTGCCAAAAAACATACTTAAAATTTGAGCAGCACCTAATAGTTGCGGAGCCGCATAAAAGCCTGAAATGGCTAATACTACCGCGACTGCTACTAGTCGTGCACGTTTACTATGAAAACGATACCCCAAAAAATCTGCTACCGTAAATGCACCAAATCGTCTCAAAGGACCCGCTACGAAAATAGCTAATAAGGTTAAACCAATGGAGAAACAAAAAGCGTAATAAGCCCCATCATATCCTAGTTGAAATGTTAAGCCTGCAATCCCAAGGAATGTGGCTGCACTTAAATAATCCCCACCAATTGCAGAACCATTTGTAAACCACCCAAAGCTTCTTCCTCCTACAAAGAAATCCGATGCTGTTGCATTTCTTTTTGTTAAATACGTAATGTATACAATCGTTCCCATTAATGCAATGGTCATTAACATCTTTGGTTCTAAAAGAGCTTCTATCATTCACTTATCCCCCTTATTTCAACTACTTATTGGCTAGATCATATTTTTTTAGGCGCTTTTCGTACATGGAAGTATGCACATAAGCGATAATAAATGCCATTGCCATCATCACAACTGTTGTCACAAACCAGGTTACCGTCATTCCACCCCACATTTTCTTAAAGGCAAATTCCGGCGCAAACCAATTCATAACTGGGATACTAAAAATCAATATAAAATAAAATACCGATAAGCCTAAACCTGTTGTAAATTCATCTTTCATAATTTTATTTGTCGCCGCATCTAGAGGTGGAAGATCCTTTACATCAATGGTGCCTGCCTCCACATATTCGTAATCATGACTCCCGACTTCTGCCATAGCCAACTCCCCCTTTTTATTTCAGTAAATAATTATCTGAAATTTCAAATTATTATTCACTACAATTATTCTATTCTATTTCAACTTCAATATAGATATAAAATATTGCTGTATTAGTACAAAAAAATGCTATTTTAAGTTAAAATATTTCTATCAATTTTATTCTTAGGAGGCTGGTAGCATTTTAAAGGTGGTATGGTTTATGGAAAGCTCATTGGATAAGCAACAAATGAGAGATTGGTTAGAAGAAGTTTTACCAAACGCTTTAATGGAGTGTAAAGAGCCTAAACCAGAAGATGACACCATTATTGTCTATGAAGTCAATCGGTTATTTGATTGGGTTAAGATTAAGCGACTAAAAAGAAATTATCCTAATAGTATAATTGTCCCAATTGTTACAGAACACCTCACCTACTCGACTGGTATAGCAATTGAATTAGTTTTACCTGCACTTCTCATTAAACCATTACAAAAATCAAAATTTTTACGTATTGTAAAAAAGTTACACACTGCCTATCTGGAAGAAAAGGCTAGTACACTTACCATGCTTGAACTGACACAACAAATATCCCATAACCAAACTTCTCCATTTCGAGAAGCATTTTTAAAACGTCTTATACGCGGTGAGATTGATAATGAACAGGAAATCATTCAATCTGCATCCTTTTTATCGCCTAACTGTATCCCTAATATGGTGTTCTTAATACAGGGCTATATCGATGTCAATGAAAAAAAAGCTCATCCACAAGATGCAAGTAGCCTCATTACAACTGTTATTCAACAGAAATTTGCAGATAAAGCGCCGTTGTCCTTTTTACATTTTGAACGCTATTTGCTTCTTCTTTTGCGAATTCCTAATGACTATAACTCATTCAAACATTGGCCAGAGGGCAAAGCATGTTTATTAGAGGTCATCGAGACACTAAAAAAGGACCATTGTATCCATCTTTTTATGGGGGTTGGAGGTGTATTTCAGGATGCTATGCAAGTGAAGGAATCCTATAGTCAGGCACGAAAAGCTCGTAGAAAACCGCCTATTGATAACATTCATATAAGATATTATGAAGATTTAACGAAGCATCCACAGCTTCAAAAAGCTATTCAATTTATAGAAGAGCATTTTGACGAACAGCTTTCTATAAGTGAAGTTGCGAAATATATAAGCTTTAGCCCAACACATTTTAGCAGGCTATTTAAAAAAGAAACGGGTCGTAATTTTGTTGACTATGTTGCCTTTACACGTATTATCAAGACTTTACCCTTTTTACGAAAGTTTGATTATACGGTCGAAAAAATTTCCTCCACCTGTGGGTTTAATACACCGAATTATTACAGTCTAACCTTTAAAAAATATGTTGGAATATCGCCAACAGACTACCGCAATACGAAGGAAATTTTGTTTAAGTAGGATGTAGTTTTTCAAGAATCTGCAAAAACCACATGAAAAAAGCAAGCCCCCTAAAGGAGACTTGCTTATAAGCTACATAGAATGCAGATTCTTATTATTCACTGATTCCACTTATGCGTAATATTTTTCTACTACTTCTGCACAGCGAGCACATACTGTAGGATGTGCCGCATTCGCACCAACTGTTTCTGAAATAGACCAGCAACGTTCGCACTTCTCACCTGTAGCCTTCTCAACAACAATGGATACATGTTCAAGTACCAAAGCATCTGCTGGTACTTCTTCGATTGTAGCTACCTCAAAAGCAGAAACGATAGATAGTTGTGCAAAGTCAATGTTCGCATCGTTCAATAATGCCACAACATCTTCTTTTGCATATACTGTTACTTTTGCTTCAAGAGATTTACCAATCGTTTTAGCATTACGAGCCTCTTCTAATGCTTTTAAAATATCATCACGTACATCAATGATTTTTTCCCATTTTGCACGAAGATTTTCAAAATTCGCTTGTACATCTTCCTCTGGGAAATCCGTTAATTGAACAGAAGCTTCCTCTACAGTACCTTGAGCATGTAAGTATGACCACATTTCATCTGTAGTATGAGGGATAATTGGTGTCATAATTTTAACTAAAGTCATCAACGTATCATAAATAACTGTTTGCATAGCACGTCGATCTTTATTGTCAGAACCTTCAATGTAAACAACATCTTTTGCAATATCTAAATAGAATGAAGATAGTTCCACTGCTACAAAATTATTCACAACATGATATACAGCAGCGAAATCATAACGATCATATGCAGTACGAACAGTTTTTAAAACATCCTGTAAACGCATATATACATATTGATCCATTTCACGAAGCTCTGCATAGGCTACACGGTCTTTTGTTGGATCGAAATCAGCAATATTGCCATGTAGGAAACGGAAAGTGTTACGAATTTTACGATATACTTCTGATACTTGCTTCAACATATCCATAGAAATTCGCACGTCAGCAGTATAGTCTACAGAAGCAACCCATAGACGAAGAATATCTGCTCCATATTGATCCATTACTTTTTGCGGAATGATGACATTCCCTAAGGATTTACTCATTTTACGACCTTCGCCATCAAGAACGAAACCATGTGTTAAAAGTCCTTTATATGGTGCAAAACCGTTAATAGCTACTGATGTAATAAGAGAAGAGTTAAACCATCCACGGTGTTGGTCTGAGCCTTCTAAATATAAATCAGCAGGGTACTTCATGCCACGTTCTACAAGTACACCTTGGTGTGAAGAACCTGAGTCGAACCATACGTCCATAATATCATTTTCTTTTGTAAATTCACCGTTCGGACTACCTGGATGTGTAAAGCCTTCCGGTAACAATTCTTTTGCTGTTTTTTTGAACCAAATATTTGAGCCATGCTCACGGAATAGTGCTGAAATATGGCTAATTGTTTCAGGTGTAATAATTGGCTCCCCATTTTCAGCGTAGAAAATTGGAATTGGTACACCCCAAGCACGTTGACGAGAAATTACCCAATCTCCTCGGTCACGAATCATATTGTAAAGACGTGTTTCTCCCCAAGCTGGTGTAAATGCAGTTGCTTTAACAGCCTCTAAGAGCTCCCCGCGGAACGCTTCAACAGACGCAAACCATTGCGGTGTGGCACGATAAATAACTGGTTTTTTTGTACGCCAATCATGTGGGTATGAGTGTGAAATAAACCCAAGACTTTCTAATGCATCTACTTCTTTTAGCTTTTCTGTTACTAGTTTATTGGCATCATTATAAAAGACGCCCTCAAACCCAGGTGCTTCATCCGTATAGCAGCCACTATTATCAAGCGGGCTCAGAATGTCTAAACCATATTGCTTACTAATATGATAATCGTCTTCCCCGTGTCCAGGAGCTGTGTGAACACAGCCAGTACCTGCGTCAGCAGTAACATGCTCGCCTACCATTACAAGTGAATCACGATCATAGAAAGGATGTTGAGCGACAATACGATCTAATACTTCACCCTTCACTTCTTGAATAACCTCATACGCTTCCCATTCAAGTGCAGTTGCCACAGTTTCTAATAAATCTTTTGCAATGATGAATTTTTTATTAGCTACTGCAACGACAACATACATAAACTCAGGATTTAAAGAAATCCCTAAGTTTGCTGGTAATGTCCAAGGAGTTGTTGTCCAAATAACAAATTTAGCATCTGCTGGTACAACACCTTTTGCATCTTTAATAGCAAAGCTTACATAAATAGAAGGCGATTTAATATCTTTATATTCAATTTCTGCTTCAGCAAGAGCAGATTCAGAAGACGGAGACCAATATACTGGTTTTAAGCCTTTATAGATATACCCTTTTTCCGCCATCTTTCCGAATACTTCAATTTGGCGAGCTTCAAACTCAGGTTTCAATGTAATATAAGGGTTTTCCCAATTACCACGGATACCTAAACGACGGAATTGATTTCGTTGATTGTCAATTTGCTCATATGCATATTCTTCACAAAGTTGACGGAAAGCTGCTACTGACATTTCTTTACGTTTAACACCTTTATTTGTCAATGCTTGTTCAATAGGTAGACCATGCGTATCCCAACCAGGAATATAATTAACATGGTAGCCAGTCATTGAACGATGACGGGTAATCATATCCTTTAATACTTTATTCAATGCATGCCCAATATGAATATCACCATTTGCATACGGAGGGCCATCATGAAGTACATATTCAGGACGTCCTTCTGTACGCTCCATCTGCAATTTATTAATATCCATTTCATTCCATTTTTCTTGCATTTTCGGCTCATTTGCTGGTAAATTTCCACGCATTGGGAAATCCGTTTTTGGCATTAATAACGTATCTTTGTATTCAACCATAAAAAATCCTCCTTTAATTTACATAAAGCATATCGACACTATTCTCTTACGACAGTTATAGGCTTACTTATCTGAAACGATTCGCGGACAAATAAAAAAAGCCCTCATCCCACTAAGGGACGAGAAGCTTCTACTCGCGGTACCACCCTACTTGTAGCACAATCCATTAGGCTGCACTACCTCTTTCAAGCACATTAACGTCGTGCACCACGAAATAACTTACTTTTTTCAGTTATTTAGCTCGGAAGTGATATTCATTGTTAGTTGCTTGTTTGGGCTTCCACTATCCCCAAATCGCTTCACCACGCCTAACAAATACTGTCTTCGTCTCTGCTTCTATGCATATGTCTGTACAAAATAATTACTATTACAAAGTATATGAAATTCAAACAATCGCGTCAAGTTTCATTTAAATTTGATCATCTCAATGAAAAGTAAAGCTACATATCTTCTGATTCTTGCGCTTCATCTACAGATGCTTGAATCTCTGTTAAATCGATATCATACTGAAGTAAATGATCCCAATCATCCGCATTTAATAAATCGAGCTGAGCTTCGACTAGCATCTTGAAACGATTACGGAAAACTTTTGACTGTTTTTTAAGCTCATCAATTTCAATCGTTACCTTACGCGCTTTCGTTAAAGCATCATTAACGATTCGATCAGCATTTTTCTCTGCCTCTTTGACAATAAGCTTTGCCTCTTTTTGAGAATTTCTTCGCACTTCATCTGCTGCTTCTTGCGCAACAACAATAGACTTCTGTAAGGTCTCTTCTAAAGTGCTAAAATGCCTCGCTTGTTCTAAGGCCATTTCTAGTTGCTTATCAACCTCTTTTTTTTCACGCAACAAAATTTCATAATCTTTAATGATTTGATCTAAAAATTCATTTACTTCATCTTCAGCATAGCCTCTGAAAGCTTTTGTAAACTCCTTATTATGTATATCAATAGGTGATAATGGCATACAATCCTTCTCTCCTTTTCGTGTACATTCGTATTTCCTATTATACAATTCTTCCGACAACTTAGCAGTATAAATTAATGAAATTTACTTTTCTTTTAGCTTTTTTGGGCCAATCGACCGACTTGTAGACGGATTTTATCTTTTTTTGTACGGCCTTCTGTCATAATTATTTTCATACGACCGCTTCCTCTTATCGATAGAATATCCCCTTCTTGTAATTCAAAAGCAACGGCATCACGCTCTGTCCAATTTACACGCACTTTTTTACCTGTAATTAAAGCTTGTGCCTTTTGACGAGACACTTTCAAAACTGTTGCAATAATAACGTCTAGTCGCATGGAGGTAACTGTGTAAGATTCCTCTAACCATTCCTCTTCATTGATAAGGAGAGGCTCCTGTTCTTTAAGAGATTCAACATGTACCTTTACTTTACCAATGCCAGTTAAATGTAGACGCACATATTCAGCCACTTCCTGTGCAACGACAAATTGAATCTGATGGTCATTAACGCGAATATCACCGAACTTACTACGATTTAACCCTAATGATAATAAGGCTCCTAAAACATCTGGATGGCGTAATTGTACAAATTTAACGGGATACTGAAGTGTAAAAGCTGTCAGTTGAAAGTCCTTCTCTGTAGGCTCATAGTAGGCTGGATAAATGAGCATACGTTGTCTCTCTGCTTCATTAAATAGCCCTGCACATAATGTATTCATTGAGTCATCCTGTCCAATAATAGATGTCACTATAAAGCGCTGTCTTGGATCAAGAAAATCAGTCAGCTTAGGTGCATAGCGATCCTCTACCTCCCGCTGCCAGCTTATTACCTGTTCAATAAAAGGTTGCTCATCTTTCCGAAAATGCTGAATCAAGTGCTCCATCTTGTTGTCTCCTCTTTCATCGTCCCTATTTGCTTCAATAATTAGATAAACATAGTATTCCCAATCATTGGTACTTTGACATCATTGCATCAAATTTTTTCTAATTCACTCGAAATGGACCCTTTAAAATTTGTGACATCTGCTTAAAGCTTTAGGGCAACATTTCTTTGTTACGTTTTTTCTATACTCCATATAAATAAAAAACCCCCACTAAAACGTGAGGATTTTATATCTATACGAACATAAGAAATATTTTCTGAATGACTATAACAAGTCCTCTTTCAATAAAATTCAGCATAAAGATCGCCACAATTGGTGAAATATCAATCATACCAAGCGGAGGGATAAACTTTCGGAATATCCCCAAATAAGGCTCACACACTTTTTCAAGCATTCGTCCAATGGCTGAATTTTGAGCGGCAGGCACCCAAGACATTAAGATATATGCAATTAGCATAAACGAATAAATCCTAAATGCTAAAGATACATAACCAAGTATTATAAAAAAAGTCATATAAACTACAATCCTCGCTATTAATTATCGTCTAAAATAAAGTTTGTAATTTCACCAGTTACTTCTACATTATCTGGAGTGCAAAGGAAAATATCTTTCCCGATACGTTGAATATCCCCTGCAAGGGCATAGACTGTGCCACTTAAAAAATCAATAATGCGTTTACCTTGCTCTCGTTCAATACGTTGTAAATTGACGATAGCTGCACGTTTATTTTTTAAATGTTCCGCGATATCTTGTGCTTCTGCATAGACTCTAGGCTCTATTAAGACAACTTTTGCTCCCTTGGAACTCATCGCAGCTTGCAAGCTAACAATATTATTAGGAGTAGCTGTACTTTGCGGCACAATTTCATGGATCGATGCCTTACGTTCTTTAATTGTTTTTTTAGGCTTTACTGAATGAATCGGTTGCTGTTGTTGTACGGGTTGTTGCTGCTGAATAGGAGCTTGCGTGATTTCTTCTTCTAGTTCTTCTTCAAGGTAAAAGAAGTTTTTAATTTTATTTTTCATGCTCATCCTGTTCCCCTCTTTCATTTCCAACAAGAGCCGTTCCGACTCGAACAAAAGTAGCCCCTTCCTCTACCGCAATTTCAAAGTCATTAGACATGCCCATTGATAACTCGGTACAAGGTGCGTGTGCGAATCCTTGCTCGGCTATTTGCTGTTGACATTGTTTTAATTGCTTAAATACAGAACGAATAAGTGCTTCGTCTTCTGTGTTTGGTGCCATGGTCATTAAACCGACAACTTGGACTTTTGTAAAGCTTCTCAATGATTCTACAAAAGGTAATACTTCTTCCATGCTTAAACCATGTTTTGATTCTTCCCCAGAAACGTTTACTTGGATAAAACATTTAACGGGCTTTACTGCTCTTTTTTCAATTTCTTCTGCCAAACTCAAACGATCTAATGAATGTAAAAAATCAATGCTGTTAATCACTTGTTTTACTTTACGTGTTTGTAGGGACCCTATATAATGCCAATTGACATCAGCTTGAATCGCAGATATTTTACGATTTAAGCCTTCCGGTCGGTTTTCTCCTAAATGAGTCAATCCAGCTTCGATAGCTTCTTGCGTTCTTTCTACAGAAACCTCTTTCGTCACAGCTATTATTTGGACATTATTGGCTTCGCGATTGACTCTTGTTTCTGCTGCTGCTATTAAATCATTTAATTTGTTTAAATTTGCTAAGATTTTTGTCACTGTTTTTCCCAACTTTACAACATTAGTTTCTCTTATTGTAACAAGCAATGCTTGATTTATCAATGAATAGCCTGACCTATGTCAGCTATTTAGGAAAGTGCCTTGACTAGAATGACATCCTTGCCAACAACAAGCACATCTTTCATATACACTTTTCTTACAGATTCTTCTCCTTTAAAAAAACCAAGATATTTTCGGGGCTCAGCAATTAAAAATGCTGTTACATAGCCCGTTTCTTTCGATACTTCAGCATCTACCACAAATCCTATAAATCGTCCATTTCCTGCTTCAATTACTTCCTTTTGCTGTAACATTGAGAACCGCAATAAATAACCTCCTCTATCCAGTACTCTTTCACCTAAATTATTTTTCTCTATCACCAAACTTTGCTGTCTCTTTATATTTATGTATCAACTGTTCATTGAATGAAGATAAAATGCGCACCGAATAATTCGATGCGCATTTTTTATTTGTAATCTTTTTGCATTGTTTCAATTGCATTCTTTTCAAGACGTGAAATTTGTGCTTGTGAAATCCCTAATTCCTTAGCGATTTCAGTTTGTGTCTCTCCATAATAAAATCGTTTTGCCACGATCATTTGCTGACGTTCATCTAGTTTCTGCAAGCTTTCCTTTACCGACACGTAGGCAACCCATTGATCTTCTGATACATCATCATCACGTAATTGGTCCATCATATAAACAGCGTCCCCACCATCTGAATAAATGGGCTCTTGTAATGACATTGGGTCTTGAATAGCATCTAAAGCAAATAAAACATCTTCTTTTTTCATGTCAATCATGTCAGCAATTTCTTCAATCGTTGGTTCGCGCAAATTTTCGGTTATCCACTGTTCTTTTGCCTGCATTGCCTTATAGGCAATATCCCTTAAAGAACGAGATACTCGTAATGCATGATGATCACGCAGATGGCGACGAATTTCACCAATGATCATTGGGACAGCATATGTTGAAAATCTTACATTATGCTTTAAATCAAAATGATCAATGGCTTTCATGAGGCCAATACAGCCTACTTGAAATAAATCATCTGCCTGTTCACCTCTATAGGCAAATCTACCAACAATACTTAGCACTAACCTTAAATTGCACATGACAAGCTCTTCTCTGATTTCAGTTTCACCGGCTTGTAAACGAATGAAGAGCTCCTTCATTTCTTCGTGCTTTAAAATTGGCAAAGTCGATGTATCTAAGCCGCAAAGATCTACTTTTGTTCGCATATTCGATTCCTCCGGATGTTATTCTCTGACTAAACCGTGACATCAGTTTGTCCGAGAGAAACAAGAATATGCACAAAAGCTATGACCAATTTTAGGTAGGATAATTTTCCCTTTCTAAGAAATTGGCTGATTTAAATTTTCACGTAAATCTTGAATAATTTTCTTTTCTAAACGGGAAATATATGATTGTGATATCCCTAAATGATCTGCTACTTCTTTTTGCGTCATTTCTACTTTTCCATTGAGACCAAAACGGCATTCCATAATATATCGTTCACGTGCACCTAATAAATTTATGGCATGGAACATATGCTGCCGTTCAATTTTTTTCTCCACATTATCAAGAATAATGTGCTCTTCCGTACCTAAAATATCTGACAGTAATAATTCATTTCCATCTGCATCAGAGTTTAAAGGTTCGTCTAATGATACTTCACCCTTCATACGACTTGTTTTTCGTAAATGCATTAAAATTTCATTTTCAATGCATCGAGATGCGTATGTTGCAAGCTTAATATTTTTATCTGTATTGAACGTTTCAATTGCCTTTATTAATCCGATAGAACCAATGCTGATTAAATCTTCGATTGGCGTTCCCGTATTGTCAAAACGTCTAGCAATATAAACAACAAGACGTAAATTACGTTCAATTAGTGTGTCTCTAGCTCGTAAATCACCTTTCATAAAGGATGCAATGACTGTAACTTCTTCTTCTCGACTTAGTGGCACTGGCAATGAATCATTTCCCCCTATATAGTACGTTTCACGACTACGAAACTTACTCCAAAATTTTTTCAAGCTAGCAAGTAGCCTAAGAAGCAATAGTTCTCCCCCTCTATGAGTTATTTGAAAGCGCTGAAAAATGTAAAATTGCTGCTGTGCTATGTGGAAAATTTTTTGCTTTTTTTGTTAAAACGATATATTCATTCGATTTCACCTGTGAAGGCTCCCCCTTTATCAACCACTCATCAAAGCGAAAACCAAGAACAACGGTTTGTTGTTGTACGGTATTGATATGAATAAATCGAATATAACGCTGATAATCTTCTGAAAACATAGATACATTGTACGGATCTGTTTCTTGCCATTCTACTAATGATTTGCAAAAATCGGCAGGTAAATGTGGGCTTAGAGCTGTATAAGAGACGAAATGAACAGGTTTCCCTGAAAGCGGCTCGATTGCTTGGTTTCCTGTGTCCACAAAAGCTGAAAGTGGTATTATCGAACCAAAGATTTTTAAAGTTGTATCAAATACAAATTGTCCACTTAAACGTTCTAGTTTAACAAAACCCCATTGCTTATAAAATGCAACAAGATTTAAAACTGCTAGTACAAAACAAATCATTATAAAATGGTTGGCAGAAAGATTTTTTAAATAGGGTTGTAGTGCTGTTAGCAATCCGCCGATAACGATCGTTGCTGTTAAAACGATCGGTCCTTGCTTTTGGAAGCTTCGAATCTTAAAGCGAAAAGCTATACCTATGAGCAATATAAAACTAAGTACCGTTGACCACAGCATTTGACCGCCAATTACAGCTACTAAACTACTACAAAATGAACTCATTAATAATCTTGAATTCTTGACCAAAACCCCTGTTACTCTTGCGGTAAACGTGAGTATTGCTAGATTGAAAAGCGTATTAATGAGCACCAGCCATTCTCCATACATAACAGCCGCCTCCTACTTACAAAGTTAGCATGTTACTCCCACAAATATTGTCAAACAATCGCACCATTTCCTTAAAATGTTTTGACAAAATACATGGTTTCCTTACACAAATGAACATCTCGACAACAAAAATAAAAAGCTCGTATTTTACATATGTAAAATACGAGCTTTTTAGAAGTTGTTTTTTCAATTAACCGCGATTTTTGCGATTGCGTAAAAATGCTGGGACTTCAAGCATGTCATCCTGTGCATAATGTTGCTGATTTTGGCGTGGCTGCTCTTGTTGAACATGCACTTCTTGTCGTTGTTCACGAATCGGTGCTTGTTGTTGTGGAGCAGATTGTCTATTTATATTGAGCGATGGTTTTGTTGTATTACGTTGTTGCTGTAAAGCTTCCTCTGAGAAACCAGTTGCGATAACTGTAACAATGATTTCATCTTTAAGGTTTTCATTAATAACAGAACCGAAAATCATATTTACTTCTTCGTCAGATGCAGAAGCTACGATATCTGCCGCTTCTTGTACTTCAAATAAGCTAAGATTAGAGCCACCTGTAATATTCATAAGAACACCTTTAGCACCATCGATAGATGATTCTAGTAATGGACTTGAAATGGCTTTCTTTGCTGCTTCTGAAGCACGGTTTTCACCAGTAGCAATACCGATACCCATTAATGCTGAGCCTTTGTTTGACATAATTGTTTTCACGTCTGCAAAGTCTAAGTTAATAAGACCAGGGGTTGCAATTAAATCTGAAATACCTTGAACACCTTGACGAAGTACGTTATCTGCTTCTCTGAAAGCTTCTAACATTGGTGTTGATTTATCGACAATTTGTAATAGCTTGTCGTTCGGGATAACAATTAGCGTATCCACAGCTTCTTTCATACTACCAATGCCGCCGATAGCTTGTGTTTGACGTTTACGCCCTTCAAACGTAAATGGACGTGTCACAACACCTACTGTTAGTGCTCCTAATTCACGAGCAATTTGTGCAATTACTGGCGCTGCACCCGTACCGGTTCCTCCACCCATACCAGCAGTGACGAATACCATGTCTGCACCACGTAGAACCTCTTCTAATTGCTCGCGGCTCTCTTCAGCAGCCTTTTTCCCTACTTCTGGATTTGCACCTGCACCTAAACCACGCGTCAGTTTCGCTCCAATTTGAAGCCTAACTTCTGCCTTTGATAAATTTAATGCCTGTGAATCAGTGTTAACTGCGATAAAGTCAACACCCTGTACACCATGTTCTATCATTCGATTGACAGCGTTGTTACCGCCGCCACCAACACCTATGACCTTTATTACTGCAAGTTCATCTACATTTGTATCAAATTCTAACATCTCTTTTTCCTCCCACGGTAACTCGACTCTGTATCAATCATTACGCATTCTAGTTAATCAAAAAACTTATCAAATAATTTTTTTGCTTTCCCAATTACGCTTTCTTTTGGTTCTGAAGGTGCAGAATACTCTTGCTTTTTAGGCATAGCTGCTTGAGCTCCTACAGCTGCATATTCAACAGGTTGCGTATTCGTACTTTTACCGTAAAAATCATCTTCTAAATAGGCGTAACGAATAAGTCCAACCGCTGTTGCAAATGAAGGCTCTCTAACGCCAATATAATCGGGTGTATAAATTCTTACACGCGTTTGTAGAATTTGACGCGCTAACTGGGCGATACCTTCAAGTTTAGCAACACCACCCGTTATAACAACGCCACCTGGTAAATCTCTAACACCTAGACGTGCTAACTCGTCAATCACTAATTCTAGTAATTCTTCTAGGCGTGCGCCAATAATTTCTGATATATAGCGTTGACTATATTGATCAGTAGAATCTGTTCCTACAATTGGTACTTCAAAGATTTCATCGTCAGATGCATCATCATAAAAGGCATGTCCAAATTGGTGTTTGATATTTTCAGCTTGTTCTGTTGGTGTCTTTAAGACGATAGAAATATCTTTCGTTATATGATCACCACCAACTGGTATGACACCTGTATGCGTTAGCAATCCCTCTTCAAATACTGCGATTGTAGTAGATCCGCCTCCTATATCGATAAAGGCAGTTCCTTGGTTTTTTTCATCTTCAGTTAATGCAAAGTAGCCTGATGCTAATGGTTGCAAATATATTTCTCGTATACTTAAACCGGCACGCTCAACACAACGAAGTACATTGTGTAAAAGCGTTTTGGATGTCGTTATCATGGTTGCATCCATTTCTAGACGAATGCCAATCATACCACGAGGATCTTTAATTTCATCAAGGTTGTCCACAATAAACTGTCTTGGAATGATGTTAACTAATTCACGTTCAGGAGGTATTGACATGACTTGTGCAGATTCTACCACTCTGTCTAAATCATCATCTGTAATTTCTCTGTTTTCACTATTTACAGCGACAACACCTTTAACTAGCTGTAACATCGTTTGGTTAGCAGGAACGCCTAGAACGACTTCGTGAATTTGATAACCTGTCATTCGTTCGGCTTGTTCTACTGCTTTTCGAATAGATTGAACTGTTGCATCTATATCAACAATTGCTCCTTTTCGAACCCCATTCGATTTTACATTTCCGACGCCAATTACATGTAATTGTCCGTCACTCATTTCACCTATTAATACCTTGATAGAGGAGGATCCAATATCAAGTGAAATGTATAAATCTTGCTGATTCAATTCGCTGCACCTCCTTGAAAAATGCTCTTATTTTCATTCTATTGTAAATTTGGCATAATGTCTAAGCAAATCGAGTATTTTGGTCAATTTTTCTCTTAATCTATGGAAGTTTTTTCTTTCTTGTGACGTTTCTCATCCAACCGTGTTAGTAATATACGCCTAATTATTGCTATATTTTGGAACAAACGTACCCCAAAAGCGAAAATAGCTGCTAAATACAAATCTATCCCTAAATTCACACCTATAAAAGCTAACCCTGCTGCGAGAACTATATTAAAAAAGAATCCTGATACAAAAACTTTATCGTCGTACACTTGCTGTAATTGAGCACGGATACCACCAAATAATGTATCTAAAGCTGCTAAAACAGCTATTGACAGATAATTTTCATACATAGAGGGGATTTGTATATTTGTTAACAAGCCAAGGGCAAGTCCAAATATCAAACCTAAAAATGGTAGCCACATAAATTAATCTCCTTTTTTTACCTCTGCTAAGTAATCATTTGTCAATCGCTGATCAAATGCTGGAATTTGTAATTGATCAATTGGCTCTTCAATCACTAAATTAAAATTATCTAAATAAAATGAATCTATAAACGTTGAGGCTTGAAGCGAATTATACATTTTTTGAGCTGCTTTAAAATCGCTTGTCCCAACATATATATCAAATTTAGGTGTCGACAATGGTACACTATTCACCGTTGTCTTCCCATTTATGTCCCGAATGGCTGTTGTTTGAACAACACGATTGCCATCTATTGAAACACTTGTTGCATCGTTTTTAAACAGCGTATTTAATAATTGGGTTAATAAATCAGGCGATATCTCTTTGATTTCATAACCCATCTCTATTAATTCAGGTGCGGGTTCAATACGAAGTCTGACACCAGGCCCTACCACTTCTGTTAGTCCAGCCTGTTGCTTTAAACGATTCAATGTTTCATGTAAAGCGGCTTGCTGATTTACTTTTTCAGATTGCTCATAGCGATCCACTACTTCATGAAGTGAGCGAATTTCTGCCAGTAATGCGGAATGTCTTTGCTTTTCTTGTGCTAATTCCTCTCTTATTGCCCAAATATCTCGTGTATCTCGCTCTGCTGGTTTTTGTATGGTATTGTATTGTACCGCTATCATCAAACCGATAATAAATAGCACGATCGTTATTCGGGTGTACATATTTCTTCGCAAAATAGCCCCTCCTAGACGTATCGTATGCCCCTCAGAATTCAATGTAAAACTTTCCTAGAGGCTAAAATTAGACTTTAAACATGAAATAGGTCTTGTCCTTAACTTTCTACTTTTACTCTTGGCATTGTAAGTTTTTGATGTTCTTCTAAAGACACTACAATATTGTCATTTAATAATTGATCAACGACACCGCCATTTAAATTTAAAGATGCTATTAAAGTATCGGAATCTCCAACAGCTTCTATCACAAAAGGAGCGGGATGCTGTGTACCATCAATAGTTATTACAGGACCATTACATCGGATATAGGAATTGGCCATGACACGTTGCCCATTAATAGCAATTGCCTGAGCACCCGATATCTTCAGTTCATTCAACAATTTAAAAACATGACTTTCATGAACAATATAGTCATTCGGATTCAAAGATTTTGGATCATAGTCACCATCCTGGAGAGTGATTCTTATTCCTTTTCCCTCACTCTTCAATTCACCAAGTAGAAGCCGTAAATCCTCTGCTTGTTCCACAAGTTCTTTATAATCCTTCTCATTAGAAGCAAATGATTTTTCATACTTTCGAATTTGTTCCTGTAGACTATTTAGCTCATCCGATAGCTCTTTATTACGTTCTTGTTGAGTGATCAATTCCTCACGATAAGAATCTTCTTGCTCAAATAGCTCTGAATTAATCGTGCCTGCTTCCCGGTTATCTTTTGCCTGATTATATGAATAGCCGATAATAAATCCTGTTGTCACACAAACAATCAGTAATTCAAATTGTTTTCTTGAAAAAAAACTTCCTTTGCTATTCATCTTTTTGTTGTTCATCCTCTGTCACTTCCTGGTCAACCATTTCCCCATCTGCATTAGCTTCCATATCGATGCTTATTTTGTTGTACTCCTCGTTAAAAGGGCGATAATAGGAACCGACCTCTAAATCAATCACGCCTTTTTCTAAATTTGCAATTTGTGCAACAATGGAGGGGTAATAATTTAACTTCTCCGCAAGCGTCTGAATAACAGCTCGTACCTCATATCCATCATTCATATAAAGCTTTACCGCGTTCGGATTTGTATCATTACTATTCGTGTTAACCTGAGAAATTAAAGCTAATACTTCTGGTTTTAATTGTGCTAACTGTTCAACAAGTTTTTTGATTGTTTTTTCGCCAGTAATACCAATAAAAACAGGTGCATCAATTGGCGTATCATTTCCTTTTTGCTCAAAACGTTCACCATTTTCAAGCAGTGGATAATAGGTGCCGTCCCCAGCCAAATACGCAACTTTTTTCCACTCTTTCACATCAATCGTTACGCCTCGAAGCCAGTTACGTTTAACATGTGCTTCTTTTACCCATTTATCCTTCAACAGAAGCTTCTCCACATCTTCTATTTTGAAACCCCACATTGATTTACCTAGCGCCAGGGTACTTGTCTCCACATAATGTTCATTATTTGCCAGCTTAGCACCATTGACTGTTATTTTATTGATGTTACTGTATGGAGATTGAAAATAAAGGAGTACTGCTAACACAATAAAGAAAAGTAATATTAGCACGATGAATTTACGATTTGTACGCTTTTTTCGTCGCTTTTTTAGCGTAGGTATACGATCTTCTATATCAATTACTTTCTCCAAAAAGTACTCCTCCTTTATATTTATTTCGCTAATTGATAAATAATACCTATTATTAACCACATTGTGACTAAAGATGTTCCTCCGTAGCTGATAAAAGGCAATGTAACACCCGTTACGGGTACTAAACCTATTACAACAGCTATATTAAGAAACGCTTGCACCATCAGCATTGTGACTAACCCTATAATCGCATAATAGGATGTTCGGCTTTTAGCCTGTACAGCAAATCTATAGCCTGCATAAATTGTCAGTACAAAAAGTGCTAAAATAACGAGACCACCAATCAAGCCGATCTCCTCCAAAATAATAGCGTAAATAAAGTCATTTTGTGGCTCAGGCAAATATAGAAACTTTTGCCGACTTTGTCCAAAACCATGACCAAAAATTCCAGCAGGACCTATCGCCATAAGTGATTGCACTGCTTGGAATCCACTTACTAAGGGATCAGCCCATGGATCGAGGAATGCTTCTATTCGCTTTAGTCGATATGGTGCAGTCGCAATTAGTCCTACTAGTCCAGCTATACCAGCTAACATAATCATGGCATATAGCTTTAACGGGTAGCCAGCGACAAAAAACAATAAAAATACAGCAACAACAAGAATAAATACTGAACCAAAGTCAGGCTGCAACATAATCAAAACAACAGGGATTAGGAGGATTAAAGCATGGCGCCAATTAACAACTGGCGTTCCTGTTTTATGCTGCGCTAAAATATGACTCAGGTAAACAATGACTGTTATTTTCGTTATCTCCGCTGGCTGGATTGTCAATGGACCAATCCCAATCCAGCTTTGCGAGCCATTTCGCACTAGCCCAATACCAGGTATTAACACTAGAACAAGTAAGACTAACGAAAATATATAGGCCATTTTCCAAAAGGACTGCTCTCTCAAAATATTTAATCGAATTGTGATTAAAAATACAATTATGGCTACCACAAAGTATACGCTTTGCTTCATATAAAACGGCATTTTTCCACTATAATGAATGGCACTCCAATAAGTCCCCGCAGAATAGACGAAAATAATGCCGATTACTGATAGCATCAAAGTTGTGACGAGCAATAAGTAGCTTTCTTTCCCTCTCAGTAATGCCATCCTTCCAAGTCAAGTATATTCTAAAATAGTTACAGGCTCATTACAGCTTCATTACAGCATCAATAAAAACATCTCCGCGTATTTCAAAGCTGTCATATTGATCCCAACTTGCACAAGCTGGTGATAGTAAAATAATATCTCCCTCTGCTGACATCGGTGCTGCATAGTGTACAGCGTCTTCCACATTTTGAGCGATTACTGTTTGTTGGACACCACATGATTTTGCAAATTCAACAAAACGTAATCCAGTTTCTCCAAATGCGACGACGCCTTTCACATGATTCATACTAGGTCGAAGCTCCTCAAAAGAATGTCCACGATCTAAACCACCTGCTAACAAAATAACGGGCGCCTGGAATGCATCTAAAGCACTTTTTGTTGCTAAACAGTTCGTTGCTTTGGAGTCATTATAAATCTTTCGACCATTCCATTCGCGTACGAATTGAGTACGGTGTCTCACCCCACCAAAAGCCGCTAAAACCTCTTCCATTTTCCCTTTGTCACAGCCAACTAAAATACAGGCCGCCACTGCTGCTAGGATGTTTTCTAAATTATGCTTACCAGGCAGTGCTATATTTGCTCGGTCCATATACGGATCCCCTTGCCAATAGATCGTTGTATCATCTGCACTGATTCCGTGGACAGTACGCCCATTTGAACTGAACGGAATTTTTTGCGCATTGGATTTTGCCGCATAGCCAACTACAATTGGTTGGTCCGCATTATAAATAAAATAATCACTTTCATCTTGATTACGTGTCACACCAAACTTCGCTTCAGCGTAATTATCAAATGTTCCATGGTAGTCAAGATGGGCATCATAAAGATTTGTAAGTATAGAAATTTTAGGCTTAAATGTTTTAGTCCCCATCAATTGGAAAGATGACAACTCCGTTACAATAACGTTATCTTTACTAGCTTCTTTAGCAACGCCACAAGCAACTGTACCAATATTTCCTGCAATTAATGGATTTTTACTTCCGTTGTTTAACATATCAAATATTAAAGTGGTCGTTGTTGTTTTTCCATTCGAGCCTGTAATACCAATAAATGGCGCGTCACTTATTAAATACGCAAGTTCAATCTCTGTCCATACAGGAATACCGCGCTGTATAGCATCCGCTACAATGCGATTGCTATAAGGTATACCTGGGTTTTTAACGACTAATTCAAAACCTTCATCCAGTAAGTCCTCAGGATGACGACCACAAATCACGGTAATCCCCTTTTGTAATAAACCCTGTGCATCTGGGCTTTCATCAAATGGTTTGGAATCATTGACTGTTACAAAGGCGCCGAGCTCATGTAAAATTTCAGCAGCGGCCACACCGCTTTTCGCTAGGCCTAACACAAGTACTTTTTTATGTTGTAAATCTGTATAGTTTTTCATTAAAACGCCTCCGATAAAACTGCAATCAATGCTACTGCTAGGGCAGTTGACCAGAAGACAAGCACTACCTTCCACTCTGACCAACCTGATAATTCAAAATGGTGATGGATTGGACTCATCTTAAAAATACGCTTTTTACGTAGCTTAAAGCTTCCTACCTGTAAAATAACGGATAATGTTTCGATGACAAAAACCAAGCCAACTAGTAAAAGTAAAAATTCTTCTTTTACTAATACCGATACCATAGCTAATGCCCCACCTAATGCTAATGAACCCGTATCACCCATAAATACTTTTGCTGGATTCGCATTAAATAATAGAAACCCTAATAATGCTCCTGTAACAGCAAATGCAAATAAAGCGATATCTGCTTGGCTTTGGAAGAGTGCGATAACGCCAAAAGCCGCAAAAGCAATCGATGCAGTTCCTGCCACTAGTCCATCCAAACCATCTGTTAAATTCACCGCATTGGAGAACCCTACTAACCAAAAGATTAAAAAGGCAACATAGAATACACCAAGATCAACTGTCCAATCTGTAAATGGAATAGCGAGCGTTGTATCAAAAGATCCAACATACAGTAGAAAATATGCAAGGATGGCGATAACAATTTGACCAATTAATTTTTGAAGAGAGGTTAACCCTAAATTCCTTTTAAATACAACCTTCAAACCATCATCCAATAAACCTATTAAGCCAAATCCTGCTAATACTAATAAAAGTACTACGGTCTGTGTCGTTAATAAATCTAAAAAGCTTCCTACACCAACAGTTGTTAGGACGATAGAAATTAAGAAAATTATACCGCCCATTGTTGGTGTACCAGCTTTTTTCATATGTGATTTCGGTCCCTCTTCACGAATACTTTGCCCAAACTTTAGGCGTCGAAGAAGTGGAATACTAATTGGTGCCAGGATAACTGTTACTATAAAAGCAAGAGCTAAAATGGTAAGTGTTGTTGCGAGTTTCATTGAAAAATCTCCTTTAAATCTTGTTTCACTTTCTTCGTTAGGAAAAAAGCATAAACTTTCATTTATTTATTACTACCCTTCATAATAATAGTGGTTCTTTCCCATTTTTTAAAGGTAAAGTTATTTCAGTTCTCCAAATATAAATGAATGGTACCATCTTGTTTGATAACACTATCCACTTCAGGTAATTGGTTACCAATTTTAGTCCCTTCTCCATGCCATTCTATACGAAATGGATAAAACTGCTTGGCAATATCATCCTTTGTCTGACCAATAAAATTTGGTACCTTCACAGTAATTGGATCACCATATCGATAATCCTTTTCAAGCTGTTCCTTTGATTTTTCAATACCTACAAACGGTGCAACATCCTCTATTATTTGCCCAACAATAGGTGCTGCTACAACACCGCCAAACTGCGTCGTCTTTTTAGGGTTGTCGACTGCTACATAGACGACAATTTGCGGATTGTCAGCTGGCGCAAAGCCAATAAATGATACGATATATTCCCCACTCTTGTAACGGCCGTTTTCAACCTTTTGCGCTGTTCCTGTTTTACCGCCAATTCGTAAACCATCTCTAAAGGCTTGTCGACCTGAACCATTTGCTACAACTGACTCCAATGCGCCCCGAACCTTTGCAGAAGTCTCCTCACGAATCACCTGATTTTTGACAACAGGTTCAGTTTCCTGTATGACATCCCCTGTATTTGGATTAAATACTTTTTTTACAACATAAGGCGTATATAGCTTGCCTCCATTTATAGCTGCTGCTACCGCTTGAACTTGCTGAATTGGAGTTACCGCTACCCCTTGCCCAAATGAGGTTGTAGCCTGTTCAACGGGTCCGAAGGCTTCCTTAGAAAATAAAATTCCTGAGGCTTCACCAGCAATATTGGAACCAGTCTTTTGACCAAAGCCAAAATCTTTAATATATTGCAATAGTCGCTCGTTTCCTAACCGCTGCCCTAATTCAACAAAGCCTGGGTTACAGGAATTCTCCACAACTTCTAAGAAGGTTTCATGTCCATGCCCTTCACGCTTCCAACAACGTAGTCTTGCCCCAGCAACCATTGTATACCCTGGATCATAAAATGTATCATGCTCTAAATCCACTAAATTTTCTTCCAATGCAGCGCTCAAGGTAATAATTTTGAAAGTAGAACCTGGCTCATATGTCATCCATACAGGTAAATTTCGATTATAAATCGTTGGTTCGACTAATTGATATTCAGCCGGATTAAAAGTTGGATAAGAGGCTAATGCTAAAATTTCACCATTATTTGGATTCATAGCAATGGCCAATGCTTGGTCCGCTTCATAGCGCTTCATAGCCTGTGACAATTCACGCTCAACGACCTGCTGGACATCGACATCAATCGTTAGCTCAATAGTTGCTCCATCCTCACCAGCTTTCCAAGCACTCGCGACATTTGGTAGATTATTGCCTTTTGCATCTGTAAAGAGGCGAATTGCAGAAGAATTAGCCTGTAAAAACTTATCATATTCGTATTCAATACCAGCTAAACCTTGTGCATCATAGCCTGTAAATCCTAAAAATCGAGATAAAAGTGTCCCATATGGATAATCTCTAGAGTAGTCGACACCACTATATAGTCCTTCAATTTGTAAGCCTTGTAATTCAACTGCTTTTTCATAGGGGATATTTTTTCCCTCAGGCGCTAGCTTTACTAAATAGGCTTTTTTCTTCATCTTCTCTAACAGTTTCTCTTTATCCACTTCCAAAACTTGCGCAATTTTTTCAGCGGCCCCTTCAATATCTTTACTTTGAGAGGGCATAAAATATAAAGTTGGTGCAAGCTTATTAGTTACAATACTCTCCCCATCTCGATCAGTAATATGCCCTCGTTCATTAGCAAACGGTATTTCTCGGTCCCAGTTCTCTTCTGCCTTCGATGTCAGTTCTTTTTGATCTAACACTTGCAAAAAGAATAGCCTAATCACTATCGCCACTGCAGCACACATAAACAACACATATAAAATACGTAAACGCTTTTTAGAATGGATAGAAATCCACTTCATTCGACATCACACCTTGTTTTTTACAACGTATGAAATAAAGTGGACTTCTATTCAGTATTATTCATCCTCTACTTGTTCAATTTCACCCTCAGAGGCAGCTTCTACATCTTGCACAAAACTTTCAGCAGGTGTTTTGAGCTTAACAACAATCGGCGAACTATCCGTTATAACAGTCCCTGGAGATACACTTTGACTCGCTACAAAGCCCTCACCGAAAATCTCCATCTCTACCCCTGTCATGGATTTGAATACAAGTAAATTTCTTAATGACCAATTCGTAAAGTCTGGCAATATGATATCTCCATCTGTCTTTAAAAATACATAACTACCTTTTACTAGTTGTTTTGTATCTTTAGGATATTGGTCTATGATTTTACCCCCGCTACCAACAATAACAGGCTGCAATCCATTGTTTCCTAGCTCTACTTCAATCGCTTCAGCACTTTGACCTGTATAATCCTTCATATCTACCTTATCCACATGCTGTACATCATCCGGATTAATATTAAGGTGCTTTAAGCTATTTAACATCACAGGATTAAACACTTTAGATACTGGCACTGATCCAAGCTCATTATTTAACTTAGGTTTTTTCACTGAGACATACATAATGAGCTGAGGATCATCAACGGGAGCCATTCCTAAAAATGAATATAGGAATTGGTTAGCGCCCCAAGCATACGTACCATCTGCTCTCGGAATTTGCGCTGTCCCTGTCTTCCCCGCAACCTCGTAATCTTCCAATATAAAATCCTTTGCCGTACCATATTTTGAAGTTAAAGTAGAAGCAAGAATTTCTCGTACTTGTTTCGCTGTATCTGCTTTGATTGGCTGTCCTTTTTCAACAGGTTCATGGTTTTGAATAACCTTCCCTGTTGATGAATCAACAATGCGGTCAATTACATAGGGCTGCATCATCTTGCCATCATTCGCAATAGCAGTCATGGCTTGAATCATTTGGATAGGTGTTACGGTTGACCCTTGCCCATATGTTGTTGTTACTCGTTGGATTGGGTATTGAGATAATATTGTTCCTGCCGCTTCATTCGGTAAATCAATTCCGGTTTTGTGGCCAAAACCAAAGCGGTCTAAATATTCCACAAAGACATCATCGCCAATCAATTTTAATAAGTGGGCCATGGCCGTATTCGAAGAGCGTTGGAAACCCTCTAAATAGCTAATTTGTCCCCATCCAACCTGATTATGGTCTCGAATTGTTCGGTCATGTACTGTATAAGAGCCAGATTGAAAATTTGCATTCGGAGCCCACGTATTTGTATCAATCGCTGAAGCGAGCGTGAATGTTTTCATCGTTGAACCAGGCTCAATTGTCTCCTCAATTACCTCGTTCAGCCATTTCATATTTTGGCTTTCGCGTGTTTCAGGATTGAACGTAGGTCGTTGGGACATCGCTAATATTTTCCCTGTTTTGGGGTCTGCTACAACCGCAGTCATAGATTCAGGATTGTATTCCTTTTCAACCTTTGACATTGCTTCCTCTAAAAAGCTTTGGATGGTTTTATCGAGGGTTAAATAAATGTCATCCCCATTTTTAGCAGGCGTCACCATCTTCTCGCTGTTGGGTAATAAATAGCTGAAAGCATCTGTTTCATATTTGATTTTCCCGTCGACGCCTGTCAGTTCTTTATCATACGTATATTCTAGGCCCATTTCGCCTTTTGTTGTAACAGTCCCGTCCTCGTTATCCTTCTTCAGTGCATAGCCAATTAAATGGGAGGCAAAGACACCATTTGGATAATATCGTTTTAAGTCGCTAACAAATAGAATCCCTGGTAATTTTTCTTCCTTTATTTTACTCATAACCTCGTGACTAATACCGCGTCCTGAACTACCAAACTCTACTTGATATAATGGTTTCCCATCGCTTCTATAGCGATTATTTAGCTTTTTAAGAATTTCGTCTTCTTTTCCTTGCATGGCTGGAATATACTTCGCTAAAACTTGAGCCGTTTTTTCAGCATCTACAACATGCCTCGGTTTCTTTGAATCCGTTGTAGCTGCTTCACTTACGACAGCTACTAGGCGATAGCTTAACGTATCCTCTGCAATCACTTGACCGTTTTGGTCATAAATCTTTCCTCGGTTTGCTGTGATAACACTTTCCTTACCATACTTAGCAGCTGCTCTTGCTGCAAGCTCCTGTCCTTCTACTTGCCCTGTCGCCTGAATGTTCACCATTCTTGTGAATAATAGAAAAAAGAGCCCTCCATAAAAAATCAATAATAGAAAGGCTCCCCATTGGAATCGAAATCTCTTTTTTTTCATTCTCCCGGCACTACCTTTACATTTTTCTCATTTTGAGTTAAACCGAGTTCTTTCGCTTTTTTCCATATGTTTTCGTATGTAGAAAGTTCACTTACACGAACCGTTAAGTCAACATTCTGTTTTGCAATCTCATCTGCTTCTGATTCGATGTTTTGAATGTCCATGTTTGTAGTTTGAATAGCTGCTTGTTTATTTAATACCAGGATACCTAATACAGCAATAATGCTAACTAAAACAATTAGCATTGTCTTCTCAAACTTCTGGTTCGTTTTTTTACGACGTATGATAGTGGGTTGTGGACTAGGTGGTGTTATCGGTTGTTGCACTTGTTGATGTTGGTGCTGTTGCCTTACACGTACGGCTGCCATTTACTCACGCCCTTTGTCGTTAATTTTCTCCACCACTCTAAGCTTTGCTGAACGCGCCCGATTATTCACTTCTAATTCTTCATCTGAAGGAACAATTGGCTTTCGTGTAATAAGCTTTAAAGTTGGCTTCATGTCATCGGGAATTACAGGTAAATTTGGTGGTAATTCCGGTAATGATGACGCTTCCTTAAAGATTGTCTTGCATAGGCGGTCCTCCAATGAATGGAACGTAATGACACTAATGCGTCCACCTACGTTAATCATATCAATCGCATCGACTAATGAATCCTCTGCCGCGCCTAACTCGTCATTGACAGCAATTCTTATTGCTTGGAAAATGCGCTTTGCTGGATGCCCACCTTTTCGGCGTGCCGCTGCTGGAATACCCTCTTTAATAAGTTCTACAAGTTGTCCAGTTGTTTCAATCGGTGCTGATTTGCGCGCCTCTTCAATTTTACGAGCAACTTGCTTTGAAAACTTTTCTTCCCCATAACGGAAAAAAATACGTACTAAATCCTCATAAGCCCATTGATTGACAACTTCAAAAGCTGTAAGTGTTGCCGTTTGATCCATGCGCATATCTAGTGGTGCATCATGGTGATAGCTAAAGCCTCGCTCTGGTGTATCTAGCTGAGGTGAAGATACGCCTAAGTCATATAAAATGCCATCTACTTGTTCAAAACCATGAGCCAATAATTCTTCTTTTAAATACCGGAAATTCGAGTGGATAAACGTGACACGCTCAATATAGGGCGCTAATCGAATTTTCGCATTTTCAATAGCCGTCATATCTTGATCAAAACAAATTAATCGGCCTTTATCTGATAATTGCTGTACTAAATATTCACTATGGCCTGCACCACCTAACGTACAGTCCACATATACACCATCAGGATCGATGTTCAACCCATCAACAGTTTCTTTTAATAACACGGTTGTATGATCGAACATACCACTCGCTCCTTTCAGGCCTTAACCTCATGTCAACTTTGCATTGACATGCCTATCAAAAGTTAAAAATCAAAGCCAATCATATTTTCTGCAATTTCATTAAAAGATTGTTCAGACTCGCTGAAGTAAGCTTCCCATGCATCCTTAGCCCAAATCTCAATTCGATTTGAAACCCCCAACACTACACATTCCTTAACCAGATGTGCATGTTGCATAAGAGTAGCTGGAATATTGATTCGCCCCTGCTTGTCTATTTCTACCTCTGTTGCTCCAGAAAAGAAAAACCTTGCAAATGCACGTGTATCCTTTTTGGTCATCGGTAAATCTTTTAACTTTTCTTCGAGTTTTCGCCATTCATTCATAGGATAGCCAAATAGACAGTTATCGAGACCTCTTGTGACAACAAACGCTTCGCCTAAAGCTTCACGAAATTTTGCCGGCACGATTAATCGCCCTTTTGCATCAACGGAGTGTTGATATTCTCCCATGAACATACTACTCACCCCACTTTATTAAATAATGTACCACATCCCCCCACTTTCCTCCACTTTTTTTAAAAAAAACTTGACATTTTATCTCTTAATATGCAATTAGACCTTGATAGGAATTTTTGATATATGCTAAATGACATAAAGAAAGAGCTATCCTTAGTAGGATAGCTCTCTATATACGATTTTTATAGACATTATTCATCAAATCCCTATTGTATCAAAAAACTACCTAGGTATAAAGAACTTGATACTTAGGTTTTATAAATAAAGTAAATAGTGGTGTTTGCCAATACTATAGTTTTGCTTTAACATTTCAGCAATCAACATAGGTCCAAACTCATTAAAATATTGATACGGATTATACGTTCTTTCCTGGAAGCCCTCATTTGGATACAACTCATTTTGTAGCGTCGTAAATTTGCGTATAGTAGTCTCATGCTTATCGAGTACAGTTTGTTCAATTTTTTGCTGAAGGTAATCAAATTGTTTTGCATGATTTTCTTGATTCTTCACAAGGATTTTATCTAAAGTTAAATGTTGTTCCTCTAAATACGATGCAAGCTCACTGTACTTTTCTGCTAATAACTGCTCCATAGCCTGAATTTGGCGTTTAGCTTCAATATCTTGCACATCATGAATAAAACGCTCTTTCATTTCTAAGGCTTTGCCATTCCAAACATCTGTAACAGACAATTGATGTTCACGTAATAATTGTTCTACATGACGCGTCACAATCGTCATATGAAGGCGTGGAGCAAAAATAGGCATTTGTAGGTCTAGCACAGAAAATGCACTCTTTAATGTTGCCCAATAAGCTAATTCACCTGGACCACCGACGAATGCTAGTACAGGGAACGTCATTTCCTGCATTAATGGGCGAGACACTACATTATTACTCAAACGCTCTGGATATTTTTCAGCAATCTCTAATAGCTCTTCTCGAGTAAATTTAAGGTTTGCTGCTAAATTAATAAATAGATCATTTTTTCTTTCTAAAAGATGACGTTCTCCATCCTCTACATAGAATAAATTAGCTGCTTCTCGTGTGGCCAAAATAGGTTTTCCGTAGCCCGTTCGCTCTAGTTGCTCTTCCTTTTCTGTTACGACTCTAGCAATTTCTTCACTATGCTGAATGATATGCGTAAAATTGGTACTTTCATATTGACGGAAATTATAATCCGCTGCATCAATTAACAGTAACCCTTCATCTTTAAATAATTGGTTCATTAACCGCGCAAAGAAATCAGTAAATGTCTCACTTTCGTTTAGCACATCTACTAATTGTTTAATAAGCGCCTCTGTATACTCTGTTTCCCCAATATCCCTAACAACGGTATGGATGAATTGTGTCATTGACTCTTTATTGAGCATTGTTGCAGAAGCCATTGTTTTACGTCTAGAGCGCTCACTGTATGCACGTTTTTTTAATAGCTCACCATGCACCGTATAGGTATGATTAATTTCTTCCAAATCATGATCTTCTCCAGCTATCCAAAAAACAGGTACCACAGATCTTTGAAGCTTCACACTTTGCTCTTTTGCTAACACAATCACTGAAATCGCTTTATGAACGGAGTAAAGAGGGCCAGTTAAGATACCTGCTTGTTGGCCACCAATTATGACCATAGCTCCCTGTTCTAATTGTTGTAAATGCTCATTCGCTTTTTGTGATAGCCCTAGCGGCTCCATAAATTGACGGATGATGGCTGTCAGCTCTTTTTGATCTCTGGCATGTTGTGCTAAATGCTTCGCTCTTTTCTCAAAAGCCTGATCATTAAATTCGTATTCAAAAAACTGATGAATGGCAGTATTTGGCGACCAGTAATCGGCTAGCACATTATTTTTTATAGGTACTTGGATAGACTCCAGTTTCATTTAACATAAGCTCCTCTACTCACTCAATCATTAATTTACTTATAACGAGAAATTGATTCCTCACATATTATGCACATGATGCAGTAAATGTTTTAGCCCATATTGCATTTCTCCCACCATAAATATAGCACTGTGCAATATTACTGAACTATTCTTCTAGCTCTGGGCTTTATGGCCTTTAATCAGTTTCCCATCCATAAAGAATGATTTTTTATATCTACTTTATAATGCTATTATTTTAACCCTTATAGCTCCAACTTGAAAAGAAAATGCTTAGACAACCCGAAAATAGTCTACAAGGGACTGAATGACACCAATTATACAAATAACAGCATACGCGGTGCTCAATAATAAAAATAAAAAACGCCAAATTTTCTTTAATAAAGGCTTCACTTCTATTTCTTTTTTTGTCCGCCAATCAATATATGTAAAAATCATAGCCATCATTATTGCAAGTATGACTAAAAGTCCCCCTACATTTATTTGCCATAGTACCCCAATGCCTAAGGGTACCGAAAAGAACAAACAGAAGGTTGTCACATCAGAGGCTGCACCAAATGCATGCGTGCCCCGTATTTTAACTTTCCTACTAATTAGATAGACTATAATAAAAAGAACAATTGGACAAAAAATAACGATACTAACAATTATATGTAAAATGTCTTTCAACTTTGTTCACCGCTCTCCTCTATCGCAAGTACTTGGAGATATAAGGTACGCAAAGTAGGCAAATGATGACCATTTGTTAAGGCTTTATTCAGTATGGCACCAACAATTGTTTCAATCTCACTTCTTCTTCCCTGCATACGATCTGCAAGCATAGAAGAGGTATTTTCGGCTGTTTGCCTACATAAGTCTACCACGTCTCCAAAAGATATAGTGCGCTCAATGCCTTCGAACGCCATTGTTAACTCCTCATATAAATTTTTCATAAGTACATACGCGTGTGTATTCGTCACTAGTTCCCCGTTCTTTATTTGTAATACACAAGTTAATGGATTGATTAAGCTATTGAATATAGCTTTTTCAAATAGCATCTTCTCCGCATTATCGACCAGTTCAACAGGAAACAATGGGTTTTGTAACTGTAACAACTTAAAAAAAACATGTTGTTCCCCTCGTTCAATAGCTATTTTACATGGACCAATTCCTCTATGTTGAACCGTTGTTTGATTCAGCAATTGTGCGCCAAAAGATACAGAGCAAAACGCGATATTTTTTTGAGGTAAATTTAGTGCCTCCTCAAAATGAGCTAAGCCATTTTGCAAAAAGA
The DNA here is from genome assembly GCF_049943995.1 of Lysinibacillus sp. VIII_CA. Taxonomy (NCBI): domain Bacteria; kingdom Bacillati; phylum Bacillota; class Bacilli; order Caryophanales; family Bacillaceae; genus Lysinibacillus; species Lysinibacillus sp. VIII_CA. Next base: position 393,938 of record NZ_JBNFXM010000001.1, read on the forward strand.
GCAAAGGTATTTCATTTGATAGTGACGCTAATTGGTCGTAGAGATTCTGTAAATGAACATATTTAACAGCAATGACCATTAAATCTTGAGGTGGTAAAGAAGTTAAATTTGTTGTAGAAACAATTTTTTGTACAGTTTTAGTTCCATCAACATTCAATCGCGTTAATTGATTGATAGTTAGCTCTTCTACCTGCTCCTGTTTTCTGGCAACCAATGACACTGACATTCCCGACTCTGCTAAAAAGCTTGCTGTTAATTGACCAACCGCACCAGCACCAATAACTGCTACCTTCATCATTTCATTTTACATCCTTTCCTCACTACTTTATAAAGCTATAAGAATAAGGTGCCTCAGAATAAATTCTAAGGCACCCCTAAGCAGGTTCTTCTATTATACAAGATTGGCTGATTATTGACGATATACTGAAAGGGTTTTATCTCTAGGAAAGATAAATATTGTATAATCTTCCGAAGCTACTGTTAATTTAATCTTTCATTAATGAATAACCTTGTTGCAGCCACTTCACTAATTTCTCATGTTCATTTTGCAACTCGCGATGTTTCATTTCAAGGGTTTGATAGGCATCTGTTAATTCGTCAAAACTTGTCAATGCCAATTTCAAGTGACTTCGCATAGATTGTTGTGGTTGATTTCTTACAGCTAATAATGACTGACTATATTGACCACGTAATGTTTTATTCCAACGGAAGCCACATGCCTGCTTTGTACGGCCCAATTCCACAGCCGCCATTTCAAAAGCCTCCAACTGCGTTTTGCCATTTTGCACATTATGCAAGACAATTTCTGCTAGTCTTTCATCGTCTTCCTTTGTCCATTGATCTTTTCTTTTTTTCAATTCCATAATCTATCACCCTCGCATTTTTTACTACTATATGCAGTAGCGAGCAAAATAGAATCATTGCATGAAAAAAGACAGTGATGATGTTTTACTTTCATCACTGCCTTTATACATCACTTTTTATTCTTCTTAGTTAAGAAATTATTAACAGCCAGATGATGCGCTTCGCTTTCCCACAATTTTGCACAAGTACGAACTTCCTCCATCACCCGCTCATACATATTTCGTTCGCGCCATTTACGAAGTTCGATTTCCTTATAAGCTTTATGAACAGACGGATGTATTTTTCGCATATGTTCAATAAAATCATTTAACGCCTCTTCTTTTGAGCCTTCAAAAACTCGCATTGCCCACCCTATTTCATAGAGCAAATGTGCAGGATATGGCTTTGCATCTACAAGCATTTTTAACGCACGATCATGACGTAACCCTCTTTCAAAAAGATATGTACCACCACCCCAGCCACTCGTAATGGCTAAGGTCCCTTGAATAAAACCGCACTTGGCATGTTCTGCCACTAAACGGAAATCACAAGCCGTGGCAATCTCACAACCGCCACCAACTGCAGTACCATTTATAAGCGCTATCGTCGGAACCGGGAGCGTCGCAAGGTCATATAATATGTTCCCCATTTTACTTAACATACCAAATGCCTCATCCTCCGTCTCCAGAGAATGAAACTCAGATAGATCTCCCCCAGAGCAAAATGATTTTTCTCCAGCACCCGTCACTACTAAAAAACGTACATCCTCATGTTTACGAATATACATAATGACTTCCTGAAGACCATTCATAACCTCATCATTGACAGCATTACGCTTCTCTTCTCGATTAATCGTAAAAGTCATAACACCATCACGATTGTCAATCGTATAACTCACATCACTACCCCCTTTGTCTCCATGAAATAATTGTATCATACAATTATTTCACTATTATATTAAACTTCACAAACGACGCAATATTCCGTTTTTAATCCATCAAAAAAAGGCTAGTAAAGAGCCATGGTCTCTCTACTAGCCTTTTAAGTGAGCAAACACTGTATTATTTGCTTACTACTTCTTTACCTTTGTATTGTCCGCAAGCTTTGCAAACACGGTGTGATAATTTAGCCTCACCACAGTTAGGGCAAGTTACCATACCAGGTACAGATAATTTGAAATGCGTACGACGCTTTCTTTTTGCAGTTTTAGAAGTTCTTCTAAATGGTACAGCCATTGATGGCACCTCCTTACAGATCGTCTATTCGTCTGTTTGATCAAAATACTTAGCTAAAGCAGCTAGTCTTGGATCCACTTTTTGTTCGTCAGCTTTTTTGTGTAGCTCTACGTCTTCGTCTGTTGCATAAGACCAGCTTTTACCGCCTTGCACTTGTCCTTCAGTATTTTCCTTGAACACTTGCATAGGCACCTCGAGTAACACTAGTTCCTCAAGAACTGGTTTCATGTCGATGACTTCACCGTCAATATAGTGAATGTCTCCGTCATCGTCTCCTCGTTGATCTTCGTCAATCCAGCTAAAAATTTCAACTGTCTCAACATTGATAGGAAACTCAACATCCTCCCACGTGCGAGCACATGGTAGTGTTAACGTCGCTTTCACAGTTAACTGACATGTCATTTGCGATGCACCAAAAGTACATAGCCCTTTTACATGAACGGGCGAAATTGCTCGAATATCCTGGTTTCGCTCCATCACTTCGTCCAATTGGACAAAGGCATCGATTGGCATCCCGTTTTGGCGGTATTTAGATAATTGATGAATTGACCATTTCATTCGTTTAATCACCTCGAGACAACAATGTTGATTATATAATGTGTAAAAATAGATGTCAAGATAATTTCTTGTCACTACTTTAAAACCTACTTATAATTATATACTATAAGAAGTATATTTGCTCCTAACAGCTTACCATAAAAACATAAATGACCAGGAGGGAAAGCATGAAAGCAGTTGGAATTGTTGTTGAATATAATCCTTTTCACAACGGACATGCCTATCATTTGACACAGGCAAAAAAAGTAGCGAAAGCAGATATTGTCATCGCTGTTATGAGTGGAACATTTTTACAACGTGGTGAACCAGCTATGGTTGATAAATGGACACGTACAAAAATGGCACTCGCAGGTGGTGTAGATATTGTCATTGAGCTACCTTATGTCTATAGTACAGCTCCTGCTACTGATTTCGCAAAGGGGGCGATTTCAATATTAACTGCCGTTGGCTGTGACTCATTTGCTTTTGGTAGTGAGGATGGCTCTATCCAACCATTCTTGAACACTTATGATTTGATTGACAATAACCGTACAGAATATGACGCACTCATAAAAGACAGCCTTAAAACGGGGGCTAGCTACCCTAAAAGCCTATATTACGCCTATGAACAGCTTACTCAGAAGTTCCCAGCCCCATACATTGATCTTGCACAACCCAATAATATTCTTGGCTTTCATTATCTAGAGGCGGCGAGAACGCTGGACAGTAACATCAAGCCGCTAACCATTCCCCGTATCGCAGCAGGTTATCATGATGCACTTAAACAGGACTCATCCATTGCAAGCGCCACTGGAATACGTAAAGCCCTAGCATCTACAAGTTCTTTACAAAGTGTGCAAAAGGTTGTCCCTGAGACATCTTTTGATTATTTGACAGACTGGCATAGACACTATAAAAAATTTGCCAGTTGGGAATCATTTTGGCCACTATTACAGTTCACTATCATGAGACACACGCCTTCAGAGCTCACTCGTTATGCAGAAGTAACTGAAGGAATTGAGAACGCTATTATGAAAGCTGCAAAAAATAGCTCATCCTTTAATAGCTTTATGGAAAAAATAAAATCTAAACGTTATACATGGACACGAATACAACGTATGATCACTCATATTTATACAGGGTTTACAAAGGAGCAGCTACAGAGCTTTGAAGCCCCATCATTTATCCGTTTACTTGGCATGAGCGCAAAGGGTCAAGCTTATTTAGGAAAGCGCAAAAAAGATATTGAATTACCTTTAATAAGTCGTGTTGCAGCTGCAAATGATGCTATGTTGGCCATCGATATTCATGCTGCAGAGCTATACAATTTAAGTATAGAACAAGGCGTTACAGCGCAGAGTCTCCCTAAAGATTATCAAACACCCCCAATTCGTAATTAAAGTCATAAAAAGAGATGCTAGATAGTCTAGCATCCCTTTATCGTCTTTATTTTTGTTGCAGCTGCTTTAAATATTTTATGGCATCATCTACATTTTTCACAGGTACAATTTTCATCTTTGTCCCAATCTCCTTCGCTGTTTTTACAGCAGTTGTATAATTCGACTCTAAATCTGGATATTTTGCCTTCATTTCTGTAGAAATTTCATCATCGGGGGCAAAAAAGATTTCCATACCATCACGATCAGCCGCTATGACCTTATAGTCAATCCCCCCAATTCGACCAACAGATCCATCCACTAGCATTTCTCCTGTACCTGCAATGGCATAACCTTTCGTTAAATCCTCATCCAGAAGTTGGTCTAATATTTCAAGTGTAAACATCAATCCTGCAGATGGACCACCAATATCCTCTGTTTTCATTGTTACTTGTGGATTGGTTTCAATTGATTTGCTTTCTGTATAAGAAATCCCTAAACCCGCTCTATGTTCTTGCGCATTTGGAATTTCCTTCAATGTAACCGTTGCCTTTTGCTGTTCTTCTTGTCGTATAAATTGAATCGTTACTTGATCCCCAAGCTGTTTAGGCTGTAAAAGCTCTACAAGCATTTGCTGATTAGTTATTTTGTGACCATCCACTTCAATTATTTCATCACCAGCTTTTAAGATGCCGTCTGAAGCACCACCATCTAATACATTTAAGATAAAAACACCGTTAAAATGAATTTTTGTCTCTAATCCAGCTCTTTGGAAAGCTACATATTTTGCATTAAATTGTGAATCTGACATTAATTTCAACTGTCGAACATTATATTCCTCATCATCCTCTAATGGATTTCGGACTTGTTCAATATCCATGAGTTTTTGATATTTTTGAGTTTTAGCCCATAAATATGAAAACGGTGTGGCTTGCTGCATGGCAACCGTCATGAGACTCATAGACCCTAAACTATCTGGCTCCTTGCTATCGACTGTAACAAATTTACTGACATCATAGGCACTACCAGGTTTCATAATATACGCGTCTAGTCGGTATAACATCATAGAACAAATCACGACTATTACCACCGCATAAATGCCAATTTTTTTCTTCACTTGAATACACCTCCTAGGACGCTTGCAAAACCATACGTTCATGTTTTTGCCTTTCTCACATATATTAATTTTAGCATTTGCCTATGTGAATGACAAAAAGTTGAAACGAGATGATAACATGTTTGCTACAATTCAAATAGCGCTCTGCGTAATTCTAATTCTCTTACTCTTGTTATTCCCACAAACCGCTCATAGTGGTACTGATTTAGGCTTATCTCTTTTCATGGAGGCGTTATTTCCGTATTTACTACCCTATTTGGTATTAACACAATGGCTTTTGCGTTTAACAGCGCCTATGCGTACGAAAACAAAGAGAGCTTCCTTATACGTACAAGCCTATATTATTAGCGCACTTGGGGGCTATCCAACTGGAGCAACCACTATTGTTTATTTAAAAAACAGCGGTCAGTTACATCCTAAAGAAGCAAATTTTCTACTAGCTGTTTGTCATGCACCAAGTCCATTATTCGTGTTAGGTTTTGTAAGTCTTGATTTACTACACAGTAATACGTTTGGATGGTTATTTTTATGTTTACTACATACGTTTAATATTTGTTGCTTAGTAACTGGTTACTTTTTATACCGCAAAACGGATTCACCTACCATATCTGTTCACAACACTACACTTTATACGGCTCCCTTTTCAGAAAGTATTAAAGAAACTGCCCCAACAATTTTGCTAGTGGGCACAACTATTATCTTTTTCACAACCATCCAGACTATTGTGCAACAGGGATTAGATCAATTAATACCAAAGCTGCCTTATACAATTGAACTTTCCTTAGCAGCTATTCTAGAAGTGACAAATGGTCTTAAAATGACTGTCACTGCCTTCCCAGATTTTCCGTATACTACTTTACTAGTCGTCATTTTGTTAACGATGCAAAGTATAAGTATTCATTTACAAATTTTTGTGATTGCTAAATCCGCCAAACTTTCTGTGAGACCTTATCTAAAATTCCGCCTCCTTAGCATAATCATTGTACCAACTATTTATGCTCTATTTTTTCTGAAATAATTAGTTTTCACAGATAAAAAAGAGGATGTTCAGCGTATATTACCGACATCCTCTTCAACCACTATTGGGAAAAACCATATTTTTCTTTTAAAGCTTGTACAACACAATCTGGAACTAGCTCATTTACATCACTTCCATATTTCGCAACCTCTTTTACAATACTGGAACTTAGGAATGAGTATTGATTCTTCGTCATAATGAAAAATGTTTCAATGGTTTCATCAAGAAAACGGTTCATAGAAGTAATTTGCATTTCATATTCAAAATCTGAAACTGCTCGTAAGCCACGTACAATGGCCTTGGCTTTTTTTTCTTTAGCATAGTCTATGAGAAGACCTGAAGAACTTTCTATCCGAACATTAGGTAACGCTTTTGTTACTTCAGCCATTAAAGCCATACGCTCCTCTACAGAAAACAACGGATTTTTTGCTGAATTGTTTAATACGGCGACATAGACGATATCGAACACATCGGCTGCACGTTTAATAATATCTAAATGGCCAAATGTCACAGGGTCAAAACTTCCAGGAACTACAGCAATTTTCTCTGACAACTTATTCTCCCTCTTCCTCTGTACAGCGATAAACAGAAATAATTGTTCCGCCATATGCTTCTTGTCTTTTTAAAACAAACTCACCAAAACTTTGAGGCAATGTTACTTCTTTTGCATGTTCACATAAAATAATACCATTTTGTTGAATTTTTTCATTATCAACGAGTAATTGTACTAAGTCATAGTATTCCTTTTGATGATAAGGTGGATCTAAAAAAACTAATGAAAACGTAATATCACGCTTTAATAGCGCTTTCACAGCACGCTTTGCATCAATGCGAAACAGCTCAGTATGCTCTTCGTAACGGCATTTTTTTATATTTTCTTGCAGCACCTGAAAGGCTTTTGCATCTTTTTCAATAAAAATAGCACGCTCTACACCACGACTTAGCGATTCAATGCCTAAACCGCCGCTTCCTGCAAACAAATCAAGTGCAGTACCTCCATCAAAAAAAGGACCAATAATATTAAAAATCGATTCCTTCACTTTATCAGTTGTAGGCCTCGTCGTATTCCCAGCTATCGCCTTTAGCGGCATTCCTTTACGCTCTCCTGCTACAACTCTCATATAAGCTATCACCGTACTTTCATCCATATAAAGTATTTTTGCAGCGAAAGGAAAGCCCTCCGCTGCAAAATTTATTGTTGCTCTTGTGTTAATACTTGAATACGTTCCTCTTTCTTTTGTAATTCAACTAAGAATAAACGTTGTAACCAAGCTTCTTCCACATAATACTGATTAGCAATTTTAATAATTGGCTCTGAAATTGTTGAATATCTTCGCTGATTGAATACATAAAATCCAGGTTCTTTAGGGAATCGGAATGTGCGATGCTCGCTATTTACATAATAGCCGTTCTTTCCTTCTCCGACTGTATAACCAAGATAAGGTAATAACGTATCTGCCGTATATAACGCTTGTCCTTCATATAGAATAACATGAACGTCTTCCTTCAACACATCATTCACATATACATCTCGAGAATCCTCAAATAATAACGGATATGTTCCGTTTTTCTGTGCTGCATTTAACGTAAAGTATGATGTCTTAGCATCTAACACTTGCGATAAATACTCATCCATAGTGTTTGGAGAAATAGGGTCATCTCCAAGTTTTTTCAACTTATCTTGCCAACTCTGCTGTTGACTATCTGTCATATAATCATTCAATGTCTTCACAATTTTCTTTGCTTTGTCTCCACCAATTGAATCATTCACTAAATAGGATGCCACAACTTCTAGCAACCATTCTGGGGAGTCCACAAATGTATATTGCGATTTTATTTGGGACAAAATGACTTCCTGTTCAACAGCTTGAGCTGTAAGTGTTGGTAAAAATAACAACCTTTCATCATGAACCGGGACAGGACTTTTCTCTTGAATAATCGCGATATGTTCATCATTTAAAAACTGTAAACTCTCTAAAGATTTTAGGAAATCATTCGGAACAGCCTGTTGTGCATAGATTGATAATACAGGCGTTTGTTCTTGTACTTTGAGTTTTCCTGCTTGCCAATAAAGATCATGAACAGTTCCGTTGCCTCTAAACATCGTATAGTTAACAAGTGATAGCTGTTGTTGACCTACTAATGGCAAACCTGTAATCCATTGTCCATTAATTTTACTATCTGTAGAAATATGAACAATTGAATAGGACGCTTCACCATTAATTAGTGTAGCAAAAACGTCTTGAAGGAGCATCTTATTTTTCAAGCCACCCTCAATCGGAATTATGTATGACACAGATTGTGATTTTGTCTCCCCTTTTGCAAAATAAGAGACCTCATCTGATAATCGATCACAGCTTTTTTCATTCTCGATAAAGCAACTAGGATTTGTTGCCTTTTCAGGCCATTTTATTTTCACCTTTTGATTTGGCAAATTTTTAAAATGTTGGCGAATATCTAAGCTATTTTCACGATAAACAATCTCAATTTCCTGCGAGTAATGAAAATCCCCTATGCCGGTTTCTAAATCAGATGAGTATGCATGATACTGGAAAAATAACGTTCCTGAAATAATAAGTACTAAAATAGAAAAAAAGCTTAATGCAAATTTCATGTGCTTGACCTCCCGCAGCATGATACTATGAGTATTGGAAAGGATGTGCAATTATTATGCCACAACAATTTATAGAATTAGGAGAAGGCTATGGTGATGTATACGAGCTACTTGAAATTATTAAAACCAATCAGGAACGCTTTCATCAGGCCTTTATACTAACATCTACAAAAGAAGATAAAAAGGTAATCTCCTTAGCCGTTGCCTTCAAACCAGTGGGTGAAAGTAAATTCATGCCAATATATATTTGTCGCGAAGGCATCCCTTATCATGATGAACAACCAACTAAGCGACAAAAAATGTTTGAAGCACAAATAGAACAACTAGACCGAAAAGCAGTTGTTGTAGAAATAAAGCACTCATCTATATTTTCGGAATCAAAACTATTTTATCAATACTTAATCGGCATATTAAGACTAAATAACTATATACCAGCATTGCCCTAATATTATAGACCTACTTTATAGTCATATTCCTTGGCTTTATCTGGCTTTGCATTTTCGTATTCAGTTTTCACAAATGGACGGTAAGATTCCACAACGTCTTTCACAAAAGGAAGGCGTTGTAGTTTTGTTGTCAACATTTCAATGTCCTCACGATCACAATACAGCACTACATATTTTTGTCTTCTAGAAATATAAAGAACATGACCATATTTCCGAAGAGACTTCGCATGTTTTAATTGATGGACGTAAACGATTAGCCCTTGTCGTTCGTTCATAATGGATTCCCTCATTTCTTACCTAAAAGCATACCATAGACCAGAAAATGATAGCAACAGAGTTTAGCTGACAGAACGCTCGATTTTCCGTTATAATGGAAAAGCATACTACGTTAGCATCGTAGAAATTCGAATCAGTTGTTTTAAATAGCTTACATGATTATTTTTTCCATGGAATGTATATTTTACTGAAGGATGAGATGTTTATGCCTCATTCTTTCATCACGGATGAAGGTAGAAGTCGACATGAAAAAATCATCATTCCCTTAACTACTTACTAGTTTTTTATAAAGCTCTTGGACGAACGTTGGGAGCTAGTCATTGAAACAATGAATTCACCATTACTTTAGAAAAAAATTGTTAAGGAGGACGAATATGGGGAAGAAAACTAAAATAGCAATTGCAATCGCAGCTGCAAGTGCGGCAGCTTGGGCGGGTAGTAAAGCTATTTCTAAACCACAGCAACGTGAAGGTAAACAAGCATTACAGTTTGATCGCACAATCATTCTTGCACACCGAGGCGGAGCTCATTTAGCACCCGAACATACTATGATCGCCTTTGACAAAGCAGCTCAGCTAGGCGTTGATGGATTTGAAATAGACGTACGATTAACAAAAGACGAAGAAATTATTGTTTTCCACGATGAAACAGTTGAACGAACAACAGATGGCTACGGCCTTATAGCTGATATGACATTGGCAGAAATCAATGCCTTAAACCACGGCTATCAATTTGAAGATTTGGATGGAGCCTTCCCTTATCGTGAGGATAAATTACAAGTAGTAACATTACGTGAGCTACTTGAGACTTACCCACATATGTTAATCAATATCGATATTAAAGATGCCCCTGAAACTTATGAAGGAAGTCTAATGCCTTCTAAGCTCTGGCGTTTAATTGAAGAACTTGGCGCAGAGGATCGTGTTGTTGTAACAAGTTTTTATGGTGAGCAAATAGATCGTTTTAACTTATATGCTCAAAATCAGGTGGCGCTTGGTGCAGGTGAATCAGATGTAAGAAAAGCATTTGCTTCCTTCTCCAGTCAATTCGGACATTTATATCATCCAAAAGTAGATGTGTTCCAAATTCCTCCTAAATCAGGGGTTATCGCTTTAGATTCTCCAAAATTTATTCAGTTTTTAAATAATCTCAACATTCCAGTTCACTATTGGACAATCAATGACATAGAGACGATGAAAAAATTAATTACTAACGGCGCTAAAGGGATTATTACGGATCGTCCTGATATAGCCGTAGAATTATTTCAAACTCAAGAGTCTTAACAAGGATTATCCTATGGAAAGCTAATGTTTTAAATAAACGCCTTCCTTCTTACTATTGATAAAAGCCATCGAGATACACGATGGCTTTTGTTATATTAAGTAATGTCTTTCATTGATAGACTGATTCTTCATGTTGTAATACCGCATCCGTTCAGTAGCCTTCTTAAGAATATATGGTCTGGCACTAATTGCGGCATGCCCACTGCCCATAAGAAAATTTGGTCATATGACTCTAAATCTCTATCCCATTTTCAGGTTTCATATTAGCCCTCTCTAAGTGATAATGCCCCTGGAAAGATGTCCACTCGTATTGAAAGCGACCATCTAATAGATCCCCCTTATTAAGTGCATGTGCATCTATAACTGCTGGTACTACCTCTTTTCATATACCATCTTCTGGTACGACTGCAATCCTATGTTTTTCATGTATATTGCCTCCTGCCATAATTGTATAGAAAAAGACTGTAAACAAACTCAGTTTTACTTCGAGTTGTGTACAGTCTAGTAGAGATGTGTTTTAACACATCTTCATTTACGCTGAGCATGAGCATGAACCGCCCGAGCCACATCCTCCTCCGCAAGATGAACCAGATGCAAAGAATGGATTGCTTACAGGAACTTTTACCGCTTCAGAGACTGTTTTCCCTACAAGTAGGCTAATCTCATCAAGCAAGTCCTGAAAATCGTTTTCAGCAATTTTTAAGGCAGAAACCTTTTCATTTAAGTCAAGCGCCCTCTTCTGTTGGCGAATCGACTTCATAATTGTATGGTAGTCCGGATGATATTTTCCGAAACGTTGTACATCTTCGTACTGTTCTTTCATGCGATTAAACGCGTAAATAGCTTCTACAATTTGTGTATCACTATAAACGGCATCATACGCTTGTCGGAGCGCCATCGCAGGTTCTGAGGAAAGAATCATCTCACAAAGCGCTTCCGCCTCATCTAAAATGAATACCCAGTCAGAGGTCATCATCATTTTTAATTCCCCCAATCTCTTTCCCATCATAACAGATTTTATGGTAATTTTACATTAATGAGATTATTAATGAAAGAGGTTTTTCCAATTGATGACAACATCCAAAGAAAAAATCGATCTATTATTAGGGGCAATTTTACAAGATAGTACGGAGGAAGATGAAGAAGTTCTTTTACATCTTTTAACCGGGCTCCGAGAAAAACAACAAGGCATTCATCGTCGCTTTATTAACGCTGCCTTACACATGGTTGGCAAGTTTGAGCCTGAAGTCAGTGAGGTTCGTATTCCCATTACACCAGTTATTCATAACACGATAAAGGTGCCACACGGCGGCATTATTGCGACTATAGCCGATGCGGCAATGGGTGGACTTGCTTCCCGTTCTGTACCAGAAGGATTTAATGTAGTAACTACAAATATGAATGTCACGTATATTGCCACAACAACGAATAAAGAATTAATTGCGCGTGGTCGTTTTGTTCATAAAGGGCGGCAAACACTTGTAATGGAATGCGATATTGAAGATGAGACAGGGCGCAAGCTAGCCATTGCTACGGGATCATTCTTTGTTATTCAGCGTCGGTAAGTAAACCTGTAAAATAGTCTTTGATACACTGTTGATCGGAAAAAGGGAATTTTTGATTTTTAATTTGCTGTGTTTGTTCATGCCCTTTTCCGGCAACAAGGACAATGTCCCCTTTTTTTGCCTTCGCTAACGCTTGATGGATTGCCACTTTACGGTCTAAATAAATTTCATAGTATTGTTGCTCTGTAAAACCAGCAATAATACTTTCATTAATTATGATTGGATCTTCATCTCGAGGATTATCTGTTGTTAAATAGATAACGTCTGCATATTTGCTTGCTACAGCGCCCATAGCAAAGCGTTTCGCTTTATCTCGATTTCCTCCACAACTAAAGACAAGATAAATCGTTTTCGAACGATCGAAGGTTTGTAACACCGCTTGGAGCGCTTCAGCAGTATGAGCATAATCTACATAAACATCAATTCCAACTGGGTTATCGATCTTCTCGAGCCTACCTTCTGGAAGCTTTAAGGACCACATATGTTCGATTATATCATCTATTGGAATTCCTAAGCGCCATACTGCCATCAATGCTGCAACCGTATTTTGCACATGATACTTCCCTACAAATGGGATTTCTACAATATGCTCACTCGCAGATGTTTGTAAGCAAAGCACTGTTTTGCCAACTGTTTCACTGACAATTTGGATATGTAAATCATTGTGATTATCAAAGCCAAATGAGCAGGATTTTTTCTTATCATAAATTCCAACAGAACGGCAAAAGTTATCATCGCCGTTTAATACTAACTTTTTAGATAAGTCAGCTAATCTTTTTTTCGCACGTTTATAGGCTTCTAATCCCCCATGATCTTCTAAATGATCTTCTGATAAGTTTAAAAACACTCCACAATCAATATCACAATGATCAAGTCTATGTTGCTGTAATCCCATTGAAGATGCTTCTAACACTACATGTGAGACACCTTTGCGTACACATTGTTTTAATATCGGATGTAATTCTTTAGCCTGCAATGTGGTAAGCTGCTCATAAGATGTTTGTTGCTTTTCGCCATCAAGATAAAACCCAATCGTTCCTATAACCGCTGCTTTTTTATGTAGAGCGTTTAAAAGTTGACTGACAAAGTGACTCACTGTGGTCTTCCCATTTGTCCCCGTTATTGCAATAACACTTAATGCTTCTGCCGGAAAAGCCGCTAGCTTTGCACTTGCATACGATAGAAATAAGGCTGTATTAGGAACCCATACAAAAGGAATTTCTTTATCAATAATGGGTAAAGAAATACTTTCCTCCGAGACAATTGCGGCTGCTCCACGGGCCAATGCTTCTTTGACAAAACGACTTCCTGAAGTTTTTTTGCCTTTTCGTACAATAAAAATGTCGCCAGGTTGTACGGCCTGTGCATAATCCTCTACGCCTGTAATTTCTGTTCGAATCGAACCTCCCGTCACGCTACATGGCCAGTCTTTCAATAACTCTGCTAATTGCAAGCCTCTTCCCCCTTTCAGTTCTCTATCATATGACGGCCTTTGTAACGGTGTGACGAAAAATGTTGAAGCCAATCGGAGCACTAACAAGCACAAAAAAATGAAGACAAGTCCATTCAGCGAAGGCTTGTCTTCATGTAAATTTATTATTTTATGGTGATTGGTCCTTATTCTCTTCCTCTACAGGTTCCTCACTTTCAGTGTCTTCATTATTTGACTCCTCATGATCCACCTTCTGTGAAGCAGGTTCTAGATAAATTTGTGTATAATAATCAACGAAAACGCCTGAACCAACTTGTGAATATTTATCATTTAGAAGAACTTTTCGATGTTCTGGTGAATTTGTCCAGCCATGCATTGCCTCAATCGCATCAAAATAGGCAGTTGCTAGATTTTCATTAGCATCGCTATAGTCAATGTTCTGTGCTTGTAACCTCTTTTTAAGATCTCCATAAGTGGGGGATTCATGTGATAAAAAATTTTGTACCTTCATATCTTCGCTATGCATTCTCGCTGTATTTTCCAATGATTCATTCATTTCTACAGGCAGCAACCCATGATGCTTTCTCGTTACATTTAGTAAATCATCGAGCTGTTTGGCATTCGCCCTATCAATTTCTTGCTGTAAAAATGAAGAAGGCGGTGTACGTCTAACAAGCTCTCCTTGATAACTCATTTCATATGGCTGGTGAAGGACAAGTGTTTCACTATCGGTATATCGGATCCCCTGTAACTCACTTGTTTCTCGATCAATATAAAGCTGAGCATAGAGTCCATCAAATTTGACCAGTAATCTTGTTTGCATATCTTCTTCATTCATCGAGAATATGTAAATATTATCACCAACATTGGCGGCTACCTCATAATCAATAATCGTCATGCGATAAATTTCATCGCGTTTTTGTCCTACTTTAAAAGGGAAAGCATTGATATCTTGCCCTGCTATGTAAACTTGCGTGACAACGTTATTTTCAACGCCAATCATAAAAAAGGTAGAAATATCTTTATTATAGACCCACCATTCATACCCAAACGAGGAGGGTTCCTTTCTTCCTGGTACCCCATATTGTTCCAAAACAGTTTGTGTGCCTTTCCCTATTAATGTTGAAATACCCGTTTGTGGACGTGTCATTGCTCCTATATCAGGCTGTTTTAGTTCTGTTTGAGGGATTATATTAGAATTGGTATTCGGGCCTTCTAGTGGTTCATTTTCCTTAGGGGTATTAAAAAACATAAAGCCGATTAATGCTATCGCACCACAAATCATTAATATGCGGAATAAAGCTTTCATATAGGACTCCTTTCATCACCATTATTGTAAGTTATTATATCAATTGTAATTGGGTTGACACAATGTTGTCATTGCAACAATGTCGAATATGCTCTATTATAAAAATGAGCGTATACTTTGTACGAGAACCTAAAGGAGGATTATACATGTATTTTGAAAATACTAACCTTGAAAATTTAACAGCTGATCAAGAGCTACTTGTCAGCATTATGAAAAAACATGGTTTAGAATGTGATGGCGGTTGGGATTATGAACGTATGACATTCGATAAACGTTTCGATACTCGTGAAGGTCGCTATTACCTACGCGTTTTCGCATATGCCATTTCTGGTGATGTTGGTGCTCACGATGCCATCCTTACTTTAATGAAGCCAGCACTTGGTAAGTACTATTATCCACATGGTGTTGAATATGGGGATGATGAAGTTTACCCAGCACACCTAGTGAAAAAATGTGAAGAAATCTTAAAAAAGGTTAAATTAGAATTAGATCAATTCTCAATCGAGCCTACAAATAAAAATAACTTTGAACCTGTTAACGCACGCTAATCTTTATTAACTGAAAAAGTGATAGCAAGTATCGCATTAAATAGCTTCATTGTTACGAAAAGACTGGTAGCCCAGTCTTTTTTATTTTGAGTAAAAATTTGATTTCTTCTCATACTACCTATATCTATAAGAAGATGTAGGTGAGAAAAATGTTGTCCTTTTTTAATCGTCCTTTTTTTCGTCATCCCATAATCGTTATCGCAATTGGGGTCTTTCTTCTCTGGTTCATTTCAATATCATTGCCGATCTTACTTGCCTACTTAACCGCCTTACTTTTAGAACCTATTATAGTTCGGATGAGCAAACGTTTTCGAAAAAAGCGTAAAATAGTGGTCTCGATCTTTTTTATATTTTTTTTAAGTATATCTTTATTATTATGTACGCTTATTATTTATATAAGCTGGAAACAATTTTCATCTTTTATAATTCATATTCCAGATTATCTGAATCAACTTTCTGCACTATGGATTCAAATGCAATCTAAATTGAGTAACCATACCTACCATTTACCTGTAGAGCTAGTTTCACAAATTCAATATATGATTGCAAGAGCTTTAGTTTCCACTGAAAATTTTGCACTCTCTTTAACAAACATCGATGTCTGGTCAGCCTTATTAACGTATATCCCTACACGATTATTTGATATTTTTGTCTATTGGATCGTCTTATATATGTTACTTTTGGAATTGCCAACCATCAATCAAAAAATATTAATGCCCATCCCTTTCCATTACCATCAGAAAATTGTATTTATTGGGCAACGAGTAAAACTAGCCTTATTTGGATTTTTGAAAGCACAATTGCTAGTAGGATTAGGCATTTTTGCTTTAGCTATCGCTGCCTTTTATTTTCTTAAAACGCCATTCCCTCTATTGTTAGCATTGCTGCTTGTCGTCTTGGACTTTATTCCTTTTCTAGACTCCTTTATTTTATTAGTCCCTTGGGCAATCTATCAAGTTTTTGCTGGCGACTATCTTTATGCCGTTGTATTAATTGTATTAACAGTAGGTCAATTTTTAGTTCGTCGTATGATTGAGCCTAAAATAATAGGTGATAAAATTGGACTTTCTTCTCTTTCAACTTTTATTGCCATGTTTATTGGATTCAAAATTTTTGGATTTTTAGGTATTTTAATTGGTCCATTACTTTTTGTAGTGGTACTCTCATTACTTCAGCCAACGACAAAAAACCTCCCACCTATAGAAAAATGAGGTGGGAGATTTTTATTATAAGCCTAAAATAGCTTTAATAACGGATGTTGTTTCGCCTGGTTCAAATAAAACATACAATAATAAATAAACAAGGACACCTGTTATAGCGACGAAGAACCAAATAATACTTGTAATTGGTCCGATACGACGGTGTAATTTTAGGTTTGTTTTAAGACCTGAAATAATACTAACTATCCCAAACACGGCACCAGATGTTGCTAAAATAATATGGAATATCAAGAAGAACGTATAATATGGTTTTAAATGTTCTCCACCACCAAAGGCAGTATTTCCAATAAACACCGTACGTGAAGCATAAATAATAAAGAAGATAAGAGCAGCAACACCTGCAGCAAGCATTACCTTTTTATGCCCTTCTACATTTCTTTTTATAATTAAGCCCCATCCTATTGCTACTAGTACGGCACTAATGACGATAAACGATGTACTAATAGTAGGCAAAATTTGCAATTCCATTATCAAAACCCCTTATACAAAGTAAATTTCTATTTTATAATTAATGTTGCTGTTGACTTTCCCACTTTTTTTGATGGGCTGCTAATGCATCAGCTGTAATTTTATCTGGATCCTTTTGTTCAGCACGATACCATTTTGTAAAGATGGCACCAAGTAATACACCAAAAATAAGCTCTTGTATGATTTTCATTAGTACGCCACCTAACTGCTGGTCAGCAACAGGTTTCATGTCTGTAAATAACTCAGGTCCTGATAATGATAGCCCCGATAACGTAGAAGCTGGAACACAGAGCTCCATTGCCTTTAACCAAGCTTCACCATTCGTATACGTTTCATACATGGCATTAGGCGCAAATATGATTAATCCGCAGGCAGGAGTAATTAAAACGGCATTTGCAATAATATAGCCTAATTTATGCAAGGGCTTCATTTGAGCTCTACCTGGGATATTTTGAATTAAAGGCCAGTACATAAATACAGCAGATAGGAATAAGACAAATGTATAGGTACCATGTAGCGTTTCATTTAATTTAATATAATCTAATACATCTGGTAAATGATAGAAGGAAAATAGACCAATAAACACAAACACGGCAACAACTGGTAGTGTTAATACTTTAAATATAGTTCTAACAACAGGTGCTTCAATGGCAACCTTCCAAACCCACCAAGGTATTCCTTTAATTAAGAAAATCGGTACTAGTAATAATAAAATAGCCATTTGAACCATATGCATTGTAAACATAATATGAGCCATTAAATCAACTGGAGATCCTTTAATGATATAAATGGTAATCATGGCTAATACGAAATAGATTGCTTGTCCCTTTTTTAAAGGTTCACTTTCTTTAAAATCCTGACGCCACTTTACTGTGACTAAAAAATAGATGATTGTTATAAAAACAAGAACCCCTATTAAATATGGGCTCCATAATGCTTGGAAACCAAATATACTAAGTGGCATATAGAACGCACTCCTTTAAACTTCAGTACTCCTATTATAAAACGCTTACAGCTATACTGCAATGAACGAAAGGTGAACAAATGTTAAGATTGCCAGTGTTTGCTTCTTTTTGCAACTATCACTAAAATTTAAAATAAAAAAAGCACGTTCGTACAAAGTAACGAACGTGCTTTATTTGGTGATTACCACCAAATAATTGTTAAGAATGCTAAGAAGAATGTAAATGCAATTAAAATCCCCATCCACATGAAGAAACCAATAACGCCACCGAAGTGTGTTTTTTTGTCTTCTAAGTGCATGAAAGAATACAGTTGAAGTACAACTTGAACACCCGCTAATAATAAAACGAATGGCATAATTAAGTATTTAGAAAAATCAGCTGCAACTACTGCGAAAGCGATAAAAGTAAAGAAAATCATAATCGCAAAGTTGAGTACTTGTTTACGCATATGAACGGCATTATGATGACGATCATACTCATATTGTGCCTGTGATTTAGCAACTATAGGTGTATCGTGTGAAGACATTATCCGATCACTCCCATCAAGTAAACTACTGTAAAGATGAATACCCAAACAACGTCGATAAAGTGCCAATATAAAGCAGCTACGAAGAATTTAGGTGCATTGTATAAGTTTAAACCACGTTTAGCATTACGAATCATTAAAGTTGCGATCCATACAAGTCCTAAAGTTACGTGGAAACCATGTGTACCAACTAAAGAATAGAACGCAGTTGCGAATGCAGACTGGTTAAATGTAAAACCAAGATGTACATAGTGTTGGAACTCATAAATTTCAAGAGCTAAGAAACCAAGACCTAAAGCTAAAGTAATTGCTAACCAAGTTTGCATTCCTTTAAAGTTAAAGTTACGCATATGGTAAATTGCATAAACAGATGTTAGTGAAGATGTTAAAAGTAACATCGTCATAGCAAATGCTAATGGTAATTCAAATAAACCTTGAGTTGTGAACTCCATGCCAGCTGGCCCTTTGTTCTTAAGCGCTAAATAAGTAGCGAATAAACTTGCGAAAAGTACAACTTCACAGGCAAGGAAAATCCAGAAACCAACGACTTTGTTTTTACCTTCCAGCGTTGCTTGTTCAGGATGATCTGGCCAAGTATGAGGAGTAAATTTAGTATTGAAATCCATTATTTATTTCCCCCTTTGCCATAAAGTTGTTCTTCAATTTCAAGAATTTCTTCTTTGTGTAAATGGAAGCCGTGATCATCTTTAACAGAGCGGACAATCATTGCGCCAAATGTAATTGCAAGACCTGCAATTAAAACATAAATTGACCAAGGTTTATCTGCATCAGGATTATAAAGTGCACCGAATGCTGCAATAAACATACCTAATGAAATAACGAATGGAATCGCTGAGTTATTTGGCATATGAATATCGCCTAGTGGCTCAGCAAATGTAACTTCTTTGTTACCTTCTTGTTTTTCAATCCACCATGGATCTAAACCACGAACAAGAGGTGTTTGACGGAAGTTGTAGAATGGAATTGGTTGTGGAATTGACCATTCTAATGTACGTCCATCGCCCCATGGATCGCGACCTGCTGGTTTGCCTTTGATAGACATTAAGCAGTTGATTACCATTAAGATAACCCCTACACCCATCATTAATGCACCGATTGTAGAGATATAGTTGAATTGATCCCAACCTTGACCTTCCATGTAAGTGAATACACGACGTGGCATACCCATTAAACCAAGGAAGTGTTGAACGAAGAACGTTAAATGGAATCCGATAAAGAATATCCAGAAAGTAATTTTACCAAGCGTTTCGTTTAACATACGGTTGAAGAAAATTGGCCAGTAGAAATGTGCTGAACCAAATAATGCAGTAACGATACCACCAACGATTACGTAGTGGAAGTGAGCTACGATAAAGTAAGAATCATGTAATTGGTAGTCAAGAGGTGCAGATGCTTGCATTACCCCTGTAACACCACCCGCAACGAATGACGGAATGAAACCAAGTGCATAAAGCATTGGTGTTGTAACTTTAATAGATCCACCCCAAATCGTTAGGATCCAGTTGAATACCTTCATACCTGTTGGAACGGCAATTGCCATTGTTGCAACGGCGAAGATAGCGTTTGCTGTTGGTCCAAGACCAACTGTAAACATATGGTGGGCCCAAACCATGAACCCTAAGAAACCGATTAAAATTGTTGCGAATACCATTGAAGAGTATCCGAATAAACGTTTACGAGAGAACGCTGGGATAATCTCAGAGAATAATCCGAACGCAGGTAATACTAAGATATATACTTCTGGGTGTCCGAAGATCCAGAATAAGTGTTCCCAAATAACTGTGTTACCACCCATTGTATGGTCAAAGAAGTTACCACCGAACATACGGTCAAATAACATCATTAATAAACCAATTGTTAATGGAGGGAATGCGAATAAAATTAATGCACTTGATACAAGAGCTGTCCATGTGAATAATGGCATACGCATGAATGTCATACCAGGAGCACGCATCGTGATAATCGTAACGATAAAGTTAAGACCCGAAATTAACGTACCTGCACCTGAAATCTGTAAACCAAGTACATAGAAGTCAATACCATGCCCTGGAGAATATAAAGATAGTGATGCATAAGAAGTCCAGCCCGCATCAGGAGCGCCACCCATAAAGAATGACAGGTGAAGGAATACTGCACCTAGGAAGAATAACCAGAACCCTAATGAGTTAAGGAACGGGAATGCAACGTCACGTGCACCAATTTGTAATGGTACAAGCATGTTCATAAATGCGAATAGTAATGGAGTAGCAGCTAGGAATAACATCGTTGTTCCGTGCATTGTTAATAATTCATTGAAAAAACCAGCTGACACGAAATCGTTATTTGGTTTCATTAACTGAATACGCATTAATAACGCTTCAAAACCAGCGATAGCGAAGAACAATGTACCGGCTAATAAATACATAACTGCTAACTTTTTATGGTCAACAGTAGTAATGTAATCCCAGACAGTTGCTCCAAAGCCCTTTTTCTGTGTGTATGAGCTCACAACTTTTACCTCCCTCAAAATTTGTTACATAGAACGGAAATTATTTTTCAACTGATAAGCCCATGATATAAGTTGCAAGAGCTTCAATTTCTTCGTCAGATAAATTGCCGTATATAGGTGCAGTACCTTCAGCATTCATCATCAAGTTACCTGGTTTAAATTCCTCAGGGTTTTTAATCCAAGCTTTTAAGTTTTCTTCATTGTGTTCTAAGAAACCAGCAACACGGTTACGGTCACCAAACGTAGTTAAGTTTGGACCTGGTGTACCGCCTGCTCCTGAACCAGAGATAGCATGACAGCCTAAGCAGCTGTTAGCAAAAGTTGCTTCGCCAAGATCTGATGATGCTTTGTCAGCAGTCTGTCCTTCTGTTGCTTTCATGGCATCAACCCATGCGTCAAATGCATCTGGGCTTAAAGCTTTTACTTTAAAGTCCATTAAAGCATGTGAAGGTCCACATAATTCAGCACATTTACCATAAAATACGCCATCTTTTAGGTCTTTAGATTCTTTATCAAATACTAAATAGAATTTGTTTAAGTTTTCTACGTTTGTATCCATTTTACCGCCTACAGCAGGAATCCAGAATGAGTGCTTAACATCGGCAGCTTTTAAATTAAAGTAAACTTTTTCACCTGTTGGTACTACTAGCTCTTGAGCCGTTATAATACCTTGGTTAGGATATTCGAACTCCCACCAGTACAATTTTGCTGTTACATTGATTGTTAGGGCAGTTTTGTTCCCCTCTTCATCTACCTCATCCATTGCAGCAACATCTGCAAATTTATAAGTAGTTGTAACAACTGGTACAGCGATAATTAATAATAGAATAATTGGTATAACTGTCCAAATCACTTCTAACGTATGACTACCCTCTACTTGCTTAGGGATAACATTTTCACCAACGCGTGAACGACGGTATTTCAGGAATGCAAGTAAATAAATAACGGATACTATTACCACTACTAGCGTCATAATTACAGTAGTTAACAGTAATAAATTTAATTGTTGTTTACCTACTTCTCCAGATGGTTTTAGTGTAGAAAGATAATCTTCACCACAACCTGAAAGGAAAACCATCATCACTGCTAGAAGTGAAAAAAGACGCCATTTTTTAAGCCCTTTCATCATAGCTTAATTAAACCCCTCTTTCTTTGTTGTATTTTCATGTGTACATAGGACATTAGTTCTGTCTATATGAATTCTTTTAAAAAAGAAAGAATTCCTAAATTTAGCTAAACACCGCAAATATTATGATGGATACAAATAGTATGGTCATATGATTCAATGAATAAATAAACATTCTGTTTGCCCATTTCATATCATCTTTTGCTGTAAAGCCTTTCAGAGCTAGTATTAACCAACCCAAGTTCAATGCAGTAGCAAGAGTTAAAAAGCCAATTCCAAGCTCCGGTAAAAGGAAAGGTAACGGTAATAATAAAAGAATCCAGAATAACATTGAGTACTTTGTACGTTTAAATCCCTTTATAACTGGTAGCATTGGTATTTTAGCTGCACGATATTCCTCTGTACGTTTCATAGCAAGCGCGTAGAAATGTGGTGGTTGCCATGCAAACATAATTAGAAATAAGGCAAGTGCTCCTGGACCTAAAGCAGGCTCAACTGCTGCGAATCCAATAATAGGAGGAATAGCCCCTGAAATGCTTCCTACAACCGTGTTACTAACATGCTTTCTCTTTGACCACATTGAATACAGAACGACATAAGCAAATATTCCTGCTAGTCCCCACATGCCGGCTGCAAACGATGCCGCAAATAACAAAATTTCACCTACAATTAAAAATGAGAGGGCAATGGTCAATACAAAATTTGGCTTGAATCTGCCAGTCACTGTCGGTCTTGCCTTCGTTCTTTTCATGATCGGATCTATATCTTGATCAATAAAGTTATTCATTGCACCTGAGCCACCAATGATTAATGCCGCACCCAGCATGGTGAATAAGATGACATCCAGTTCTTGCAAGAAGTGTCTACTAGTAAATTGAAAAGCCAGCCACATCCCTGTAAACGTTGTGACAAGATTCGAGTTTACAATGCCAATTTTTATTAGTGCTAAGAAATCTTTTACAACTGATGTTGTTTCTGGACCAGTATTTCTAGTAGCCGCCAGCGTACGACCGTTTGACATACTACCTCTCCTTTCATTTTTGTAAGCATATTCCGCTAACAATAACTATAGCGAAATTTGCGATTGATTTCTAGACATTAAGTGAAATTTAGATGAAGTTGTAAAAATTAGTTTTGTCTAGAAATATAATTAAAAACAACATATCTATAGTAAATCATTTTCTAAAATGAATTGTGAAGGTTAAAGCACGAAATTATGAACAATTTGTGAAATGGAATCGACATCTAGTACTCCCTTCCCTTTACAAGTTGTTTTTTAAACGTATTTTCGATATTATCTAGTAGCAGAAACATTACGTTCTTGTAATGTTGATAGATAAAGTAGGTGACTCATTTTATGCAACACAATAGATATTTAAAGTGGTTTGCTGTTGCCGCTACGGTAGGGATGCTCCTTATTTTATTAGGTGGGGCTCTCGTTACGAAAACAGATAGTGGCTTAGGCTGTGGTCGAAACTGGCCTGATTGTAATGGATCTCTTATTCCAAAGGAGATTACACCGGAAGTCCTTATTGAATTCTCACATCGTCTTGTTACTGGAGTCGTATCTATTTCAATTCTTGTGTTAACAGTTTGGACATGGCGTAAGCTCGGACATATTCGTGAAGTAAAACTTTTAGGTTTTTTAGCAATGTTTTTCTTAATTGCGCAGGCTCTTATTGGAGCTGCTCAAGTACTATGGGGGCAAGGTGATTTCATCTTAGCACTTCATTTTGGTATTTCTCTTATTTCCTTTGCCGCGGTTCTGCTTCTCTCTATGATTGTATTTGAAGTCGATCGGAAATTTGATGCCGATAACGTATTTATTGGTAAAAAGTTACGTTGGCATACAATTGCTGTCACAATTTATTCTTATTTGGTCGTTTATACCGGTGCGTTAGTTCGACATACAGATTCGAGCTTAATTTGCCCAGACTGGCCATTTTGCTATAACGAAACACCATTAGCATCTCCAAATAACATGTACGAATGGGTGCAAATGGGACATCGTTTAGCTGTTCTTATTATTTTCATTTGGATTGCATACATAACTTGGCACGCTGTGAAAGAATATAAAAA
Organism: Lysinibacillus sp. VIII_CA; assembly: GCF_049943995.1. Classification (NCBI taxonomy): domain Bacteria; kingdom Bacillati; phylum Bacillota; class Bacilli; order Caryophanales; family Bacillaceae; genus Lysinibacillus; species Lysinibacillus sp. VIII_CA. Next base: position 418,430 of record NZ_JBNFXM010000001.1, read on the forward strand.
TCAACGTGTGGTTTACTATGGTTGGATCATTGCTTTTACTATAGTATTTTTACAAGTGATTGCTGGTATGTTAGTAGTCCTAACTAAACTGAACTTAACAGTCGCTTTAATGCATTCATTATTAATTTCTCTCTTGTTCGGTCTATTATGTTACATGATCATGCTCGTTGCTCGTAGTAACTACAATGAAAAAATGAAATAGTTTAATAAAAAAGATTCGTTACAGTATTTGTAACGAATCTTTTTTTATTCTTATCGTTGTTTCTTCATAGATTCAGTTCCTATAATTCCTACTATTAAAATAATCATAGATACTAGGGCGTAGTCTTTAAAGAATGATGTAAATGGAATGTCAAAATATCTACAAATCACTGTTACAAGACGACCACCTAATAGTATTAAACCAATGACAAACATCCAATTAAATAAAGCTTTAGGCATGGTTAGTGTCCTCTACTTTCATAGCTGTCCAGCTAATGTTGATGACCTCTTCGATGAGGTATCCTTCTTAACATGTACTCCCCAATCAATCCTTGAATAAGTTTTACCATAACATGGATAGATGTAATATATTCCCCTTGTTCCTTTAGTTAATATATTGCTCAAGGCTTGTAATAAAGATCTTCTCCATCACCTGGCAACTTATCAAAAGGAATGTTATTAGCAGTACTAGTAGCGCAGTATTACCTTCTGGGTGTATCTCTTGATATGCCCTCCATAAAATGAGCTAATGAATCATAAGCAACATGTGTTTTTGCGAAATGATATGAAATTAAAGCTGTGCTAATGAAAGTACATTTGCAATTTGGGCTAAACTCGACTTCACATAGCCAATATCACTGAACGTCCTTATAGTTACATCAAATAATTTGCTGTTTCCTTGCTTCCTGAAAAAAGGTATTTTTATTAATTTCCATAAAATCTCATTGATTACTCAAACATCTCTTAATCAATTAATCAAATTCTATATAATTGTTCTCATTTCTACAATTAAAAAAGGTATGCAGATATTAAAAAAGCATCTACATACCTTGTATTACTATCAGTTATTCAACTTCAATCAGCAAATCACCTGTTGAAATAGCATCTCCTGCACTTGCATAAACCTCTTTAACGATACCATCTTTTGGTGCTTGGACAGTTGTTTCCATTTTCATTGCCTCTGTAATCAATAGATGATCACCACGTTTTACAGGACTTCCTTTGGACACAACGACCTTCAATACAGTACCAGGCATTGTAGCACCAATTTGATTTGGATTACTTGGATCTGCCTTTAATGACAGATTGCCATCTACTTCCACGGTCATATCTTGAATGACCAATTCACGGGATTGACCATTTAGCTCAAAGTACAGGACACGCGTTCCATTATGTTGCGGTTCGCCGATAGAGACCAGTTTAATAATCAGCGTTTTTCCTTTTTCGATTTCAACTTCAATGATTTCACCAAGCTTTAAGCCGTAAAGGAATGTAGGCGTATCAAGAACTGAAATATTACCGAAAGATTCTGCCGTTTTCGCATACTCTTCAAAAACTTTTGGATAAAGGGCATATGCCAATACGTCCTTTTTTGAAACCGGACGATTCAATTTTTCTTCTAGCACTGCCTCCAATTGTTCAAATTGAATAGGCTCTAATAATTCACCAGGTCGAACTGTAATAGCTTTACGGTCTTTTAGCACTACTTGTTGCAATGCTTTAGGGAATCCGCCGTGTGGCTGTCCTAGATAGCCTTGGAATAATTCAATAACAGAGTCTGGGAAATCAATCGTTTGACCCCTTGTTAATACAGTATTTTCATCTAAGTCATTTTGTACCATAAAGAGTGCCATATCACCTACTACCTTCGAGGAAGGTGTTACTTTGACAATGTCCCCAAATAATAGGTTCACACGGGAATACATACGTTTAACTTCTTCCCAGCGATCGCCAAGGCCCACTGCTTTTGCCTGTTGTTGTAGATTACTATATTGTCCTCCAGGCATCTCATGTACATAGATTTCAGAGTGTGGGCTAATCATGCCACTTTCGAAATCCTTATAATATTTACGTACATCTTCCCAATAATAAGACAATCTTTCCAATGCATCGATGTCTGCACGGAGCTCACGTTTACTGCCCTTCATGGCATAGTAAAGTGAGTTTGCACTTGGCTGAGATGTGAGACCCGCCATTGACCCTAATGCTGTATCAATGATATCTACACCTGCCTCAATGGCTTTTGCATATAAGTAAATACCATTACCACTAGTGTCATGGGTATGCAAGTGGATTGGCAGACTTGTCGTCTCTTTTAATTCGGAAATTAAACGATATGCTGCTTCTGGCTTCAGTAAACCAGCCATATCTTTAATAGCTAAAATATGAGCACCAGATGCCTCAAGTTCCTTGGCCATGTCCTTATAATATTGCACAGAATATTTCGCACGAGTATCATCCAGAATATCGCCAGTATAGCAGATTGCCGCTTCCGCAATTTTCCCTGATTGTCGTGCTGCATCTATAGCTACTTCCATTCCCTTAATCCAGTTCAAGCTATCGAAAATACGGAACACATCAATACCCGATGCAGCTGATTCTGCGATAAATTCACGGATTAAATTGTCAGGATAGTTCGTGTAACCAACAGCATTGGCACCACGCAACAACATTTGGAATAATACGTTTGGAACTTGCTCACGTAGTTTTGCTAAACGCTCCCATGGGTCCTCCTTTAAGAAGCGATACGCCACATCAAACGTAGCACCGCCCCACATTTCCAAAGAGAATAATTGATGCATCATACGAGCTGTTGCATCTGCAATTTGATACATATCATGCGAGCGTACACGAGTAGCGAGAAGAGATTGATGAGCATCACGGAAAGTAGTATCCGTTAATAGCACATCATCTTGTGCTAAAATCCATTGCACTAAGCCATCTGCTCCCTGTGTATCTAAAATTTGTTTCGTACCGGTTGGCGGCACAATTAAACGATCTATTTTAGGAATGTTCGGTTGAACAAAAATGGGCTTTGATTGCTTTTCCACACCTGGGAATCCGTTTAACGTTACATTACCGATATAGCTTAACAGCTTTGTCCCCCGGTCTTGACGTACTGGGAAATGGAACAGCTCTGGTGTAGTGTCAATAAAGCTTGTATCAAAGGCACCGGATAAAAATTTCTCATGTGTCACAACATTATTTAAAAACGGAATATTCGTTTTGACGCCACGAATACGGAATTCTTTTAAATTTCGGTCCATTTTCGCAGCAGCTTCTTTAAAATTCATGCCAGATGTAGAGATTTTTACGAGTAAGGAATCATAGTATGGTGTGACAACAGCACCTTGGAAACCATTACCGGCATCTAAACGCACTCCAAAACCACCACTAGAGCGGTAAACCATTAACTTTCCTGTATCCGGCATAAAGTCGTTAGCAGGGTCCTCTGTTGTTACACGAGCCTGAATTGCATAGCCGATCATTGGCATATCTTCTTGCTTTGGCATATGAATTTCTTCGCTGAACAGGCTATAACCTGCTGCTACCTTAATTTGGGTATGAACAATATCTACACCTGTAATCATTTCTGTAATCGTATGTTCTACTTGAATGCGGGGGTTTACCTCGATGAAATAAAAATCGTCCCCTGCGACTAAAAATTCCACTGTCCCTGCATTTATGTACGAGACATTCTTCATTATTTTCACAGCAGCAGCACAAATACGATTTCTTAGCTCTTCGGAAATCGAGTTAGAAGGAGCAATCTCAACTACCTTTTGGTGACGACGTTGGATTGAACAATCACGTTCATATAAATGCACAATATTGCCTTGCTGATCACCAATAATTTGTACTTCAATATGCTTTGGTTTTATAATGGCCTTTTCAACATACACCTCATCAGAGCCAAAAGCAGCTTTTGCTTCTGATTTTGCGCGTTCATAGGCAGAAGCAAGCTCCTCGGCTGCATGCACAAGACGCATGCCACGACCACCACCGCCAAGCGCTGCCTTAATCATAATTGGATAGCCAAAAGTGCTAGCAAATGCCTCTACCTCTGCTAAATTGGCTACAGGGCCATCTGTACCAGGAATAACAGGAATGTCAGCCGCAATGGCTTGCAAACGTGCTTTAACCTTATCCCCAAACATATCTAAATGTTCAGAAGTTGGTCCAATAAAGATAATACCCTCTTCTTCACAGCGACGTGCAAATTCCACGTTTTCTGATAAAAAACCATACCCAGGATGAATCGCATCAACATCTGCATCTTTTGCGATGGCAATAATACCTTCAATATCTAAATAGGCATCAATTGGTTTCTTGCCCGCTCCCACTAAATAAGCTTCATCAGCTTTAAAGCGATGAAAAGCACCACTATCTTCTCTTGAATAGATAGCAACAGTTTGGATATTCAGCTCCGTACAAGCACGGAAAATACGAATTGCAATTTCTCCTCGATTGGCTACAAGGATTTTGTTGATTGATTCCATAGATATCCCCCTTTATGATTGTGTTTTTTTCCTCTCTACCTTTTCAAACATAGAAACATTGATTAATATTCCCATTGCTAAAGATAGAATGATTATAGATGTACCGCCATAGCTTATAAAAGGTAACGTTACACCGGTTAACGGGATTAACCCAGTTACACCCCCAAGATTTATAAACGATTGCCAGCCTATCCAGCTCGCAATACCTGCCGCAATCATGCGTGCCATTGGATCCTTTGTTCGCAAAGCAATAGAAAAACCTTTATACACGATAAACCCTAAACCAGTCAGGACGATTAAAACTCCCCATATCCCTAATTCTTCCATAATTATAGCCATAATAAAATCTGTTTGTGGTTCAGGTAGGTACCCTAATTTTTGAATGGATTGACCAAGTCCTCTTCCTTCTAAGCCGCCTCCACCAATTGCATAATAGCTATTGGCCACTTGGTGACCACTACCATTTTCATATTCGAACGGATTTAAATAAGATAAAATTCGCCCTTTTCGGTTATCAGTTAATAGTTCACCCTTGAATAACAAAAGTATGCCAAGGATTGCAGCACCGAATGCCGCCAATACACCAAAAAATTTCCAAAAGGTCTTAAAGGGAATACCACTGGAAGCTACGACGGATACGGCAATACCACATAAAATAATAACTGCCCCTAAATCTGTTTCAAATGCAACACCAGCCACTACTAGAATCCATAGAAAAATGGGATAAAAGATTTCCGTCGGTTGAAGTTTTTCAAATGTATATTTTTGTGATTTGCGATAAAAAGCAGCTGCAAAATATAAAATTATAAATAGTTTTGCATATTCAGATGGCTGAAAGTTTCCTAAACCAGGCACACGTATCCAACTTTGTGACCCTACATCTTCTGCACCATGCCCTGCTACCTTTAGCCAAGTAAATAGAACAGCTAATATGATAGTAAGTATCATCATAATATTCTTATTCGCATAATGCTTATAAGGGAAAAATGCTGCCACAATAAAACCTAAAGAGGCAACTATTAAATTGGTGATTTGCTTTTGGTAAAAGTAATCAGGCGCTTCTCCTTCACGTACAATAGCTACCATCATACTTGAACTATAAATCATAATTAATCCAAATAAGCTCAATAATAGGACAGTAAAAAATAAGGGGTAATCAAAATTTTGTGCATAACGTTTTAAGTATTGTTTCATCTGAAAAACCTCGTTCTAGTAAAAAAACTCAAAGCGCAAAAAAGCGTTTGAGTTTTTTCTTTTTATTTGTCTGTATACGCATCGTGTAGTACAGAAAGTTCTTTCTCGAGTGAATCGAGAATTTCCTTGCCTTTTTCACGTTCAATCAGACCTAGCTTCACAGCAAAATCAATTTCACGAGACAGGCCGAACATTTGTGTATCTAATACTTCCTCATATAAAGGGCATTGTGGCATTGTTAAATGATCCATTTGTACTCGAATAAGGCGAGCAATCTTATCTGCATCAGCAATTAAAAGCTCCAAAGCCTTTTCTTGAAAAGAAGTTTGTGATTTCGTATCCATGAGGACGCCCCCATTATCTGATATTTCTTCGATTCTATCTTAATAAAGTTTATCTTTTAGTCGTTAAAAATGCAAGTGTCTTCATTGGAAAATACCGAATTCCAATTTTATTTCTTTATTATTTTTAGGCATTAGCGTTATACTATGTCATGGATATACAAGATTTGAGGAGGATTTCTATCATGGAAACAATAATTCCTATCAAGGGCGCAGTATCATATCAATTAACATTAGATCCCACTGTTTGGATTTTCGATGACCGTAAATTAGATTTAAAAACATATTTCACGACACAAGATGTTGAGGAAGATTCAGACATCAAATATATGCGTGAAGTTGGTGCTCACTGGTCTCGTGAGATTATGGAAGGAGCTACATTTCCACCTACATTAAAATCAGAGCGTAAATTTGACCGTAAAGGAATGGAAACAGGCACATTTGGTATTGAATTAGGTCATTTCTTGAAAAATGCTGAAATTAAACCTGAAGCAACAAAGATTATCTTTGAATGTGAAAATGGTCAGGAATATCCTTTTTCTATTGAAGAAGCCTATAAACTTATTTTAAAATATAGCCAAGATGGCAAACCACTCTTAGAGGATGGTCCTATCCATGTATTAATGAGAGATTGTTCAAATCTTGACAATCCTATTAAAAACGTATTAGCCATTCGCGCTGAATAGGGGGGAATGCAATGCGCGTAAAATGCGTAATTTGCGATACGATTCAAAATATAGACGATAATTTACCTTTAGCTAAAAAATTACGTAATCGTCCAATCCATACTTATATGTGTGACAATTGCCATGATCGTATTAAAGAAAATACGGTTGCACGTTTAGAAACAGGTAATTTCCGTTTTTATAGAACTTCACCACAAATGGATAAAGAATTTTAATGTATAAAACCAAAAAGAGGTGCCTCCCTTAGGAGACACCTCTTTACTATATTAGCCATTATTTTTAATAACCGACTTTTCTATCAACTCAACCACCTGATACATAATCGTTGCAAAAAATGCAATGATAAGCAAGGACATGAGCACAAGGTTAAAATTAAACACTTGGAAGCCGTAGATAATTAAATAGCCAAGACCTTTAGAGGCAACTAAAAACTCACCAACAATAACCCCAACCCACGATAGTCCCACATTCACCTTCAAGGTTGAAATTATGGTCGGAAAGGATGCTGGTAAGATGACTTCTCGAAAGATTTGCCACCTAGTTGCACCGAATGTTTGTAGGACTTTACTGTAATTCGGATCAACACCTTTAAAGGCCGTATATACTACGATGGTCGTAATAATAATGGAAATTAAAGCCCCCATCGCAATGATGGAAAAATAACCCGGGCCTAGTGCAACAATAAGAATAGGTCCTAGCGCCACTTTTGGCATCGCATTTAAAATAACTAAATAAGGGTCGAGTACCTTCGATAGAAATGGTGACCACCACAATAGGATAGCTATGAGCGTCCCCAGTAAAGTCCCAGCAATAAAGCCAATAACCGTTTCCATTAATGTCACACCAACATGCAATGTTAAAGTTCCATCAATTACTTTTTCGATAAATGTATGCCAAACTTGTGTCGGTGAACTAAAAATTAAACGGTCAATCCATTCTAATCTAGAAAGCAGCTCCCAACCTCCAAAGAAAAGAAGCAGAATAATAAGCTGATATAGCCGTACAAAGCGTTTTTCTTTTTTCAGCATTTGCTGATATTGTTTAAATAATGTGTTATCCAAGGCTCTCCAGCTCCTTCCAAATGATTTGGAATACATCTGCATAGGTCGGATGCTGTCTTACCTCAAACGGTGACAATTCACGAAGTTCTTCAGGTATTTCAAACACTTTATGCAATGTCCCTGGATTGGCAGAAAATAAAAAGACACGCTCACTCATAGCTATTGCCTCTCCAATATCATGTGTCACAAGAATTGCTGTCTTTCTATAGGTCTTTAATGTTTCTACAACTAAATCCTCAAGCTTTAATTTTGATTGATAATCAAGAGCTGAAAATGGTTCATCTAACAATAAAATTTTAGGGTTTACTGCTAAGGTGCGAGCAAGTGCCACACGTTGTCTCATACCCCCTGATAATTCTCGTGGATAATTGTTTCCCACATTTGGTAATCCTACTTCTTGCAAAAGAGCATTGGCCGTTACTTTATGCGTATTATTGCTTCGCTCCATAATTTTCAAACCAATAGTAACGTTTTCTTCAATCGTTTTCCACGGAAATAAATAGTCCTGCTGAAGCATATAGCCAATGCTTGATTGATTATATGCCGATAGTTCCTCACCATCTATATAGACCTTGCCTTCTGTTGCTGGAAACAAACCAGCGATTATTGATAATAACGTCGTTTTGCCACAGCCACTAGGCCCGATAAACGACACAAACTCTCCTTCACGAATGGCCAAGCTAATATCACGTAATACTTCCTTTGCCTGGGTGCTTGAAAAATAACTATGGTGAATATTCTCTAGCTGTAAAAATTCCATTACTCAGCAGCCTTTTTAGCAAAAGTTGTGTTCACAAGTTTTTCATACTCCACACGTTGAGGAAGTTCACCTGCTTCCTCCATTATTGTTTGCAAGTTATCCCACTCCCCCTCATCGAGGATTGGGTCTGTTGCATAAGAGCCTTGTGCTTTATAACGCTCGATTACTGTTTCAATAATCGCAACATCTACATTTTCAAAATAAGGTTGAATAATTTTTGCCACTTCAGCGGCACTCTCTTGCTGTACAAAATCCTGTGCTCGCTGCAAGGCATTTGTAAAGGCTTGAACTGTCTTCTTATCATCCTTTAAATAACTGCTTTTCGCCATAAAGGACGTATAAGGCAAATTACCAGACTCAGTGCCGAAAGATGCTACTATATAGCCTTTCCCCTCTTTTTCAAATACGCTAGCTGTTGGTTCAAATAGCTGCACATAATCACCAGTACCCGAGGCAAAAGCTGTAGCAATATTCGCAAAATCAATATTTTGTATAAGGGTTAAATCATTAACAGGGTCAATGCCATGCTTCTTCAACACGAATTCCCCTGCCATTTGCGGCATTCCGCCTTTACGCTGACCTAAAAATGTAGAATCCTTCAATTGATCCCATGAAAAATTATTTATTTTTTCCCTTGCAACTAAAAAAGTACCGTCAGTTTGGGTTAACTGAGCAAAATTCTGAATGGGATCATTCGCCCCTTGTAATGTGACGTAAATGGAAGTTTCTGACCCGACTAAAGCAATATCAATACCATCTGACAGCAATGCCGTCATAGTTTTATCGCCACCAGCTATCGTTTGTAGCTCTACAGAAAGACCCTCATCCTTGAAGAATCCTTTTTCAAGCGCTACATATTGAGGTGCATAAAAAATCGAACGAGTTACTTCTCCAACTTTGACTTTTTCTAGCTCTGCTTTATTACATGCTGTCAAAGAAAGGAGTAACAAAGCAATGACACCTATTAGAAAACCTTTTGTAAGCCAACGCATTCCCTTTCCTCCTTGATGTGATGAAAATAAGCCTATCGACATTAACTTATTCACATCTGAAGAATTCGGTGCCAACCATTTTATATTGATTTTGTAATTGTGTAGCATTAGGTATGCAATAGGATTTTTTTGAAGAAGTTTTTAGTTATATAAAAAAAGCCTTAGCAACTACTGTGCTAAGGCTTTTTGATAAACGATTAAAGCTCTAAATACATAATACGTACTGCCTTTTATTGATTGGCAGCTTGTTGCTCTTCTCTTTTTTCACGCCATAATCTTGTTTTATAAACAATTAAAATTAAGGCGGCTACAATCAAGCCCTCAATCATTGGCAAGAATAGAGCGAAGAATGTTAGCATGATACAACCCAAAAAGAGGAACGCATAAATAATAATGTTTTGAGATAGTTTTAATTTCTTGGCAAAGCCAAGCTTATAGACAATGGCAGAAAGTGCAAATACAAGAAGAAATACAACATAGCCTGCAATTTCATAGCTTGGTAAATTTTCGTATAAAAATCTAGTTATACCCGCCATTCTTCCAAAAACTCTTGTTGTTTCCTCGGAACTTGTCTGTGCAGCAACTTGAATAACATTTAGTTCACCCAATAAAGCGGACTTAATATCCAAGACTCCTCTTCCTTTCATGTCAGCGAAAATTATTGTTCTGCGTTACGTAATTTTTTCGCTGCTTTCTCACGTTCATTTTTATCTAGAATTTTTTTACGCAGACGAATAGATTCTGGTGTAATTTCTAAATACTCATCATCACCTAAGTATTCAAGCGCTTCTTCTAAAGATAAAATACGTGGTTTTTTAATAACATTCGTTTGGTCTTTATTTGCTGAACGAATGTTTGTTTTTTGTTTCATTTTAGTGATGTTTACAGTGATATCAGCGTCACGAGTATTTTCTCCAACGATCATACCTTCGTAAATATCTGTACCTGGCTCCAAGAACAGTGTACCACGATCTTCAATTTGCATCATACCATAAGTTGTTGATTTACCAGTTTCCATAGAAACTAGCACACCTTGGTGACGTCCACCAATTTTACCTGGTAGTAATGGTTGGTAGCAATCAAACGTATGGTTGATAATACCAAAACCTTTTGTCATTGACATGAATTCAGTCGTATAACCGATCAAACCACGAGCCGGTACTAAGAACGTTAAACGAACTTGACCACTGCCGTTATTCACCATATCAAGCATTTCACCTTTACGTGTACCAATAGATTCAATAATTGAACCAACATTTTCTTCCGGTACATCGATTTGAACGCGCTCAAATGGTTCACATTTTACACCATCGATTTCACGCACGATTACTTGTGGTTTTGATACTTGTAATTCAAAACCTTCACGACGCATATTTTCGATAAGGATCGATAGGTGAAGCTCACCACGACCTGAAACTGTCCAAGCATCTGGAGAGTCAGTATCTTCAACTCGTAATGATACGTCCGTTTGTAATTGAGCACGTAAACGCTCTTCTACTTTACGAGATGTAACCCATTTCCCTTCACGACCTGCAAATGGAGAGTTGTTTACTAAGAATGTCATTTGTAAAGTTGGTTCATCGATACGTAATGGCGTAAGCGCTTCTTGGTGCTCAACAGGACAAACTGTTTCACCTACGTTGATATCTTCCATACCAGAAACGGCGATTAAATCACCAGCTTTTGCTGTCTCTACTTCTTCACGTTTTAAACCGAAGAAACCAAAGATCTTCGTTACACGGAAGTTTTTCACTGTACCATCTAATTTCATCAGTGCAACTTGTTGACCTACAGAAATTGTTCCACGGAATACGCGGCCAATTCCGATACGTCCAACGAAGTCATTATAGTCAAGTAAAGCTACTTGGAATTGTAATGGGTCTTCTGAGTTATCAACTGGTGCTGGGATAGATTCAATAACTTTTTCAAATAGACATTTCATATTTTCTTCTTGTTTAGATGGATCAGCGTCTAAAGAAGCTGTACCATTTACACCTGAAGCATAGACTACAGGGAAGTCTAATTGATCGTCATCTGCACCTAGCTCGATAAATAATTCAAGTACTTCATCTACTACTTCTAGTGGACGAGCTGAGTCTTTGTCTACTTTATTAACAACAACGATTGGTGTTAGACGTTGTTCTAATGCTTTTTTTAATACGAAACGTGTTTGAGGCATACAACCTTCATACGCATCGACAACTAGTAAAACGCCGTCTACCATTTTTAAAATACGTTCTACCTCACCACCAAAGTCAGCGTGTCCAGGCGTATCAAGGATGTTGATACGAGTTCCTTCATAGTTTACTGCTGTATTTTTAGCTAAAATCGTAATACCACGTTCGCGTTCAATATCATTAGAGTCCATTGCACGTTCTTCAACACGTTCGTTTGAACGGAATGTACCTGATTGTTTTAGTAATTGGTCGACTAAGGTAGTTTTACCATGGTCAACGTGGGCGATTATTGCGATATTGCGAAGATCTTGACGTAAGTTTGTCATTATTCCACTCCATATTCTTTTTTCGAATGTTTAACTGTGATATTATAGCACAAGAAGGATAGAAATGTCCTTATTAGAATTTCCATCATTCTAAAAAATATATTTGATCGATAAATTTTTTATATAGGAGGCTAGGCTATGAATCGTGCAAAATTCGTAATGGCTATTTATGCATTAGCAGCTGTTTTAGCAATGTGTTCAATTGGCTATTCAGTGGCGGCTAGTAGTGTACTTGGTGCAATAGCAGGTATTGTCGCTACTTGTGTCATTTTCATGACAGCCTTTAAAATGAAGCGTAAACTACGTATGCAAGGTTTACTTTAGTTAAAAAAAGGAGCTGTCTAGTAACTAGACGGCTCCTTTTTATTCATAAGGTACAATATATTTTTCCAATAATTCTCTATGAATGGAAGGATTAGCGATAATAAAAGTGTCTTGATGCAAGAAGTCAAAGCCCTCTCCATGCAAATTTGTGGCAATGGCCCCAACCTCTTGAGCAATAATGGTACCACCTGCTATATCCCACGGTGATAGGCGCATGGAAACGTAAGCATCCAACTTCCCACTAACAACAAATGCGATTTCCATACAAGCTGAGCCATAGGAACGCGTGCCCCTAACTTTGCGGACCATTTCAATGACCTTTTCATGATGAATATGTCGATTAGGTGCTACCCAATGTGCATTGATGCCGATGACTGATTCCTCCATCGTAACGGATTGAAGTTTCCGCAATGGAGAATCGTTATACCATGCGCCTTGGCCTTCAATCGCATAAAATAAATCTTCACGCATGACATCAAATATGTACCCTAACTTGCCTACCCCATTAATAAAAATACCTATTGAAATCATAAAGTGACGATGTTGTTTGACAAAATTCATTGTGCCATCTATTGGATCAATAATCCAAACTACACCATCTAATGACTCTACCTTTTCTCCCATTCCTTCTTCGCCTAAAATTTTGTGGGCTGGATTAAAAGCTTTAATTTGGTCGATAAAAAATAACTCAGTCTCTCGGTCAATATTTGTTACCAGGTCATTGGCACCTGATTTTGTCTCAATGACTAAATTATACGAGAAGGCTTTTCGAATACGCCTTCCAGCTTCAAAGATTATACTTTTCGCAAATTCATCTATTTGTTGTAAATCCAATTAAAACCCACCCTTCGAATATAAGAAAAAGCCTTTTCTTTCCTCACTCTTTATTCATTTAGTTTCATCTGTTCCATCTCTTTACAATGTCTTTATAGCGATATAAAACATGAATTTCGAGAATTACTGAAATTCATTTCGCTTAATATAGTATCTATTTTACCCTTTGTCACAATAAAAATCACCTGCTGTCGGAATATTCAGCAAGTGATTTTTTAAATGGGTATAAGATTTTGATTACGCATAGGCGTGCAAGCTTTCAAGTTCCATCTGGATTTCTCCAAGACGTTTTTTACTTTTTTCAATTTCAATTTCGTTTTTTTCATTCATCGCTGCAAACAGCGAAGCTAATTCATAATCTAATTCCAATTGTAAAATGTGTTCATATTGCTTTTCAATGTCAACTTTACGTATAATTTTTACGATTGGTTTCATAAAAACACTTCCTTTTTTAAATTTTTTTACAAAAACTTTTCTAATTCGATATAGTTCTTGTTATAAGATTTTTTCCCAAAATCAGCGTAAAATAAACCTTATAAAACGAAAGGAGTAAAATAAAATTGCCTAAAATAAAGTGGACAAACAAAGATTTTAATGTTTTTAAAATAGACGGTTTAGAACAAAGGATGAATGCATTAAACGATCATGTACGCCCAAAATTCCATCAGCTTGGTGATGATTTTGCCACCTATTTCTCAAGCCAGCTAGGTGAAGAATTCTTTCCTCATGTTGCCAAACACGCTCGAAGAACTGTCAACCCTCCACAAGATAGTTGGGTTGCCTTCGCCCCGTATAAAAGAGGTTATAAATCATTGCCTCACTTTCAGATTGGTCTATGGCACTCACATTTATTCATCGTCTTAGCTATTATTTATGAAGCTCCTCAAAAAAATGTAATGGCAGAACGTTTACTCGCTCATCCATCCTTATTTGAGCAGCTATCTGATGACTTTATTGTGTCTGGTGATCATATGTCCCCAGAGGCCATTTCACTTGAAGAGGCGAAAGAAGACAAGCTTAAGGAATTGCTCTTACGTCTGCGAGATGTAAAAAAAGGTGAGTTTTTAATTGGTCGCCATATTCCAAAAGACCAAGCAACAAAATTAACTGCCAGTGAATTCCACCAGTTAACGGAACAAACATTCAACAGCCTGCTACCTTTTTACAATGTCATCGTTGGGAAGGACCTAAAATAAGCTTTAACCTAATGTTATTTGTTGAAGTAGTGTATGCCAAATGTCGTTTTTTAACACCCTAAAATAAAAAGCGGATGTGAGTTTTTCTCACATCCGCTTTCTTATCGATTTTTTTTAGGGACTATTTTTATAATTGTACCATCTGCGGCTTCTTTTGTTTGTTTAACAACAGGATAGCTAATATAGCCACTCGCTTCTTCAAATTCACGAAAGATTGTTTTTTCCTCAGCCTGTGAAGGAACAATTTCCTTAAAGCGGCGATATTTAGCCATCATAACCTCACGCTTGATGCCCTTTTCATGAGCTTGTTCAATTCCTTCAAAAAATTGAACAACATCCACAATCTCCTCTGTAGACCAATCTGTTGAAAACGGATAAGAATATTCCATTCGACAAAACCACCTTTACATTATTGCCCCCATTTTAACCGGATACTTTCCGCTTCTGCAACCATTCGATTGATTAATTCCTCAACGGTTGGAATATCATGAATCATCCCTGTTACTTGTCCAGCCCAACCAAAGCCTTGCTTTTGTTCACCATCATAAATAAAACGCTTATTCGCTGAACCACTTATATATTCCTTTAACGCTTCATAGGTTGGCTCTTTTTTCTCAATATCTAAAATTTTTGCCGTAAACTCATTTCGTAAAGCACGAGCAGGTGCACCAATAGAACGTTTTATAATCGTTGTATCAGCCTCTGTGCTTGCTATTAGTGCCTCTTTATAAGCTGCAGAAGCATCAACACATTCTTTAGTTGCAATAAAGCGAGTACCCATTTCAATTCCTTCAGCTCCCAATGCATGGGCAGCCATCCAGCCTCGGCCATCGCCAATCCCCCCTGAAGCAATAACTGGGATTTTTACACTATCAACAACCTGTGGGACGAGCACCATCGTACCTACATCATCTCTTCCAAGATGTCCGCCACCCTCTTGTCCAACAACCATTACAGCATCTGCTCCAAGCTGCTCAGCTTTTTGTGCTTGTCTACGTGCAGCTACCAGTACCATTTTTTTTATATCTGTACCTGCTAATAAATCAAAAATGGGTGCAGGATTACCTCCAGTCATCGTCACAACAGGTACTTCTTCTTCCACTGCAACGAGAACCATTTCCTCATAGCCTGTACCATGCATACCAATAGCAAAGTTTACGCCAAAAGGCTTATCTGTTAATGTTCGTACTTTATGAATCTCTGCTCGCAATAAGTCAGGGCTTCGTAAACTCATTGCTGTTATTTGACCTAACCCTCCAGCATTCGACACTGCTGCAGCTAAATCAGCATAGGCTAAATACGCTAAACCACCTTGAATAATTGGGTATTTTACTTGTAAAAGCTCTGTCACCCGTGTATTCCAACTCATAATACCTCCCCTTTCATTCGGTATTAATTTCTCGATATCCTTAAAAAATCCTTTTATTTTTTATGAAAAGTCTATTTTTTCGTGTCGTAAGGTGCTATAATTCATTTGTTTTCTTAGATAATTAAAAGTGAGGTGGTACCTGCGTTGTCACAACTAGAGACTCCATTGTTCGACGTATTACTTAAACATCGGAACAGACATCCCATTCAGTTCCATATTCCAGGCCATAAGAAAGGGCAAGGGATGGACCCTGCTTTCCGAGAATTCGTCGGCGACAACGTTTTATCAATTGATTTAATTAATATTGCTCCACTAGACGATTTACATTCACCAAAGGGTGCTATTAAAGAAGCGCAAAATCTTGCAGCAGAAGCTTTTGGTGCTGATCATACATTCTTTTCCGTTCAAGGTACTAGTGGCGCCATCATGACGATGATTCTGACCGTCGTTGGTCCAGGCGATAAGATTCTAGTGCCACGGAATGTCCATAAATCTATTATGTCGGCGATCGTTTTCGCTGGTGCCATTCCTATTTTTATTCATCCTGAAGTCGATAGTGAATACGGGATTTCTCATGGCATATCCCCTGAAGCTGTCGAAAAAGCGTTAAATGCTTATCCTGATACAAAAGCTGTGCTAGTTATTAATCCAACTTATTATGGCTTCACAGCAGATTTAAAACGTATTGTCGAAATCACTCATAGCCGTGATATACCTGTAGTAGTAGATGAAGCCCATGGTGTACACATTAAATTCCATGATGACCTTCCTTATTCAGCAATGGAGGCAGGTGCTGATATGGCTGCTACAAGTGTTCATAAGCTTGGTGGTTCAATGACACAAACATCCATTTTGAATGTTCGAGAAGGACTCGTTTCAGCAAAACGTGTACAAGCTGTTTTTTCTATGCTAACAACGACATCAACATCCTATCCATTGCTCGCTTCCCTTGACACAGCTCGACGTCAATTAGCGATTCATGGATATGATTTAATTGACGATGCACTACGTTTAGCAAAGGATGCACGTAAACGAATTAACCAAATCCCACATTTAAAATGTGCAGGCAAGGAGAAATTACATTCATCTGCTACTTATGATATGGACCCTTTAAAGCTTCTTATAAGTGTCAAAGATTTGGGTATTTCTGGGCATCGAGCTGAGGAATGGTTACGTTATAATGCCAATATCGAAGTAGAATTGTCTGACCTTTATAATATTTTATGCTTAGTGACATTAGGAGATACGAAAAAAGAAATTAATCTTTTAGTAAATGCATTATCTCGTATGTCAAAAGCATTTGATTCGGAAGCTGCTATCACAGAGGCTGTAGTTAATGTCCCAGATATTCCAGCGCTTGCTATGTCACCCCGTGATGCTTTTTATGCTGATACTGAGGTAGTTCCACTTGCTGAAGCAGATAACTGTATTTGTGCAGAATTTATTATGGTATATCCTCCTGGAATTCCAATTTTTATTCCCGGGGAAATAATTACTCAAGAAAATATACTTTATATTCAAATGAATATTGAGGCGGGGTTACCAGTTCAAGGACCAGAGGATACAACATTAAAAACGATTCGTGTTATAAAAGAAAGAAAACCTATTATTTAATCTTAAAAGCTAGCTCTTCAAGGAGAGCTAGCTTTTTCATTATTTATAAAAAGCAGAGGTTGCGATCGCTAAAATCGGAAAGGCTAACCACCAAGAATGCCATAAAAAAGTCGCCAACTATTTTATTCAGTTCATCCAAGGAAATTTGAAACAGTTCACTTTACTTAATGAAATTATCTATATCAGGATAACCTTTTCCTAATTTCTATTTAGACACAACCTGCGGTGAAATCTGTCAGTACTCTGCCACTTCATCCTGAGTATAGTGATGTTGTTCCCTTAATTTCTGTAAACAATTTTCCAAATCACCCATAAAATTTACCTCCTAACTATTATTACATAATAGATCACAATTAACTTAGAAGCCAGAATTTATTATTAGCTTTTATAAGCTAAAAGTTAGAATAACGAATGCACATTATCTACAATATAGAAAAGGAGGAATGGATTCATGAATACATGGAATCGACGTTTTCTAGGATCCGAATACGTTTATGGTGAACAACCAAATGCCTTTATTAAAGATTATGTAAATTATTTAAAAGAATGCCCTAATATCGCAGCCTATGCAGAAGGTGAAGGACGCAATGCTGTTTTTTTAGCCTCAATGGGCCATACTGTCACTGCCTATGATTATGCACAAAGTGGTCTTACGAAAACAGAACAATTAGCACAGAAACATCATGTGTCAGTTCAAACTATGCTAACTGATCTACTACTGGATGACCTACCTGTGGAGAAATAAGATGCGGCTATTATGATTTTTGGTCATTTTCAATTACAACAACAGCAGGCTGTCATCCAAAAGATTATCGATTCAGTCAAGCAAGGTGGGCGGATCATGATGGAATTATATTCTATTTATCAGCTCCCCTATGCGTCTGGTGGTCCACAGCAGCTCGATTTTTTATATGACCCCATTCATGTCCTGCAATGGTGTCAGTCTCACAAAATTATCCATTTTTTCACAGGAGAGCAAATACGCCATGAAGGGACGTTACACACTGGACTAGCCCATACTATTCAATTCATTATTGAGAAAAAATAAATGAGTTGTCTCAAACCATTTGAGACAACTCCTAAAATGAGAATTCTTTATAAAAATAAATACACAAATAATGGACAGAAAAAAGCCCCAATAATAGCCGTTAGGCCCATCGATAATGAACCAACTGATAATTCCTGTTCTCCATATTCCCTTAATTTCACAAGTCCTACACCATGAGAGGCACTCCCCACTGCGACCCCTCTACTAACCGCCGAGTCGATTTTGCCATATTTAATAACTAATGGGCCTATAATAGCCCCTACAAACCCTGCTATCATCACAAAAACAGCTGTTAATGGCGGGATACCACCGATTGTTTCGCTGACCTGCATCCCAACAGGCGTTGTTAGAGATTTAGGCAAGGCTGTCAGCATCCAGCTAGATTTTACACCAATCGATCTTAACAACAAAAAAATAGTTATTAATCCTGTCACCATGCCGATGATAAGTCCTGATAAAATAGAATATTTATATTTGATAATAATTGCCCGCTGATTATAAAGAGGATAGGCAAGTGCAACTACAGCTGGCCCAAGCATTTTCTGAAGCCATTCTCCACCTACCATATATGTAGCATAGGGGATTTTAAAAACTAGTAAAATCACTGCACTAACGACGGTAGTCGTAACTAAAGGAATCATAATAGGATGTGGATATCGCTGATAAAGCTTCGTAAATAATATGAACATAATAATAGTGCTCAGGACAACAATTGCTTCAATCAACCGTTAACTCACCCTTCCCTTCTTCAACAATAGATTCTGTTCCTTCTTTTTTCTTTAATTCTTTCTTCTCAATTATTTGCGTCAGTAAACCTGTGACATAAATAGAGATTAATGTACTAGCAATAACGGCTAGAATTATAAGCAAGCCAGTAATTGACATGAGTTCTGGGTAATCAATAACACCCACTGTTGCCGGTATGAAAAACAACGTTAAAACGCCAATTAAAAAACTTGCGCCATCTTGAATATATTCAACCTTAATGATTTTAAAAATGAGTGAAAGTACCAATAACAGTAATCCAATGACACTCCCTGGAAGCGGTATGTGTAAATAAGTAACAATCCCTACCCCCATATAATAAAAAATGGTCAGTATGCCAATTTGAAAAATGATTCGAGCAACTCGCAACAAAATTGTAGCAAAATTTTCGTTCAACATTTCGCCACTTTTCACCCCCTATATCGTTCATTCTACATCTGTAGGAATTTTCTGTCTATTGTAATTTTAGAAAAATAATAATCAGTTACAAAAAGACTAAAAATGATTCTAAGTTTTTACATATACAATTTTTAATCGATATTTAGGGTGAATTGTCACTAAGGACTATTCAAATAGCTTTTTTTACCAATGAAAAATCTCTATTCATCCCCTTTTCTTTAATCACTAGCTAGCAAATTCCAGAATTTTTATATATAATCTGAAATTACAAAAGATACTCATTTTTCAAACAATCATATAAGTCTCCAGAATACACAATAAGGTGGGATCTTCTATTATCTTTAAAACATTAAAACTTCAAACTCGCATTTCTTATTACAGCAGCTTTTTAATATTTCTTATTGTCACTTTAGCTGGTCTACTCTTCTACATAACAATTTCTGATGCACTGCAAACACAAATTGGTAATCGAGCGCTTTATTTGGCGGAAACAACTGCTAGTAGGGGCGACGTAATAGAAGCCTTTCACACCGACAACCCATCAGAAAGTCTGCAAAAAATTAGCAATGATATTATGGTTGCTGCAAAAGCTACTTATGTTGTAATCGGTGATAAAAATGGCATTCGCTACACCCACCCTCTCGCAGACCGTATTGGCAAATCCATGGTAGGTGATGATAATGACAAAGCATTGATCAACGGTGAATCTTATATTTCAATCGCCGATGGTTCAATGGGACAATCTATACGTGGGAAAGCGCCTATCTTTGATACGAATGGAGCGATTTTAGGCGTTGTGTCAATTGGCTATTTAACAAGTGAATTGGATAACTTATATTTTTTATACTTGGATAACATTTTTTATACAATCATTATTGCACTCACCATCGGTATTATTGGCTCTATTATTTTATCCCGTAATATTAAAAAGCAAATTTTTAATCTGGAGCCAAATGAAATTGCCAATCTATTAACAGAAAAAAATACTTTAATAGAATCAGTACGTGAAGCTATTATTACGATCAACGATAAAGGCAAAATTACAACATTAAACAATGCCGCCGCCAATATCTTAAATTTACCCGATTCTGCTTCGATTATTGGACATAATATTAAGCAACATATCCCAAATACACACCTACTAAATGTATTAATGAATGGTGAGAAACAGCTTGATAAATTAATGATTATCAACGGTGATGAAATTATCGTTAACCGTGTTCCTATGAGAGTGAATGGTAAAATTGTCGGTGCTGTAGCAAGTTTCCGGCTACAATCAGAAATTGAGCAAATGGCGATTGAATTATCACAAGTAAAACAATATACAGAAGCTTTACGTGCACAAACACATGAGTTTAATAATATCCTTTATACCATTTCTGGTCTTATTCAATTAAATGCATCCGATGAAGCTTTAACAATTATTCATAATGAGGTACAAGGACATTCATCGTTAACACAATTTATTACAAATCGTGTAAAAGACCCATTCTTAAATGGTTTAATTATCGGATTTTTTAATCGTGCTCGTGAATTAAAGATTCAACTAATATTTGATGAAGATAGTTATTTAGAAACCTTCCCTGAAAATATCGAAAAAGGCCTTATTATTTCGATTATGGGCAATTTACTAACCAATGCTTTTGAGGAGGTCGAAAGAAATAAGGAGCAACAGCCAATTGTAAGGCTTTTTATCTTTGATAATGGAGAGGAAATCATCTTTGAGGTCGAGGATTCTGGCAATGGCATAGCACAAGAAAAACTAGATGTATTATTTTCAGAAAATATCTCAACTAAAGATAGGAAGCATCGAGGCTATGGGTTAAAGAAAGTAATTTCTAGCATCCATGATTTAAACGGCACACTCGCTCTTGGGGAAGGCGATTTAGGAGGTGCCCTATTTATCATATCTATTAGTAAAAGGGGGACTATTAACAATGACTGATATTGAAGTGCTAGTAATTGAAGACGATGTACGTGTAGCAGACGTACATCGTCGTTTTTTAGAGAAAATTGAAGGATTTACAGTAATTGCGTGTGCAAATACTGGAGAAGAAGCTTTAGATTGGCTTCAATCATTTGCACCACAGCTAATATTACTCGATGTATTTTTACCAGATATACTTGGCGTGGATCTAATTGATAAAATCAAAAAAATTAGCCCAACCAGTAGCATTATTTTGATTACCGCAGCCACGGAGGCTCATATTGTACAAAAAGCGTATCGTAAAAATGTTACTGACTATATTTTAAAGCCATTTACATTCGATCAACTAAAAGAAAGTATAGAAAAATTCCGTTTCAAGCATCTACTCCTGCAAAATAATGAGAAATTTACACAAGAAAAAATTCAATGCCTTTGGCCCAAAACTGCTTCATCCATCCCAGAGGATACACAGCTACTATTACCAAAGGGCATTGATCTAACAACGATGAATCATGTCATCAACTATTTAAGCACAAGGAAAGATGGTAGTACAGCTGAACTGTTAGGAAAAAATATTGGTGTTAGTCGTTCCACTGCTCGCCGCTATTTAGAATTTTTAGTCACACAAAAGCAGGCCTATATCGAACTAACTTATGGCACAGTTGGTCGTCCTGAACGGCGATACTTTATTTTCTCATAAACTTTATGAACAAAATGACGTTAATCCACAATATCACCACAATATTTTCACAATTCTGATATAAGTTATAGTTATGATAGCGCTCGAATGATAGCGCTATCATTTTATTTTTAAGGGGGATTTTTATGTGGAGGAAGATTTCAAAAGTTATGATAGCTGGCTTACTATTTACTAGTTTAGTTGGCTGTTCATCATCAAATGGAGAAACAGCTGAAGGAAAAAAAGCAAATAATTATCCGAAAAGTAATATTACCATTGTTGCTCCATCAGGGGCGGGGGGTGGTTGGGATTTAACAGCTCGTGCAGTAGCAAAAACGATGAATGATACAGGTTTAATTAATAAATCCATTCAAGTTGAAAACAAGCCAGGCGGCGGTGGTGCTGCCTTTATGGCAACATTTGCTACAAAGGAAGCAAGCAATGATTATATGTTAATGGTTAAATCACCGCCAATTCTTATTAATCATGAAAAAGCTGAAGGAAATAGTAAATTTGGCTACAAGGACACTACACCCTTAGCACAATTAACGCGTGACTATGGTGCAATTGTTGTTAAGAAGGATTCTCCATTCCAAACGCTTGAAGATGTATTAAATGCTATAAAAGATTCGCCAAAAGATGTTACTTTAGCAGGTGGCTCTGCACCGGGCTCTATGGATCATCTAGTAGGAATTATTCCTGCCTATAAAGCTGGCTTAGACTTAAAAACAATTAAATACGTTTCTTACGATGGTGGTGGTGAAGCTGTAACCGCGTTACTAGGCGGCAACGCTGACGTCATTGCAACAGATGCTTCGACAATTGCTACTTATGTTAAATCAGGAGATGTGCGTGTATTAGCCGTAAGTTCCTCTGAACGTTTAGAAGGTGAGCTAGCAGAAGTTCCTACATTTAAAGAGGCTGGTATTGATGAAGAATTTACTATTTGGCGTGGTATTTTTGGTCCGAAAAATATGAGTGAAGATGCGGTTACCTACTGGTCTGAAAAATTACAAGCAATGGCTGAATCAGAAGAATGGCAAGCTGAGGTGTCACGTAATGGCTGGCAAGCTGAATACCGCAATGCTGAGGATTTTACAACTTACCTAGACAATCAGAATAAAATCATCGTAGAACTATTGACAGCTCTTGGTATGCAAAAGTAAAGAATAGCCTGTGTCGAAAAAGAGCACAAGTATTTCCATCCAATAAGATTTACTTGTGCAACCTTAAATTATTATCAACGGAGGTGTATAACGATTGAATTACACATTTGATAAAACATTTAGCATTATCCTCTTAGCTGTTAGCATTTTATTTATCTTTCAAGCAACGCAAATTTCTGATAGTGCTTATGGATCTACAGTCGGTCCTAAAATATTTCCACTAGGTTTAGGTATTATTTTAGGTTTATTAAGTCTTCAACTATTTTATGAATCATGGAAAAATGCTGTAAGGGAGAGAATTACAGGAGGACCAACTGCACCTTCTAAAACCTCATCTACTGAGCTCAAGAAATTTTTAATCATTTTTGTTAGTGCGATTGCCTATGTATTCTTCCTAGAAAAAATAGGCTATGTGATCACAACGTTTTTATTTTTATGTATTAGCTTCCAAACGATGGAACGAGCTAAGCTTATTTATTCCATTATTATTGCCGCTGGATTTTCATTGGGTGTCTATTATTTATTTACAAGTTTACTAGGAGGTTCATTGCCTAGTTTCCCAACTTTTTAATGTAAAGGAGTGAACATATGTCTACATTGCAATTTTTAGCTGATGGATTTGCTATTGCCCTTCAATGGCAAAATCTTTTATTCGCTCTTGTTGGTGTCATAATTGGAACAGCAGTTGGTGTCCTTCCTGGCATAGGTCCAATGAGCGGCGTTGCTTTATTAATCCCAGTAACCGCAACCATTACAGCGGGATTACCTACGGAGGCCGCCGCTACAAGCTCAATTATTTTACTTGCAGGGGTTTATTATGGAGCCATGTATGGTGGTTCTACCACTTCGATTTTATTAAATACACCTGGTGAATCCTCATCAGTTGTTACTACATTGGATGGCTACCAAATGGCTAAGCAAGGACGTGCTGGAAGTGCTCTTTCTATTGCAGCAATTGGTTCCTTTTGTGCTGGGGTTATAGCATTACTTGGTCTAATACTATTAGCGAATCCATTATCAAAATTAGCCCTTAAATTTGGACCAGCAGAATACTTTTCATTAATGTTACTAGGGCTTGCTGCAGTAAGTGGACTTGCAGGCCGCTCTATTACAAAAGCTTTAATTATGACTGCCTTAGGACTTATGCTCGGTACAGTTGGCATTGATGCTGTATCCGGAATCGAACGCTTTACATTTGGTCAACCTATGCTGTTCTCAGGTATTGAATTTTTAACAATTGCCGTTGGTTTATTTGCGTTAGGAGAAGTATTTAAAACGATACTTGAAAGAGATGAGGAAGATGGTCAATTAGCAAAAATTAATCGTGTATTACCAACAAAGCAGGATTTAAAAGAAAGCGCTATCCCTATCGCTCGCGGTTCACTACTAGGATTTTTCATTGGCGTTTTACCTGGCGCAGGCGCAACACTTGCCTCATTCTTTTCTTATATTACCGAAAAGAAATTCAGTAAAACACCTGAGAAGTTTGGAAAAGGCCATATTGCCGGTGTTGCTGGACCTGAATCAGCGAACAATGCTGCATCAGGAGGCGCAATGATTCCATTGCTAACATTAGGTATTCCTGGTTCAGGTACAACTGCTATTTTAATGGGTGCACTTATTATGTATAATATTCAGCCAGGTCCATTATTATTTGATGAGCATCCTCAAGTCGCTTGGGGATTAATTGCCAGTATGTTTATAGGAAACTTTATGTTATTAGCCTTAAACATGCCTCTCGTTCGTATTTTTGCAAAAATCATAGAAACTCCGAAAAAATATTTATTGCCCATTATTGTTGCGATTTCAATTTTTGGTGTGTATGCAGTACAATTCGCCACTTTTGATTTATTTTTATTATTAGCTTGTGGTGTGCTCGGTTATCTATTTGCTAAAAATGACTATCCAGTAGCACCTTTAGTACTAGCACTTGTCCTAGGACCGATGATTGAAAATAATATGCGCCGTGCATTAACTATTTCTAATGGTGATTTTTCTATTTTTATAGTAAAGCCTTTATCATTACTATTTTTAATAGCTGCTATTGCTTGGTTACTTATACCACTATTCATGAAAATGCGTGGTAAAAATGTTCTGATTAACGAAGAAGGATAATCCATAAAATCCACTACACATTCTATTAATGAAAGTATAGTGGATTTTTTCACTATAATGCGTGACCAGAACCACCATCAATATTCAATGAGGTCCCGGTAACATAGCTAGCTGCATCAGATACTAAAAACGTAATGACGTTAGCAGCTTCTTGTGTATCACCTACACGACCAAGTGGAATAGATTGTCCTACTTTACGAGAATAGTCTTCCCACGATAAACTAGGATCTTCCTTCTTCCATTTTTTTTCGATTTGATCACTGCGAATAAGCCCAATACATACAGAATTTACACGGATATTATCCTTACCTAAATCCTTACTCATCGCTTTTGTCAAGGCAAGTCCCGCAGCACGGCTAACAGTTGTAGGAAGCGAGCTTGCAGGGGGAGTCTTAGCCATCACCGCAGTCACATTAACGATTGCACCGCCACCAGCCTTACGCATATATGGCGCAGCATATTTTGAGCAATGAATAGCCCCAAATACCTTTAAATCTAAATCTGCTTGCCACAGCTCACTACTCACAGATTCAAAAGGATTTGCTGAAGCTGTCCCAGCATTATTAATGAGAATATCAACGTGTCCAAAATGTTCAACTGTACGCTCAATTAGATTCTTACAATCTTTTTCTTTAGTAATATCCGTTGGAACAATTAAAACATCGATACCCGTTTCATTTTTAATACACCCAGCTGCCACCTGTAGCTGTTTTTCTCCACGTGCACAAAGGACAACCTGTGCACCCTCTTTTACAAGTTGCATGGCCGTATAATAGCCAATACCTTTACTCGATCCTGTTATAATTGCTACTTTCCCCTTTAAGCCTAGTTCCATTATATTCACCCCAAATATTTTCGAATATTCTTAACAATATATTTACTTTAACAAAATTATAGATAATATACAAAAAACGGCTACAAAGCATTTGCTTTATAGCCGTTTAAACGGTTTTACATTATTTTTTTGCTACAATGTGAATTGGGTTGCCAAGTAATACTTCAGCAGTTTCCATTGTAATTTCACCTAATGTTGGGTGAGCATGAATTGTTAATGCGATATCTTCAGCAGTCATTCCGCCTTCAATGGCTAAGCCCATTTCAGCGATCATATCAGATGCACCAGCACCTACGATTTGAGCACCGATTAATAAACCATCTTCTTTACGAGCAACAAGCTTCACGAAGCCTTCAGATTGGTTTAATGCAAGAGCACGACCATTTGCTGCGAATGGGAATTTCGCGGCAGTGTATTCGATACCTTCTGCTTTTGCCTGTTCTTCGTTGTAACCAACTGTCGCCATTTCTGGATCTGTGAAACATACAGCAGGTACAGCAAGATAGTCAACAACTGATTTTTCACCAGCAATTGCTTCAGCAGCAACTTTGCCTTCATAAGAAGCTTTATGTGCAAGCTGAGGTCCAGCAACGATATCACCGATTGCATAGATATTTGAAATATTTGTACGACATTGTTTATCTACATTGATTAGACCGCGTTCACCGAATTCAACGCCGATTTCAGCAAGGCCCATTTCATCAGTATTTGGACGACGACCTACAGTCACTAATACGTAATCAGCTTCAACTTTTTTCTCTTCTCCGCCAACTTCATAAGTTACTACTACGCCGTTTTCTGTTTCTTCAACGCCTTTTGCAGATGCGTTTACTTCGATTTCAACGCCTTTCTTTTTAAGGCCTTTTTTCACGATTTGAGTCATTTGTTTTTCGAAGCCAGCTAAAATATCTTTTCCGCCTTCAATAATTGTTACTTGTGAGCCAAGGTTTGCATATGCTGATCCTAACTCTGTACCAATGTAACCTCCACCGATTACCACTAATTTACCAGGAACTTCTTGTAAAGAAAGTGCACCAGTAGAATTTAGTACGCGCTCAGAGAATTTGAATGTAGGAATTTCAACTGGACGAGAACCTGTTGCAATAATGACATTGTTAAATGTGTAAGTTTGAGCAGATTCACCATTGATGATACGCACTGAATGAGCGTCAACGAAATAAGCTTCACCTTGTACAATTTCAACTTTGTTCCCTTTAAGTAAGCCTTCAACACCGCCAGTCAATTTTTTAACAACGCTGTCTTTAAATGCTTGTGCTTTTGAGAAGTCTAATTTCACATCAGAAGCGATGATTCCCATGTCATCTGAATGCTTAGCTTGCTCAAAACGGTGACCTACTGAAATTAATGCTTTTGATGGAATACAACCTACGTTTAAGCACACACCACCAAGTACATTTTTTTCAACGATTGTTACTTTTTGGCCAGTTTGAGCTGCACGAATTGCTGCTACATATCCTCCAGGACCTGAACCAATGACAAGAGTATCTGTTTCGATTGGGAAATCTCCTACTACCATTTTTGTTACGCCTCCATTAATAATAATTCTGGCTCACTTAACAAACGCTTCAAGTGATTTAAAGCATTTTGCGCAGTGGCTCCATCGATCATACGATGATCAAAGCTCAATGATAATGCTAACACAGGTGCGGCTACAATTTCACCATTTTTTATTACAGGTTTTTCTGAAATTCGACCAATACCTAGAATTGCTACTTCAGGATGATTAATTACTGGTGTAAACCATTGACCTCCCGCAGAGCCAATATTCGTAATAGACATAGATGCACCTTTCATTTCATGTGGTGCAAGTTTACCTTCACGGGCTTTAGTCGCTAACTCATTAATTTCATTTGACACTGCAAATACAGACTTGCGATCTGCATGCTTGATTACTGGGACAAGTAAACCTTTATCAGTATCCGCTGCAATACCAATATTGTAGTAATGCTTTTGGATAATTTCTTGTGTTGCATCATCTAATGAGCGATTAAATTCTGGGAATTCGCGTAATGTTGAGATTAGTGCTTTCACTACATAAGGTAAGTATGTTAATTTAACACCTTTTTCAGCTGCGATATCTTTGAATTTTTTACGATGCGCTACAAGAGCTGTTACATCGACTTCATCCATTAGTGTAACATGTGGAGCTGTTTGTTTCGAGTGTACCATTGCTTTTGCAATCGCTTTTCGAATACCAGACATTTTCTCACGAGTTTCTGGGAATTCCCCTTCAAGAACAACTGGTGCTGTTGGAGTAGTTTCTTGTTGAACAGCTTCTTCAACTGTCACATCAGTTGCTGATTCTGTCTCAACAGTACCTCCACCATTTAAGAAGTTTGTAATATCCTCTTTCAAAATACGACCATTTTTGCCTGAACCTTTTACCTCACGGATGTTTACGTCGTTATCACGTGCAAATTTGCGAACAGAAGGCATCGCAATAACACGTTTTGTTTCATCAACAACTGTCTCGGCTTTTTCAGGAGCTTTCTCTGGTGCTTTCTCCTCTTTAGCAGGAGCTTTCTCTACGTTCTGACCAGATTCAGCAGTTGCTTGAACTTGTGCTTCTGTTTTCTCTTCAGCATGACTATCACCTTTTAGCTTTAAATCTTCATAGCCAGGTGCATCCAAACGGATTAAAACATCGCCTACAACGGCAACTGTTCCTTCTCCTACTAAAACTTCCTCTACTGTTCCTTCAACTGGTGAAGGAATTTCTACTACTGCTTTATCATTTTGTACTTCACAAAGAATATCGTCTTCTTTTACTGTATCTCCAGCCTTGACGAACCATTTCACGATTTCGCCTTCGTGAATTCCCTCGCCAATATCCGGTAATCTGAATTCAAATGCCATGTGTACCCATCCTTTCTATTTACTGATGTTCAAGTTTAGAAGCTTCATTAGAATGTTAAAACTTTTTTCGCTGTTTCCATTACATCTTTGTAGTTTGGTAACCAAACACCTTCAGCTTGTGGGAATGGGTACACAGTATCTGGTGCAGCCACACGAAGAACAGGCGCTTCTAAGCTTAGAATTGCGCGCTCAGTAATTTCTGCTACTACATTTGCCGCGATACCTGCTTGTTTTTGTGCTTCTTGTACAACGATTGCACGACCTGTTTTTTCTACGGACGCAATAATTGTTTCGATATCAATTGGTTGAATTGTACGTAAATCAATTACTTCAACAGAGTGGCCTTCTTTTTCAAGTTCTTCTGCAGCCTTTAAGCTTTCATGAACCATTAAACCGTAAGCAACAATTGTTAAATCTTTACCTTCACGTTTTACATCCGCTTTTCCTAGTGGAATTTCGTAAGCTTCTTCTGGTACTTCTTCACGGAATGAACGGTAAAGTTTTAAATGTTCTAAGAAAATAACTGGGTTGTCATTACGAATAGATGAAATAAGTAAACCTTTTGCATCGTAAGGTGTTGATGGTACAACTACCGTTAAACCTGGTTGTGCAGTCATTAAGCTTTCTAAGCTATCTGAGTGCATCTCAGGAGTATGCACTCCACCACCAAATGGTGAACGAATTGTTACTGGTGCGTTATATACGCCGCCACTACGGTAGCTCATACGTGCTAACTGACCACTAATTGAATCCATTACTTCATAAACGAAGCCGAAGAACTGAATTTCAGGAACTGGACGGAATCCTTGTAGAGAAAGACCGACTGCTAAGCCACCAATACCTGATTCTGCTAACGGCGTATCAAAAACGCGGTCAACTCCGAATTCTTTTTGTAGGCCTTCTGTCGCGCGGAATACCCCACCGTTGACACCTACATCTTCCCCGAATACAAGAACGTTTTCATCATTCTTTAATTCTGTGCGAAGTGCATCTGTAATTGCTTGAATCATCGTCATTTGTGCCATAGGTTATTTCGACTCCTTCTCTTTATAGATTTCATACTGTTCTTTTAAATTAGATGGCATTTCGCCTTTATACATGTTTTCCATTAACTCTGTTACTTTTTGTTTTGGAGCAGCATCAGCTTTTTTAATGGCTTCTTTAATCTCTTCTTTTGCGCGCTCAATAACTGCTTCTTCCTTCTTCTCATCCCATAGACCTTTAGCTTCTAAGTATTTACGGAAGCGTACAAGTGGGTCTTTTTGAGCCCATTCATTATCTGTATCAGAAGTACGGTAACGCGTTGGGTCATCCCCAGCCATTGTATGTGGGCCATAACGATAACACATTGTTTCAATTAACGTTGGACCCTCACCATTAATAGCACGCTCACGTGCATCACGAGTTGCAACGTATACTGCAAGCGCATCCATTCCATCTACTAAAATACTTGGTAAACCTGCAGCCACACCTTTTTGAGCAATTGTTTTTGCAGCAGTTTGGAGTTCACGTGGTGTTGAAATTGCATATTGGTTATTTTGGACAATGAAGATTGCTGGAGATTTAAATGCACCTGCAAAGTTAATACCTTCATAGAAATCCCCTTGTGATGAACCACCATCACCTGTATATGTTACGGCAACAGCCTTTTTCCCACGCTTTTGAATACCTAGTGCAACACCTGCTGCTTGAATATATTGAGCACCGATAATAATTTGAGGTGCTAAAACATTTACACCCTCAGGAACCTGGTTCCCCATGAAATGACCACGAGAGAATAAAAACGCTTTATCTAAAGGTAAGCCATGCCACACGATTTGTGGAACATCGCGATATCCTGGTAAAATCCAATCCTCTTGTTCTAATGCAAAGTGTGAAGCAAGCTGAGAAGCTTCCTGACCTGCCGTTGGTGCATAGAAACCTAAACGGCCTTGACGGTTCAGTGAGATTGAACGTTGGTCTAAAATACGTGTGTAAACCATACGTGTCATTAGTTCAACTAATTCTTCATCCGATAATTTAGGATCTGCCTCATTATTTATAATTTCGCCTTCTTCATTCAAAATTTGAAACATTTCAAACTTATCTTCGATTTCAGTTAGCGTTTGTTTAGCATCAAAAATATTATTGTTTTTCTTGCTCATTTGTCACATCTCCCTTTCAGCTGTATTAAAATAAATCACCTTTTTGACTAGTACAACTTATTCTTGACACTCAGTATACTGAATAAAATACTGTCGGTCAATCATATATTACGGCTATAAACAAAGATTTTTTCTAGAATAACATTTAATTATCTCTGTCCTATACTGTATTACTAATAACGAAATTCTGTATTAGAACACCATATTTACACCTTGTAATTCTTAAGTTTTTCAACAGGTTTTCCAATAGTAGAATACCCCATTCTAGAAAATCTAATAGCATTCGAAAAATTTTTTGAGTATATTCAAATAAGGTCTTTTTTCATGTGATTGTTTTTAGACGTGATGTATACTAATTAATAGAGCACTACAAAGATGAAAGGAAGATTACTATATGATTTTAATGGATGATATTATCCGCGAAGGTCATCCGACTTTACGCACGAAAGCTGAGGAAGTTAAATTCCCTTTATCTGATGAAACAAGGCAGCTCGCCGAGGATATGCTGCAGTACTTAATCAATAGCCAAGACCCAGAAATGGCAGAAAAATATAATTTACGCAGCGGCATAGGCTTAGCTGCCAATCAAGTAAATAGTCTACAGCGTATGTTTGCACTTCATTTGCAAGATGATGCTGGTGAACAATTAAGCTTCGTAGCCATAAACCCCAAAATAGTCAGCCATTCAGTTGAAAATACATACCTTTCTGCTGGAGAAGGTTGTCTTTCAGTTGATCGTAATGTTCCTGGATACGTCCCACGCCATGCACGCATTACAGTAAAATTTAAAACTATAGATGGGGAAGAGAAGAAAATGCGCCTTAAAGGATTGCCTGCCATCGCCTTTCAGCATGAATTAGATCATTTGAACGGTGTCATGTTTTATGACCGTATTAATGAGAAAAATCCATTTGCTGAAATTCCAGATTCAATTCCTTATGAACGTGATTAAAAGCAAATCAACAAAACAAACCTCAGCAATTGTGCTGAGGTTTGTTTTTTCTTTGTTCTCAATTTCTATCGTTCGTTTCATTTGCTAGCTCTTCATTTATCGTATTAATTAATATAGGTAGGTCTTTCATCGTTTCAATGGTATAGTGTGCACCAGTCATCTCAAAAATACGTTTTGTTTTTTCAATGGCTTGTTGTTGTTCTTCAGCAGTTAAAGCTAGGAACTCTTCTTCAGACAGTCCCATTTCCGAACTTCCAATAATAACACCAACAGCCCAAACACCTGCATTCAGCGCCTCTTTTATATCTGATGTTGTATCGCCGACCTTTACTACTTGCTTGGTTGATTTCGCTCCTAATGCCTCCATATTTCTGAAAATCATATACGGATAGGGTCGCCCTTTATCACTAACCTGTGTCGGAGTTACTAAAAAATCTGGTTGATAGCCCTTCGTAGCAGCCTGTTTTGTTACGACTTCCATCATGAAATCTGTGTAGCCTGTAGTAGAACCAAATCGAATACCCGCTTCTCTTAATTGCTGTACAGTCGCGGTTACATGCTGAATAGGATCTGTGTAGGTCGCCAAAGATTCCATTAGCTTTGACTCAAATTGATTGTATAGAAGATGTACATCTTCCTCCGTAAAATGCTGGCGATGAACTCGTTTCCATTCTTCATTAATCCTTGGCATTTCAAGCATCGTACGAATATGATCAATTTTCAGCATGCCCATAGGTTTACGAGCTTCCTCAAGGGTTACTGTTACACCAGCATCTTCAAAAATCGTTAAAAAGACATTTACAGGGGCAAAGCAACCAAAATCAACTGCTGTACCTGCCCAATCCAAAATAACTGTTTCAATTTTCATTATTTTTCACCACCATATAGTTTTCAATGACTTCACATAAGGCCTGCATATCTTCCTCATATATATCTCCAATATTTCCAATACGGAATGTATCTACATCTGTCAGCTTACCAGGATAGATGACAAAGCCTGCCTTTTTCATTTCCTGATAAAAATGTTCAAAAGAAAATTCTTTATGTGGGAACAAATACGTTGTAATAATCGGTGATTGTAGCTCTTCAGAAATATATGCCTCGAACCCTAGTACCGATAAACGAGAACGCAGTAATAGATTATTATCAGCATAACGTTGGTAACGTGCGTTAACTCCTCCTTCTTCCACTAACTCTTCTAACGCCTTAGCAAATGCCGCTACTACATGTGTTGGGGAAGTAAAACGCCACTTCCCATCCTTTTTCATTACTTCCCATTGACTATATAAATCTAAGGCTACACTGCGCGCTTGTCCTTTGCATTTTTCTAATATATTTGTTTTAGCAATGACGAACCCAAACCCAGGAACACCTTGAATACATTTATTGGCACTACTAATACAAAAATCAATATGCAAGTCGGATAAATCCATTGGCACACCACCAAAGCTACTCATAGCATCTACGATAAATGTTTTGTTGAAAGAATAAACAACTTCTCCTATTTCTTTAATTGGATTTAAAATACCAGTAGTTGTTTCACAGTGTACAACCGCCACATGTGTAATACTTGCATCTTTTTCTAGTAACGCTTGAACTTCTAACGATGATGGCTGTTTATCATAAGGGACACTATAAACAACTAGTGCCAATCTTAACACTTTAGCCATTTCTACAATTCTTTCACCATAAGCGCCATTCGTTATAATTAGCAATTTATCATCTTCACCCACAGCAGTTGTTAGCACCGACTCTACAACAAAACTGCCACTACCTTGCATTAGTACTGCTGTATAATGTGGCTCATCGACTTGCGCTAAATTTAAGAGTTGCTTCCGTATCACTTGTGTCACATTTTTATAGTCGTCATCCCACGTACAGCGATCCTTTAACATTTCCTGTTTGACTGTCTTAGTAGTTGTTAATGGTCCTGGTGTTAATAATTTATAGTTGCTCATCTTCTACAACCCCTTATTTTTGCGCTTCTTTAAAGAAAGCTTGGTGTTTTTCTAGTAATTCTACTGTTAAGGTAGTATCCCACTTTTTAAGGTGTGCCGGCACATGCTCTGCCTTTACCTGCTCTCCTTCATAAAGCGCTACAGGGTATTGCTCCAATAAACCATTTCGAGCCTCTGTTGCAATTACCTTTGCCATTTCTTTAGCTAAAGTTTCATCTCCTTCTTTATCTACCACAGCAACTGATTCTGTTAGCGTAAAGTTCCCTTCCACTGGGTCTATATATTCTATTGGTAGTCCTTCTTTTTTGGCATCAATAGCTTGAATACGTAAACCAAATCCAGCTGCTACTTCTCCTGTCTTCACTTTTTTTATTGGTCCTGATCCAGAGCTTTCAATATGAGGTCCAGCATTTTTAATTAAATCCGCCAAAATCCTTTGTCCCTCTTGCTCACCATATTCTTTAATAATGGCTTGTACTAATAGCCAACCGGTTGAAGAGTCCATAATATTAGGGAATGAGAGTAAATCCTTAAAGGCAGGGTCCGTCAAATCTTTTATCGTTGTTGGAACCGGCAAGTCCTTTTGCTGCAAAACACCTGTATTAATAAAAATAGATCCAACATTTCCTAAAATCGGCAATGCATATGTAACACCGCCATCAAGAGGTTTTAAATCCGAAGAAATATCTGTAAACATGGATTTCGAGGTTTGGGCGCTTTCTATAAAATAAGAAGCCATCGTTACGATATCCGCTTCAATATCTGTTCCTTCAGCCATCATTTTTCCACCCAACTCTGAAGTACCGAATGATTGAATTACATATTTTCCTTTATAGCCTTTTTCGTCTAATGTAGATTCCATTACTTCAATTGCCTCATCATCTGCATTTGAATAAATAATTATTTCATCTTTCGAACCTGCTTCTCCCCCTCCACATGCAGTTAATATTATTGCTGCTGCACTAACTGTCCCTAACATCATGATTGTTGATTTTTTCATTTTGAGATCTCCTCCACTTTTTCTTGATGTGCTGTTATATAATCACAACCTAATTTCACAATGAGGTTTGTACATAAAATGAATATCGATAGTACGAAAATATCTGTATATTTTGCAAAATGCTGAAGCTCTTTTATTCTTGTCGAAACAAGCATAGTCTTTGTGCTGACAAGGAAAATAACGCCACTGACCGTGACCATTGCATTTAAAAAATAGTAGCTAAACATTTGATAAATGGTCGATTTAATATTTGGCAAGATAATGCGTATGACTGTTTTTAACCAAGAATCCTTTAATAGCTCCGCTGTCACTTCCCAGGTTGGGTCCATCTTTTGCAATGAATTTTTAGCCATTAAATAAGGAGTTGTAAAAAAATGCACAATATTACATGCGATAATGATAAGAAATGTACCCTTTAATGAACTTCCATTAAAGAAAAACAAATACGATAGACCAAGCACCATTCCAGGAACTGTGTTAGTAATCATTGAGGCAATATCTAAGCTTTTCCTTCCTTTCAATGGCGTCCTTGCATTAAGAAGAGCCGACATAAATGTAATCATTACACCTAAAACAGCTGTTAAAGCCGCAACGATAAGTGAATTAACATACACCTTTATTAAATCTTTCTCCGCTAACACATTTTGCACATGTTCAAATGTAAAGCTGAAATCATAGGGATAACCCTTCGTAAATGGAACGATAAACATGGTTGAAAAAATGATAAATACGACTGCAACAGAGGCAATTGAATAGGCAGTAAACAATGTGTCACGAAGACGATGTTTAACAAGTTCACTTCTCCCCGCCTGTTTATAATGAAAATTAAAACGTTCTAAAATGGTTAACATGAGGACACCCAATATAGCTGGGGCAAGCATTAACACTGAAATAACTGCCCCACGCTCAAAATGCACAATCGAACCTAGCATAGCTTGATAAAGTTCAGTGGCAATTACCCTGTAATTACCACCTACTGATGCAGGGATTCCGAAATCTGTAAAGCTTAAAATAAATGTTAAAATAAACGCACCACCAATCGTCCCAAGCATCGGACGTAATACCGTATGATAAAAACGACGGAGCGGACGATCATGCATTAACATAGACACTAGCAAAAATCGTTTATCGATATATTGCATAGAGTTTTGCATTAGAATAAAAGCGACTGGCAATGTGTATAAGATGTAACCTATCACCAAACCGTTATATCCATAAATCGTGAAAAGTGGTTGTCCAGCTAATCTTGTTAGAATTCCTTGATTACCAAATGTATAAATCAACACGAAGCCATAGGTGATAGTCGGCAATAGCATAGGCAACGTAATTCCTATTTGTACTAGCTTTTTTGTATGGCGATGCATCGTTGTAAAATGAACAGCATAGGCCAATAAAAAAGCTAAAATGGTTGTAATGACAGATGCCACAAAAGAAACTTTAAAGCTATTGAAGAAAGCATCACGGATTTCTACATTTTTTAAAGCATCTATATAATGTTGAACGGAAATATCATTTCCTACTTTTAAAGAGTGCCAAAACATATAAATCAATGGCACTATTAAAAAAAATAGGAGAAATAATAGAATCGGCAGAAAGATTAATTTCATCATTTTATTCGTTTTAAGCATATGTTTCTCCAAACAATTGATAGATATTATTTCGCTTAATATGAAGCTGCTTTAAAATAAAATCCTCAATAAATGAATTTTTCGGTGCTGCTACGATTTCATGTGGTGTACCGAATTGAGCGACTGTTCCTTCATTAATGATCAAAACTTTATCCGATAAAGTTAGCGCTTCTTCTGGATCATGTGTCACAATAATTGTCGTCAAATTAAATTCACGAGCAATTGATTTAATACGCTCCTTGATAGATTCCTTAATGACCCCATCAAGTGCGCTTAACGGCTCATCTAACAAAAGTATGTTGGGTTGCATAACAAGCGTTCTAGCAATAGATACACGTTGCTTTTGACCACCTGATAATTCATGAATCTTTTTTTGCAAATGCGGAGTCAGTTCTAAAAAATCAATATATTCCTGTACATCTTCTTTGGACATTTGCTTATTTTTATTTTTCAATCCATATACAATATTGTCGTAGGCATTTAAATGAGGGAATAACGCAAAATCCTGAAAAACAATATTGAATCCTCTTTCTTGCATGGATTTCTTCGATATATCTTGCCCATTGTAGAGCAGCTGACCACCCGTTTGCTCTGTAAGCCCTAAGATGATATTAAGCAAAGTAGTTTTACCGCAGCCACTCGGCCCTAATAAAGATATGATTTCACCTGATTCGATGGTTACATTGATATCTACTAAGACTTGCTTATTTTTATAGCTTTTTGAGATATTTTTCAGTTCTAACAAATTGGTCACCTCTCTCAGTTCTTAGCTTTAGTATAGGGGCCATTTGTAAAGGAAAATACGCCTTTGTGTAAATGTTGAGTAAATTCTGACCAATTGTTGACAAAGTTATGTATACTTTGAGTAAATATCTATTAGAGGTGATGAAATGTATATGATTGAAAGACAACAACAAATATTACAATTTGTAAGACAGCATAAGGTTGTGAAATTGGTAACACTCACGAAAGAATTTAATGTCTCAATGGAAACAATTCGTCGCGATATTCAACAGCTAGTGCAAGACAAGAAAATTGAGAAGTTTTATGGAGGTATTAAATATATTGAACCTGTAGAGGGACTAATTGATCAACGACTACATGAACAGTTAACAGAAAAAATTGCCATCGCCAAAGCAAGTGCTACTCTTGTTCAAGATGGAGAATGTATTTTTATCGATAGTGGAACAACTACATATCAAATGACACCATTTTTATTGGACAAGGAAAAATTAACAGTCGTGACAAACTCATTACCTGTAGCTTTCGATCTAATCGGCTCTAATATTGAAGTTATACTGCTCGGTGGAAAAGTGCGTCACTCTGAAAAATCCGTTACATCGAATGAATTTCTCTTCCACTTCGAACATCTAAATATTAATAGGGCTTTTATTTGCGCTAGTGGGGTATCTCTTGAAAAGGGGATTTCCGACTTTAATCTAGAAGAAGCTATTACGAGAAAAAAAATTATTTCGATTTCTCAAACCGTCTATGTCGCTACTGATTCTTCAAAATTTAACAAGGATGTAGCTATTCAAGTATGTCCTCTTGAAGAAGTAGATGTCATTATTACAGACGACACACTGTCTAAAAAAACGATTCAACATTTTTCCGATAAAGGGGTTGAAATAAAACTAGTGAACATTTCTGAAGAACACCAGTAATTTAACCAAAAAAACAACTAGTTGCTACGATTGTCAACTAGTTGTTTCTTTATTATATGATAGCAAGCTTGCGCATTATTTTAGCGAGACCATCTGCATCTACATGATCGGCAATATGATGTGCAATAGCCTTCACTCGTTCATGACCATTTCCCATTGCAACACCGGTCCCAACCGCTTGAAGCATTTCTATATCATTAATACCATCTCCAAAAGCAATGGCATCCTTTAATGTGATGCCCATTTTATCCAATACTTTTTCAATCCCTACCGCCTTCGAACCGCCCTTTGGCAAAATATCACAAGAATACGGATGCCAACGGACAAATTGGACATTCGGAAACATTTCACAATATAAAGGTTCATCTTTTTCTTCCATAAATATAAGTGTTTGATATACATCATTCTGCATATAATAGGATGAATCTAATTCTGGATACGGGTATTTAAGTGTATCCAAGCTTTCTGCTACCATCATATGGTCACTGACAGACGCAATCATACGTTTGTCATCTAAAAACACTACCGGTTCATTGCGAGCTTCACCAAAAGCAATAATTTTAGCTAATTCATCTTTTTCAATTCCGTTCGTATAGACAACCTCACCCTTATAAACAACATACTGTCCATTGAAAGTAACATACGTATTAATATCAAGTTCTTCTAATAATGATTCAATCATAAAAGGTGCACGACCTGTAGCAATCGCCAATTCATAGCCATTGCAGCGTGCTTCCAAAAGAGCATTTTTTGCAGATTCAGGTAATTTTTTTTCGCTGTTATAGAGAGTGCCATCAACATCAAAAAACAAAATTTTATTCATTTTATAATCCCTTTCTATAAATAGTACCCATCAAGGTGAATGACTTTACACAGACAATAATTTTGATTATAATGATCCTAAGGAGTGATGTGCCATGCTGAAGAAACTAAAACGGAAATTGTTGAAGCAACTTCGCGGCGTACTCGGAAAAAAATCAATTGCCTAACATTTGCCCTTCATTATTTGAAGGGCTTTTCTTTATTTTAGAGGAACTGCGTGATAATATAAAGGAAATGCATTTATTTGGCTATACGCAACCACTGTCTCACTACTTCCTATTCATTTTATAACATAGTGCACAACCGAAGTATTGAGATACAAGGACTACAAACGTACATTTCTTCTTATAAGAAATTCGTTGTTTTCTTGTAGCACGTGTGTGGTAGTAGTCAAAGGTGCAATAAAATTGTACGCAATTAAAGGAGAGCAAACTATGATTTACAAAGTTTATTATCAAGAAAATGCAAATGAGATTCCAGTTCGCGAAAATACTAAAAGTCTATATCTTGAAGCTGCTTCAGAACGAGAAGTACGTCAAAAGTTAAAAGACCGTAACTACAATATCGAGTTCGTCCAGCTGCTTGAAGGTAACTATTTGGAGTACGAACAAGCAAGCCCGAACTTCGTCTTGGAGGAAATTTAACAAACATGAAGTTTGTTAAAAATGACCAAGCAGCTGTTTTCGCGCTCGGCGGACTGGGCGAAATCGGCAAAAATACTTATGGCGTTCAATTTCAAGATGAAATTATTTTAATTGACGCTGGCATTAAATTTCCAGAAGATGACTTACTCGGCATTGACTATGTTATTCCAGACTATACGTATTTAGTACGTAACGTCGATAAAATCAAAGGACTATTTATTACACATGGACATGAGGATCATATTGGCGGTATTCCTTATCTTTTACGTCAAGTGAATGTTCCAGTCTATGGTGGTAAGCTCGCACTTGGCTTATTACGTAATAAATTAGAAGAACATGGCTTGCTACGTACAACTAAACTCATCGAAATTAAAGAAGAAGATGTTATTAAATTTAGAAAAACATCTGTTAGCTTCTTTAGAACAACTCATAGTATCCCTGATGCTTATGGAATTGTTGTTAAAACACCACCTGGTAATATCGTTCATACAGGTGACTTTAAATTCGACTTTACACCTGTTGGCGAACCAGCCAACCTAACAAAGATGGCCGAAATAGGACGAGATGGCGTACTTTGCTTACTATCAGATAGTACAAACGCTGAAAAGCCTAATTTTACAATGTCAGAGCGTACAGTTGGCAAAAGTATCGATGAAATTTTCCGTAAAGTGGATAGCCGAATTATTTTTGCTACATTTGCGTCAAATATTCACCGTTTACAACAAGCAACAGACGCTGCTATCAAATACGGAAGAAAAATTGCTGTCTTTGGTCGCTCTATGGATAATGCGATTACAATTGGGCGCGAGCTTGGTTATATCAACGCTCCAAAAGATACATTTATTGATGCTCAAAGCATTAATCGACTTCCAGCAAATGAAGTAATGATTTTATGTACAGGCTCACAGGGTGAACCAATGGCTGCATTATCACGTATTGCCAATGGTACTCATCGTCAAATCCAAATACAACCTGGTGATACAGTTATTTTCTCTTCTTCACCGGTTCCTGGTAATACTGTGAGTGTTAATAAAATCATCAATTTATTGTTCCGTGCGGGTGCAGAAGTTATTCATGGTGCATTAAACAATATCCATACTTCTGGTCACGGCTCACAAGAAGAACAAAAATTGATGCTACGTTTAATGAAACCTAAGTTTTTTATGCCTATCCATGGCGAATACCGTATGTTAAAAATGCATACACACTTAGCAGAAGATTGCGATGTACCACTTGAAAATACATTTGTTATGGAAAATGGCGATGTGTTAGCACTAAGTGCCAATGAGGCACATGTGGCTGGTCGTATCCCTTCTGGTGATGTTTATATCGATGGTAATGGTATTGGAGATATTGGTAATATTGTGTTGCGCGATCGTCGCATTCTTTCTGAAGAAGGCCTAGTTATCGTAGTCGTAAGCGTAGATATGGAAAATCAAAAAATTGTTTCAGGTCCTGATATCATTTCCCGTGGCTTTGTCTACATGCGCGAGTCAGGTACGATGATCAATGAAGCTCAAAAAATGCTTAATCGTCATCTGAATGAAACCATTCAAAGCAAAACCCCTCCTCAATGGACAGAGCTTAAAAACGAAATTACAGACGTTTTAGGTCCTTACCTATTTGAAAAAACAAAACGTCGTCCAATGATTCTACCGATTATTATGGAGGTTTAGCCTCATGGAAAGAAGCTATGTAATATGTACATAGCTTCTTTCTTTTTGCTAATTGTAAATTTACTTAATTTTTTTCTTTTTTTGAAACCTCCCTTTTTATTTTTGCGTATATAGTAATAACAACATCCAAAAGGAGCGTTTTATGCTAAATAAACTTCTTCAATCCCTACTCAATGGTAAATCCAAACGTCATTATTCTTCATCAAGCAGTCGTCGCAGATATTCCAAACGCCATAATTATTATGGCCATAAGCATTATAAACGTAGTTCTCGTAAAAGCTCACGTAGTTTTTTCAGCTCTTTGAGTTTTTTCAGTAGCTAATGTGGTGGAAACGACTTTCAGAAAAAAACTTTGATTATGCTGTAGAGCTTTTCATAGCTGAGCATCCAGATTTCACGTTTAAAAAATTTCTTGGCTTTGGCTCATATGGTCGTGCGTACTTAATTGAAAATTGCTCATCAACAGGTCTGTTCGTCTTAAAATGCCTGCGTCCCAAGCATCGTCATCACCAAAAGACCATACATAAATTCAGGCAGGAAATTCAAATTCTACAGCAATTATCATTGCCGAATATACCTAAAATCCATTCGACTGGAACTATCCAAGATATGCCTTATTTTATGATGGACTATATAAACGGCCAAACCTTTGAACAGCTTATTTTTCAAGAAGGTGTTAAATTTCCTGTCGCTCAGTCACTTGAAATAACCAAACAGCTTTTAGAACAAATTATCCTGCTACACAATCACGGAATTGTCCATCGAGATTTACGTATACCTAATATCTTATTGGTTGATCAACAATTACACATTATAGATTTTGGTCTCGCAACGACATTACAAAAGGCAGTGGAACTTTCTTCTATACAAAACCCGAAGCGAGCTGAAAATCATATTAGCGATCTATATTTCGTGGGCCATTTTCTATTGTTCTTACTTTATTCAGACTTTAAGCCACGTAAAAAGAAAGAGGACACGTGGCAACAAGAATTGAATTTACCGATAGAAGTGAAGGATTTTCTCGAACGATTATTATGGATTCAAGACCCTTTTAGTAGTGCATTAGAAGCTTACCGATCTCTGCCACATTTAATAAATATTTCCATACATTTGAAAGAAAAATAAAAAAATAGAATTGTTCACCGATCTAAAGTGAGCAATTCTATCCTATAATTTAAATATTTAAGTATTTTGCACATACATAAGCAATCCAATGATACGCAGGGCTAAGTCGTAGATTTTCTATTAGCCCCTTTACGATGGCTTTACTGTATGTTGGCTTTTCTATTTCGAGTTTTAGCAGTTCCAATGATTCTTTTTCAATAGAATCCTCAGTATTATCAATATTTTGTTCAATTAACTGCAGTAACATTTCCTTTGAAATATCCTGTTCGCAAGGCTTCGCTATAAAAGTAACAAGCTCCTTCGTAATAAAAGGTATCGTTGTATGTCGTGCAATAATATCTGTTTTTTCTGCTAAAGATTTCGCAAGTTGTTCTAAATCGAGAGGCATATCTGAAAAGATAAAAAGTTCCGCATAGCTCTTCATAAAACCTTTAATACAATACATGACATCGTATTTTGTTTCTTGTAGCTTATCCTGATAAAGTTGCTCCAGCATATAAATGATAGATTTAGACATCTCTGCTTCATACGCTGTTATTTTATGAAATAGCTCTTTTTTTGTTAGAAAGACCTTCTCATTAAAAAATACTCTAGCAGATGCAGAGTGATTTTTGAATGCCTGAAAGATACTTTTATAAAATTCAACCAAAATCGTTTCTTTGTTATACGCCCCTCTGACTACTCGGTCAACATCTGTAATAAATTGTTGTAAGTAGTAGTCAACCATAGAGATAACAAGCTCGTCTTTTGTTTTGAAGGATAAGTAAAACGCACCCTTAGAAATCCCACAACGTTCTGTTATTTGCTGTACTGATGTAGCTTCAAAACCCTGTTCAGAAAACAGCTCTAATGCTTTCTCCATAATTAATTGCTTTTTTAACATATTTTTAACTCTCTCCTAATGCATTTCGTTGACAAATGACCGATTAGTCATTAGTATAAATAATTGAATTTAGTTAGTCAATAAAGGGTAGGTGTGAAGGTGAAAGGTTTAGTTAATTTCGTATTGAAAAACAAATTGGCAGTGTGGTTATTAACAATTATCATCACTGTCTCTGGTATTTATTCCGGCACAAGAATGAAAATGGAATCTATACCTGATATCTCGATCCCATACTTAATCGTCATGGGCGTATATCCAGGTGCAACGCCTGAACAAGTCATGAATGAGCTTTCCATCCCATTCGAAAAATCCATAGAAAGCTTAGAAGATGTGAAGGCAGTTTACTCAACATCCTCTTCCAACGTAGCACAAGTGCAGGTTGAATACGACTATGGCATTGATATGGATGAAAAAAAGCGTCAGTTAGAAGCAGCTTTAGATAATCTAAAATTGCCTGAAGGTGCTCAAGAGCCAACTATTATGGCTATCAGTATGAACATGATGCCAGTAGTAGCTTTATCCGTTAGTAGTTCTGAGGAAGATATTGTCGATCTTACTTCTACAGTAGAAGATGTTTTACTTCCTAAGATTGAAAAAATTGATGGTGTTGCCTCTGCAACCATTACAGGTCAGCATATTGAACAAGTATCCTTTAAATATGATGAAGAAAAAATGGCTGCATTAGGGTTAACAGAGGAATCAGTCAAGCAAATGATTCAAGCAAGCGATATGTCACTATCACTTGGTTTATATCAATTTACTGTTGGAGAACAAGCAGTTTCTGTAGACGGTAAAGTAAAGTCCGTAGATGAACTAAAAGATTTATTAATTCCAGTCACACCTTCAGCAACAAATCCTTCACCATTCGTTCGTCTGGGTGATATTGCAAAGATTGAAGTAGAAGGTAAAGTACAATCTGTGTCCCGTACAAACGGTCAAGATGCTATTGCCATTCAAATCGTTAAGGGTCAAGATGCTAACACTGTAACTGTTGTCAATGCCGTTAAAGACCTTATGAAAGATGAAGAAAAACGTTTAGATGGCCTAAACGTAGATATCTCTCTTGACCAAGGTGCCCCAATTGAAGATTCTGTCTTTACCATGATTGAAAAGGCCGTATTTGGTGGTGCAATTGCTGTATTAATCATCTTGTTATTCTTACGTGATTTCAAATCAACCATTATTTCGATTGTTTCGATCCCAGTTTCAGTTTTCATGGCATTACTACTACTAAACTGGATGGATATTACATTAAACATTATGACCCTTGGGGCGAT
Organism: Lysinibacillus sp. VIII_CA; assembly: GCF_049943995.1. Classification (NCBI taxonomy): domain Bacteria; kingdom Bacillati; phylum Bacillota; class Bacilli; order Caryophanales; family Bacillaceae; genus Lysinibacillus; species Lysinibacillus sp. VIII_CA. Next base: position 463,369 of record NZ_JBNFXM010000001.1, read on the forward strand.
TACCGTTGCCATTGGACGTGTTATCGATGACTCGATTGTAGTTGTTGAAAACATTTATCGACGTATCCATTTAAAACAAGAAAAATTAACAGGTCGAGCTTTAATTCGTGAAGCAACCATTGAAATGTTTAAACCGATTCTTTCGTCAACATTAGTTACAGTGGCTGTATTTGCTCCACTTATTTTTGTAGGTGGTATGGTTGGCGAACTATTCATGCCATTCGCACTAACAATGACGTTTGCATTAGGTGCATCATTATTAGTAGCCATTACCATTGTACCTGCATTATCCCATTTCCTATTCCGTAAAAAACTATACGGTGAGAAAAAAGAAAGCCAGCATAAAGAAGTTGGTAAACTAGCAACATGGTACAAAGGTGTTTTAGAAAAAGCGTTAAATCATAAAATTATTACGTCTCTAATTGCGATTTTCTTACTTGTAGGTTCACTAGCGTTAACTCCTTTAATTGGGTTTAGCTTTATGGGATCACAGGAAGAAAAAGTTATGTACCTCACATATACTCCTTCAACTGGAGAGCTTGCAGATGAAACTGCAGCAAATGTTGAAAAAGTAGAAAAAGAATTAATGAAGCGCAAAGACGTTGATATTTTACAAGTTTCCATTACAGATGCGAACAATGTCGATCCATCAGCAATGATGATGGGCGGAGGCGCTGGCGGAGCTTTAATGTACCTAATCTTTGATCCAGATATGAAAGACTTCCCTAAAGCTCGTGAAGAAGTAGAAGACTATGTATTTAATATAGGTCAATCAGGAGAATGGAAATCTCAGAACTTCTCTTCAATGTCTATGTCTTCAAACGAAGTAAGCTACACACTATATAGTGATGATTTAGATAAGCTACGAGACGCTGTAAATCAAGTAGAAGGTGCTTTAAAAGATGTGGATGGCCTAGAAGATATTAAATCAGATAACGAAGATCCATATGTTGAAAATGTACTTAAAGTAGAACAGAAGAATGTCCTTCAATATGGTTTAACAACTGCTCAAATCGTGATGGCTTTAAATGCAAATACATCACAAGAAGTTTTAACAACCGTGAAAAATGATGGAAAAGATATTGATGTCATTGTTCAACGTGATGCCAAAGCAGCTGCGACTTCACTTGAGGATGTTTTAGCAACTGAAGTTAAAACAGCATTAGGCACAACGATGACTATTGGTGAGCTAGTAGATGTTGAAGAAGGCACGACTCTTAACTCACTATCTCGTTCAAAAGGTGAATACTTCGCAACAGTATCCGGTACGATTATCGGCGATGATATTTCAAAAGCAACTTCTGCTGCCGATAAGAAAATTGACAAATTAGATTTACCAAAGGGTGTAACAACAGGTGTTGCTGGAGTTGCTGCAGATATGCAAGAAACATTCACGAAGCTGGGTGTTGCTATGCTAGCGGCAATAGCGATTGTATACTTCATTTTAGTTGTTACGTTCGGTGAAGGTTTAGCTCCATTCGCTATTCTCTTCTCGCTTCCATTCGCCGTAATCGGTGCATTTGTTGGTTTATTTGTAACAGGTCAAACGATTTCTGTTTCTGTTATGATGGGTCTACTGATGTTAATCGGTATCGTTGTGACGAACGCCATCGTATTAGTTGACCGTATTATTCATATGGAACATGCTGGTTTAGTCATGCGTGAAGCCATTCTAGAAGCTGGTGCTACACGTTTACGCCCAATATTGATGACAGCTATTGCAACAATCGGTGCGATGGTTCCTATGGCACTTGGTTCTGGTGGTAGTGGATTAATATCAAAAGACTTAGCCATTACTGTAATTGGTGGTTTATTATCATCCACTCTATTAACATTAGTGGTTGTACCAATTGTGTATGAAATGCTTTCAAAAATGTTAAAGAAAAATCGTAAAGATATCGAAGAAAATTAATAAAAAACAGCTACTCATGCGGTTCAATCGCTTGAGTAGCTGTTTTGTTATTTATTGAACCTCTTTCACTACAAAAGCTTCCTTGCTTTCTACACCTGTAGCAGAAACGGCCGTAATGCCGTATGTATAGTTTTGCTTAGCAAGAGCTGACTTGTCCACAAATTGAGTGATGCCATCCTTATTATATACAACATCCACTATATTTTGAGGGTCATGGTAGGAACCTTCTTTGTTCCCTTTAAAACGATAAATAACATACTTACGTGGCTGTGTTTCATTATCGTCAATAATTTCAATCTTACGACCTGCCGTTTCCTTTGTCACTTCTACATAAGTCGGCTTGTTCGGCACTGCGTCATCATTCCAAATTGTTTCTGGTGTCATTGCTGTATAATTATATAGCTGTTGACTAACAATTGTTGCATAGCCTAATTTATTGCTTTGAAAACTTCTTAACGAGAAATGCATTTGCCCATCGGCTGCTACTTTTTCTGAACGATTTTCTAGTATTTGACTGGGCAATTCCATTTTATTTTTCCATGCAGCATCACTGTCATTGCCAACTTTATAATCAGCCAATCCAATATATAGATGAACAGGATGCGTTTTTGCATATGTTTGTACTTCATGGCTCCACCAATCTAACAATGTCCCATATTTGGCAACAGATAATGTTCTTGACCAGTAAATTTGCGGGGTAATATAATCAATCGTGCCATTTTGAATCCATGTTCTGACGTCTGCATATAAATCATCGTAATTATTGACACCAGCTCGTGTATCACTTCCTGTTTTATCCAATGATTTATTACGCCATACACCAAATGGTGAAATACCAAATTGTACATATGGCTTTGTCTCTTTAATAGCTGTATAAAGATTTTCAACAAGCCTGTTCACATTATTTCTTCGCCAATCCTCTACCTTGTTAAAGGAAGCACCATATTTTTTGTAAGCTGCTTGATCTGGGAAAACCTCATTTGCAATTTTATATGGATAAAAATAATCATCCATATGAACGGCATCAACATCATAATTGGCTACTAGCTCTCTTACTATTTCAACTAAATAGTCTTGCACCTCAGGTAAACCAGGATTTAAATAATATTGTTTGCCATATTTAACAACCCAGTTTGGATGTGTTATAGCTACATTATCGGGAGCAAGGTCAGTTAGCTTTTGTCCAGACATTGTTACACGATAAGGATTCATCCAAGCATGCAGTTCCATCCCTCGTTTATGTGACTCCTCTACTAGTATCGTAAGAGGATCGTAACCGGGGTTTGTACCTTGTTTTTTCCCTGTTATGTAGGACGACCATGGGGCTAACTCAGATGCATACATTGCATCATTTGTTGGTCTTACTTGATAAATAACAGTATTGAATTTATTGGCTTTTAATTGATCCAATGTTTGGCGTGCCCAAGCCGTGTACTGCTCCTTATTCATACCTGCTTTCATATCAAGATTGAGAACCGTTGAAATCCAGACAGCCCGCATTTCTCGTTTCGGCTGTGTCGTGCTTGCCTTCACTGTATTAGCAGGGATTGCTGATAGGCATAACATCAAAATCATAGCGACTAAAGCAATAAGTTTCCATTTACTATTTTTCTTTCTCATATTTCCTCCATTTGCTATTTTTCTATTTTAGTATATGATAAGTTCACGCTATATGCACGTTCCTGAAGCAACTTCACTAACTGGATCAAATAATAATCATGGAATTTGAATTACTACGTATGACTAAAACAAAATCATTTGTTTCTATAACCCTATTTAAAAAGCGCTTTAGTTAATGCCAAAATATGTATCATTATAATCCCCCCAAAAAACACAGATGACCTACACTTCATTATTATTCCGTTACAATTTCCTTATTTTATATTTTAACCTAATTTTTGTTTGATTCATTCTTTACGCAGTCATAAACTGTATGCTACAATCAACACAACTTATATAGAACGGAGGGTATTCCAAATGACAGCTTCAATTAGACTACGATTTCACATTACTAATTAAATATGTGTACACTTTGCCTGCTGTGCAAGGAAATGGAATTAGGTCTAGTCTGTTTTAGGAATACTGGAAAAGAGGGGACTTCTACTCCCCTCTTTTTTGTTGTCTTTTTACTTTCCACACAGGCATTACTGTTAGAAAGGGATGACGAAATTGGAACATTGGAAACGTAATACAATACTTTTTTTAAGTAGTCAGACGATTTCACTTTTTGGCTCTGCTCTTGTGCAATATGCCATTACATGGTATATCACGCTTACAACGCAATCAGGCAGCATGATGACCATTGCGATTATTTGTGGCTTTTTACCAACCTTCTTCCTAGCGCCTATTGCTGGTGTCTGGGCAGATCGTTATAACCGAAAATGGCTTATTATCTTGGCGGATGGCATGATCGCCTTATCTACGCTCTTTTTAGCCATTTTATTTTTAATCGGCTATGATGAACTCTGGCTATTGTTTGTCATATCGGCGGTACGTGCAGTTGGTGCAGGTATTCAAACACCAGCTGTGGGCGCTATTTTACCGCAATTTGTACCTGAAGAGCATTTAATGAAAGTTAATGGAGCGAATAGTAGTATTCAAGCTTTTATCATGATTCTTGCACCTATGGCAAGTGGAGCATTATTAACGATGGCTTCAATCGAGTCTATTTTCTTTATTGATGTGACAACAGCTGCTATTGCTATTGCTATTTTCTTATTATTTCTGCATATTCCTGCACATGCGAAAGCTAATCAGCCACAAACAACAAGTTATTTTAGTGATATGAAACAAGGCTTTATCTACATTAAAGAGCATGCTTTCTTGAAACATTTATTCTTGTTCTTTGCCTTTTTCATGCTGCTCGCTGCCCCTGCTGCCTTTTTAACACCTTTGCAAGTTACTCGTAGCTTTGGTAATGATGTCTGGCGCTTGACTGCTATCGAGATGGCCTTTGCCATTGGGATGTTAATTGGTGGTATCGCAATCGCAACATGGGGTGGCTTTAAAAATAAAGTGCATACGATGACATTATCTGCTTTATTATTTGGTCTTTGTACAATGGCTCTCGGAGTCATTCCTGTTTTTTGGCTGTATCTCATAATCATGACAGTTACTGGAATAGCTATGCCAATCTTTAATACACCCGCAACGGTATTATTACAAGAAAAAGTGAATAGTGATTATATGGGAAGAGTATTTGGCATTCTTAGTATGATATCTACCTCTATGATGCCTTTAGGTATGCTTATTTTCGGTCCGATTGCAGACATTATTGCTATCGAGTGGCTACTTATTGGTACAGGAATCCTCTTATTTATCCAAGGATTTTTCCTACTGGGCAGTAAAGTCTTATTACAGGCTGGAAGACCTACTGCTGAGCATAAAGATGTTTAAACATCCTTCTAGTTAATCAACTGACGTTTGCAAACCTGCTGCAAAGCACCTTCCTCGATGTTAAGAAAGTCCTGTCACCATGCAGGGCTTTTTTAATTATCATCATTTTTCTTCTAACAAAACTTATTGAAAAGGCTTTTGCCTGCTGAAAGTGAATAAACGACTAACAGATGAAAATAACAAAACAGCCAACACACAGCTGACTGTTTTGTTTCTGAAATTTTAAAGGGGCACTATTTTCTCTTGCTACCGATTAACAATGTGATTTGTGCCATCGTGAATGGTAATGATGATTTTTTCCGATACGCTACATATTTGGGTACCCAAAAATCTGCATATTTTAACTTGAAGTTTTTTAATCCTTTAAAATGATAAAAATGCTGTCCATGTAGAAAGATTTGCGCAGCTATTTTTTCACTTAAAAAGGAATATCTAGATTGTCCGACGTTGGATAAAGGAGACATCCCCATATTAAAGACACGATAACCTTCCGATTTTGCCCATTCAAATAGTGATAGGAAAATGAAATCCATTGTTCCAGATGGTGAGCCAGGCTTAAAGCGCATAAGATCAACAGAAACCCTTTCCCCTTGATCATACATGGGCATAATACTAGCAAAGCCAAACGTTCCTTGAGCACCACGTAAAACAGCAATATTTGAAGTACTTAAATAATGTTCATCAAAAAAACCAAGTGAAAAACCCTTCTCTGCCCTTCCCTGCAACCATTTTGCTGATACCTCTTTCAATTCCTTCATGACTTCCTGAGAATAAGGTGGACTCATTATTTCCACTATATAATTTTCACGTTCAAACTTATTTCTGATTGCTCGGCTACCCTTCATTTCTTTTCCTGTAAATGTAAATTTATCTAAATCTACAAAGGCTTCCTCACCAAGCTTAAAGAAACTATATCCATACTCGTGTAAGGCGGAGAAAATTTTATTGTTAATTTCGTAAAATACAGGTGTATAGCCATATCGATCAGCCATTTCCAAAAATTCCTGGATAGCAGATAAAAAATCAGATTCATTACCAACCGGATCTCCAAGAACAATAATCTTATCTGCATAAATTTGATAAGAGAATAAAACTGTTCCTTTTTCATTCCAATGTACAAATTTATCATGTAAAAAAATTAAATGTGAATACTCCGTCCCTTGATAGGACATCAAATGATTTTTAATAGCTTCCTCTTGTTCATGAGATAAAAGTTTGACCATTTTCTTAGGTGTACATATAAAATAGCCTATATAAAAAATAACAATGGCGATCAGAATACCGATAATCGCACTATTAAAGAGGTCCTGATAATCAGTTATCATATAGTCTTGTAGGGCACTAGGAAAATGAATTTTGGCAGAGGGCAAATTAACGTAGCCAATTACCACATACATCGCTGTAATAACAGTTACTACAGCAAAATCAATAATGACAATTCCCCATGTCAAAACATAACTTTCTCGATAAAACTGCTTTTTTGACACCATTAATAACACTGCGACAATGACTAAAAAAATGGCTTCCTCATAATCAAAACCTTTAAAAATTGAAAATAGCGCCGAACTACTTAGCACAACAATAGCGAGCTGGTAGGCCCTTTTTACCTTGTATTTGATTCCCCTACATAACCCTAACAGTATAAAGCCCGCTGCCACGGTCAATTGATGGGATACATTCATAATGGGCGAGGATAAAAACTCCTGAGCAATTTTTAGACGACTTAGTATCCCTGGCAAAGCTGCAGATAGCAATAAAATAATGCCAGATATAAACACCAATATGGTTAATAGCGTATGGCTTAGTTTCTGAAAAATAATATTAGGTAAGTCATCCCAAGATTGATTCCACCGCATCCAATATTCTTTAATAAATAAGAGTACAGAAACTAAAAATGGTAGAACAAAATAGCCCACTCGATACAATATTAATAGAAACAACACCTTTTCATCAGCAATTCCAATACTTTGTGTTCCCCATAAAAAAACGAGATCAAAGGAGCCAACACCGCCAGGTATCATACTGACTATTCCTGCGCTAGAAGCAATTAAAAAAATGGGAATTAATGTAGATAATTCTATTGGAATCTTCAAAATAAACGTTAAAGCCCAGATCACAAAAAATACGGCAAGCCACTCAGCTACTGAAGTGATCATCAATTGAACTGATATTTTTGGTGTTAAAGAACTTTCCTTTTTATAGCGAATTATATACATCGCCAAAAAAGCTGGTACATATAGGCTGACAAGAACTACGGCAATCGATAACCATCGTTCTTCTTTAAGCAACGGGAAATCCCAAAAGAATATATACATAATCCACGTTAACAAGGAAATTCCGGTTAAATAAAACAGTGTGACCGAAGCAATACTTCGCATCATGCCTTCTTGATCTTCTTTATATTTGGTATAAAAATAATCGCGTAAAAATATACCAACTAATCCCCCAAAGCCAATGAGGTTTGAAAAGGTATTAACAATAAATGAATGATTGAGCAGATTACGTTTATTAATCTTGATACGTAAGATGTTTGCTAAAATAACATCGTAAAAAATCATTGGGGTAATCGCTAAAAAGGTGATTAGAAAGATCAATAAAAGCTCCCATAGCTGAAGCTCATTCACTTCTTTTTGTAGTAAATGAACATCTATCCCACTCACTGTTTGTTGAATTTCATAAATAGCTATCCCCAAAAGTATTATTGGGAAAATAATTTTTAATAATTTCAACAGTGCCTCTTTTCGAACGGTAAACATATGCCAAACCTACTTCCCATAATCTAACTAAACTTTCTATTACCTATTTAAGGTAACAGACTATTTCCATATTGTAACGTATTCTTTGCTATATGTATTGTCAAAGTAAGGTACTACTATTCATTAATAAATAAACTATATAGAACAATTTTACTCCTAACTAACCAACATCAAAAGGGCCATTTTCATCCCTCTATAATTAGAGAAATAAAAATGACCATTATTGGCTCTAATTTTTTAGAGTCGCATACAGTAAAGTGAATGACCATACAACCGATAAATCTAACATAACTAATGATTAGATATAGTAACGATGAATAGGACGTCCTACACTTCCATATTGTATATCTACTTTTAATAGACTTTGCTTTTCTAAGAAGTCAAGATAACGTCTAGCTGTAACACGTGCTGTACCTATATAAGTAGAAACCTCCTCGGCAGATACTGCCCCACCACTTGTTTGAATATAGGCAAACACTTTATCTAACGTAGCTCGATTAAACCCCTTTGGTAGCTCCTCTATAGTAATTGCCTCCGTTCCTGCTGTTGTAATAACAACTTGCTCAGGGAGACGTTGCTGCATTAAATGATCCACATCATGCTGGGTTAAATCCTGCATACCGCTTATTTTTTTTCTGTAGCTTCGATAATTTTTTAATGTTTGCTCAATCCGCTCAAATGTAAAAGGCTTCATAATATAATCATATACACCTAAGTGTAAAATACGCTGCACAGTGGGCATATCATTCGCAGCAGTTACAGCGATAACATCGACCGGAAGATGCTCCTCTCGAATTTTCCCTAACGTAATAATGCCATCTTGCTCTGGCATAAAAATGTCTATAAAGACAAGCTCTGGGGTTAATTGTTTAATTTTTTGAATTCCCTCAATACCATTACTAGCATAGCCGACTAAAGAAAAACCTTTGATTTGCTCAATAAATTGCCTGTTCACTTCTCGTACCATTGGATCATCTTCAATTAATAAGACATTTATTACATCCATCTATACTTCTCCTAACTCAAATAAAATTAAGAAACTTGTTCCTTTCATAAATTCACTCACTACTTCTATATCTCCGTTGCCTTTTCTTATAATTTCATAGACTAGATGCAAGCCAATGCCCCGATTTTCAGCAGCCTTTGAAGAAAATCCATTTTCAAACATACGATCCTGTACCTCTTTGGACATGCCAATCCCATTATCAGAAACTGCTATCGCTAAGACTCCATCATGCTCGTCTACAGAGATGGCTACATATTTATCTTCTTTAGAAAGGACATTCAAAGCCTCAAAAGCATTTTCAATTAAATTGCCGAGTAACACAACAAAATCATGATGATCTAATAGAGGAGGAAAGCGTTTAAAATGACTTTTCTGATCAATCTCAACCTCGATACCCAGTTCTTTTCCATAACTTACTTTACTTAATAACAAACCTGAAATATTTTCATTATGAAAGCGTTCGTTTAAGAACTTCGTCAATGATGCTTCATTTTCAGTGGTGACTGTAACATATTCAAGTGCTTGCTTTGTGTGTCCCAGTTGTAATAGTCCTGCAATCGTATGAATTTTATTTTTATGCTCATGGGTTTGCACACGTAATGCTTGAACAAAGGCCTTTACACCTGTCACTTCCTCTGCAAGCTTCTTCACAGCTGTTAAATCTTTAAACATAGCAACTGCCCCAACTAGCTCGCCATTCACAATAATGGGGACACGATTACTTAAGATACTATGATGATTAATGTAAAGCTCTTGATCATAAACAGGAGTTGCTGTTTCAACAATTTCAGGCAGGCGAGTATCCGGCAAAACATCATAAATCTTTTGTCCAATACAGTCCTCTATTTTCCGAGTAACACCTAAAATATCAGCTGCTTTCTCATTAAAAATCGTTATATTCATCTCCTTATCAACGGCTATTATTCCCTCATGCATAGCATTAAAGGTTTCTGTTCTTTCCACATACATTTTGGCAATTTCATGAGGTTCTAGCCCAAACATTTGTTTTTTTATATGCCGTCCAAGTGTATATGCACCAAAAATACTGAAAATCAGTGAGATAACAATAGTTATCATAATTTCTCGCTCATAGCTTTGTAGCATTTCTAGCAGTGTTGGTAATGAATAGCCAACTACTACAATGCCCACTTGCTCCCTTTTGTCATTAATAATGGGGACAAAAGCCCGTATCATGACACCTGATTCTCCACGTGCCTTCGAAACATAATAATGCTCACTAAATGCCGCATTTAAATCCTGCGACTCACTGCGCTGTCCTAATTCCTTACTTACTGGATGAGATAGTTTAATACGATCCATATTCATCACAACAATATACTCTGCCTTATTAATCACTCTAATGCCATCTACAATTTTATTAATATTTTTGGCGGATTCTTTTATATTGTCATTGTTCAAATGCACACTTAACTCTGGTACATTCGATACAGTTCGTGCTACAAGCATTGCTCGCTGACCGTAATCTTTTTCCTGTTCAGATAATAAGTTACCGAGTACAAAAATACCACCTAGTAAAAAGGAGAGTGCAATGATTAAAAATGTCATTAACAGTATTTTGCCGTTTACAGGCATTTTCATCATTCAATAAATCCTTCCTTTCAAATTCGCATTCTCATTAGTAGTGGCACACATATTTACGATATGGTTTTAAGATTATCTGCAAAAAATTCTTTTGACAACACCTTTAGTCTATATAAATAGCAGAAAATATTGAATTTAATGAACAATATTATAATTCGACCATTTACAATGAACTCTTTTTTTATTTTATGTTTTTGTATTATAACAATAATAGATTAACTTTAGCGTACCATAACAGAGATAGTTATTGATATTACTATATTTATATGTGAATGTAAGAAAATGTACTTAATGAACGTTATGTTTCTTATTTTCTAAATCTCTTTTTTTAAGAAGTATTCGCTATGATGATTCTAGTGAAAGCGATATCAAAGAGAAAATTTAGAAAAGAGGTAGCAAAAAATGAGGATACTGAAAAATTTAACTGTTCAGGTTATTGTGGCTATCATCCTTGGGATTATTGTTGGTGCCATTTTCCCCGAGTTCGGTGCTAGTTTAAAAATCTTAGCAGATCTATTCATTAAATTAATTAAAATGTTAATTGCCCCAATTATCTTCCTAACAGTTGTTATTGGAATTGGCAGTATGGGGGATATGAAAAAGGTTGGGAAAATCGGAGGTAAGGCATTACTTTACTTCGAGATAGTTTCCACAATTGCCTTAGCAATCGGAATTGCTGTTGCTTTAATTGTAAGTCCTGGTACTGGATTAGATACATCAGGTGCGTCTGATGCTGATATTTCGAAATATACAACTGCTGCGGCTGAATCTGAGCAAGGCTTGGGTGCATTTATTTCTAGTATTATTCCCGAAAATGTAGTGGGTGCATTGGCAACTGGTCAACTATTACCAGTCCTATTCTCTGCTATTTTATTTGGCTTAGCAGCTGCCTCAATCGGAGCACCTGCAAAACCAGTCATCACATTCTTTGAGCAAGTAGCAGAAATCTTCTTCAAGATTGTCAGTATGGTGATGAAAATATCACCAATTGGAGCTTTTGGTGCAATGGCCTATACAATTGGGAACTTTGGATTAAAATCCTTAGGTAATCTAGGTCTATTAATGGCTGCCGTATATATTACAATGTTTTTATTTGTTGTCTTTATTTTAGGTGGCATTGCAAAGTTTTTTGGATTCAATATTTTTAAATTTATTGCTTACATCAAAGATGAAATTTTCTTAGTAATTGGGACATCCTCCTCTGAATCAGCTCTACCATCTATGATGCGAAAGCTAGAGAATTATGGCTGCTCAAAGCAGGTTGTAGGTTTAGTCGTTCCTACTGGGTATTCATTCAATCTAGATGGGACTTCTATTTATCTATCAATGGCAGCCCTGTTTATTGCACAAGCATACGGGATGGACCTAACTTGGATTCAAATCATTACATTACTCGGAATTTTAATGATTACTTCTAAAGGTGCAGCGGGTGTAACCGGATCAGGATTTATTACATTAGCAGCGACTTTAGCTGCGTTCCCAATGATACCAGTGGAAGGAATAGCACTTTTAATTGGTGTCGATCGTTTTATGTCAGAGGCTCGTGCTGTTACAAATTTAATTGGTAATGGCGTTGCTTGTGTGGTAGTATCGAAATCCGAAAAAGAATTTGATGTCACGATGGAAGAACGTGCCCTTCAAGGAAAGGCCACTATAGTATCCTAAGAAAAAGGGTAGTGATGACAGCCACGGCTGTTTCACTGCCCTTCTTATGTTTTTTTTCAAGGGTAGACTATGGAAAACGATTATGTTTAAACTCTAGTAAAATGGTGAAAGTGTATAGTAAGAGGTGATTATAAATGACTAATAAAAAGCAATCAAAAACGCGCTATACAAACAATCCCGATGTGTTGGATACAGGAAAGGAAAGTATTTTTGATAAACACGAGGATATGAAAACCGTTGATCCTATACCTGTCGAAGAACTAAATGAAAAAGTCAAAGATGAACAGCATAAAACGAAAACAAAGGACTCCTCTGCAACCGATAAACGCTATCCGTAAAATGAGATTACGCATAGAAGATGTGTCCACAGATGATGTGTATGTGTATTCACCCATCTCCCCTTTATAAAAAGTTGGCCCCATTCATTCTGAGGTCAGCTTTTTTGTATACAATAATGTTAAAGGAGGGGATTACATGAAATATAATGTACCCATTTTGAAAACAGAAAGACTACTTTTAAGACCTGTTACACAGCAGGATGTCGAGGCTATGTTCGATTATACTTCTCGAGAAAGCGTAGCCCGTTATGTAACATGGCATGCCCATACAAGTATAGAGGATACTAAAGCTTTTTTGACGTTCATTTTAAATGGGTACGAGCAAGGCAATCATTTACTTTGGGGAATTGAATATTCAGGGACTCTAATTGGGACAATTGACTTTGTTACAGTTGATAACACCCATAAATGTGGGGAAATTGGTTTTGTTCTTTCGGAGGATTATTGGAATAAAGGAATGACAACGGAAGCCACAAAAAAGCTGATTGACTTTGGATTTCAGGAATTAAAGCTCGTACGTATTCAAGCGAGATGCTTTGAAGAAAACATAAGCTCTCAAAAGGTAATGGAGAAATCTGGAATGCAAATTGAAGGGCTGTTACGCAAAAGTATGTTCGTCAAGGGTCAATATAAAAATGTGAAAATGTACGCTATAACTGATGATGATGCAAGGAACCCATAACAAATAAAGCCTTGCCAAATTAGCAAGGCTTTGTACTATAACCATTGCTCGATACAATAAATCTTTCTAGCTGTAGCATCTAGCCTCACTCGTTTACCAATTGCTATCGGATGCATAGGCTGTGTATGACAAATATCCACTTCAGCCAAAATAGGCATCATTATACCGTCCAATTGTTCAAGTAATATATCGGAAGGCTGGCGTCCGGTCCCTAGATCATCATAACATTCATGCTTGCCCAAAATAATTCCACTGATTTTGTCCAAAATACCGTGCAATTTGAGCATCTCAAAATTCTTTTCCACAATCGCCGCATTTTTCATACAATCTTCTATTAATAAAATGTCGCCTTCAGCAATTACTGGGAAATAAGGCGTACCAATAAAACCATACATGGCATTAACATTTCCCCCAATTAGCCTCCCTTCTACAACTCCCTCTCGGACGGTTATCCATTCATTTATGATTAACTTTTTCTCCACTGTTTTCTCTAGCCAATTGACTGGCTCATCTGACCAGTAAGGGGGCTTTTGTATTTCATAAGGAAGCACTTGGGGTTGCAAGAAATACGCCTCAAAAAATTTGTATGTATCGTTGACTAATGGCTCAAACTCGCCAAAGGAAGGCACGAACGCTGGACCATAAAATGTTGAGATACCTGTCTTCGCATAAAGCGCCAGTAGAATAGCTGTTGCATCAGAGTAGCCTATAATGATTTTTGGGTTTCGTTGGAAAGCCTCATAATCAATATAAGGTAGCATACTATTGGAATTGGTACCTCCAATCGTAGACATAATAATATCCACCCTTGGATTGCGAAGTAATTCATTTAATTCTTCTGCTCGTTTTTTAGGTGAGCCCGAGCGATAATAATCGGATTTGCCAGTAAGAGAACCATCTACAATATGAAAATTTCTCTCTTCTAGAAATGCTTTCGCACGCTCAAAACGTTTTGACGCAGAAACCGTCGCTGGAGAGGACGGTGAAAAAATACCGATAGTAGTCATCTCCTACTCCTTTTCTTATACAAGTTTTGACATGTAAAACTCATTGATATATTGTCCATCCACATACAAGGAATCCCGTTTCATTCCCTCAATATCAAAGCCCATTTTCTTATATAAAGCAATTCCAGCTTCATTATTTTCCATCACGGTTAACTCGAGACGATGAATACTATTATCTTTTGCCCATTTTTCTACATGATTAAATAAGGCTGTTCCAATTTTTCTGCCTCTATAATTACTTTGGATGCCAATGACAAGATAGGCACGATGAGCAATTCTGGATGCTTCATTACCTTGTGCAATTAAATATGCGACCACCGTATCATCTATTTCAGCTACGAATAAGGCTGAATGACGGCTATGATTTAGCTTTTCTAAATAATTTGCAAACGGCTCAGGCACCATTTTTCGTTCGCCAGGACCAAATAACATCAAATTAGATGCTTCCGCATTTTTCATAACAGCTATAATTTGAGCACTATCATTTCTTGTTGCTTCTCGTATTAGCATGTCAAGAACCTCACTTCCTATTTTTTGTCTTTATCCATTAGAAAATAAATATATGTTTATCTAAAACCCCCTATCTCTGCTTTTAAAGCTTTAGCATGTTTGACCTGACCATAATTTCCTTCCCTTTTAATAGCATTGGATTTTAGCAACTAATTTTTCATTGTTAAAATGAAGCGTCTCTGCATCATTCAGCATATATGCCTGCAATGTTGCATTATTTTTTAGCCAGCTATTAAATAGCATGCTTCGTTCTGGATCATCATAATGTGGACAAAATGTTCCTGATAATATCCCTAGCCCGTTGTATTCCTCATAATGATTGTTTTGATTTTCACTAAAGCATTTGTCAAACCAACACATTGCCCCAGCACTAATGCCAGCTAAAATAACACCGCTTTTATAAGCTTCCTTCAATAACTCCCCGAACTGATAGGCATGCCATTTATCTAAAAGAAGCTTGGTATTTCCCCCGCCTACATAGATAATATCCTGTGCCAATATTTTTTCTCGAATTTGTATGTCATTCATGTCCTCTTGCAAAATATGAGTAGCGTCACAATGTGTAAATGCTGAATAAAATTTGTCGATATACCCCTGTGCATCATTACTTGCTGTTGGAATAAAACAAATTTTGATACGTTCATTTGTCTTAATTTGACTCAAAATATAATGGTCAATAAAGGAAGGGATTTGCTGAGAAAATCCTCCGCCTGATATGGCAACGATTTGTCTAGTGACAGCACTCGTTTTTTTAAATTCATAGACCGCTTGCTCTCGACCAAATCTTTCAAGTACCTGTACTTTTTTCATCCCTAGCTTTTCGAGTAGGCGACAGGATGCATGATTAACAGTTTGTGTCTCTGCCACGATAGAAGAGATATTTAAATACTTCAAACCTTCCTCTATCACTTGTGTTAACACTTCGAATGCTAACCCCCTCCCCCAATACTGAGGTAAAAATTGATAGGAAAGTTCATACATCTCTTGCTCATGATACTCATCAATGGATACAAGGCCTATAAATTCCCCCGTCTTCTTTAATGAAATATAAAAATATGTATTAGGAAATGGTGCCTCTAGCATGCCTCGAAAAGAAGCTTCAATATAGTTTTTTTGTGGAACTCCTCCAAGATACTCTCTGACGCTTTCATTTGTGTAGAGCCCCTGAATATCTATGAAGTGTTCTGGTTGTATACGTTCGATCACACATCGATTAGACATAAACTTCATATATTTTTACCCCCTTCTTTATGTCAAAGTTTAATCGAACTACCATACTGAAATCAAACAATTTTTTCCAAACAACACATACCTACAAATAAAAAAATAGTGACCAGCCGGACATGCTGTGTCACTACCTTCATTAATGTTGATATGTCTCCAGTAAACGCTGAGTATTGGTTGATTGTTCTAAAGCTTTTTTCTCTTGAGTCCAATAAATCATATAGTGACCGTCACCGATAGGAAAAACCATTTGTTGTAATTCTTCGCTTAGTTCAGAGCTAATCGCTACCTTTAAAATGTCCACTTCATAAAGCGGCTTGTCCTTTATTTTATAAACAATATGATAGGCTGGCTCTTCTTCAAAGAATGTTCGTTCTTTTTTAGAAAGCTTCTTTACATGACTTAATGGGTATTTCTCGACGAAGTTTTTCGCCTCCCCGTCGATTGCTCGAAATACAGGTTGTTCCCCTTGAAATATTTCAATTGAATCAATTTTGGCGGCTTGATCTAAAATAAGAGAAATCGATTCCTTCTCATTTTTTTCACGAGACTGCATAACAAAAATACCAATCAGTAAAATAGCTGCAAATATAATAAGTCTCCATCTTCGTTTAGTCATGGACAATTACCCATTCAATGCCTTTTTGACAAAACGATTTATATCAACGTCAGCACCGATTACAAGCATAATATCTCCCAATAAAATCTTATCACTTGCCTGTGGTGATACAATAATATCAGCACCACGCTTAAGCCCTACAATGTTAATACCATATTTTGCTCGAATATCTAAATCCATAATAGAATATCCCGCAATGGCATCATTCGCCTTTAATTCCATAATAGAGTGTTCATCTGAAAGCTCTAAGTAATCTAGTACTGTATTCGATAGCATATTATTAGCAATACGAATACCCATATCTCTTTCAGGATGGACTACAAAGTCAGCACCAATTTTACGCAATACTTTTTCATGGTAATCATTTTGAGCCTTTACTGTAATTTGCTCAACACCAATTTCTTTTAAAATAATGGTTGTTAAAATACTTGCTTGAATATCTTCCCCAATGGCTACAATCACATGTTCAAAATTACGGATACCTAATGAATTTAGGACCGATTCATCTGTTGAATCTGCAATGACAGCTTGTGTCGCAATAGAAGCAAATTCGTCTACACGCTCTGAGGAATGGTCAATTGCCATCACTTGAGCACCCTGACTCATTAATTCACGAACAATACTTCCCCCAAAACGTCCAAGCCCAATGACCGCAAACTCTTTTTTCATCATAAAAAATCCCTCCGAAAACTACTATACCATCATTGTAGCGTATTCTTTGTGATATGTATTGTCAAAACAAGACGCGATTCGTCATTGTTGGACAACCCTCCAAACATAAAAAAAGACGAGGACCTTCATCCCCGTCATCACCTACTATAATTATTCAGCGTTACGCATTTCATCTAGTACGCGATTTACACGTTTTTCTAACATTTTCATACCACTACCACCAGCTTGCATATGACGCAGTTGACCATCTTTATCAAACACAAAATAAGCAGGTACATATTGGTTTTCAAAAGCATCTGTTAATTTCATTTCGCTATCCACAAAGATTGGTTGCGAAATATCATGCTCAGCCGCTACTGCCTTAATTGTCTCTAAATCAGTATCTGCTTCAGAACGCGGCATATGTACTGCTACAACATTTAGTTCATCTTTATATTGATCACGGAAATTATTAACATCAGGCATAGCTTCTTTACATAAATGACAGCTTACTGACCAGAAATGAATTAATGTTGGTTTTTTGCCTACTAGTTCCGCTTTTGTTACTTCGCCATTTAACCAAGTTGTTGCGCCAACTAGTTCAGGCATTTGTTCACGAAGTTTCATAAAAATCCTCCTCTAATAGATCATTTTCTTTAGATGCTTAAGATTTGGTTAAAACTCCTCCCCAAACTCTATTGCCATCTAAGATAAAGTAAATTAGCACTCGCCACTTCACTTAAAAGTCCCCACAAACATGTCGTGGGGACTCTTTTTTTGTTACAGCATGACTCAACTCTATGCTCTTATAGAGTTGCTTGACCTGGACGCCAGTTTGCTGGGCAAAGACCGCCAGTTTGTAGTGCTTGAAGTACACGTAATGTTTCATCAACATCACGGCCGATATTATTATCGAATACTGTTTGGTATTTTAATTCACCTTCTGGATTAATGATGAATAAACCACGTAGCGCGATACCTTCTTCTTCAATTAACACACCATACTCTTTTGATACTTGATGGTTTGTATCCGCAGCTAATGGGTATTTTAATTCACCTAGACCATTTTGAGTACGGTCTGTATTAATCCATGCTAAGTGAGTGTGGATTGTATCAGTAGAAACACCAATTACTTCTGCATCTAAGTCTTCGAACTCGTCATAACGATCACTCATTGCAGTGATTTCTGTTGGACATACAAATGTGAAGTCCATTGGATAGAAGAAAAGTACTGTCCATTTATCTTGTGCTTTAATATCTTCTAATGATACTTTACCAAATGATTTGTCTGAAAGTACTGCTTCCATTGTAAAGTCAGGTGCTTGTTTACCTACCATGCGTTCTGCCATAATAAATCCCTCCGAATAAATATGTAGTTTATATATTCCATTCGCACAAGCGAACTCGTCTTCTACGATAGCAGAGTAAACGTAGTTTTTCAAACAAGTAAGCTCCGCCCAATTACACGATTGAAATAAGGCGACAAAAAATTGTCAAATCCGAAATTGGAATTTCTGCTACATCCTATTTATTAGCTATTTTTAACAATTATATTCTTCTTTATACAATTTTTTTCTCCACTACATTTATGACTCTTTTTTTAACATTTTACAGCGATTTTTTTCATAAATAACGATTGCAAATTTTTATTTATTATGTATAATTGTAATGGTTTTAGTAAACTAAAAGTTTCGTTAAAGTAAACTTCATATTTCAAAAGTTTATGATTGCTAAACTTCTTCTAGGAGGGAAAAGATGCAAATAGGAGCAAAAATTAAAGCGCTTCGTTTAAAAAAAGGTCTTACCCAAGAGGAACTTGGAGAACGTACAGATTTAAGTAAGGGCTATATTTCCCAATTAGAGCGTGATTTGAATTCACCTTCTATTGAAACACTTTTTTCAATATTAGAAGTGTTAGGGTCCACACCCAAGGAATTTTTTGATGATGAATCACCTGAACAAAAGGTAGTTTATACGGAGGAAGATCAGTCCATCTTTACAGATGAAGAGAAAAAATACGAAATTCAATGGCTCATTCCAACATCCAACGAAAAAGAAATGGAGCCCATTTTCTTAACATTTGAAGCCAATGGCGAATTCAAGCAATTTGAGCCATCACTATCAGAAACATTTATTTATGTAGTTAAGGGGCGTATTCGTCTCGTTTTAGGGAATGAACAATATATCGCTAGTGAAGGCAATGCTCTTTATTTTGACGCGACAGACCATCATCAAATTTTTAATGCCCATGCTGCTGAGACGAAAATTTTACTCGTTGCAACGGATTCATATTTATAGCTTAAGGAGGCGCATCAATGACAATGAATTCTATTATACGTTTTGAAAATGTATCCAAGTCTTATAGTGACGGAACAGTCGTCTTAAAGAATATCAACTTGGAACTAGAAAAGGGCAAATTTTATACTCTCCTTGGCCCATCTGGTTGTGGAAAAACAACCATTTTACGAATTATTGCTGGTTTCACAGAACCTACAACTGGGGATGTGTTTTTCCATGATAAAAAAATAAATTCTGTTCCTGCCAATGAACGTCAGGTGAATACTGTTTTTCAAGATTATGCGCTGTTTCCTCATTTAAATGTATTTGAAAATGTCGCATTCGGACTACGTATCAAGAAGTTACCTGAAAAGGAAATAAAAGAACGTGTGGCGGAGGCATTAAAATTTGTCAATTTAGCAGGCTATGGCAATCGTGAAATCTCCGAAATGTCTGGTGGTCAACGTCAGCGTGTAGCAATTGCGCGTGCCATCGTTAACGACCCTGAAGTAATTTTACTGGATGAACCACTTTCTGCATTAGACTTAAAATTGCGTACAGAAATGCAATACGAATTGCGTGAATTACAGCAACGTCTTGGCAAGACCTTTGTTTTCGTTACTCACGATCAGGAAGAAGCACTTGCTATGAGTGATGAAATTTTCGTCTTAAGTGAAGGGCAAATTCAACAATCTGGTACACCAGTAGATATCTATGATGAACCTATTAATCGCTTCGTGGCAGATTTCATTGGTGAATCCAATATAGTACCCGGTGTCATGATTGAAGATTTTAAGGTTGAATTTGCTGGTAAGATTTTCGAATGTGTTGACCAAGGTATGAAACCAAATGAGAAAATTGATATTGTTATACGCCCAGAGGATTTAGAAATGACAACTATAGATAAAGGGAAGCTTGTAGTAAAAGTAGATACACAATTATTCCGTGGCGTCCATTATGAGCTATCTACGTATGATAAAGATGGCAATGAATGGCTAGTCCATTCGTTGAAAAAAGCTGAAGTAGGGACAGAAATCGGCTTAGACTTTGATCCAGAGTCCATTCATGTAATGCGTTTAAATGAAACAGAGGAAGAGTTCGATAAACGATTAGAATCCTACGGAGACGACGAAGATGCAAACTAAGCCATCAAAATCAGCGTTATTTCCATATGTTTTATGGATCGCCTTTTTTGTTATCGCGCCGATTGCACTCGTTGTTTATTATTCCCTACTCGATTTACATGGCAATTTCACGCTCGATAATTATAAAGCGTTCTTCACTTCTGTTTACTTAAAAATGACATTAAGCTCGTTTTGGTATGCATTTTTAATTACATTATTTACATTATTAATTTCATATCCAACTGCTTACTTTTTAACAAAAACGAAACATAAGCAGCTTTGGTTACTGCTCATTATTATTCCTTCATGGATTAATTTATTGTTAAAAACATATGCCTTTATCGGCATCTTTGGTTTATACGGGCCAATTAATGCATTTATCGAAGTGTTTGGCTTTGATCCAAAGCAAATGCTTTTTACGGATATTAGCTTTGTTTTTGTATCCGTGTACATTTTTATTCCGTTTATGATTTTACCGATATTTAATTCTTTAGATCGTTTAAATCCGACACTTATTTATGCATCTCGTGATTTAGGCGCATCTGCCTTTACAACGTTCCGTCGCGTTGTTTTACCATTGACAATGGATGGTGTTAAATCAGGTATTCAGGTTGTTTTCATCCCTGCTCTATCACTTTTCATGATTACTCGCTTAATTGCAGGAAATCGTGTTATCACGCTTGGTACAGCGATTGAGCAGCAATTCCTTGTGACACAAAATTGGGGGATGGGTTCAACTATTGCCGTCTTCTTAATTTTATTTATGGTCATCATTATGCTTGTTACGGGACAAAAAGATAAAGGAGGTCGCGTACGATGAACAAACTCTCTGCATCAGCCAAAGTCTATTTAACGATTGTTTTTGTCGTTCTGTATGCACCCATTTTCTATTTAATCTTTTATTCGTTCAATAGTGGTGGCTCCATGAATAACTTTGAGTCCTTTACTTTAGAGCATTATCAGGCTGTTTTTGAAGATTCAAGGCTACTTGTTATTTTAATCAATACTGTTATCGTAGCATTACTATCTGCTTTAATTTCTACTATTATTGGAACATTAGGAGCCATTGGTATTGTCACTGTCAAAGATTCAAAAATGCGTAATACATTATTGTCCCTAAACAATGTTTTAATTGTCAGTCCAGATGTCATCATTGGGGCAAGCTTTTTAATTCTATTTACAATGGTTGGCATTAAATTAGGCTTTGCTTCAGTATTATTAGCACACGTAGCGTTTAGTGTACCGATTGTAGTGTTAATGGTTTTACCTAAATTGTTAGAAATGAATAAATCACTAATTGATGCAGCGTTAGATTTAGGAGCAACCAAAAAGGATGTTATGATGCGTGTCATTTTACCGTATATTCAGCCAGGTATTTTTGCAGGCTTCTTCCTAGCTCTTACGTATTCATTAGATGATTTTGCTGTGACATTTTTCGTAACCGGCAATGGCTTCAGTACATTATCGGTAGAAATCTACTCGATGGCTCGAGCAGGAATATCTCTCACAGTTAACGCTATTTCTGGATTAGTATTCTTTGTAACCGTTATCGTTGTGGTTGGTTATTACTTCATTACAAGTCGTACAAGCAAAAGAACGGAGGGACAACAATGAAGTCATTAATTCAAGCGACCATCGCTATCCTTGTTGTTTCTGCCCTTTTATTCTATGCTGCTGACGCCTTAAGTGCAGGTGGCGGTAAAAGTGGAAAAGACACTTTAACCATTTTTAACTGGGGAGAGTATATTGACCCTGATCTATTGAAGGAATTTGAAAAAGAAACAGGTATTCATGTCATCTATGAAACATTTGACTCTAATGAAGCTATGATGACAAAAATACAGCAAGGTGGTACAGCTTACGATATTGCTGTTCCTTCTGAGTATATGATTGAAAAAATGAAGGAAGATAATTTATTGATTCCTTTAGACAAAGCAAAAATACCGAATTTAAAAAATATCGACCCTTACTTTTTAGACTTACCATTCGATGATAACAATCAATATTCAGTTCCTTACTTTTGGGGAACAGTAGGGATTGTCTATAATCCAAAACTAGTTGGAAATTTAGATTTCTCTTCTTGGGACGATTTATGGGATTCTTCATTAAAAAGAAAAGTATTTTTAGTAGACGGTGCCCGTGAAGTGATTGGGATGGGGTTAAATAGTCTTGGACACTCCTTGAATTCATTGGATAACAATGAACTACGGGAAGCAACTGACAAATTGATTACACTTGCGCCCAACGTAAAAGCGATCATTGGGGATGAAATTACACCATTAATGATTAATAATGAAGCAACAGTAGCCCTCACTTGGTCTGGTCAGGCAGCAGACATGATGTTTGAAAATGAAGAGTTGGACTTTGCTGTTCCTGAAGAGGGCTCCAATCTATGGTTCGATAATATGGTTATTCCCAAAACATCGAAAAATATTGATGGTGCACATGCCTTCATCAATTTTATGCTAAGTGCAGAATCCGGTGCTCAAAATGCCGATTATGTTGGCTATTCAACGCCAAATATTGCTGCGATGGACTTAATGGACCCAGAAGTAGTTTCAGATGAACGCTACTACCCATCTGAGGACCAACGTGATACCTTAGAGGTATACAAAAACTTAGGTCCAGATTACTTAGGAAAATATAATGAACTGTTTTTAGAATTTAAAATGAGTATTCGATAATTTATAAGAGCGAATTGGTCTACAAACCAATTCGCCTTTTTTATTTAAGCATTCATTTGTATCGCTATATTTAGAAAGAAATTCTACTAGTAACCAGTTGTCGATCATACAATCCCACTTCGTCTAGGTATCATCAATTTTTTCAAGATGCCAGCAATCTTTAGTTTTTCTTTATCCATAAAAAGACCTTGAATCTACGTCGTACGACACCTGCGCATTATAACTTCATCTTTAACTTTCATCTACACGGTTATAGGTAAGCTTTCTCATAGCAAACGCAATTATTTATTTTCACTAGTTTTTTACTCTCCCTACTTCAAGTCTCTAGAAAAAGCAATTCTCTCTCCTCACTCCACACCCCGAATTTTTATGAGATAAAAGCTTTTCTGGAAAATCATTCTACATATCGAACCAGTTACAGCAATCTCAACTATTAGCCAGCCATAATTCTTTATGATAGACTGTACTATATTTGATTACAAAAAGGGGGGCTTGTCGATGACCCAGCAGAAGTCCAATAAGGCGGCTTTGTATATTTTAATGTTTAACATGTTTATCGCAATGGGGAGTATTGGAATTATTATTCCTGTAATGCCTGAATATTTAAGAATATTTGGAGCAGCAGGACAAGTTCTAGGCATGCTTATTGCAACGTTCGCCTTAGCACAATTCGTATTTTCTCCAATTGCTGGGAATCTTTCGGACCAGTATGGGCGGAAAAATTTAATTATTTTCGGTCTTATACTAACAGGACTTGCACAAATCGGTTTTGGCCTTTCTACAGATGTATGGATGCTCTTTTTAGCACGTTTTTTAGGTGGCCTTGGCTCTGCATTTGTAGCACCTCCTATTATGGCTTTTGTAGCAGACGTGACAACTTATGAAGAACGCGGAAAAGGAATGAGTTTGTTAGGAGCTGCTATGTCTTTCGGCTTTATGATTGGCCCTGGAATTGGTGGTTTCCTTGCAAAGGTTAGCTTACATTTTCCATTTTTCATGGCGGGAGCTGCCGCCATTTTAGCGGCTATTTTATCTTACTTTTTATTACCATCTACAAAGCCAAATACTGCGCAAAATAGACAAAAGCAAGATAATCTGGTAAAACAGATGGCTCGCTCTGTACATATGCCTTATTTTGTTATGTTAATTATTATGATGGTATTCTCATTTGGGATTGCTAACTTCCAAACGACCTTATCACTATTTGTGACAGAGAAATTTAATTACTCACCTGGCGATATTGCCATCATTTTAGTTGTTGGTGGTGCGTTTGGGGTAATTGTACAAATGTTTATTATTACGCCACTCTTTAAACGGTTTGGTGAAATGAAAGTAGTTTTGGTCAATTTATTTATTGCGGCCGTTGCTATTTTCTTAATATTATTTGTTTCTGGTTTTGCACTAATATTAGTTGTTGCAACCATCTTCTCTACGGCGACAACGTTGATTCGTCCAGCTGTTAATACTCTCATATCAAAACTTGCAGAAAAAGAGCAAGGATTCGCAGCCGGCTTGAATAATGCCTATATGAGTCTAGGAAATATGATTGGACCCGCTTTGGCTGGTTTTTTATTTGACTGGAATATGAACAGTCCTTATATTTTTGGTGCCATTATCTTATTAGCTTGCTTCTTCCTTGCCCTGATTTGGACATTGAAAAAGGCGCCTCAGCTTATGCATCCAGATTCACATTAATAGGTAACTCTTATTGACTATTTATTGAAGTATGTTACACTTCTAAAAAATAGAAAAATACTTACCACTAGGGGAGTCTTCTAAAGGCTGAGACGTATATGGTTATATACGGACCCTTCGAACCTGATCTAGTTCATACTAGCGGAGGGAAGTGGCGCTTCTTGCTATTTTCAGTGTATAAGCAAGGCCGCTTCCTGTCGTTTGAAGGAAGCGGCTTTTTTCATTTTCCTAGTGGCTAAAATGAAAAGGAGTACACCTAACATGTCTATTAGAAAATTAACAATTATGGCTTTATTAGTAGCGATTGCTATTGCAGGTTCTACTTTTATCTCCATTCCAACTGGGATTGCTCGTGCTTATCCGGTACAGCACGCTATTAACGTAATAGGAGCCATTATACTTGGACCCGTATCTACAGTTGTAGTTGCCTTTGTTACGGCCATTATTCGAATCCTTACAGGGACAGGCTCTCTTTTAGCCATTCCTGGTAGTATTATTGGTGCATTATGCGCAGGGCTTGCCTATAAATATAGCGGTAAAATTTGGTTTGCTGGTTTGGGTGAAGTGATTGGCACTGGTCTTCTAGCATCACTTGTAGCAGTGCCCTATGCAAATGTACTAATGGGAACTTCCGTAGCAGCCTTGTTTTTTATGCCTGCCTTTTTAATATCAAGTACAATTGGAGCAATTTTAGGCATTTTAGTAGCTAGCAGTTTGCAAAAAACGGTGCTAGTAAGATATTTTAATCCTACTCTCTTTATTAAATAGTGTCGTAGGAGGATTTCTTTTTCCATGAATGTACAAAAAGCAGTGCGAAATTCGCACTGCTTTCATCTAAACTAAATTATTGGCGTTTTTTCATACCCTTTAATAGTTGTGCTACATTCGTGTCTTCTGCTTGTACAGGGAGATCCTCTACCAGTTGCTCCTTTTTCTTCGACTTCGTTAGGAAATTCCAGCCAAAGCGCCTTATTGTTATATCAATAAAGAATAAGAGCATACCTGCAAGGAGAAGCCATGTGGCAATGTTTTGACGATCCGCCCCTTGCTTTGTAAAGTCACGGAACACTTCTTGTGGTTCTTTTAAAACAGCACCACCTGTTTGTTCGGTTATTTCTTCTATTAATTTATCATTAACAGGAAGAAGTTCATATTCAGCGCTGTAAGGAACACTTAATCCCGCCTGATAAATCGTTTCCTTTTCATCAGCGATACGGAAGAAGATTAACCCCGGCTCAGCTTGTACCACAGCTCGCACCTGAGAGGCTGATATAGTTTCAAGCTGTGTGTCTAGCTCTTCACCCGCTTCATTAACAGCCACAATATCTAAAAATGCTGCTTCATTTGTAGGGTCTGTAATCATAAAGGATCCATCTGATTCTACTCTTACATCGTAGGCAACGTCATTATAACTTGGGAGCATTTGCGAAATAAGCGTTTGCCAAAATGTGCCCCAGTCCTGCCATCTTGCCCAGTCTCCTGACCACTTTCCTGTTGAATCAGAAGTAAATGCGAATGTTTTGCCAAGACCGTATTGCCATTGTGCTAATACTGGATCTTCCTTTTCGCTTTCAGCCACGACGGTAGCACCCTGCTTTGCGGTTGTTCCAATATAAGCATTCATTTGTGGAACGCCATTGGCAAATAGCGTATTCCATCCCCCTGCATTATACAGTACAGGATAGAATGGATTATCTTCAATGTACGTACGGGAAATCATGGCCGTTTCACGAGATAAAATGGACGGAATAGTTTGCTCATCGATAACATTGTAGAAACGTCCACTCCCCATCTCACTCAGAGCTTCCAATAAGTTTGCATCCGCGTCTTGACCAATAGCTACTGTCGATAAGGTTATTCCGTTATCTTTTCCTTGTTCAATTAAATCGTCATAATTTCCTGGCTGCGATTGTCCATCCGTTAAAAGAATAATATGCTTACGTTGCAGTTTCATATCTGCTAGGTTTTCATATGCTTTTGCCAGTGAACCATAGATTTCTGTTCCGCCTCCTGGTGTAACGGATAAAATGGTATCCACTGCCTCTTCTTTATTATTCAAAGGTCCAGTCTCTATAATTTCCCAAGGACGATCATCAAATGCTATAAATCCTAATGTATCTTCATCACGTAGCATTTCAACTGATCGTGCAGCCGCTTCCTTTGCAAGCTCTAGCTTGGATCCTGACATACTGCCAGAACGGTCTAACACAATGACAAGTCCTAGCGAAGGTAATTGTTCTTTCCCCTTTATCTCCATTTCAACAGGTAATAAAGTTTCAATTGGTGTTTTAAAATAACCACCTAAACCAAAGCTATTTTCTCCACCCACCATTGCAAAACCAACACCAAAGTTTTTGACTGCTTGCTCTATCACACTCATTTTTGCCTCACCGACTAAATGTCCCGGTACATTATCAAAAATAATGGCATTATATTGCAAATAACTGGAGAGTTCATTTGGCAAGCTTTCAGGTGATTTTACATCATAGCCTATTGATTGCTGACCAAGTGCCGCCGCTAGTGGTGAAGCTGTTTCATAGCCATTCACAATGAGTAAATGTGGTTCGCTTTGTACCATTGTGACACTTGTTAATTTATTGTTTTCAAATATTGCGTCCTGTCCTACTTGAACAACGGCTTCATATTTCACCAGCCCTTCACCAGTCGCTGCATGTTTATAGGTAAACATATTCGTTCCTTCGGCTAGCTCGACTCCCTCACGATGAATCAGTTCATCATTTTCATATAATAATAGCTCGCCTTGTCCAGCTGTTGTTGCATGCACTTCTGTTACCAGTTGTTGTTGCTCACCTACATAGGCAACTTGTGGGGACACAAAGCTTTTTAATGAAACATCATTCACAACAGGCTGACTGAAGGGCACAACATCCACACTAATATTGGAGCCTTTAAACTTCGTGGCGAAATCTAAAGCACTTCCCTTTGTCTCATTGCCATCTGTTAATAGCACAAGGCGTGTTGCTTTTTTCGGATCTATAATACCTGTGGCAAGTTGCAGGCTTTGTTCTATATTCGTTTGATCAGTAGCCTTTATTTCCGTAAACTTTGGTACTTCCTTTAATGTTTTAGTCATAATGGCTTCTGTTTGTAATGTTGATGAGAATGAATACAGCCCTGCAAGCTGTTCATCTTTTTTCGATTGTAAACTATCCTGTATAAACTGTACCATCTCATCTTCAGTCCCATTCATGGAAGCTGAGCGGTCAACTAGATACACGATTTGTTCTTCTTTTATAGGTAATAAAAGATACGGCCCTGCCAATGCGAAAACTAAACAGCCTACCGCTAGCATGCGAATCATAAGTACGAAAGCATGACTCTTTTTTAGTCGCTGTCGTTCTCGCCAATAGGTCCAACCAAAATAGATGAGTAATGGAAGTAATAGCAACAATATGAATGGCATATCAATTCGTAAATCCACGACGTCGTTGCACCTCCCACTCTAAAACAAGTAAAACTAAAATAATAAGAATTAGCCAAGGGACAAAAGAAGCCTTCGAAATCTCAGCCTTTCCGTTATCAGAAATATCCCCTAATGTATAGCTTGTTCCTTGCTCAATAACACGTTCTTGCGCCTGCAATTGTACAATAAAATGTTTTTCTTCATTATTAGAACGCACAAAATAGATGCCAGGTTTTGTTGGCGCAGTTAGCATACCATCCGTAACCAATGATAGAAATTCATCTTCTTGTGAATATACGCTCCAGTCTTCCTGCGCTAAAGCTACTGCTCTTTGTTCATTTGGTGTGAAAATACCGAGTGAACCAATGGATTCTGATAACTGCTGTTCAGTACTCCATAAGAATAACGGGAATGATGGGTGTAGTGGCCAATCCGTATCTGCAATATCTGCTAAGACGACGATATCCCCTTTAGGAGAGCGCTGTATAAACGGCTTTTCTCCAACAGTAGCGATAGTTTCATAATTTGTAAATCCAGGATACAAGGCGCTAACATAAACATCCTTAAGCTCACTAAAAGCAAATAAAGCATCACTTTTAGTACTTACTATGCCACTTACCTCTACCTTTTCAGCATCATCACGGCCAAATAACACAAGAGGTTTGACCATCTTTTCCAGCAATTCAGCTTGATTAGTGATCACCGTGGCATCCTGATTGTCTACTACTTGTAAAGGCGGAACGATTTTCACACCCGTACTTACGGATTGAAATCCTTTTTGAATCAATTGATGCATGCCCTGATCAACCACAATTTTTGAAGTAGCCGTTTGTAGTAAAACCGTTTGTTGATTATCTACGTCATAATCATCTTGCGCATCAATAATCGCTGTCATCGATTTTTCTACAGGTAACTCCTTGAAGGTTTTTGTTATCGCTTCCTTTGGAGGAACAGCGATATTCTCAGCTACTAACTCTTTACCCTCTTCATTTAGTAATGCTAGTGTGACCTTTTGCTCGTTGTCTGTATCATTATGAAGCTGCACAAGCGCCATTGTAGCCTGTCCATCTGTTGTTGCAGCAAATCGAGTAATAGCAATATTTGTTAAGTCCTTCGCAGCACCTCTTACTAGCCATTTAACGGAGTCCTTATTCATAGGTAGTTGTTTTTTATCGAGTGCATCTGTAAATACATAGATGGAAGTCGGTGTATCTCCTACAAATGCTTGTGCCACATCTAGCGCCTTATCCATTTCTGCCGTTTCATAGGTTACTTGTAAGTCTTTAATACCTTTTTCGATTTCTTTAACATTTGTCTCTTGCTGCAAAATCGCTTTTGGTGCTGAACCAGTCGTAATTAACGTGACTGGTCTCCCATTTAATTCATCTATAAGCGTCAGCATTTCCTGTTTATGTGTGTCAAAGGTAGATTGCCCCTTACCAGCTAACATTGTTGCAGAAGTATCCACAATAAATATAGTTTGCTCACCAACAATCGTTGATTTTTTCACATAGGGATTCATGAGTGCCAACACAAGAAGCAACAATGCTAGTAACTGTAAATAAAGTAGGGCATTCTTTTGCAAATGCTTTAAATAAGGAGATACCCGTGTTTCCTGCATAATCTCAGACCAGAAAAGTGTTGAAGAGACCGGCTGATCTGTATATTTTTTTCGAAAGAAATAATAGAGTAGGACAATGACCGGGATGATGGCCGTCCAGCTAAACATAATTTGACTAAAGCCCAATACGGCTCACCTCACCTAATCCAATGTGCTTTTAATAATTGCTGAAAGATTGCCTGTTGCAAACCATCTTCCACCTTCAATTGTAATTTTCGAATGCCGAAACGACGACAAATAGCTTCAAACTCTTCTTCATGTAATAAACGTCTTGCATGATAGGTTTCTAGTACTTTAGTGGACATTGTCACATTGACTTCATTACCTGTTTCACGATCAAGAAGACGCACATCCCCTGAATAATTTGGTGATAGTTCTTCTTCCGTCACTATTTGTAGTATACGTACATCGCCAGCATAGCGTGGTAGCCTTTTTAAAAGTTGCTCCCATTCTTCAATTGACTCTAGACCATCTGTAACAATAAATAACACTGTACTATCCTTTGGTAAAGCCTTTAAGGCACCCTGTGCAAAAGGATTCGAATAACTCGCTTCCTCTATATCTGTTACTATTTGTAAAAATGCTCGGCGATACATGGCGCCCTTGCGACGAAATGGAGGCTTCGTTTCATCTTGTAAAAATGAAAAAGATAAACGATCGTCTCTACCAAGTACCATTAAACCAAGGGATGCCACTATTTGACGAGCAAAAGTCCACTTGGCATCCATGCTCATTGATTTTGTGGTATCGAGTAGGATGTGTACGCGCATTTCTTGTTCATCTAAAAATCTTTTAATAAAGTATTTATCCGTTCGGGCAAAGACGTTCCAATCCACTTGTCGTACATCATCACCTAAATGATATTCTCGAAAATCCGAAAAATCGAGGGATGCCCCAAAGCGCTGTGAACGATGCGAGCCTTTATGCTGCCCGCGTAGCTTGGAGGCAGTAGCTACTTGAAAACGACTGATTTTCGCTAACCAGTCTTCGGGCAATAAGTAGTTGGCTGTCACTTGCTAACACCTTGTTGAACCTTTTCTAAAATAACATCAATGACATCATCTGCTGTTTTTCCTGAAGCCTCCCCTTCATAGTTCAATAGCATCCGATGACGTAATACAGGTTTTGCTACTGATTTAATATCAGCCACTGAAACATGGAACCGACCATTCATCAGCGCTCTAGCTTTTGCTAATTTTATTAAACTTTGCAAACCACGAGGTCCACTGCCATACATCGCATATTGCTTGACCTCGTCCAGAGCATCAGATCTTTCTGGGTGCGTTGCCACTACTAAATCGGTTGCAAATTCAAGCATTTCATCAGCAACCAGCACTTCCTTCACCATTTGCTGGGCTTCTATTAGAGCCTCTGTATTCATCAGTTTCTGTAAGCCAATTTCCTGAGCACCTGTCGTTCGCTTCATAATTTCCATTAGCTCATTTTTTTCCGGATAGGGGACAAGAATTTTACAAAGGAAACGGTCCATCTGTGCTTCAGGTAACGGATATGTGCCTTCCATTTCAATCGGATTTTGAGTCGCTAACACGAAAAATGGTCTCGCCATTTTTTTTGTATCGCCCAAAATCGTTACCGTTTTTTCTCCCATTGCTTCTAACAAAGCACTTTGAGTCTTGGGTGTAGCGCGATTTATCTCATCTGCTAACACCATCTGACTAAAAATAGGGCCAGGCTGAAACGTAAATTGTTGTTTACCATCTGGGGTGCGTTCAATCATACTTGTCCCAGTTATATCCGCCGGCATAAGATCCGGTGTAAATTGTATACGTGAAAACGATAAGTCAAGAACTTCAGAAATTGTACGAATTAACATCGTCTTCCCTAAGCCTGGTAAACCTTCTAATAATGCATGACCATCTGCTAGTACAGCATACAAAGTATAATCAATCGCATCTTCTTGCCCTACAATAAAACGATGAATTTCATCTTTTACTTGTTGTAATTTTGTACTCATTTCTACATATTGTTGCTCTGTAAATGCCATTTCATTTCCTCCTACTGCGACTCAATTGACGTGAAATAAGATTGCACGACATTTTGTAAATCCTTCGGTAATTGTAAACGCTCTGAGCTTTCTAAATAGCTGTCTTTATAAGAACCAATTATTTCTTCATACGGTCGAATGCTGCCCTTTGTTATCGGACCATTCCCCTGTTGCTCAGAGACATGAGAGCCATCTCCTAATGCTCCACCATCCACGGATGTCTCGTTTGACCCACCAATCCGATTCGGTGTCGTTAATAAATCTCGACCACCTTGACCTTTACCTGCGCCCTGACCTTGTCCCTGTCCTTGTCCTTGGCCCTGTCCTTGTCCTTGACCCTGTCCTTGTCCCTGTCCTTGTCCCTGTCCTTGTCCTTGACCCTGTCCTTGTCCCTGTCCTTGTCCTTGACTATTACCATTTTGTTGTTGGGAACCATTTTGAGCATTATTTTGACCAGACTGACTCGTCTGCCCTTGCTGATTGCTTGGCTGGGAATTACCAGATGACTGCTGACTACCTTGTTGTTGATTATTATTTTGATTGTTAGTGCCAGCATTATTAGCACTTGCAATTGCATTTTGTAAGGAATTACTCGCTGGTTTACCAAGTTTACTCATAGCTGTTTGTGTGGCATTTGCATTTTGTGTGAGCTGTTGCTGCATTTGTGCAAGTTCCTTCAATTGCTCAACTTCTTTTTTCGATAAGCCTTGTTCATCGGTAGCTCCGTCTTGACTTGCCGTTTGTTTATCCTTTAATTGCTGCTCCTTAAGAGCAAGCTCCTTTTGCTTCTTCACCACTTCGCGGAGTGCCTCTTCAGCTGTTTCTGCTTCCTTAAGCGTGTTTTGAAGCTCTTGCAATTGCTCTTTCACTTCTTTTGTCTGCGCTTTTTTCTCCAGCTCCGCAACTTCCTTCTTCATATCGTCGATTACAGCTTGCTCTTTTTCAACTTCAATCGCTTCTATTTGAGTCGCTGCCGGGAACATATAAAGAATTGCTAGGACGACAGCAGTGCCAAATAGTCCAATAAACGCCTTTGGTCGAAACAAATTTTTCTTGCGAGCCTTAAAGCTTATGAAAGCCTGTTCAACATTCTGTATCGCCTTTAATAATAATGCTTGAACAAGTGGGTCCTGATCGTCTTTCAATGATAAAGCTGTAACCAACTCATTATGTGAAAAATAGTGATCCAATGTATGCAAAGCTTCTTTCTCTTTGACACGTCTCCACCAGATGTAAACGATCGTTGCAATAATAAGTGTAACAAAGATAGCCAACGCAATTTGGCGGTAATAGGGCCAGACAAATAATCTTGAAATAAGAACGAGAGAAGCACTCGAAAGCAATGCCAAAAACAGACCATATTGTGCAATAGGAATGCTTTTTTCAAGTGTTAAACTCGACTTTGCACGCTGAATATATTTTCGTAATTGCTTACGACGCTCCATAATAATTCCTCCTCATCGGTTACTTTTCATGTTGGCACGTAATTTTTTTATGGCAACTGTTAAACAAAGTACAATAATCAATACATAAACGATTAAATAAGTAATCCACACAGGTAGTTCCACTCCTGAAAGTTCAGCTAACGCATTTCCCATCTCAGGTGAAATCAGCGTCAGCATTAGGGCACCTGGATTAATTGAAGCCCAAAAATAAGTCATAAAGGAGGTACTTGCACCTACAGCATTACCCATTTGATGGAAAGCCATTGTTAAAAAGAAGAAAAACGCTGTAATCCCACCTAAAAAGATAATAGAACCATATGTGGCAATCATGGCAACAATCGTTTTTTTCGTAATAGTTGAAAACATGACACCAATACTACCTATTGCTACTACAGTAACTAAATAGAATAAAAATATAGAAACAAGCTGGGAAGGTGAAACCCCACCAAATAGGAACACTAAACTATATAATGGTAATCCTGCTACAAGCATTAAAACTAGAAACGACACCGATGATAATAATTTACCAACAACAATTTGTGTAGAGCTTTGTGTCGTTGTTAGCAAAATATTCAAGGTTTGTTTTTCACGCTCACTACTGATTGCTCCTGCTGTTAAGCTTGGAGTAATAAAAAGAACTAATGCCATTTGTAAAATGGTTAATACAGCAAACATCATAAAACTTGTTTCTGGTTTAAAGAATCCCTTGCCAGTAAATTCAGTGGTAAGCAATAAAAAACCTGCAATGAAAATACAAAGTACCGCTAAATAAAACATTAATCCTGAGAAGCTTTTAAAAGAACGGAATCGTAATTTTAACTCTTTCACAAATACTGGATTATAAAATCTTTCCATCATTGACTGTCCGCTCCCTTCGTAATCGCCATAAAGACATCCTCTAGATCTTTCTCTTCCTCACTTAACGCATAAATAGGTAAATCTGCAAGTATCGCCTTTTTCAGTAATGCTACCTGCTCTGCATCTGTTCCACGATAATTAAAGGCTATTTCTAGACGATGCTCAAGGACATCAATAGATGAAATATGGGGATCTTCTTCCAAATATGCACGTACTTCGTGTATACGATCTGTTACTTTCATGACGATACGCTTTTCTCCCTGTAACTGCGCCTGAATGGCAGCAACATTTCCATGTGCAATTAATTTGCCATTATCAATGACGCCAATTTCATCACACATTTCAGCAAGCTCAGGCAAAATATGAGAAGAGATTAAGATGGTTTTACCCATAGACTTTAAATTCCGTAAAATATCTCGCATTTCCACACGGGCGCGAGGGTCTAATCCTGACGCAGGTTCATCTAAAATCAATACTTTAGGATCATGGATAAGTGCACGTGCAAGACATAAACGCTGCTTCATCCCACGCGATAATAAATCAACGTATTCATAACGTTTGCTCGTTAAATTTACAAGCTCTAAAAGCTGTGGAATCAGCACTTGGCGCTCTGCTAGTTGAATACCGTAGCTAGCTCCATAAAAATCTAAATATTCATCTACTTTTAGCTGGTCATAAACACCAAAGAAATCAGGCATATACCCGATTTGCTTGCGTACTTCTTTCGGTTCCTTAACAACACTTTTACCGTTTATCAACGCATCACCTGATGTCGGTGACAGTAATGTCGCTAAAATAGAAAATGTTGTTGATTTACCCGCTCCATTAGCACCAACAAAGCCAAACACGATGCCTTCTTCTAAGGACAAATTTAAATGATCCAGTGCCGTAAAGGAGCCATATCTTTTCGTTAGGTCACGAATTTCAATCATGATTATTTTGCCACTCCCTTCAGCTCTATTTCAGGTAATTTCGTTTGTTCACCAGTTGGATCTGGACCATACTTAATTTCAAGTCGAACTTCACTATCTTGATTAATAAAATTTTTAATATTATCTGTAAACACTTGCTTTGTATCAACTAATGGCTCATACATATTTGTGGCATTATTCCATATCGACAGCTGCATACGTTTAACATCCTTATTAGAAATGGTTAGTTCATTAAGTGATTCCACAGCGTCCATAAATTGATCAGGCATTGCCATTGTTAATTCGTATAAACCATCAGATAGATACCAGTTATTCAATTCCTCATCGATTTTATCGAAATATCCACTCGCGGATAGTGAGTTTAATGAGTACGTGAAATTATTGCGTTTCATTGTAAATGGTCCTGATAGTTCCACTTTCCCTTTAAACGGTTGAACAAGCATTGTAATTGGAGACATATTTGCACTTGTTTCAAGCTCAGCCCCTACTATCGCTTGATCTGTCCATGCTGTAAGTATTGGCTGTCTATCATTCTCTACAAGTGGTAATGCTAATGTTTTCATTCGTTCAACACGCATTGGATCTACCTCATCCTTCTGAGATGGGTAACTGTAGTTGTAATTATTAAAAACAGATGGCTTTTGAAGTACCGTTGTCTTCAATTCCTTGTCTACTTGCAAAGTTCCATTTGCTTTAATATCACCCAGCTTTACTTCTTTCACGCCAGAAATTAACGTGACGTCTTTTAATACAAATGGGAAATTATTTTTTATTGTTCCAGTCAGCTTTTCATTTTTCAATGTGATATCAACATCCATTTTCCCAATATTTTGAGCTGATGTTTTCCCTCCAAATGATTGAACAGACCAATAATTTAAATCACGTAATGTTAACGTTGAACCGTTGGCATTTTCTTTAATATAAGAAGATTCATGTAAATCACCCACAGTACCTGTGAAATTATTATAATTTCTCATCGCAACTGCCGTTGTATTTTTATCCGTATTAACGATAAAATCCCCGCTACGATTCGTTAAGATTGATTCAACATAATACCCATTCAAACTACTATCCTCATTGACCTTATAAAATGCGGATTGTTGTACTTGTGGCTGAACAATTCTGTCTTTTGCTCCAACAATGAAAAGACCAATCGAAAGAACGATTGAGAACACGGGAATAATCCACCATGCATGCTCACGCTTGTCTACTTTTTTCAGAACAAAATAAAGAACTGGGCCAATGATGATAATATAAAGAATAATGACGATAAGCATATAGCTTACTGAAACTTCAAAGGACGGGAATAATTCATTTATGCTACGAAGCTCATAAGAAATTTGATCGAGAGGGGATTGGCCCTGATTCATCATTCCATGCTGCGAAATACTTTGAATATCGATCATTTTTGCTAGAAGGGCTGCATAGCCATCCATTGAAGCAAGCGGCTGATCTCCTAAAGAAAAGGCTGTTTGAATAATTTCACCACCGCCAATTTTTTTCTTCGAAGCTAGTACAACATTATTCTCCGATAATACCGGTAAACTTCCTTCAAGATTAGTAGCTGTATGAATCGAAATTGGCTGCGTAAAAATACCACCGCCCGATAATTTTGTTAATGTTTCTGCAGAGATAGATGTCGTCTCTTGTGATAATGACATTGGTAAATAATCTTTAAAAACCCCTGCTGTGGCATCCACTTGATCAGTAGCCCCTAAAAGTAATGTACCCCCATCTTGTACCCATTTCAGCAATGCCTCTTGTTGTTTTTGTGCTAAGTCGGCTATTGCTACTTCATCTACGACGATGACATTTGCCATGGCAAGTCCTTGTTCATCTTCTGGGAATGTATAATCCTTTAATTGATTAATGTTAAATATTTCTACATTGTTTTGAGGAACAAATGATGATAAACGTAAAAGTGCTGATAGTCGATCACTTTTATCTGTCAATGTATAGACAAATGTTGATGTAGGATCTAAAAAATTCGATTGTAGACGCTTAGTCCCCTTATAGGCAATCTTTTTTCCTTTTTCAATATTTCCTTCATAAAAAGCAAATAAATCTGCGTCCGAATATCCATTGTCAGCTAAACCATCTAGATAGAAGGTAAATGTCTTCTCTTCTCCAGCTGCTATATCAATTGGAACGACAAGTGCGGATGCTGCTTCATAGGAATTAGAGGAATTTATTGCCATATCTCCAGAAAAATCTGCACCGTTATTTTTCACTGTAACTTGTAAGGGCACAACTGATTGATATTTAGCTTTCCCTGAAATGCCTGCTGTTGCTTTGACCTCTAATGGTGCAGCAGCTTGCGCCTGTGTGGAAGGCAACAGAAAGCTCATCATCAGCATTACTAATAAAGTCAGTGCCGTAATTTTTGTCTTTTTCAAAAGCTCAACCCCTTTTTATGTAAGTAGATGGTTACATAATTATACGATTTAAATTGCATTTTGTTCCATTTCTTATGATATCTTCATCAATATTCATAAACTCTTAAGAAATCACTGAGCCAAAACGAAAAGGCAATCCCCTAATAGACTGGAATTGCCTTATTTTTTATTTTGTATAGTCAAACAAACAACGTGCATGGTCTTGCACTACTTCTACAAATGCCTCTACTTGACGCAATTCAAAAGATGATTCATAGCCAATAAGCCATGTATCTCGTGTAATCCCAAATTCCTTTTCATCGTTTGTTAAAGGTATTTTATGAATTTCATCATGATCATTTAATGTGATGGATGGTAGTATAGCATAACCTATTCCATTTAAAGCCATCTGTTTACAAATTTCAATTTGATCTACTAAAATTTGTTTTCTGGGATTTTGAGCAAAGTGTTGCTGCCACCATTGTTGAATTTCCTGATAGTAGTTCGAATCACTTTTGTATTGAATAAATGGACGATCTGTCGTCAGTACATCTTCAATTGTCTTCAATTCCTTATCCACTAAATAAAGAGTGTCTCTGAAAAGGTGAATCTTTTCCCCTTTCCAATCTACCTGACCTCGTACAATTCCAATATGTGCCTCGCCCTCATAAAGTGCTTTCACAATTTCAGAACTCCAGCCCGTCATAAGCGATATTTTTGCATCAGGATATTTAGATACAAATTCCTTTAGGATTTTAGGCAACCAGTTTTGTCCAACAATGGACGCACAGGCAATTTTCAATGTCCCATTTACCTTTGTTGTTAAAGATTGAATCGTTTCAAATATTTCTTCCTTTTTCGCTAGCATTTCCTTTGCATAGGCAATAACCTGTTCACCAGCAGGTGTTGCTGTTAAACCTTTTTGTGAACGAATAAATAATTGTGCACCCCAGTCCTTTTCAATGGTTTGTAAACGTTGAGAAAGGGCTGGTTGGGATAGAAATAGACGTTCAGCTGCTTTCCGCATATTGCGTTCCTCAGCCAAAATTTTTAAAATCTCTGCCTCTGTTGCCATCAATCTGTAAACCTCCAATACAAGCAAAGAGGGCCTCATGACTTTCATATGAGCTCCCTCTTAAACTACTACTCTTTTTGATAAATATATTTTTTCAATTGCTTTAAAATAACACGTCTTGTTAATATCCCTGCAAATGTACCATCTTCGTCCACTACACATAAAAATGCGTGGTTAATAACTAAATCCAAAGCTCGCTGAAATGTATCTGACAATTTTAATACAGCGATCTCTTTTTCCATAATAGAGTCAACTTTAATATCAGGAAGCTTTTCATACTCAATATGTTCGAGTCCTAGAATCGATTCCGTTATCATTTTCATGCTCAGTAAACCTTGAAGTCGATATTTCATATCTAATACAGGAATGGACGAATATCCTGTCCGCGTTAGTACAAGGAGTGCGTGTTCTGCACTATTACCACTTTGTACATGTGCAACTTTTTCAGAGGAAATGATAAAATCACTAATTGGCATTGCTAATAAGTCTTTGCTGTTAGTTGAAATCATGAACTTCTTCTCCTTTTCTGTCCTGGCTGTGCAGAACAGTCCTTCCCTTTCATCATATCACAACTTTTCTATGTCTGACCATGATCAGGACGGGAAGAGTTTTTCAGGAATAACGAATTATTTTGAATCATTCAACAAAAACTAAGTACACCCTCAATCAGTTAAAGTGTTTCATCTCTGATTGAGGATGCGTTATTTCTAATAGCCAGCCTTACTCCAGTAATAAAAAATCATGATCCCTAAAAAGAGTAAAAATATCAGATATACCCATACGATTGGATTGAGCATCGTTGCATACTCTTCAACCGTTTCTGAAATCGGAGTATCCTTTTCAGACTTCCGTTCAGAAGTCATCTTTGCAATTTTCAACGTGGATACAAACGAAATAACACAAATAATTATCATGGCAATTAGAGCTGGTATTAACCACATACCCATTGTCAAAACTCCTTTCTTTTCCCTTAGTATGCGTCAATCCAGCTCTCCATTATGCAAACATTTTTAGAATGGATATTGATTGAGCCACTGGCCACCATCCAATGTCACACATTCTCCGTTCATATAACTTGCTTTATTAGACATCATAAATGTTGCTAAATCAGCTATTTCCTCAGGTGTACCCGTTCGTCCTAGTGGAACAGAATCTAATGTAC
The DNA here is from genome assembly GCF_049943995.1 of Lysinibacillus sp. VIII_CA. Taxonomy (NCBI): domain Bacteria; kingdom Bacillati; phylum Bacillota; class Bacilli; order Caryophanales; family Bacillaceae; genus Lysinibacillus; species Lysinibacillus sp. VIII_CA. The sequence goes on from NZ_JBNFXM010000001.1 coordinate 503,414, forward strand.
GCGCAGCAGCTGCTTCCGATTCCCAAAGCTTATCTGCTCCACCCGTCCGTTCAATTGGTCCTGGTGCTATTGCATTGACGCGGATACCATACTGCTTTCCCCATTCTACTGCTAATGTTCTCGTCAATGATAATACTCCAGCTTTTGCCGCAGCTGAATGGACCACACCAGCTCCTGCATTCCAAGCATAAGTAGCCACCATATTCAAAATAGAGCCCTTAATTTTATTTTTTATCCAATATTTACCGACAGCTGAAGAACAGAAGAACGTACCATTTAACACGATATCTACAACTGCCTTCCAACCATTAGGTGTTAAATCCTCAGCATGTACAATGAAATTACCTGCCGCATTATTAACAAGACCATCAACCTGTCCAAATTTTTCAATAGCAAACTCTAGCATCGCCTCTGCATGTTCTGGTACTCGTACATCCATTTGAAAAGTTTCAATAGTTGAGCCAGCCTCTGCAATAAACTTTTTTGCCTCTGCTAAACGTTCTTCGTTGCGCCCTGTTATAACAACATTTGCTCCTTCAGCAACAAATTGCTTCGCCATATAAAGGCCCATCCCACTTGATCCACCTGTAATGACAATTGTCTTCCCCTGCAACATTCCATTTCCCCCTTTATTAAAAATGAATGGTTATTCATTAAAATTTTACTATATTTTCTCGAATATGTCATATTAATTCTGCTTTTCACTCCTTTTAATTTCTATAAAAAATATAAAAGAGCTATCCACAATAATGAATAGCTCGCAAATTTTTTAGAATTCATAAGTATAAGCTATATGATATAGCTCCATTAGTTCCTCTTTTGTCGGTATCTTCGGGTTATTGCTAGGACTACCACTTGCAATCGCATCTTCAGCCATTTTAGGGATAGCCTTATAATAAGCTGCCTCCTCTATGCCCCACTGTTTTAAATTACTTATATTCAAAAGTTTACATATTTCCTTAATGGAAGAAATGGCTAACTGAGCAAGCTCCTCTTGTGATAATATTTCATTGCTTTTATGAAAGAACTCTCCTAAAACTGCTAACCGATCTATACAAGCTTCTTTTGAAAATTCTAAAACGGCTGGCAAAAGCATCGCGTTGGAAATACCATGGGGTACGTGGAACAACGCACCTATTGGACGAGACATCCCATGTACTAACGCGACCGAAGCATTAGAAAAAGATAGGCCTGCCTGCATGGAACCTAATGACATAGCTTCTCTCGCATCTACATCATCACCTTGCTCATAAACTCTCATAATGTTATGAATGATTAAATCCATGGCAGAAAGAGCAAGTACATTTGAGTATGGGTGGGCTAAACGTGACAAATAACTTTCAATGGCATGGCTTAAGGCATCAATCCCTGTAGCCGCTGTAATTGCAGGCGGTGATGTTATCGTTAAAATAGGATCAACAATGGCAATCGTTGGCATAAAGGCAGGCTGTTTAATCATCATTTTGACTTCACTCTTTGTATTGGTAATAACAGTAGCATCTGTTGCTTCAGAACCTGTTCCAGCTGTTGTTGGAATAGCAATATGTGGGATTGGCGCTTGCGCTGCAATTTTTGCCATTTTCATGTAATCTCCTATGTAGCCACCGTTAGTAGCCACCACTGCAATTGCCTTTGCTGTATCAATGCAGCTTCCACCTCCAACAGAAATGATGACATCACAGCCTTCTTGCAGAAGAAGCTGTAGGCCTTCCTCTACATACGTGTCATCCGGCTCAGTTACTACCCCAAGGTATGAGGAAACTTCTATTCCATTTGTGTTTAACAAGCTACTACATTGCTTCACAAAGCCTAAGTTGTCCATAATGGGATCGCTAATAATAAGCGCTTTGGTACCGAGTTTTTTAGCATACTCACCCACCTCTTCAAAGGAATCACGCCCATAAACAATCGTTCCAGGTGAATGAACAGTAAAGATTGTTTTTGTTTGAATCATTTTTCTCCCTCCTACACTATTGAGCTGTATAGCCACCATCTAAAAGAATTGCCTGACCCGTTAACCCTTTAGCTAAATCACTTGCCAAATATAAAGCAAGCCCTGTAATTTCTGAAACATCAAGTAAACGCTTTTGAGGTACAAGAGGATAGAGTACCTCTTCAAGTACTTCTTCTACTTGAATTCCTCTAGTTAACGCTAAATCTTTAAACTGATGACGAACTAATTCTGTATCCACATATCCTGGACAAATCGCATTTACCGTAATGCCATCCTTCGCTACCTCCAGTGCAGCTACCTTCGTTAAACCAATGACACCATGCTTCGCCGCATTGTAACCGGCCTTTCCAGCAAATCCAATCACTCCATTAATAGAGGCCATATTAATAATACGACCACATTGATTTTTCTTCATATGAGGGAATGCATATTTCATCGCAATAAATGGAGCAACCACCATTACTTTTTGCATGTCTTGGAAAATTTCAGTCTTAAAGTCTTCAATAAGCGAGACATGTTGAAATCCGGCATTATTGATTAAAATATCTAACGTTGTAAATCGATTGATTGTCCAATTAATTGCCTCTCTTATGGCTTCTTCATCTGTCACATCACATGTATAAGCCGTTAAGGAGGGGTTTTTTCCAACAGCCTCTCTTAAAAGCTGTTCATTTTTATCCGTAATGACGACATTTGCCCCTTGCTCGGTAAATGCTTGTGCCATGCAAAGACCAATGCCACGAGCTGCTCCAGTAATGAACACTGTTTTTCCTTGCATACAACATTCCTCCTACATCCCTATTGAAAATAAGATAATAGCTATTATTGTGCCGATAGTTGGAATAATAACCGTCAACGCTCCAAATGGCATATAGGCGTCCTTGTGCTTTTCATTACAGACTGAATTAATGGTAGTGACCACATAACCACCATGTGGTAATGAATCAAGTGATCCTGATGAAATGGCAATTGTCCGATGCAAAGCCTCTGTATTTACCCCCATGTCAATATAGTGGGGTGCAAGCAAAGGCATCGCAATGGTTTGACCACCAGATGCAGAACCAGTCAAACCTGCAATGACAGCAATAGCTAGGGCTCCTCCAATTAACGGACTGCCAGGGATATTTGTCATGACATCTACGGTAGCCAAAAAGGATGGCGTTGCTTTTACGACACCACCAAATCCTACTACAGCCGCTGTATTAGCAATGGCAATAATGGCACCCATTGCTCCCGCTGCTAATGTTGCTCCAACGGATTTGGCATACTTATAACTCACTAAATAGGCGACAATACAACCACTTGTCAAAGCAACAATTAAAGCAGAAGTTCCAAGCGAATTATGGAAAACATAAGAAATCACTAAGACGACTAGCAATGGTATTAGACTAAGTAGCGGACTGGGAAGCTTCCGCGTTTCATCAACTATTGGATCTGTCGAGCGTTCTATAAATATTTCTCCATTGTTTACAGCTCGTTTAATCATCCAATTCAGCCAAAGAGAACCACCAACAGCCATAAAAATAGCGACAATAATACTAACTTGCCATCCTGCATATGGTGTCGTTCCAAGATATTGAATGGGAATCCAATTTTGAATTTCAGGTGAGCCAGCTGACGTCATCGTAAAAGTGACTGAGCCTAGACCAAGTGCAGCGGGGATAAAGCGTCGTGGAAAATTCGCTTGTTTAAATAAACTGATAGCCATCGGATAAACAGAAAATGCTACGATAAAAACAGAAACACCCCCATAAGTAAGGACCGCTGCTGCTAACACAACCGCATATGTTGCATATTTCACCCCGATTTTTTGAATAATCCATGTTGAAACACTATCCGCTGCTCCTGTATCCTCCATGACTTTCCCAAAAATAGCACCTGCCATAAACATTAAATACCAAGAACCAACGAACCCAGTAAATCCATCCATATAGCTTGTTAGAAAATTGGCTTGGTTCTCACTTGCAGTTTGAGGAAAAAATGCTAAACCATTAGTTAAAGCAGCTAACAGTGCGGTTAACGGTGCTGAAATAAGTAAATTAACGCCCTTCATTGTTAAATAAACTAATAATGCTAAGCTACCAAAAAGACCAATGTACGCCAACATAGACATCCCACCCCTCCCCATTTTTAGAAAAAGAGCTGTATAACGCTACAGCTCTTTATAGGTATTAGTCGTTATTGCTTGGGAATGCAAATGTAGACGCAGTGGAAGTATTACTTGCCATCCAGCGTTCTGAAATAGTCTTTGTTTTAGTAAAAAATCGCGCCTGATCTGGACCAAACATATGCCCTTCACCAAAACGAGAGCCTTTAAAACCAGCAAAATTATGGTAGCCAACCGGAATAGGAATTGGCACATTCACCCCTACCATGCCGACATCTATTTCTGTTGTGAATTTACGAGCTGCTAATCCATCATTTGTAAAGATAGTGACACCATTTCCCAGCTCATGCTTATTAATTAGTTCAATGGCTTCCTCTAGAGAGTCCACGCGTACAACATTACGAGCAGGACCAAATACTTCCTGCTCATAAATTTCCATACCAGGCTTTACATGATCTAAAAGTGTAGGACCTACATAGAATCCTTTTGACTCTTTAACGATATCCAAAACACGACCATCACAAATAATGGACGCTCCCTCGGATTCTCCACGATCAATTGCAGCGAGTATTGCTTCTTTTGATTGTTGAGAAATAACTGGACCAAAATCTGAATCAGGATTTGTATATGGACCTACCTTCAGATTAGTAATCTTCTCTTTTAATATCGACACTAGTCGATCAGCAGTATCTTTGCCTACAGGCATGATTGTGGATATTGCCATACAACGCTGAGACGCTGCCCCATAGGCTGCCCCAATAAAGGCGTTTGCAACTTGTTCAAGATCTGCGTCTGGCATGACAACCATATTGTTTTTTCCACCGCCAAGTGCTGTTACACGTTTTCCATACTTAGAACCTGTTTCATAAATATACTTGGCAACCGGTGTAGAACCTACAAATGAAACCGCTTGCACGGTTGGGTTCTCTAAAAGTTCATTGACTGCATCTTTATCACCATTTATCACAGTCCATATCCCATCTGGTAAGCCCGCTCTTTTCCACAGCTTACTAACATATAAAGCGGTCATTGGCACACGTTCAGATGCTTTTAAAATAACTGCATTCCCTACCGCAATAGCCATACTCGTTTGTGCTAAAGGCACCATAATTGGGAAATTAAAAGGTGAAATCGCCGCTACTACACCTAGAGGATATTTTGCTGAGTAAGCGTTTATTTGACCTCCAACATTCACAGAGTATTCCCCTTTCATGAGATGTGGGGCACCAATAGCTAAATCAACAGACTCAAGACCTCGTGTAATTTCGCCTTTGGCATCTTCCAACGTTTTTCCGCTTTCCGTGCAAATAATTTGTAATAGCTCCTCCATATTCTCAGTAATAAGATTACGGAACTTTAAGACGACTTCTGCACGTTTAGCCACGGATGTATCACGCCATAATGGAAAGGCTGCTTGAGCCTGCTCGATTGCCTCTCTTGTCTCCTCAAAAGTTGCCAATGGCACTTTTGCAATAATATCACCGGTAGTTGGATTGTATACAGAACCAAATCTTCCACTTCTTCCTTCAACTAACTGTCCACCAATAAAATGCGTTAATGTTTTAACCTCTTGAGCTGTCGTCATCATCATTTCCTCCTTATAATTGTTTTATTTTACATGTATCCTTTAAGCTTAAATAAGCTGCAGACATATCATTTTCACCATAGCCCTGCTGAGCAATCTCGCTATAAAGTTCCACTAATTTTTCGCCGATTCGAAGAGATACACCAGCTTCATCAGCCATTTCCTTTGCTAGCTTTAAATCTTTCAATAAAAGATTCGTTGAAAATCCAGGTGCATAATCATTATTTTTCATATATTCCATATAGTTACGCTCATAAATCCGACTTTGACCGTAGCTATTACTTAATACCTCATATAGCGTATCTCCATCAATCCCCATTTTTTCACCAAGTACAATTGTTTCAGCTACAGCCTCTGTGTAAAACCCTATCATTAGGTTATTTAATAATTTAAGACGCGTACCTACACTTGAGGACAAACCTAGGTGATAGATATTTTTACCCACTATTCCGAATATTCGGCTTGCACTTTCATAATCTTCCTTGCTACCACCGACCATTATTGTTAGGGAGGCATTTATAGCCCCTATGACACCACCACTTACAGGTGCTCCTAAATAGCGTAATCCCAACACACTCGCTTCTTTATGTAACGAATCATTCAAATCGGGATTGACCGTACTAAAATCAATGAGTAAGGCACCTTTCTTAGCATGCTGTATAATGCCTTCTTCTGTTTGATACACCATTTCAACTATTTGAGGTGTGGGCAAGCTAGTCATTATCACATCACATTGCTTTGCAACTTCCTTTGTTGATTCAAGACCTATACCGCCAGCTGCTGTAAATAGCTCCATTGCCTTCGTATTTGTATCAAAGCCATACACTTCATAGTTTGCCTTTAATAAGTTAATAGACATTGGTAACCCCATATTTCCTAAGCCGATAAAACCTAATTTTCTATTCATTTGGATATCCCCCAATCCTTGAAAATTCAGCAATAGTGCTGGATAGTCACTAGCCAACAACAGTTTTTTATCGTAACATTAATAACGAGATACCTTTAATTGACCTGAGTCAGTGACTTCGGTCAATTAAATCATAATCAAAATAAATCCATCTCGTCAATTAAAAATTTTATATTTTCTGAATTTTTAATTTAAAAAATATTTTACAATACTTAAAATCGGAGGTAATTTGCCACTATGGAATCACTAACAAGCAGGCAAAAAAAGGCATTAGAAACTCGTGATAAATTATTAAAAACATCCCTAGATTTATTCAATAAATTCGGATTTGAACATGTTACTGTGGAACAAATTACCAATGCTTGTCATGTCTCCAAGGGTACATTTTATACACATTTCCCCTCTAAATATGACGTTATTTTAGAAAAATTTAAAGAGCTGGATCATTTTTATAGTACTTTAGAAAAAAATATAGACCATACATTGCCAGCAAGTGAAAAAATTTTATTAGTGTATCAAGAACAAATGAAATACTTAATGAATGTTGTAGGAAAGGATCTGTTACGCACTGTGTATACTGCTGCAATGACAAATCAAGTAAAACAGGATCATTATTTAATCAATCCCGAGCGGAAGATATTTCAAATCATGAATACATATATTGAGGAAGGGCTACAACAAGGTGAACTTAGACAGGATTTATCAGCTACTGAAATACAGGCCATCATACAGCGTTGTATGCGTGCCAATGTTTATGATTGGTTAATCCATAACGAAAACTTTGACTTGGCAGCTGAGATGAACCGATTTACAGCTATTGTGTTAAACGGTCTTAAAAGTGTCAAATAAAAAAAGTAGCACCTCATCCGTTGAGTGATGAGTGCTACTTTTAACTAGCTGACGAAATATTTTTGTACAATGGTTTCAACTGGTAGTGGTTTATTATACAAATAACCTTGTCCCTTTTGACAACGGTGACGTTTGAGAAAATCAACTTGCGTGGGCTCTTCAATTCCTTCGGCAATTACCTCTAACCCTAAGTTATGAGACATCGAAATGATGGCCTTAATAATGGCCTCATTTTTGTCATCTTTAGCGATATCCCGAATAAACGATTGATCGATTTTTATAATATCAATTGGATAACGCTTTAAATAGCTTAATGAAGAATAGCCGGTTCCAAAGTCATCTACTGACACATAAACCCCTAATTGCTTTAACTCTGTAAGAATCGAAAATGTCTCATGAACATTTGTCATCGAGCTTTCTGTGATTTCTACCTCCAGAAGTTCTGCAGGCACCTCGTATTTTTTTAATGCGGCCTTTATTTTTCGTGCGAAGTTCTCTTTCCTAAACTGTTTTGGTGAAATATTGACAGCTATGCGCACAGGACGGTAGCCCTTAGATTGCCATTCTTTTTGATGACGACAAACCTCGTCAATAATCCAATCACCAATTTCAATAATTAATCCTGAAGCCTCTGCAATAGGTATAAATTGCGCAGGGGAAACAAAACCAAATTTACGGTTATTCCATCGCAATAAAGCTTCAAAGCTATTGATGCTATTATTTGTTAAGTCCATCTGAGGCTGGAGATGCAGACTAAGCTCATTAAATTCAATAGCACGTCGTAAATGTGCCTCCATTAAAGCTTCATTTGGGAAAATCGCCGTCATATCTTCACGATAATAACGATAGTGAGATCGCCCATGCTCTTTAACAGAAAATAATGCCTTATCGGCTTTCCTTACAAGTGTCTCTAAATCCTTGCCATCTGCTGGACTAAGGGATATACCGATTGAAACGCTAATAAAATATTCCTGTCCATCTATCATAAATGGCTGTTTTAAAACATTCAAAATAGCATTGGCGGTATGCTCAATTTTTTGAATAGTCGCATCTTTTAGTACAAAGATAAACTCATCACTGTTATAACGATAAAGGGCACATTTTGAATAGCAAAGTTCATTAAGTCTTTGACTAAACATACGCATGAGCTCATCCCCTTTACTTTCACCTAGGGATTCATTAAATTTTTTAAAACGATCAATATCCACTAAAATAAGGGCTGCTTGCTTGTGCTCTTGCTTTTTGTCATTTAGATAATGTAACCAATGCTCCTTGAATGCCTTACGATTCCAAATGCCAGTTAATTCATCCATTAACGCTAGGTAATAAAATGCCTCATGATCATTCAGAAATGAATTTGCATCTTTAACAAATAAATGAACCCCTATAACCTCCCCATTATAATAGGTTGGGTGTGTTCTTAAGTAAAAAGGCTCTTTACTTAATAATTGGTCCTTAAATAAGCATTTTGGCATACCAAAAGCTGAACCTTCAATTGTTTTGGCAAATAATAATTTAAATTCTTTACTATATTTACTGTCCAATAATGAAAAAATATCTCGTCCTATTAAGCACTGCTGGTCTCTAGAAATTTCTGACGTAACAGCCATGTTTTGATGAATAATTCGGCCTTGTAAATCTACCGTCAGTACCGGACTTACATGTTGTTCCACGTATTGTAAATAAGGTTTTTCTTCTACTTGTGTTTCTCTCAAAATAACTGCAACCATGGATTGAGAAAAATGTTGTATATGAAGAGCAAATGCTCGTTCATAAAAACCGGTACCTAATTTCAGGACATGCTGTGTTTGGACTTCTTCGTTTAGAAAATTCGACAACTGCAGCCAGCATTGCTTGGTAAAAAAACGTTCAGCGTTCGTCGCTGCTTTATCCTGCAGCTCCATAAATGATAATAGCTTATCATTAAAATCAACGACCTCGAACCTCTTTTTATCAACTATTCTCAAACAGACGACTGCATCAAACGGATTCATTTGAATGAGCTGTTGATATTCTGCAAATGGCGCTACACTCTCTCTATATTTTTTCATTCTATCCCTCACTAAGTAGCGTGTTTGCTCTATTCTTCGTCTAGCGTAGGCTTTAATGCATCTTGTAAGAAAATCTCCTGACTATTCAGCGGATCTTCACTACGATCAAAATCTTTATAATGATATTTACCATTGGAGTCTTGAATACGAGCCTTAGCAGTATCCATTAATTGTGTATTCATAATGTCAATAATACGAGTTTTTGCTTCATTTGCATATACAGGGAACAAAATTTCTACACGTTTAATCATGTTACGTGTCATCATATCAGCTGAAGATAAATATACTCTATTCTCACCATTATGATGGAACCAATAGATTCGGGAATGTTCAAGGAAACGACCAACGATACTTGTTACAGTAATGTTTTCGCTAATGCCAGGAATCCCCGGTCTAATACAGCAAATACCACGTATTATAAGTTCTACCTTTACCCCAGCAATCGAAGCCTCATATAGCTTCATCATAAGATCTTTGTCTGTCAATGAATTCATTTTAGCTCGAATAAAACCATTCCCATATTTTTTATGACAAGCAATTTCTTCATCCATTAAACGAATAAATTCATCTCGAATATCAAATGGTGCCACAACCAAGTGATTAAATGTAGGTTTTTCTGTATAGCCACTTAAATAGTTAAAGAAGTTTGTCGCATCAATCCCAAATTCTTTATCTGTCGTTATTATGCCCATATCCGTGTAAATTTTTGCAGTGGCATCATTATAATTTCCTGTGCCAAGATGAACAAAGCGTTCAATTTTTCCATTTCGACGACTAACGACTAATGTAATTTTGGAGTGTGTTTTTAAATTGTTCATCCCATAAATAACAAGGCAGCCTGCTTGCTCTAGTTGTTTTGCCCAATGCACATTATTTTCTTCATCGAATCTAGCCTTTAATTCGACTAAAACTGTTACTTGTTTGCCATTTTCAGCAGCCAGTTTCAGTGCTTGAATGATTGGTGAATTGCCACTTACTCGATATAATGTTTGTTTAATTGCTAATACATTCGGATTAACTGCTGCCTCTGAGACAAAGTCAACGATCGGTGCAAATGATTCATATGGATGATGGAAAAAGATATCTTGTGTTAATGCTTTTTCAAAAATATTTTCGTCAGATTGTAAATCTAAAGGTGGCTGTGGGATGAAGCTTTCATATTCAAGATGTTCACGGCCAACAGCTATACCTTTTACAAAAGAGAACATAAAGGTTAAATCCAAAGGACCATCAATATGGAAAACATCATTTTCTTCAATTTCAAATTCATCTAATAAATATAGAAGCACTTCCTCATTCATTTCTCCAACTCGAACTTCTAGACGGCTTCCTACTCCCCACTTTCGTTTCTTCAACTCTTTTTCAATTTCAACGAGAAGGTCCCTTGCACCCTCTTCGTGGATCGTTAAATCCGCATTCCTCGTTAAACGGAAGGCTTGCGCTGATTTTACACTATAGCCATAAAATAATTTTTCAATATGTGCTACAATGACATCCTCCAGTAGTACAACGACTGTTTTACCTTCTTCAGTAGGCACTTTGATATATCGATCTAAAACAGATGGAACTTGAACGATTGCGACTTTTTCACGACTTTCAAGATCTGATTCATCCTGCTCTAATAGGACTAGTAAATTTAGTGTTTTCCCAAGCAATGTCGGGAAGGGACGATACGCATCTACTGCTACAGGTGTTAATACTGGGAATATAGTTTCTGCAAACATCTCGTTAATAAAAGCTTTTTGTGTGCTATTTAGATCTTTCATGTCTGCAATATGTACATTATGCTGTGGTAATAAATCATAGATTAAATGGCGGTATACTTCAGTTTGTCGACGCACTAAAGCTTGTGTACGTTCTGCAATTTTCGCTAATTGTTCTTTTGGTGTTAACCCAGATTTATTCTCAGCCTTATGGAACCCTGCACGAACTTGATCTTGTAAGCCTGCCACACGCACCATAAAAAACTCATCTAGATTTGAACTAAATATAGCTAAAAATTTCAAACGCTCTAGCAGAGGATTATTCACATCCTCCGCTTCCTCTAATACACGCTCATTAAAAGCAAGCCAACTTAACTCTCGATTATTATAGTACTGAGGCTTCGCAATCTCCTCTAGTAAACGACTATGATTTTCTAAAAACTCTTCCTCATTTAGCTCATTATTCGTTATTTCAGTTGTCATCCTTATTCCATCCTTCTTCAATAAAATTGATTGTCATTGGGATTTTTAATGCTCGCTCTAAATGTTTTTTATGTCGATTAGCTTGATATTTTTCAGCTGCTGCATTGTTCTTTATATAAATATTGAGCTGTACATAGTCTTCCTCTGGATGCATATCAATTGCATGTACAACATTTCGCTTTGAGACATTTAAAGCATAGACAAATTTTAATAACGCTCCAAAATCTCTTATTTTCCGATACTCCTCACGATTCATCCAAGTAGCGAATGGGGCAGCGAATCGTTCAAAATAATCTTTATTTTTATAAGAGGCTAGAAGGGCTAGTTTGACTCTTTCTGGGTGATTTAAACCATCAATAGATTGATTCGCAATCAAATAAAAGGTATGTTGACTTGCAGAGCTTAGTTCTATATATTCACCGATATTAAATACCTTTGCTGCTTTTCTTATTAACTGCAAATCTTCCGCATTATATTGTAAATAGCCTAAATGACAACATTCGCGATACAATTGATCGGCTAAATGCATCAAATAATCGACCTCATTTTCAGTTCGACCATACTGTCGAGCAAGCCGCCTGGCATTGCCGTCAAAAACATTATATTTATCAAAAGCATTGCTATCTGTTTGTAAGATCTTTTTGATAATTAGTCCTTCACGTAATCCCTTCTTCGTTAGTTGGAAAGACTTGCTTCCTACAGTCTCCATTAATACTCTAAATACTTCTAAGGCAGGTAAAATAATATCGGCACGGTCTGATGATAGACCATCAAGCTGCCTCAATTCTTGAAAACTTAATTGGCCTAAAAATAAGCTTAATTCATCTAAATCTTCTTTTGTCATTTCGTATCCATGGACACTGGCAATGGGATAATCATGTTTTTGTTGATGAATTTGTGCAATATTACGCGCACTTCCTCCAATTGCAATGATCGGTAAACCACTATTTTGAATCCATGTTAAGGTTTGAAATTGCTCTTTTAAAAAGGCAATAAGTTCCTTCCTTTCACTGCTATTAATGATGTCCCCCTTCACAAAACGTTGCTTTAATGAAACTGTCCCAAATGGGAAACTATGTGATTGCTGAATTTCTTTATTTTCAAACAGTGTAATTTCGGTACTTCCACCACCAATATCAATCGTAACTCCTGATTTTGTGCCACTGGAAAAAGCGACAGCTACAAAGCCAAAATAAGCTTCTTCTTCTTCTGATAAAAGCTCAATTTGGATGCCAGTTCGAGCTTTCATTTCTGCTATTATTTGGTCGCGGTTGGTCGCCTGGCGGATAGCAGCAGTTGCAGCTGCCTTCACTTCTGTCACTTCAAAATCTTCTAACATCGCTTTAAATGTTTCTAAGGTCTCCGCTAACACATGGATACCTTCTTTAGACATCTCACCAGAGGGCTGTAAATATGTACGCAAACGTGCTACCGTTTTAATATTTCCAAGCTCATGAAGCCCCTCTTCATTGTTATACTGATATATCACTAAGCGAATAGTATTGGAGCCGATATCAATAATAGCTGTTTTTAATTCATTCAAATAATCACATCCTTCAAGCATCTTCAGTTTATTTTGTTCACAATATGTATACCTATACAAAAAGTCGGACCCTTTAAAGGCATCCGACTTTACTTTCATTTATTTATACTTTCAGGATACCCATTATTAAAATTGAGAAGTATCATGTAAGGCACAATTTTTACAAAATTAATTGGTCAACACGTAGGATGAGCTCTGCAATTTCTGGCTTACTAATTTGATCTTCTGCTCCTACCTGATCACCTTTATGACGAAGGTCATCTGTAATTAGACTTGAGAATATGATAACTGGAAGTTTTTGAAGATCAGGATGTTCTTTGATTTTTCTTGTCAAATGATGCCCATCCATTTGTGGCATTTCAATATCCGTTACAACTAATTGAATATGTTCTGCAATATCACTACCGCTCTTCGCTATTCCTTCTAAGTATTCATAAGCATCGCGGCCATTTTCAAAGAATTCTACATTGTCATAGCCAGCTTCATTCATCGTATCAAATAATAATTTTCGTAATAAAGGTGAATCCTCTGCAATTAAAATGCGTTTTCCAGTACGCTCACGTTTGCCCAGTTTTTTGACAGATTCTACACTTATGCCCGATTCAGGATTAATATCCACCATAATTCTTTCGAAATCGAGTAGTAGAATCATCTGTTCGTTTTGTTTAATAACACCTATAACTTGTGATGTTCCGCCTTGATACATATCTGAAGGCTTTTCAATTTGATCCCACGATATACGGTGAATTTGTGTCACGTTATCCACATGGAACACAACACGTTGCTTATTAAATTCAGCAACAATATATTTTTGTTGTGGATTACGCTCAGTACTCTGAATTCCTAATACCCGTAGCATATCCACAACTGGTAATACTTCACCTCGTAATTGAATGATTCCTTCTACATGCGGGTGCGCGTGTGGAATAAATGTTACTGGAATCGGTTGAATGATTTCTTTTACTTTAATTACATTGATACCAAATTTATTGTTAGCCACTTCAAATTCAACGATTTCTAGCTCATTTGTGCCACTTTCTAATAATATTCCTTTATGTTCCAATGCAACCCCGCTCCTTTCTCTACTTCAATTTATAATTCAATTGTATCATAGGCAATACATTTCTCCTACTTGCTATTTCCATTTTTATCATTAACTTTTAGATGTACCAACAGGCCGATAACTGTCATTACAATTAACGTCGATAGTGCGACACGGCTTGCTAGTGTACCATAATCCTTCATCCACAATGTAACTGTTCCATATACGGCTGGCCCAATAATGGAGGATACTTTCCCTGAGAAAGCAAACAAGCCGAAGAACTGTCCACGTTTCTCATTGGGTGACAATTCAATAATATAGGTCCTAGACGTTACCCACATAGAGCCAAGTGATATACCAAAAAGGCTACCTGCAAGCCAAAACATCCATTGTGCTTTGGCAAATACAGCAAACACTAAAGCGACAATCATAATTAGAGCTACCATAGTAATGGCGCGCTTAGCTCCTACTGATTTCGTTATATAGCCAAATGCCAAAGAACCTATAATCGTTGATACAGTAGAGACTAGATAAAGAATGATAAATTGACCTGAACTAAACCCAACAATGGCTGTCGCATAAACTGCCATCATTGCAATCGTAGTCGCAATAGCATCATTCAAAAAGAAATAAGCAATCATAAAAGTAAAGATAGCCTTATATTGCTTCATATCCTTGAAGGTTTGAATAATTTCCTTATAGCCATCTAAAAATTTTAAAGACTTCCTCTGTGCTTTTGGTATTGGTGTATCTTTATTAATCAAAAATAAGGGCAGCGAAAATAATAAATACAAAATTGCTGTTGGAATAAATGCACGATGAAAATCACTGCTGCCAACATACAAATAAACGAGAAGTCCAACAAGTGTACCCAAATACCCTATTGCAACACCATAGCCCGATATGAGCGGCATTTCTTCTTTCGTTCCTAAATCTCCCATCATGGAATCATAGAATACTAGACTGGAATTAAAGAAAAACTTTGCAATAACAAAACTTGCCACGACTAAAAATAAACTAAGGGGGACGCCTGAGTAATGAGTGGTAGTCTGTAGGTTCGCAAAGATCCCCATCATAAACGTAAAAAGAATGGAAATAGACGCAAACCAGACAATAAATCTCTTTTTATAGCCAGTGTTATCAATCCATACTCCGAACAGCGGAGAGAATACTACAAGTAATAAACTAGCAATGGCATTCGCGTACGAAATAAATGTACTAGCTACTTGTTGCATAACTTCATTTGTCCCTAATACCTCATCCATATAGAACGGGAAAAAAATCGTATTAATATTTGAAGAAAAAATTGTATTAGCAAAATCATAGAAGGCCCATGACAGTATTGGTAATGATAAGTAAATTGCTAACTGACTTCGATGCTGAACATCTATTGCTGAACTCTTTTTCATAAAACCCTCCCTTACATTCTCTATAATAATCCATTAATTTTTTTCCGTAATAAAAAATTTCTTTTTTTAAAGAAAATTAATATTATTTACAATATAACAGTAAATTTCCTAAAACATAACTGCTAATAGATCGAAAAACAAAGCCCTTTCTCAATTTTTTTCTAGTAAAAAAAAAGATATTCAAGCCCCCTCGCCTGAATATCTTTTTTATTATTTTTCAGTTATTGCTACCCATTCAGAAGACCATTGTTCAATTGCTTTTAACACCGGAGCAAGTGCATATCCCTTTTCCGTCAGTTCATACTCAATGACGACTGGGGTAGAAGGAATGACCGTGCGTAATACAATTTCCTCGGTCTCTAGCTCCTTTAATCGCTCAGTTAATACGCGGCTGCTTATGTTTAACTGATTTTTAATGACTGAATATCGCTGTGGACCATCTAATAATTGAAATATAAGTAAAGTATTCCAGCGATGATTTAATATTTTTAGCGCCTTTTCAAATCGAGGACAAATTTTTTTTTGATCCACGTTACAAGCCTCCATTGTTAGTAGTTCATATACAACAGTATAACACTTATTTCGACATTCAGTTCTTAAAATACATTTAGTTACTTGACAAAAGTCGTTTTTAAAAATACACTAGGTTACGAAATGTAAGTTAAAGAAAAGGAGATACAATAATATGCAAAACATTGGTTCAACTATTTTACGTGTCGTTCTTGGCATTATTTTTGCAGTACACGGCTTTCAAAAATTCCAAGGAGGTATTAGCTATACGGCAGACTTTTTTGACAGTATAGGTATACCAGGATTTATGGCGTATATCGTTGCGATTATTGAATTAGTGGGAGGTATTGCCCTTATATTAGGTTTAGCAACGAGAATTTTTGGTGCCCTACTAACAATCACTATGATTGTAGCCATTTTCACAGCTAAGCTTAGCATTGGCTTTATTGGGGCTGATGGTTTAGCCGGTTACGAATTAGATTTAGCCTTAGGTGCTATTGCTCTATACTTTACTCTAGCTGGTGCTTCTAGCCTTTCGCTAGACGCCCAACTTTTTGGGAAAGAGTAATGAAAAAACCTGAAGTCTCCTCAAAATGAAGAGATTTCAGGTTTCCTATTTTTATCCAACCAAATATAACTATCTATAATGCTGAAGAAGAGCTTGTGTCCCATTATCACCATAGCCATCTTCCATCAATTTTTCATACATTTCATAGGCTAATGCCAATCCTGGTAAAGTGATTCCCATTTTCTTGGACTCATCCAAAGCTATTTTCATATCCTTCACGAAATGTTTGATATAAAAACCTGGTGCAAAGTCTTCTTTAATCATCCGTGGTGCTAAATTACTTAGAGACCAAGAGCCTGCTGCACCTGATGCAATTGACTGCAATACGGTCGGTAAATCCAGCCCTGCCTTAAGACCATAAGCCAGTGATTCGCATACCCCAATCATACCTGAAGCTATGGCAATTTGATTGCACATCTTTGCATGCTGACCAGCCCCTGCCTCACCCTGATAAACAATATTTTCCCCAAAATGCTTCATCAACGGTAAAACTTTATCGTAGGTTGTTAAATCGCCACCAATCATAATGGACAATGTACCATTTTGCGCACCGATATCACCGCCTGAAACAGGTGCATCTAAAGATTCTACACTAATAGATTGAGCATGCTCATAAATTTTCTTAGCTAAAGAAGGCTCTGAAGTTGTCATATCAATAACAATGTTGCCAGGTTCAACTGTTTTGAAAAGCCCATTATCTCCAAAATAAACCTCTTCCACATCTGATGGGTAACCAACCATTGTAAATGCAATATCTTTATTTTTAAATGCTTCTGCTGGCGAACTAGCCCAAGATGCCCCTAAAGCTACTAGTGGCTCTGCTTTTTCTTTAGTTCGAGTATACACCGTCACCTCATGGTCATTTCTCAATAAGTGTTTAATAATACTTGTCCCCATAACGCCAGTCCCGATAAATGCAATACGTTGCTTTTTCATATGTACATACTCCTTTGTCATAAAGTTAGGATTCCTTCACCTAAGTGACTTGATGTTTTCAGTTTAGGCGAATAAATAAAATAATTCAAACTCTTCCTATAACTTGTACTAAAAAAAGGATGGCCTGCATATATACCGAATAAGCAAAAAAAAGAGAGCAAGTGATTGGGGGATCACTGCTCTAAAGGGGGAAATGAGAATGTTGCTGTGTTCATAGTAAGTTATTCCCCAATGAAATGCATTTTAAACATCTATTTTTATAATGTTATTACTCTGAATACTGGAACAATCTTTTTATTCGTCTTGGTCTTTTTCTTCATCGAATGCTGTCTGTCTATAATAGGTATTCATTAACTGGTCTAATCTGCGACTCAGTTGAATGGTTTTTGCATTTTGTAACCCGTTTTCAACACCAGAGCGAATCATCAACTCACGAGTTTGTTCCATTTGTTTCAAGAGTAGATTGACCATTCATACAACCCTCCACACACAAATAATCATACCATTATTATACATTTATATTTCATTTCTTACAGCATTAACTTACGACAATGTTCGACAAATTAACTCCTTGGTATTTCGTTATAAGTATAGATAATTCGTCCATTTTGCTTGGCCTCACCCCTAAAATGTTTAAATAAAGGATGTCTTACAAGTATTTCCCGAAATTCGTAAAAATCTTCCTTTTGAATTTCGATACTTCCTATTTCCCCATTTTGTAATTGTTTAAGCATATTTTCGTATTTTTCCATTAGTTTTATTCCTTTCTTTTCATCTTTTGTGTACTAAATTATGAATTATTTAAAAAAAGCTTTACGTTTACCATTTTTTCGTGCAAACTGTATATTATTAGTCGATGAAGGAGCTGACTGTCTGTGAAAATAGCTGAAGTTGGAAATATTATCGAGTTTAAAAATGGTCTCCAAGGTATTGTCGAAAAGGTAAATGAAAATTCGGTGATTGTTAACTTAACATATATGGAGAATTTTGATTCCCTTGAAATTGAAGAGAAAACGGTCGTCAATCATAAACGTTATAAAATTTTATATACGAATGAAGCTTAATAGTCTGAATAGTCCCTATTTGTCTTTATAGATGATATGGGGCTTTTTTTTTGATAAAATTAAAGCATGGAGGTCGTATATGCTAACAAATTCAAAACAAACAATACTATTACTCCTTTCTCTATTATTCGTTTATGGCATGCTTGCCTTTACCTTTGCTAACCAAGCAGTATTTTGGTACATGTATGCATTTACTTTACTAGTATGTATTGCCATTGCCATACTAGCCGGTTCTATTGAAGATCAATTACCGACATGGCAATTTTTACTCTTTGGAATTGGATACGGTACCATCACTTATGGTATTATTCGCTTCGGTTATTGGCTTGCTCCCTATATTAATAATAATTTAGTACAATCTGTTCATAAATTTTTAACAAATTATGGACCACAAAATATTTGGCACTATGCATTACTTGTTTTTATTGTTGCCATCGGCGAAGAATTGTTTTGGCGTGGTTACATTCAGCAACAATTAAAACGCTTTATGCGCCCATCTTTGGCTGTCCTAGTTACGGCAGTTTTATGTGCCATTTCCATAGCCCTAAGCGGCTTTATTCTAGGCGTGGTTGCTGCACTTGTGACAAGTATTATTTGGGGCTTCTTGTATGAATGGCGGAAAAGTATGCCACTTGTTATTGTAGCTCATGTTGTTTTTGTACTATTATTATTTTTAGTGTTACCTTTAACATCATAACATTATTATTTGGAAACATTTTAGCTTTACTAACGTTTAATTTAGAAAAGGAGGGTTTTTTATGCAAAAAAAATTAGTTTCAATTCTTGCATTATTATTAACAGCAGTACTAGTTGTAGGTTGTAATACCTCTGAAAAAACAGGGGATTCAGATGCTCAACAAAATGAGCCGTCAAATACTGCTGCCGATCAAAAACCATCTGGTGATGAAACAGCAGGTGAAGCACAAGAGGAAGAGGATACAGATACACCTGCTTCAAATGAAACAAATACAGAGGATGTTTCCAAACAGCCACAACAAGATGTGACTTACAAACAAAATGGTGTAGATAAAACAGAAAAGGCAACTGAATCTAAAAGCGTTGATCAAAGCTATAAACTACAACAACTTTCAGGATTCACATTGACACAAGAAGAGCCTGGTAAAGATATGTTAGTATCTAATGAAGATGATGAAGTGTTTATGCGTATTGAAACAATTGAGGCATCTCAATCAAGCTTTACTGAAGTAAAAACAGCAATGCAAGATTATATGAATGCTGTAGGTGAAACAGTCGCTTTAACTACTGATGAATTAGCTGTATTCAAGGATGTTCAAAATATTGAAGGTTATGTTGTAGACTTTGACACAGAGAAAGTAATTGGGGTTGTTTTTGAAAAAGATGGTCTCATTACAAAATTAACTATTCACGATAATGATAAGCAAGATTTAACAGATGCTATGATGAACATGGCAGCAACTATTTCTAAAAAATAATAATTCATACTAAGGAAGGACGATAGACAACTTGTCTCTATCGTCCTTTTATGTATGTATAAGCTCTTTGTGATATCTTACTTCTTCTAAATGATAAAAAAGTTGTCTCAAATGAATGAGACAACGTTTTAATAAGATAAATCTTTAATAGAAAGGCCCATTTTCTTTAATAATGTAATAGCTTGCTCTTTTTCTTCTGAAGATAATACACTCATTATTTCATGCAAATGCTGCTCGTGTTTTGGGAATAGTTCTCCCATAAATGCTTCGCCCTCATCCGTGATTTCTGCATATGTCACACGGCGATCTGAAGGACAAGACACACGCAATAAGTAGCCTCTTTTTTCAAGCTTATCAATGACATACGTAATAGACCCACTGGCAAGTAAAATTTTATTGCCAATTTGCTGTAATGGCTGTCTTCCTTTATGATAAAGAAGCTCAAGTACAGCAAATTCAGTTGGGTTTAAACCATTATCCTGAAATAATTGATGTGTTGTCTCATTAATAGCCTTAAGTGCACGTGACAATACAATATATAATTTTAAAGATTGTTTTAAGTCTTCTGACGTCATATTCTTTTCCTCTCACTTCGCTCTTTATACTTGACATTATAGCGATATTAGAAAAGCATTGTCAAAAGCATTATCTGATTTAGAAGGTTATATTGTTGTTATTCAACCATTTTTCTCTCTTTATGTGACTAAATAGGCAGAATCTTTTGTGGACACTTCGAGTGTATCCACTTGATTAAATGTATAGATTGGGAACTGCAGATGGAAGCATGTCCCCTTCTGTAATTCACTATTAACACCTATAATTCCATCGTGCTCTTCTATAACTTTTTTCACGAAAGCAAGGCCCAGTCCTGTCCCTGATGATTTTGTCGTGTAAAAAGGCTGGAATAGGTTTTGAAGGGTTGTGCTATCCATTCCAACGCCTTCATCTTTAATTGTAAGTTCAACA
Organism: Lysinibacillus sp. VIII_CA; assembly: GCF_049943995.1. Lineage (NCBI taxonomy): Bacteria > Bacillati > Bacillota > Bacilli > Caryophanales > Bacillaceae > Lysinibacillus > Lysinibacillus sp. VIII_CA. Next base: position 524,545 of record NZ_JBNFXM010000001.1, read on the forward strand.
ATCGCGCAGTCATTTGTAGTCATTTCTACAGTAATCGTACCACCATTGTTCATGGATTCCATCGCATTTTTGATAAGATTCATTAACACTTGCTTTAATCGATTTTCATTTCCGCCGATATAAACTTGATTTGGATTTGAAATGTACTGAATCATAATATTTTTCATGAGTGCATCTGGTAACATGAACTCAATGACTTGCTTCACGATATGATCTAGTTCCAGCAACTCCACTTTCATAGTTGATGGCTTGGACAAAACTAAAAGTTCTGATAAAATTTGCTCCATTCGTTGAAGCTCACTATCAATGACAGAGAGATACATGCGTGATTCATCATCCGCATTTATCTTTAATAAATCAGTAAACCCCTTTAAAGAAGTTAATGGGTTACGAATTTCATGCGCAATACTCGCTGCCATTTGTCCAACAACATTTAAAGCATGTTGATGTTCAACTTTATGTTGAAGTTGCTTCTTCTCTGTTTCATCATTAATAACTGTGACAATAATATTATTGTATTCATCAAAGATACTGGATATTTCATAATAGCAAGTTCTACTTACTTGGGTTTCATCGACAACGTGAAGACTTGCATGTTTTTCACCCATTAATTTAGAAAGATAGGATGTAATCTGCCCTTTTTTCAATGTAAATAAATCAAATATATGCTGATGAGCTTTATGGAGTAACTGCGAGCTTTCTACTTTTAGAAACATTTCTGCATACTTATTAAGCCCAAGAATAATACCGCTAGCATCACTCACAATAACAGCATAAGGTAAGTAATCATATGCATTAAAGGATTGAGATCTTTCATGCTCTTGACTAACGTATAATTTATGGGCAACATCATCATTTAATGTTGAAATTTGCGCAACAATTTCTTCGGCATTTGGGTCGTAGAAACATTTAAAAGATAACATTTCGTACTCATTCCCAACTGTGCGAATGTTGAAAATTTCTTCTGATCGTAAATCCTTTTGTAATTGTTGGACGAATTTCGCCCATTTAAATTTAGACGGCTCGTCCATAGCCAAATTACCAATAAACGTTAAATTAAGATTAAAAAGTTGGATAGCAGCCTCATTGACGTTCAAAATTTTCCCTGCTTTATTGAGTATAAGTGTTGGTGACGAAGTACTTTTCATAAGATTTCCAAAACATTGATTAATATCATTTTGCTTCAACTTTCTCACCGAACCTTTCAAAAGAGTAAGAAACCTCTAAATCGAATTTTGAGCCTTTACTATACATTATGACAGTACGATTCTATTATTACAAAATTTAGTAAATTTAAGTATTTTAAATTATTTCACGAACTGTTCACAAAATAAATAGGTAAAAAGAATTATATTGTACGTCAAATACTTGACTGATACAATTAGAAATTGAAAGGAAGATTATTGTATGAATACTATTTTAACTACTTTAAATGCAAAGTATATACACACAAACTTAGCGTTACGCTATTTAAAAGGTGCCGCTGCGCCCGAATTCAATCCAATTATAGCAGAATATACAATTAAAGACCCTGCTTTTAATATTGTATCAGATTTGTTCCAAAAAAAACCTGATATTATTGGATTTAGTTGTTATATTTGGAATATTGAAGAAACAATTCATGTCATTAAAATGTTAAAAACAGTCTGTCCAAATGTTAAAATTTTGCTTGGAGGCCCTGAAGTTTCTTACGATTCTCACCATTGGCTACGTCGTATACCTGAAGTAGATTTCATCGTGATGGGTGAAGGAGAAATTTCATTTAAACAATTGTTACGTTATTTACACGGAGAAATATTATTGGAGGAAGTTCCTGGGATTTGCTATTTGGAGGACGGGAAAGTCAAAATTCACGCTCAGCCACCTAAGATAGATTTGCGTGAATTAGCAAGTCCGTTTCGCTTTGAAGAGGACCTTCCTCATCTTGGGAAACGCATACAGTACATTGAAACAAGTAGAGGCTGTCCGTTTAGCTGCCAATTCTGTTTATCTTCAATAGAAGTTGGTGTTCGTTACTTTAACCGTGAAAAAATAAAAGAAGATATTCGTTTCTTAATGGATAATGGCGCTAGAACTATAAAATTTGTGGATCGAACGTTTAATATAAGCCGAAGTTACGCTATGGAAATGTTCCAGTTTTTAATTGATGAACATAAACCCGGTGTTGTATTCCAGTTTGAGATTACTGCCGATATTATGCGTCCTGAAGTTATCCAATTTTTAAATGACAATGCACCGAGAGGTCTATTCCGTTTCGAAATCGGTGTTCAATCCACAAACGATTTAACAAATACACTTGTACAACGTCGTCAAAACTTTGAAAAACTAAAACGAACCGTGACAATGGTTAAAGAAGGCGGAAAAATCGATCAACATTTAGATTTAATAGCAGGTTTACCAGAAGAGGATTACGCAAGCTTCCGTCAAACATTCAATGATGTTTTTGCCATGCGACCAGAAGAACTTCAACTTGGTTTTTTAAAACTTTTACGTGGTACAGGCCTTCGAGTGGAGGCTGAAAAGTTTGGTTATACGTACGTTGACCTAGCTCCTTATGAAATCTTTTCTAATAATGTCCTCACATTTGATGATATTGTTCGCATTAAACATGCAGAGGATGTTCTAGAGAAATATTGGAATGATCATCGTATGGACCATACAATCGAATATTTAGTGACAGAGGTCTTCGATACACCTTTTGACTTTTTCCAAAGCTTTGGTACGTATTGGGAAACTAAAGGATGGTCCCGTATTGGCCATCAATTAGAAGATTTATTCCGTCGTTTACTAATGTTCTTAGAAACTGTGGATGGTGCAAATTTAAACATTATTCAGAGCTTAATGCAACTAGATTATCTAACGGCTCAGCAATTCCAACCACGTAAATTATGGTGGAAGGAACGTCCAACAGAAGAGCAACAAAAATTAATCTATCAGACATTACGTGAAAATCCAGCTATCGCAGGTGAGGAATTTGCAGACTTTAAACTCACTGAGAAAGAGCTATTTAAGCATACTTTGGTCATCCCGCATTCTCTCAATTATGATGATTTCCTGAATGGCAAAATTGTACAAAAAGATGGCTATCTCTTAACCTATTTCCGTCATGGTCAAGCTCCTTACTTTGCAACAATCCACACTCTTTAATAAGAAACGCTAGACTGATTTAACGATCAGGACTAGCTTTTTTTATTTGTCTTAAACAATTCTTAAAGATACACTCAAAAGGAAATGTAGAGCTTCTATCGCTTTTCTGCATCCTTAATCTAGTAGTCAAGTATTCACAGCGAATCTAAAAATGATTAGGGCAAATTTCTTAAAGGTAGACGATTTATAGGTTGAAAATATACCCAATTAAAATTTCCATACTCGGGAAATTATTTTTTAAATTTTCCAAAAATTTTGTGACAGTTTACTCATTTAGACATTTTGGTAACGAATGGAGCCCTTATATTCTACGCCAAAAATCTGGTCGTCTTAGAATATCAGCCAATAATTTCACATTTATTAGTATGGTGTTTTTATGTATTTTTTATTTTATTGGAACTACCTAGTCCTTTTCAATAGTTAATTTTCGATTTTAAAAAAAGTATATGATTTATTAATAGATGGTTTTTTAGTGTATAGACATCTGTAATGACAATATTCGACAATTTTATTTCTTTCTTCTATATATAATAGAAGAAAGTCCTTTACCCTTCTATGCTATTACCAGCTACCGATAAGAGGATGGATTCGAATGACAGCTTTAAATATGAATGCACAATCATGCAGCTATGAAGCTCCCTAACATGAACACTAATACTTAATGACTTTGACAAAAAAGGGCAATATCAACATTCCCCCTCAACAGTTTCTTATATATCAACGTTCTGAAGGTGTTATCCTTTAAAACCTCTAATTCATTTAACAGATTTAGTGTAGTTGGCGTATTATAGTGTCATTACATTTGTCTTGACGTATTTCGACAGGAAGTCATTAATTTCACTGACAACACCTACTAGTATTAATACAATTTTATTGTATGGCCTTCATGTATTGGAAAGGTGGAAATTAAAATGTATATTTGAACAAATAAAAGAACATCAAATACCTGTAGGATGATATTAAAAAAAAGGAATTCCTACTAGTTGCTGAGCAATTTACTGATGATGAAATCATAGAAGGATCTGCAGTCTTCCCGCCCCCGCCTGCAACATCATCAATTCCAATTGACGAATTAATAAAAATTAAATGAACTTATGGTTGCCAGTATTTTAATAAAAGAAGATTTGATACGAAGAAGAAACAACTTTTAGGTATCTAGGTTTAAAGCTGCTCTGGCCTTAATACGTATATTAATTGATTATAGGACTTGAAGGTTTAAAGCAACTAATTAATACAAAAGAAAAGGACTTACAAAGTGAATAAACAGAAAAGACCAGATACGAACATTTTATGATCGCCTGGTTGACTATTTTAATGATTTAAAAGCACTGATGAGTACTCTTTACTTTAAACTTCAATGGCTCAAAAACATCAGTTGATGACTTTGCTTCTACTTCCACATACCAGCGCCTTCGCCCCTTCTAGGTATTTTGCATATTCTAATTGATTTTTGATAATGACCTTATGGGGGCAAAAAGGGGGCAATCCCACGATTACCCCTCAACAAATCCTTATATATCAATGTTCTGAAAGTGTTATCCGATTATTACGCGTTCCTTTGGATAATGGAATTTCGATTTCTTACCTCGTCCTCCACCGCCAAGTGTATAAAGGAAGGATATTAAGCCGACTCGACCAATGAACATTAAAATAATAATAATAATTTTACCAATGACTGATAAATCAGAAGTTATTCCTAATGACATACCACAAGTACCGAACGCAGAGGTGATTTCAAAAATAATTTGAATAAGGGAGGCATGTGGCTCTGTAATAAGCAAAATAATCGTTGCAATTAAAACCATGAAAAAGGCTAATAAGATGACAACGAAGGAGCGGAAAACATCAATTAAATGAATTTCTCGCCCAAACACTTGAATATCCTCTCTCCCTCTTGCAAATGTAATTAAAAATAATATGGCTATGGCAAAAGTAGTTGTTCGAATTCCTCCCCCCACTGAACTTGGAGAAGAACCTATGAACATGAGAAAGCTCATAAAAATATCTGTCGCCTCACTAAATGTCGTCACATCATAAGTTGTAAGCCCAGCAGATCTTGTAGATACAGAATGGAACATTGCTGAAAAAAGCGCCTCATGCCAGGACATTTCCTTGAAAGAATGGAAGGATTCGAGAAGTAAAATGACCAGAGCACCTACAACAAATAGAATGGCATAAGTAGACGTAGTGATTTTTGTAAACAAGCTAAATCGAAAATTCGCATGTCGCTTGAGTAAGAAAGTCTTTAGTTCAATTAATACTGGGAAACCGATTGCCCCTAACACAATAAGTACCATTGTCACCAACTGAACAAAATAATCATCATGGAATGGCAATAAGCTCATTCCCGTAATATCAAATCCTCCATTGGTCGTAGCAGAAATTGAAGCAAAGATTCCATGTAAAAATGCTTCTTCTAACGTATCAAAATAATTGGTAAAATGGAGCGTTAAGATAACCGTACCTGCTACCTCGATACCAATTAGTATTTTTAAAATTTCACGTATTAATTTCACAACACCAGACAAATTGTACTGATTATGGTCAATCATAATTAACTGACGCTCGCGCATCCCTATTTTTTTCCCAACTAATAGCCACACAAAGGTACCCAGTGACATAATACCAATTGCGCCTAACTGTAAAATAACAAGAATCATCACAAGTCCAAATTTCGTATACGTTTCGGAAATATTAATGGTTGTTAAACCAGTTACACTTACTGCACTTACCGCCGTAAATAGACTATCTAAAAAGGAAACCTTTACTCCTTCTTGATGAACCCCTGGAAGCCGTAATAACAGGAAGGAAATCGCTATCGCTATGAAATAATAAGATACAAGTACCTGAAATGGTGTGACAAGTCTATTGGAAGTTTTTTTCCAAGGCACTTTAACAACCCCTCTACATATGATGCCCAACTAGATAGATTATAGTATAGAAAAAATACAAGAAAAAAGAAAGAGGAATAGTGATTACTATACTTTTCGACTCGATAAAAGAATAAATATAATTGGATGATTCGAAATACTTTTTTCATTTTGGAGGTGAAGTTTTGAATAAGTGGTTAAAGGCTTGGAGTATTTTTATTTTTACAATTGGAGGCTTATTAGTAGTACTACTAATTGGTTTGATATAGATAGTGGAAATAATAAAAAATGTATAAAGCGGCTTGCGCTCTGAATTCTAAGGACTCAAGCCGTTTAATTGTTTCTGGTAGCGATATTGATTTTAAAATAAATAGCGTCATTTATCGCTGAATCTAACTCTCCATTGAATATAGTCTTCCAAAGCCGCTCATTTTAACTCTTTTGATTAAATTTCACATGAAGTAGCTGCCTGTAATTCATCACGTCCATTTGCCTCATATTTCATTTTCCAGCTATATAAAGTTTGAGGTTGTAATGAAAACCTTTCGTACAATGGCCAGATAGTAAAGTGACCTTCCTCGAACAATTGAAGGATATGTCATTTTAACTCGATTGGATGTTTATTTCATCCAAAAAATGCTCCCCTTAGATAAACAAATTTTATTTTTAATCTGTCTATCTAATAGGGAGCATATCCAATTTTTCGATGGCTTTTGTCTACTGACTAATAGCTATTTTTTATTTCGAACACCTACTATATAGCCGAAAAATGCTATGCCTAGTAAGACAATCCAGAATGTTAACTCCCATGCAGTGGAATGCGGGAATTCTGCAGGTAATATCCCTACTTTTTCGTGGGCTAATGTTAAAACAACGAGCTTTACCCCTACCCAGCCAACGATTAAAAATGCTGCTGTTTCAAGTGAAGGATAATCATTTAATACTTTAACAAACCATTGGGCAGCAAAACGCATCATAATAACCCCGATAAAACCGCCTAGGAGCATAACGATAAATTGTCCACCATTGATGCCACCGATATCAAAATTCCCTAAATGAGGCAACGTGACAGCGATAGCCACTGCTGCCAGCATTGAATCAATAGCAAATGCAATATCTGCTGCTTCTACTTTGAGTACAGTTAACCAGAATCCAGACCCCTTTTTCCCAGCCTTTTCACTCGTATCTTCTTCCTCATCATTTTTATGTTTGCGCAAATCATAAATATTTTTCGCCGACATAAATAGCAGATAAGCCGCACCTACTGCTTGTATTTGCCAATAGTTTACTAAAACAGTAATGACAAAAAGAGCAGCGAATCGAAAAATCAGAGCACCAAATAATCCGTAAAATAACGCTTTTTTTTGTTGTTCTTGCGGTAAATGTTTGACCATTACAGCCATTACTACTGCATTATCAGCCGCTAGTAAACCCTCTAAAACAACTAGGACAATTAAAACCCAGCCGTATTGTAATATTATTGCTTCCATTTATGCTAGTGCCTCCTCTAAGCTCGAAATACCCCAAAATGACTTGTTCCACTAAAGTTACAAAAGAAAAAAACCCCTGCCTTAAGTGGCAAAGGTCTCGCTAAGTAAATTAGTACCTTATCGGTACATCAATCTACACGTCATCAGTCATCATTTTACGTATAGAGCCATTCACTATCACATCCGATGGTAAAACCATGTCTTGACGAATGTGAAACCAGGTACAATTGCAAAACCTGTTAGCTACTCCCCTTTGACAAAGTGTCGAAGGTATCTTCTTTCAAATATTATAGCACTATCATTTACAGCTGACAAAAATATCTAAATGGTTTTTTTCATTACTTAATTTGTATCTGGTAGCTCGTATCTTCTTTATGTGCTAAATAAAAATCAATCATTTTCGGCATCGTTTGAATAAAATCAGGACATGTAATTCCACCTTTTTGTAGAATTTTCTGGGCTTCAGTCGTGTCGAATGTGGCATTCCATGTTAAATAATCTAATGTCTCCTGTTCCACCCCTAACTTTCTCCGAATAAAAGGGATTTGCAGAGATAGTTTTGCCCACGCAAACGGTAAACGCCCCTTCGGATAAGCATTCGTCACTAGTTTCACCATAGTACGATATACTTCCTGTACAGGATGAGGGTTCGGATCTGTTAAATGAAGTGTCTTGCCTTCAGCCTCTTGTTCTGATGCCAAAAAAGTCGAGGCATTTAATATATAATCTACTGGTACTACATTAATTGTAGACGTAGATTGTCCAATATACGGAATAATAGGTAAACATTTTAAGCGTTCTACTAAATTTAAAAAGAAATAGGGTCCATCAAACTTAATAGTTTCACCGGTTTCAGAATGTCCCCTCACAATGCCAGGTCTAATGATTGTTAATGGGATTTCTGATTTTAAATCTTCTACTCGGAGCTCAGCCTCATATTTTGTCTCTTCATAATAATTTTTAAATGCGAATGGTCGGATCAGTTCACTTTCACGCAGTAACCCCTCACGTGTACCAGCCACATATGCCGTACTAAAGTACATATAGCGTTTTAAATTAGGTAAAGAACGCACAAATTCATTCACCATTGTTGTCCCATGAACATTCACTTTCCAAGCAATATCACGTGGTACAGCTAAATCATATATAGCTGCTAAATGCCAAAGTACTTCAATTTGAGGTATGATTTCTTCTATTACTTGATTATCTACACCAAGATTCGGTAGGGTAATATCACCCTCTACAATTCGAATCGAACAGTTAGGAAATTCATTTACTATTTTATTTTTCTCATGATGGGCCTTAATGGTTTCGCCAGTCAATACGATTGCTATAACCTGTTGCGTTTGTTTGTTTCGGAACAATGACCTAATTAATTGACTTGAAATGAAACCAGGAAAACCAGTAAAAAAATGAACTTTCATCTACCATTCCCCCCTTGATTCTAACGCATCTTTCTTGTTTCTTTATCCACTAAACTATAAACAATCGGTACAATATATAGGGTTAGTAACGTGGAAGTCACAAGTCCTCCAATAACAGCTATTCCCATCGGTTGATTCATCTCTGTTCCTTCACCTATGCCAAGTGCAAGTGGCAACAACCCTAATATAGTTGTTAACGCTGTCATTAAGATTGGACGGAGACGATCCTGAGTAGCTAGTAAAATTGCTTCATAAGCAGACATACCATTTGCTTTTTGCTGATTAATATAATCAACTAGCACAATACCATTATTTACAACAATCCCTACAAGTACTAAAATTCCTATTACAGATGTCACACCAATTAAAGTATTTGTAGCAAACATGGCAGCCGCTACCCCTATGATCATTAATGGAACCGTAAACATAATGACAAACGGATATTTGAATGATTCAAATTGAGCAGCCATCACAATATACACTAATATAATGGCAAGAATCACTGCTAATAGCATATCATCGATTGCACTATCATAAAGCTCACGATCACCGCTAAATACGATTTGTGTAGTAGGAGCTAATTGAGCACTCTTTATTGCTTTATCTACTTTTGCCGATATTCCCCCTAAAGATTCCTTCGTTTCATATTCAACAAAAAATGCCACTGCTGCCGCCTGATCTGAACGGCGAATAGAGACGGGTCCCTCTTTTATAGAAACTGTCGCAACATCCTCTAATTTCACAAATACCCCTGCTGGTGAACGCAGTTGCATTGCTTTTAGTGAATCTATACTATCATTGAAGAGCTGACCGAAACCTGTGTAGACAGGTAATACAGCACCATCCTCTGCAATTAATTGGGAGGTTAATTGTCCTCTTGTCATTTGATTGACAGACTGTGCAATTTGCGCGGGTATGAAACCATAGTCTTTTGCCTTTTCTCGGTTTACTTCAATTTGAATTTCTTGAACAGTATTATCTAAATCTGTGGAAACTTTCGTCACCTCTTCAATTGCTTGCAGGTCTTGTTGTACTTTATTGACTGCCTCTTGGAGCCTTTGTTCATCAGAGTCGGTTAATCGAAACGTTAAAGTATGCGGTGATGAGCCAGTTGCTGTCGATACGTTAAATGTCAGTTCAGTCTTCTCCTCTAGCTCTCCCAGTAAGTCTTGCTCTAGCTCTTCAACAAATTCAAAAATTGAACGTTCTCTTTCTGCTAAAGGCACAAGCTTTACATACATCTCTGCTTGGTTCGGGCTAGTTTGTCCACGTGATTGTGATTGTTGTGTACCGCCGATTAAACTAACATAAACATCCACATCTTTTTCCTGCTTTAAACGTTCCTCAATCTTTCTGACTACCTGTTCAGTTTTCGATACAGCTACACCCTTTTCAAGATTGACGCTAATAGTTGTAAAACCTTCATCGGTAGGTGGTAAAAATTCAGTACCTATTCTAGTCAATCCAAATAATGATAGGCCAAAGCAAACTACCGTGAAAATTAGTAGGAGCATGCGATGCTGCAGAACCCACACAATAGACGATTTGTACTGCCTATAAAATAGAGATTTACTACGCTGCTCATAAAAGTTAATACTTTTCATTTTTAATAGCCGACTCGCTAGCATCGGTACTACTGTAAGGGCAACTACTAAAGAGGCAATTAAACTAAATGAAATAGTGAGAGCAAATTCTGTAAAAATTTGTCCAATCAGTCCTTCGATGAACATAACAGGAATAAAGACAGCGATTGTTGTTAGTGTTGAAGCAGTAATCGCAAGAGCAACTTCCCTTGTCCCTTCCTGCGCTGCTGTAATAGGATCTTTTCCTAACCCTAAGTGTCTTTCAATATTTTCAATAACAACGATTGCATTATCCACTAGCATGCCAATACCCAATGCTAGAGCACCTAATGTCATAATATTGAGTGAAAAATCAGCCAAAAACATTAATACAAATGTCACAATAACCGAATAGGGGATGGCAATACCAATAATGATAGGGCTCTTCACACTGCGTAAAAACACAAAAAGAACGACCATCGCAAACAGACCTCCTAAAATTAAGGAAGAGCCTATGTTGCTAATGGCAATATCCACGTAGTTGCCTTGATCTACTAATATGTCTGCTGTAATTCCCCTGTATTGCTCTTTCTCTAGCAATTCATTTAAGGTTTGTTGAAACTCCTTTGACACTTCAGCAGTATTCGCACCCGACTCCTGTAAAACGGACATAAGAACTGCTGCATGCTCATTGGCACGGGTTGTCGTTACAGATGGCTGTTCTGCCCTTTTAACAGAGGCGAGGTTGCCAACTGTTAACGCTTCACCTGTTAAAGGATTCACGGAAACAATTAAATCGGCTATATCCTGAGGTGATGTTAAAGTACTAACAATACGTGTTGTTAACATTTTTCCATCATCAGTTAAAACAGGGTCACCAGGAAGTGATACATTGTTCGCTTGGACTATTTGAATAATATCTGCCTGTGTTAAGCCTTTTTCGACTAACTTTACCTCATCTAACGTTATTTGTATTTCCTCTATAAGCTTCCCAGAAACATTTACACTTGCGACACCCTCTGTCCGTCGAAGCTCCTTTTCTAAATCCTCTGCTAATAAGCGCACATCTACATTTTCATTTTCTGCCCGCAATGAAAGCTGAATAATGGGAAATTGGGATGGATCAAACTTTAAAAAGCTTGGTTTGCCCGCATCATTGGGAAGTGGTGTCATATCAATTCTCTGTAAAATATCAAGCTGGACATCTTCTAGGTTGGTGGACCAATTGAATTCAAGGACGATTAAATTGCTTCCTTCTTGTGAAGTTGATTGTAGTTTCTTAATGCCTGGTAAGGTGGCTAGTGTTGCCTCTAAAGGCTTCGTCACCCTTTCATTCACCTCTGTTGGACTGGCTCCCGGATAAGAGGTGACTACTACACCTATTGGCGGATTTAGCTCAGGTATTAAAGTAATCGGTATTTTTAATAACGATACACCACCTAATAAAATTACAAATAGCATCGTTACAATAGTAAATACTGGTCTTTTAATCGAAAAATTACTGATGTTCATATTAAAAACTCCTTCTTCTACCTCTTCCTTTCTATCATAGCCGAAAAGGGCATTATTTTATAAATGAGCTAATTTCCTATCTTAAGCGCATTTGCGAATTCAAATTTCCTAATACTGTATATATTCTACAATCCGTGTCAAATTTCCTTGTAAAAAAACACGAATCGCAAAATTGTCGATTCGTGTTGACTATTAAAGAAGGCTATAAAGTTTAATGTTTTCATTTTTATCGGCAAACCAACGCATGGCAAACTCATTTTCGAATAAGAACACAAGATTATCAAAACGATCTTTCACCAGCATTGAACGTCCAGAGGACATAGATTCTTTAACATCCTCTTCATTTTCAATCCAACGGGCAATTTTCGAACCAATTGGCTCCATCCTTACTTCCACATTGTATTCATTTTTCATACGATGTTCAAATACTTCAAATTGAAGTTGACCCACTGCTCCAAGAATAACTTCCTCTGTGTGCAGTGTTTTATAATATTGAATGGCACCTTCTTGTACTAATTGTAAAATACCTTTATGGAATTGCTTCGATTTCATTACGTTTTTAGCCGTTACACGGACAAATAACTCTGGAGTAAACTGTGGTAATTTTTCAAATTGGAATGTTTTTTTACCACCCACTACGGTATCTCCAATTTGATAAGTCCCTGTGTCATATAAACCGATAATATCCCCTGCAACAGCTTCATCTACAGTCTCACGATCATCAGCTAGGAATTGTGTAGATTGTGTGACTTTAAAGGATTTGCCAGTACGAGACAAAGTCATATTCATGCCACGCTCAAATTTACCAGACACAATACGGACAAAGGCAATACGGTCACGGTGCGCAGGATTCATATTAGCTTGAATTTTGAATATGAATCCTGAAAATTCCTCTTGTTCAAGCGGATCAATAAACTGCTCATCTTCCGTAATTCTAGGCTGTGGTATTGGTGCAAATTGTAAGTAAGTCTCTAGGAATGTTTGTACCCCAAAATTTGTTAAAGCTGAACCAAAGAACACTGGTGTTAATTCGCCACGACGAATTTTTTCTTCCGAATATTCATTACCAGCCTCGTCCAGTAGTAATATATCATCCATTGCTTGAGAATAATAAGAAGTAACTTTCATCGGATGCTCTACAGCAAGTTCACCATTTTCATCTATTGGCAGAAAGCGTTCAGCTTCATCCGTACGGAACTGCTCAATACGCTTATTGTAACGATCATAAATACCAAGAAACTCTTTCCCCATACCAATCGGCCAGTTCATAGGATATGCATGTATCCCCAGTACTTCCTCAAGCTCTTCTATTAGCTCAAGCGGCTCTTTCCCTTGACGGTCCAATTTATTAATAAAAGTGAAAATCGGAATACCGCGCATTTTACAAACCTTAAATAGCTTTAAAGTTTGCGCCTCTATCCCTTTAGCGGCGTCCACTACCATGACAGCACTATCTACTGCCATTAATGTGCGATAAGTATCTTCTGAGAAGTCTTGGTGCCCAGGGGTATCCAAGATATTCACACGTGAGCCATTATAGTCAAATTGCATCACGGAAGAAGTAACAGAGATACCACGTTGCTTTTCGATTTCCATCCAGTCAGATGTTGCAAACTTACCTGTTTTTTTTCCTTTTACTGTCCCTGCGTCACGAATGGCGCCTCCAAAAAGTAAAAGCTTTTCTGTAATCGTCGTTTTCCCAGCATCAGGGTGACTGATAATGGCAAAAGTACGACGGGATTGTATATCTTTTTCTAAATTTGAATTCATCTCGTCATTCTCCTTTTTTCATACTTAATAATAATAAAAGAAGTCTTGCCTTTCGTACAACCTTTTTACATGAAATCGCCAAAAAGAAAACCCTTTAGTACTATCTAAAAGGGTTTCCTAAATCTTATATTCCATCAAACAAATTTCAAACGGCCAGCTTCTATTGCTATTTCTGCATCACTATGCGGAAATTTTGTATTTTCAATAATTTGATAATCCTCATGGCCTTTACCAGCAAAAATAATCATATCGCCTGGTTCAGCAACCTCAATCGCATGACGAACTGCCTCTGCACGATCTCCGATACAGGCAAAATTGTCATGTAACATCCCTTTTGCCAAATCACCCGTAATACTATTATAGTCCTCATAGCGTGGGTCATCTGTTGTCAAAATAACATACTCTGCTGCCGACGCCTTCTCAGCCATTGCAGGACGTTTTGATTTATCACGGTTACCACCTGTCCCAACTAAGAAAATAAGTTTGCCCTTTTTATATGGTTGTGCTGCCTCAATCGCTTTTTCAATAGCATCAGGTGTATGTGCATAATCAACAAACATTTGTACAGGTAGCTCAGAGCATACTTTTTCCATACGTCCTTTAACTGGTGGAAGTTGCTCGATTTGCTCAATAATGGCCTCCATAGAATAGCCACGACCATAAAATGCCACCATTGCTGCTAACACATTATAAATGTTAAATTCACCTAGTAAATTCATTTTCACACGATAAATTCCTTCTGACATCTCCACATCAAAAGATGTCATATAATCGTGATATTCACAGTTAATGGCACGGAAATCTGCTGTTTCATTTTTTAAACCATATGTCCACACTGGAAATGGTGTCATAGCTGCGTACCGCTCTGACCAAGCATCATCGGCATTTAGCACAACAAATTTATTTTTTTCTAAATCTTGTCCAAGCTGGGAGAATAATAAACCTTTGGCATGCCCATATTCCTCCATCGTACCATGGAAATCAAGATGATCGTGCGTTAGATTTGTAAAAATAGCTACATCATAGTCAACACCTGCTAAACGTCCAAGTGCTAATCCATGGGATGAAACCTCCATCGTCATTAAACGACAGCCTTCCATTTTTGCTCTAAAAATCATTTGTTGTGTTGATAACGCATCACTTGTTGTATTGGCAGATTCATATAAAATTCCATTTAAATTAAAGCCAATTGTGCCAGATAAGGCAGATTTTTCACCCATACCATGCATAATATTTTGAATAATACCTGTTACAGATGTTTTACCATTCGTTCCCGTTACCCCGATCATCGTTATATCTTTGGAAGGATAATCAAAAAACTTTGCGGCTAACAAGCCTACTGCACGGTCTGTGTCTTTTACAATTACTTGAGCAATCGTCTCACCTAGCGGCAATTCCCGCTCTGTTACAACAATCGTAGCACCTCCATCTACAGCCTTTTGAGCATAGTCATGTCCATCCACTGTATAACCTTTAATACAAACAAACATGCTATTTGGCTGTACACTTCTTGAATCTACTACGATATCAGTCACTTGGTCTGGCAACATGCCAATTATTTTTTTCAAAGGTAATGCACTTAACAATTCCTCTGCATACATTTCATAGTCCTCCAATCAATCTCTACACTCATGTCATCATTTTTGATTATTCGACAAAAAACGACAAAATGAATCCCCCCACGCTCTATTGAACTTATTTTACTACTTATTTCGCGATAAATAAAATGTCTCCGTGCTGTTTTTTAACGAAAACGCTTTCATTTGAACAAAAAATACGTTTTCTTCAATTTTTTCATAATTAATGACTAATCGGCATTTTTCGACACGCCTAGGTTGGGATTTTTGGGGATATTTTTCTATACAAAGGAGGGTTTTTTTGAAAGGGGATATCTTCATTTGAAAAAAGATACCCCCATTTTAACTATTTCATAATAGAGCGTACAATTTTCACCTTTTGATTATACGGTGGAAACAGTACATTCGTCTCAAGCTTAGAAGATTTCTTTAAAATGGATTTTGCATGTGTAAAGTTTTCAAAGCTTGCTTTACCATGATATGCTTTCACACCCGATGGACCAACACCTCCAAATGGTAAGTGTAAGTTACCAACATGTGTAATCGTATCATTAATACATCCTCCGCCGAATGGCAATTCCTCTAAAAAGTATTGAGTCGCTTTTTCATGCTCTGAGAAGAAATATGCCGCTAATGGTTTCGGTAATTGGCGTATTTGATGAATTGCCAGTGGTAAATCGCTATACATCATAACAGGTAGGATAGGGCCAAAAAGCTCTTCCTGCATCGAAGGACTTGTCCACTTTACATATTCGATGATTGTTGGCTCAATATATAAATCATCTCGATCTATCCGTCCACCGAATGTTATAGCGTCACGTTCTTCCTTAATAATTTGCTGTAAACGATCAAACTGTCTAAGATTCACGATGCGTCCGTAATCAGGGCTTTTTAATGGGTTCTTCCCATAAAAAGAACGTATCGTCTCTTTTAAAATTTTCATAAAGCGATCATAAACATCTTTGTGAACAAGTAAATAATCTGGTGCCACACATGTTTGCCCAGTATTTGTGAATTTACCCCATACAATCCGCTTCGCTGCTACTTCTAGGTTCGCTGTTTGATCAACAATAGCTGGACTTTTCCCTCCAAGTTCTAAAGCAATTGGAGTTAATCGTTCTGCTGCTGCCTTAGCAACCACTTTGCCAACTGCTACACTTCCTGTAAAAAAGATATAGTCAA
Source organism: Lysinibacillus sp. VIII_CA (assembly GCF_049943995.1). Taxonomy (NCBI): domain Bacteria; kingdom Bacillati; phylum Bacillota; class Bacilli; order Caryophanales; family Bacillaceae; genus Lysinibacillus; species Lysinibacillus sp. VIII_CA. Next base: position 541,079 of record NZ_JBNFXM010000001.1, read on the forward strand.
AGGAAGCATGGATTAAGGCAGTAACCTCATCTTTTTCCCCTTCCACTACACGTATATAGGATGGGTGAAAAGTTTCTTCAATTACCTTTTTTATAATGGCTGCAGTGTGTACAGATGTTTCTGACGGTTTAACGATTGCTGTATTACCGCCAACAATAGCACCTACCAATGGTTCCATGACCAATTGAAATGGGTAATTAAATGGACCAATAATTAATGTTACACCATACGGTTCACGAACAATAAAGCTCTTACCCATCTGATATTGAATAGGTGTTTTGACTGCTTCTGGCTCCATCCATTCTTCCACATGCTTCACCATGTAAGAAATACTATCTAAGACAATGCCAATTTCAGTTGCATACGCTTCGAACTCACTTTTCCGGAGGTCTAAGTATAGTGCGTTCAGTATTTCCTTCTCATATTTCAAAATGGATTTCTTTAGTTTTTTTAATTGCTCTTTTCGAAATTTGACACTTTTAGTGGCACGAGAAAAATAAAATTGACGCTGCTCTGTTATCATATTTTCCACATCTTTAGACGTAAAATTCATCAATAAAGCACCCCTTTTCAAAAATGGCATACATAGTTTTTTCATTTCGAAACAAACTATCATTGTCTATACGATACAACATCAGGAGGAAAAATTCCTCTTTCTACATCAGGGGGGAAGAAATTTGAGTATGTAAAATGTTTTAATTTTTTCATCTTGGGAAATATACAACTACACAACTACATACTAAACGAAACGGGGGCGTAGATGAATGACAACAACAACGACATGGTGGGAGTCTATTTTTTCTGGACCATTATCACATGGGATTTGTGAAGAAAAATTATTGCTTTTGCAAGATGAGGCTTTCTTATATCTTTCTACAGCACCGGTAGAAAACGAAGAAAATCTTGAAGTAAATTAAATGAAAGCGCATTATAGGATACCCCTTTAATGCGCTTTTATCATGTTTAATTAGCGATTAATAATTGCCGTAACTGCTCTAACTCTGCTTCTAGTCTACTGATTGATTCTTCCTCTATGGCAAAACCTCCTTCATCTAACCGAATAATTTGTTTATCTACAATATAAACAGAGTGTGATATTGAGGTCGCCCCTAGTACAGCTAAAACAGGCTTCAAAGCATACTCTAATGCTAATAAATGACCAATAGAACCCCCAACAGCGATAGGTAGAATGACCTTCCCATGCAGTGCTTTTTGGGGTAGTAAATCTAAATAAGTTTTCAATATTCCCGTAAACGATGCTTTGTATATAGGGGTTAAAATGACGACTATTTGTACTTCCTCAATCCATTTATTCTCTAGCTGTATACTTTCACTTGCAAAATTGGCTGTTATTAGATCTACAGCCGGTAGTTCATGAATATAATTGGAATGGACTTCTACACCCTGTGCCATTAAATAATTTTTAACCTTTTCATGGATTGCCATAACTCTAGAGCTTTTTGAGTTACTGCCATTAATGATTACTGCTTTTGTCAATTTACCAGCTCCTCTTAATTTTTTAAAAGCCATTAAAAAAAGCCCCTATTTTACAATCAAACGAAAACCGCCTTGTAAAATAGAAGCCTCTAGCTGCCTAGTCAACTCCAAAACCAAGTATTCTTATAAAATTAATCTAACATATATTTCTTTAATGTCAATAGCTTTTCAATTATTGGTGAATGGCTTTTCCAAAAACAGCTTTGGCAGTATCTCCAATATGCTCAGATACAGTCGGATGTGGGAAAATCATTTGTGCTAAAGAAAGAGCTGTACCACCTGAGTTTTTTGCCGCCAATATAGCATTCAGCATTTCTGTTGCACCATCCCCTACAACACAAGCACCTAGAATTTGACCGCTGCCCTCTTTTGTTATTAGCTTCACAAAGCCTTCAGTATTTCCCTCCATTAAAGCCTTTGGATTTGTTTGTAATGGCATTTTTGTCATCGTGTAAGGTACTTTTACCTGTTCTTCTAGTAAACCAAATGTGGCAATCTCAGGGTGTGTATATACACAACGCGGGATTGATGCTTGGTCAATTAATGCTGGTTGATTACCCATAATATAATCCACAGCATAGATTCCTTCCGCACTCGCAGAATGTGCAAGCTGATAACCACCGACTAAATCACCAATTGCATAAATATGAGGCTGACTCGTCTGTAAATGCTCATTCACGGCAATTAAACGGCCTTCAAAAGCTAACTCCAAATGCTGAGCGATTTCTGTATTAGGACGACGCCCTGTCGCAAACAGAAGATTTTCATATGTATATATACCTTTTGTCGTATGAATAGTATGGCCTTCAAATTTTTCGAATTGGAAATCTGTTATAAGCTCAATACCAAGTTTCTTCATCTTTTCTCGAATAAGGGGTCTTGCCTCTGGTTCTTCCGTTTGTAAAATATCCTCACTATGATTAAGCATTGTAATTCTCGTTCCTAGGGGGGCTAAACTAAAGGCCATTTCTACTGCAATCACACCACCACCGATAATCGTTAACTGTGCTGGTAGCTCTTTAAGATTGAAAAATGTATCTGTTGTAAAGTAGGTAGCGGACTCTAACCCTTCAAATGGTGGAACATATGGTTTACTGCCTGTTGCCAATATAATATCTGACGCCGTCAAAGTTTCATTTCCTACTGTTATCAGTAAGTCTTTAGTTAATGTGGCCTCACCACGATATAAAGTTATATGGTTGTTGATAATATAGTGCTCAATATTTGTTAGAAGCTCTTGAATAATTGTATCTTTACGTTGCATTAATCGAGGAAAATTTATTTTAACATTGTCTGTTTCTATTCCCCAACTATTTCCTCGATTTATTGCCTGCACTAGTTTACTATGCTCCAATAAAATTTTAGATGGAATGCATCCAACATTATAGCAAGCTCCTCCTAATTTATCTCGTTCAATCAACGCAACCTTTTTGCCATTTTTGGCAGCATGAATGGCCGCTACATACCCTCCTGGCCCTGCACCAATAATTGCTATATCAAATTTTTCCATATTTTTCACCTCATGTATCACCTTATCATTTGCAAAAATTGAATGCAATATTACCAGTAAGGTCATTGAAAGGGTTCCTTCAGAAATTTAAAGCTTAAAGATGAAAAATAATAAAAGCAATTGAGAGGTATTCTCTCAATTGCTTTTGTCTCCAGTCTGGCCTCGACTTTACTTTCATTACGCGTATATTTTTCCCAACTAATAGGCTTAATAAATATTCCGTTGCCAAAATCTTTGTTGTGCAATGGCGTCTACAAATTTTTTAGAAAAATCCTTATTCCCAGTTGCTAAAACAATACCTGGCCCTACATTGGCATTCGACATATTGAAAAACGTTGTACCTGTAACGGCAAATCCAATCGGTTTGTAATGACGATATGCCTCATTAATGTAATTTACGATATGTGTATTAAATTTAGCTTGATTACTTGCCTTTACACCCACCACATATAACGAGTCAAATAATACGGCATCGGTTGTAATAAAGGTGTCGCTTGCCGTTAATTGAACACCATTATTTCCAGTCACAACTCCTAGTCGATCAGAAATAATGCTGTAGCGCACCCCCTGCCTTGTTAAATATTTTAATACCTCCCCTACCTCATTCGCATCGAATCCATCACCAATTAAAACACCTACCCTAAGTGTATAAGGTAATTTAATGGTATTGGCTTGACTAAGTGCGGGTGAAGAGGCTGTTACCTTGGACTGTTCGCCACTAGGAGGGTTAACACCCACATTTTCAGCAACAGTTGTAGCCATTGCTTTATCTACGTGAACAAACATATCTACAACTTGTTGTCGCACAGATTTACTCTTGACTTTTCCAACCTCAAAGCTAAAAGCATCTATAATGTGCTGTTTTTCAGGAGGGGACATACTGTTCCAAAAGAGTCTAGCTTGTGAAAAGTGATCGTCAAAGGATTTACTACGTGCCCTTGTGATTCGCCCTTCAACCTTTTCTTCATAATGAACATATCCTCCCTCCCTTGCAGTGGATGTTGCAGGTGTATTATTGGCTAATGAATTTTTATGATAGCTTACTCTTCCTAGATTAATTGCCTGTCGACTAAAACCATTACGTTGATTATTATGCACAGGACAAAGAGGGCGATTTATAGGGATTTCTGTAAAGTTTGGACCCCCTAAACGTATTAACTGTGTATCTAAATAGGAGAAGAGTCGACCTTGTAATAGTGGATCATTGGTAAAGTCAATGCCTGGTACAACATTTCCTGGATGGAAGGCAACTTGCTCAGTTTCAGCAAATACATTATCCACATTGCGATTTAAGGTCATTTTTCCAATTATTTTTACGGGTATCAGTTCTTCTGGCCAAAGTTTTGTGGCATCTAAAATATCGAAATCGAATTTAAATTCGTCTTCTGGCTCAAGTATTTGCACCCCTAACTCAAACTCTGGATAATCTCCAATTTCAATGGCCTCCCATAAATCCCGTCGCTGAAAATCTGTGTCCTTCCCAGCTATTATCTGAGCTTCATCCCAAACTAGTGAATGCACACCTAGTACAGGCTTCCAATGAAACTTCACAAATCTTGATCTTCCTCTATCATTAACAAAACGGAATGTATGCACCCCGAAACCCTCCATCATACGGAAGCTTCTAGGTATTGTTCGATCTGACATATGCCACATAATCATATGTGCAATCTCCTGATTGTTCGCCACAAAATCCCAAAACGTATCATGGGCAGAGGCAGCTTGTGGCATCTCATTATGCGGCTCAGGCTTTACTGCATGAATTAAATCTGGGAACTTAATGGCATCCTGAATAAAAAAGACTGGAATATTATTGCCTACTAAATCATAATTTCCTTCATCCGTGTAAAATTTAGTTGCAAATCCCCGTACATCACGAGCCGTATCCATTGAACCTAAACTACCTACCACTGTCGAAAACCTGACAAACACTGGCGTTTTCTTTTTCGGGTCTTGCAAAAATTTCGCCTTCGTATACTCTCTCATCGACTCATACAATTCGAATTCACCATGTGCAGCAAAACCTCTAGCATGCACGACACGTTCCGGAATTCGTTCGTGGTCAAAATGTGTAATTTTTTCTCGAAGATGAAAATCCTCCATAATTGTCGGACCACGGACTCCTGCTTTTAAGGAATCCTCATCGTTTGACACTCTAAGACCCTGATTCGTAGTCATTTTTGTGCCTTCGTTCTCTACACGAAATGGCTCTAGTTGCTGATCCTTGGCATTTTCCTCTATATTTTTGCGTTGATTCGAATTTGGCTTATCCACGCAATCCCCTTTCATACTATTACTGATTTCGCTCAATAGACACTATATGTTTGTTTGGATTAAACATGCATTTATTTGACAATCTATTTCCACTAAAGTAAAGAGTAGGACCCCTACGTCACAAAAAGAACCTACCGTTTTTAAAATATGTATCGTATCATTTCATGTATGTTACAGTAAGGGTTGTCACGGCTCTCCGAACTACGAAGAGCCATCATGTCTGTACAATTTTTAATCGCTACTTCATGACGTAATGCAATGGGGGCAATAATCGTCTCATCAGCCTTATGACGGAAATATCGGCTCACACCAAGGTGTTGTTCCATTTTGTCATTTAAGACGGCACGTGGATATTTTTCCGAGCTATCCACTTCCTCAAAATGCAAAAGTAACCACAATTCAAAAGCCTCATTAGAATAGGCAATTTGAATCTCTTTTTCCTCACAAAATTGATTTACTTCCTCCAATTGCTTTTCTGTTAAATCATCCTTATCAAAAACAATCCAGACCTCATCAAAATATTGATAACTAGAATCCCGATAAGCATGTTGAGCAAGCTTGATGGCAGATCGTTTAACATTTTTTATTTTGACACTCACCATTTTAGAGCGCTTCAAAATACGTAGCTGTTCAAAATAAATACGCTCCGTTTCACCTTCACAATAAATTAAAATAGTTTTCCGCAGTGTTCGGTTCCCTTGTTGACGTACTCTCACTGCTCAGATACCTCCGCTTCTTCTAAATATTGTTCAGATAAATATTCATTAATAACGGGCGTTGCGCCAAATTCTCCTTTTAAATAACGTTTTGCATAAGAAAGGTCGCCACGCTTTTTTTGCAAGTCTGCAAAATCAAATAAAGAATAGAGCTCAGATTCATTTTTAAAGGTTTTATTAACAAACCAAATTTGATCAGAACGCAATGGCTGATCCAATAACTCTACTTCATGACTCGTCACGACAAATTGATTACTCGTATTACGTTTACTATTCATGATTGCCATTAGAAATTCGCAAATTGATACATGAAAAGCTGTATCGAATTCATCAATAAAAATAGTTTTTCCTTTATTATAAGCATCTACCATCACACAAGCTAAATGCAACATGCGCACTGTACCTTTAGAATCCATCGTCCAATTGATCGTCTCGTTTCCGATGGGCACACCCGATTCATCAAATGATAAATAATGTAGGTCAATATCAACTTCTTGAATGACCTCAGGGCTGTCAAATTCGTAGCCAATGGTATTTTTTTCTCTGCGCTCCACACGTCTTGCCGTGACATCTTGAATTGAAAAATCGGCAATTTTAAGAAGTTTGATGACCTCTTTTTTAAAGGGCTCCTCTTCAAGTTTACGAATTAGAGGATGACTTGATAACCGATTCGCTTCATCTAGAAACAGCATTTTATGTAAAAACCAATCGAATACCTTTAACGCGTCTGAATCATTAAAAACATGTAGCACTGATATAAAGGCTGTATTATTCCGCGTATATTTTGTTAATTCCTGTGCAGTCGAATGAGCTGTTTCATACGAATAATCCACACCATCCCATCGTCGGACAAAAAGCTCTTCCTTCAAATTATGAGTTGTCTTGTGAAGACGCTCATATAGAATGATGTAAGCATTGTACTGAATTTCATACTCATACAAAGCACCGTCCAAAAATAATGAAATCATAAATTCTGTTGGTTGGCCCTGCTGACTTCCTAGCTTGAATGGTTGATAAGGCAGGCGTAATTGTTTAACATTGTTTAAATTCTCAAAATTAAAGAGTAAGGTTCTCAAAACTTTAAGCGCGGTAAATAGATTGGATTTACCACTTCCATTCGGCCCAAAAATAAATGCACTTTTCACGACACGAAGTGAATCATCCAACGGTATGGTATGGGTATCCTTCCATTTTCGTAGACGACTTCCTGCTACCATTGAAAATAATGTATCCTCTTTATAGCTTAGACAATTGTTCACTCTAAAATCTACAAGCATATGTAAGCCTCCGTCCACATCCATTTCTTTAATGAATTATTATACTATAGACATAGAAAAAGACATATTACACTGTGTAATATGCCGAATCCTCTATATAGTTAAATTTCCGCCAATTTATCAACTTGTAAAGCATTCAACGTACGTTCAATTCCCTCTGCAAAAGAAATTTTGGGTCTCCAACCAATTGCATTGGCTAATTTGTCATTATTTAAAAATGAATGTTCAATATCTCCTTCTCGTGCGGGTGCATATTGAATTTCAAGTGGATGATTTAAATGCTGAAGCAACAAAATCACTTGATGAAGAGACCACGCTTCATTTGTGGACACATTATAGATACCTTGTAATCTTGAATGGACACCGGCATAAATGGCATCTGCAATATCATCGACGTAAATAAAGTCACGTGTCTGTTCACCATCACCATAAATTGTAAAGGGTCTTCCCTCCATGCTACTCTTTAACATACTTGGGATGACAGCAGCTTCACCTTGCATTTGTTGTCTTGGACCGAAAACATTGGCGAATCTGTAAATAAGGATAGGTAACCGATAATCCTTTTGCCATTTTTCACAATAGGTTTCCCCTATGCTCTTGTTTAGCCCATACATTGATATAGGTTCGCACACATCTGTTTCTTCTAGTGGCGGATAGTGACTATTTCCATACACAGCCGCTGAGGAGGCAAAAACAAAATGCTTTACCTTATATTTAGATGATAAAAAGAGCATTTGACTTAGCCCAACAATATTCGTCAAAATATCCTTTACTGGCTCCTGTAAGGATTGTTGAACACTCGTTTGTGCTGCACAATGAATGACCACATCGAAATGTGTCTCTTTAAAAAGGTGCTCACAAACCTCATCCTCCACATTTAAAAGATAAGATTTATGCTCAAAATCAACATTCCGTAAGTGACCTGTACTTAAATTATCAATAATATAAACAGATGCACCTTCTTCAAAAAAACGCCTACCTACTGCACTGCCAATAAAACCATAGCCACCTGTCACTAATACATTCATCCTATCGCCCCCAAAAACAATATGATGATTTATATGCAGAATTTGCTAAAAATATGCAAAAAACATACTCAATGGAATTAATTTACAAAATATCATTACTAGAATATTTCTTAAGAACATACCTTTTTTTGGACATATAAAAAGCATGCTTGAATATACCTTCAAGCATGCAGGAAAATCTCTTTATTAAGCTGGGTTAATTTCTAACTCAACTGATACTTTAATATCTTTACCTACAAGTACTCCACCAGTTTCTAAGGCTGCATTCCAAGTTAAACCAAAGTCTTCGCGATTGATAGTTGTTTCAGCTTCAAAACCATATACTTCTTGCCCCCAAGGATTAGTACCCTTGCCATTAAATTCTGTATCAAATGTTACTGATTTTGTTACACCTTTAATAGTTAAGTCTCCTGTTACTGAATATTCATCGCTAGATTTTTTAGTAATGTCTGTTGATTTAAACGTAATTGTTGGATATTGTTCAGCATCAAAAAAATCCGCTGCTTTTAAATGGTTATCACGATCTTCACTACGTGTATTAATACTTGCTGGATCAATAGTAAAGCTAATGTTAGCAGTTGTTAAGTCTGCAAGATCTGCCGCCTCAATGTCCGCTGTGTATTTATCAAATACACCTTTCACTTTTGATACCATCATGTGTTTTACTTGAAAGTTAATTGCTGAGTGCCCTAAATCAATATTCCATTTTGCCATTTTAAAATTCCTCCAATAAGTTGATTTTATCTCGATTTCGAGATATATTTTAAAATATGAAGCAACTACATGAATTATGTTACCCAACATTGATTAGGCTAAACATTTGTAGTTACTTATCTTTTTGTACTACTTTGGTTATGAAAAGTAATTGATTACTTTATGTAACTTACTATATATTAATAATTAAATTACGTCAAGTAATTTAATTATTTTTTGTTAAAAGTTCTTTTTGAAATTTGAAATATTCAATTTACGATTTCGAACAAGCATAGGTTTGTCCACATTAGCCATAAATAAAGCATAACGTTAAAGAGTTTTTATGTATCATCCTTTGTCTATCAAAATTCATGATCGTATCAGGATTTTTTTTCATCCATTTGTTATATAATTCTGCGAAGAGGACTTGGAGGTATGAGGTATGAAAATCAATAGAATGGATCATGTGAGCATAAACGTGAATGATCTTTCAGAGGCTAAAGCATTTTTTCTTGAGCTAGGGCTTGAAGTGAAAGCAGAATGGGAATTACAAGGAGAACTGCTGAGCCGAATTGTAGGGCTTAATTATGCAAAAACGGCATGTGTAGGATTGGGGATGCCTGATGGTCAGACATGGATAGAGCTAGTGAAATTTTACTCGCCTTCTGATGAAAAAGGTATACAGCCAACTTTTGCAAATACGCTTGGAATCCGACATATTTGCTTTAATGTTGAAAATATTGAAGGTATTATTGCTAAATTGAAAAAAAGTGGTACAAAAATTTTTAGTGAGATACAGCAATATGAAGAAAGTTATAAATTATGTTACGTGCGTGGTCCTGAGGGCATTATTTTAGAGTTGGCGGAGAAAATCCAATAAAAAAGGCTAAAAAGATGGAGAACCTTGACAGTGAAGGTTCTCCTCAATAAAAAGAAAGTCAAGCTCTATTTATTCACCACGTTTTACTAATTTACCCTGAACAACAAAGCGGTGATCGTCACTCATCACTGAATCCTTACAGGTAGACAATGTCAGGATTTTATCACCGGGACTTATAGCGACATCCATTTGTATGGATGATCGCTTTTGAATTTCCTCTAGAAATTGCTTATAAGCTCCGTCACTTGTAAAATCCGTTTCAATATAGTAGAAATCAATAGTTGTCTCATATGCTGCAAATACCTCGATATCATACCCTTCATATAAGGTATCTAAATAAATAATGGGATGGTCATTCGCGTAGTCTTGCTTTAAGTAATTTTTTAGACTGCCAAACATCGTATTGTTTTTCATAGCATGACCATATAAAACTGTATTTTGACTCATAGAAACAATATTATTTCGATAATCCATAAAGACACTGCCTGCACGACTTTCCTCGTCTCTAAAATTATGATTTAAATAAAAATCATTATTGTCAGCTTGTAGTACTGGATTATTTAACTTTGTTCCATCCACTGAAATCCATCCTACAATTTGACGGTTCATTGCTAATAAATCTTGGAATTGAGGTCTTATCGTTGAAGGAGCTTGAGTTTCTTCCTCTTGATTTACAGGCTGATCTTCAATAGTGCTTAATGTAGCTTGATATATATCCTGCACTTCCTTCAGCGATTTTGATGTCTCATAGTACGTATATAGATACTTTGCAAGGGAAAATGCAGAAAATAAAAATATTGCTACATATAGAAATGTGACAAACTTTGACGCCTTCTTTTTCATCCCATCACCATTCATATCCCCATTGGCATCATATAATAGCCAAGTTGTTGATCTTCATTAAATACCGCGTTAACCCCATATACCTCTTTAATAACATCTTTCGTAATTACATCACGTGGGGTACCTTCTGCAAATATTTTACCATCCTTCATTAAAATAATATGGTTACTATAGCGAATAGCTTGATTAATATCGTGTAGCACCATGATAATCGTTAAGCCGTGCTGCTCGTTTAATCTTTTGACAAGCTCTAATAATTCTAGCTGATAATAAATATCCAAATATGTTGTCGGCTCGTCCAAGCATAGTATTTCTGATTGTTGTGCCAAAGCCATAGCAATCCAGACACGTTGCCGCTCCCCACCTGATAACGCCTCTAAATTTGTTGAACTCTTTTGTTGTAAATTTGTACAAGCCAGTGCCCATTCAATGGCTTTTGCATCTCCCTCATTGTCCTTTTTCAGCAATGTTTGGTGGGGAAGACGACCAAAACCGACTAATTTTTCAATTGTTAAATCTTTCGGTATATCGTTTTGCTGATATACTATGGCTAGTTTTTTAGCAAATTCCTTAGGCTTATAATCTAGTAAGTCTTTATTTTCTAACAGGACATTTCCTGATTTAGGTGAATGCAGACGAGAGATGACACTTAATAAAGTTGATTTCCCACAGCCGTTCGGACCAATTATTGTTGTAATTTTGCCTTTTGTAATTGATGTGGAAACACCATTTAAATGATTACGTGTATTATCATGCGATACAATAATGTCTTGTATATTCATGCTTGTCACTCTTTTCGTAATAAGAATATTAGGAAGGGTCCACCGATAATGGCCATAATGGTGGACGCCGGGATTTCAAGTGGTGCAACAATTGTACGTCCAATTGTATCTGCTAATAAAATTAGTAATGCTCCTGCCAATGCTGTAAACGGAATAAGCACAGCATGATCATGGCCAACTAATCTGCGAGCAATATGAGGTACTAAAAGACCCACAAATGAAATAACTCCTGCAACAACAACTGAAACAGCTGCTAGTAAGACAGCCACTGCTGCAATTAATAACCGTGCTCGCACAACTTGAAATCCTAAGCTTTTAACAGTTTTGTCTTGTAATACGAGTAAATTACACCAACTATATAAAGCAAGAGAACCTATTAATCCGATTGAACCATATGTCACAATTGTTGAAACATCTTTCCATGTTCGCATGGTTAGATTAGAACCAATAACACTGGATGCGGACATATTTAAGGAGCCGCCTAAGCTAATCATAGCCTCGGTTAAGCCTGTAAACATAGCGTTAATCGCTATCCCTACTAAAATCAATTTGAGCGGGCTTAAGCCAGATTTCCAAGATAATGCAAAGACAAGCGTACAGGCTAAGGCTCCACCCATAAATGCTAACACGGGTGTCATAAAAAATAATGTGGGGAAAAAGGCAACAATAAACAATTGGACAAATGCTGCACCCGAAGATATTCCGATAATCCCTGCATCTGCCAATGGGTTACGCATCACCGATTGTAAAAGCACCCCAGAAACTGAAAGGGCGGCACCTGCAAATAATGCCACAATGATACGTGGGAAGCGTAAATCACGAATAGCCTCCATTTGACTATTCCCCTCATTAAATAATGCCCCTATAAACTCAAAAAAGCCCATTTTAATGCTACCTGTTGATGCTGAATAAATCACTGTCACCAGTAATAAAAAAATTACAAGTAAAAAACTGACGATTCTTTTTGTCATATCGGACTTCCTTTTTCTTTTTTTATTCCATATAGGATAAGAAAAACGCTCTATGACGAGTAAAAATACTGATCATACGAGCGACATTCGAGTTACTATTTACGATAGAAAATTTCCATCAGCTGTCCTAAAGCCTGTGGTACCTGTAAGGAGGATGTCGTCCCGAATAATTCTTCCTCTAAATCATAGACTTTACCGTTTTTCACTGCATCGAAATGTTTCCAAATATCATTAGTTTTAAATTCTTCATCAAACATTTCCACAACCTCATCGGGCATGCCATGTGATAAGCGCAAAATAATATCCGGATTGCTATTATGAAGATATTCCGTATTAGAAGATAGATATTCTGCATCTTGCCCTTCCATTACATTGATACCCCCTGCTCGTTTGACAAGATCCCCGGCATAGGAATTTTCTGTTGCTACTAGATAACTCCCTGGTATACCTAGTAAAATTAATACGCGAGGACCTTCTTTATTCGCAGCTACGTTTTGGACTGCCTCGATATTCTTCTGTAGATCTTTTACTAATGCATCGGCTTGAGCTTCACGATCATAGCGTTTTCCTAGAGATGTTATCTCCTTTAGCATGGCATCAACGCTTTGGAAATTAAGAAAATCAACAGGAATATTAAGTTGTTTAAATTTATCCTGTAAATCGTATTCTAAAGTGGAAACGGATAATACTTCTGTTGGATTTAATGACTTAACAATTTCCATATCTGGCTCCATCGCATTACCGATTGTTGGCAGACCATCAAAACGCTTTGCTAATTGCTTTTCTGTTTCAGGTACAGCGATTGCATCAAGCTCCAGCTTATCAAGGATATCCGCTACCACTACAGTCCCAGCAATAATACGTTGCTCACTATCTTCTGTTACCTGTTCTTTATCAGTAACTGTCTCTTTTTTTTCTGTTTGATCGCTGCTACTACATGCAGCAAGAATTAGTGATAGTAATGTCAGCAACAGTACCTTCATTTTCCAATCTTTTTTCATTGTGTCATCCCCCACTTATTTCTGCTCAGTCAACTAAATTTTTGGTTTTCCTAATACGCTTAATCAGTAACCATCCTGATACAAGACAAATAACGATTAGCCCAATAATTTTTACGAAGTTTAACGGCTCCATTTGCTGATCTGCAGTCGATTTTTTTACTACTTTTGTTTCCGTAGTTTCCTCATTTGTTTTGCTGTCCTCTAATGCTTCTTCTAAAGCTTCATCAGTTGGTTCATCAAGTGTACGATCAAATGTTAATTTTTCTTCCTTTGGTATAAGCAAGGGTGTTTGAATAGCTGGTAATGTCTGTGTGGCATTGCTAGAAACATTCTCTTTACTTATTTGTATTGGTGGCTTTTGTACCTGCTCCTGTTGCTCCGTTTCCACCGACTTGTCACGTACGACTTGCGTAGTAGGTTTTTCGTTCGTGGGTTTTTGTAAAAGCAATGAAACCTGCTTTTGATTGAATACTAGCTGAACATAATATTGATGATGATAAGAAATGTCAGGAATATCAATCTTTACCCACATTCTTAACGGCTGTGTTAAGTCCTCAACCTCAAATTCCACCATGCGTACATTATCTAAAAGAGAAACTTGCTTTGGTTCAATCTGATTTCCCTTATCATCTATCTGTAGACCTGTCACCCAAGCTGATTGTAAAATAGTCATTTGCGCATAGTATCTACCATCCTTTTCAATAACCTTTGCGATTGGCTTCACATAGTTATTCATAATAGAAGGTTCATTTTTACCATCCGCTAATAATACATAGTCCACTGCCCATTCTTGGCCTTTTGTTTCTTCTACAACTAAGTTTTCAGCTTCATCCGTTTTGTTTTCTTCCTGAGGAACATTCGGAGTAAGTCCCGCTATCTCTATTCGCAGCTCTTGAGTGAACGAAAAATAAGATTCTTCAGCTGCAAGCTCCACATTGCCCTTTATAACAATCGGGTCTTGTAATGCCAAAACATCAAACTGAACTAAATTTTCTATATCTTGAGTCAAAGAAATTTCATTGCCAAGCTGTTCGATATGTATGTCGCGTACAGAATATGATTGTTCAAGTGCCAAAGTTAATTGATACTGACCATCCTTTACGGTGAGAGTTGCTTTATGTTTAAAAAGATTTCCTTCAAACCCTTCAATAGGAGAAAAACTTAGTTCAACTTGATAACTACCATCTATTATGCCAAGGTTCTCAGCTTTTGCTTGCATAAGAATGGATGGAGGGAAAACAAGCAATAAAACTGCCAAAACAGCCGAAATACAAATGTGCTTTTTTATGATTGTCATTGCATGGTCTCCTCCCATTTTAAACACATAGGAACTTCCTTCCCCATAAAATATGAGAAAGGAAGTTGCTGTAAAAATCCTTATTATTTATTCATGTATTGCAATGAGCCATTTAAAATTTTCGCCATATGTGAACGTTTTAATGGACTGTTGGCATCAATAACTGTTTTGCCATCAGCAGTTGGAGAACCAGTCATTACTTTACCTGCATATAGAAGTGCAAAGGCTTTTTTTGCTTCTTCGTCTTTCACTTTTGCTCCATCAGCATAGTAAGAAAGACCTGTGTCACCAAAGCTCATTTCTTTTCCTGCTACATGTGTTATTGTGCGATAGATCATGACAGCTGCTTGTTGACGAGTAAGTGTATCATTTGGATTGAAGTTTGTCGCTTTTTTAACAATGCCTGCTTCAGCTAATGCATTAATAGCTTGAACAGCTTCCGCACTAAGCTTACCTGTATCTTTAAATCCAGCATCTTTTGTAGAAGATACGTTCAATGAACGTGCCACCATTAAAGCAAATTGAGAACGTGTAATGTTGTCATTTGGTCTAAAATTGTCTTGTGCCTTCACAATTCCTAAGCTGTAAAGTGATAGGATGGCATCTTTATTCGCATCTTTACTAATGTCCTTAAATGGATTGATAACTGGTTTCACTGCACCTTCCACAGCAAAGCTAAATTGTACTGTATGATTCGAATCATACTTCACACCTTGGGCTGGTTCATTTACAACGATGTGTAATTGAGCACTTACCAGTTTCTTCAAATCTTTAACTTCAAATGAATATGTGCGTGAATTTGTTGCATCGTCTTCTTTCACTAAAGTTGCTTCTTTCCCCTCTACAGTGAAACCTTTTACATATTGACCTTGAGGGAATGTCATTGTCACAACATTTTTACCGTCTTTTACAGTAACTCCTACTTTTGGTGCGATATATTGTTTCATCATCGACTCTTCTGTTGTACCATCTTTGTAAACAGTGACAGCAACTTCATTCACTTTCACTTCTTCTTTTACTTCTTTCACTGCTTTTAGATCAAAATCATACCATTTATCCATATTTGCGGAAGGAACAACTACATGGATTTTTGCTGATTTAACTTCATCAACAACCACAGGGAAACTGTATGTAATAGTACCGTCGTTATTTTTTACTTCTTTAGCATCTAAAAATGTATCGCCTTGTTTTGTTTGTAGACCTGCAATCATTGGTGCAGATTTAGCAGTGATTGTTAATTGAGCTTCAAATTTACCGTCTTTTTCAACGATTGTTCCTTGTGGTACTAAATGAGAACTAATTGCAGGCTGTGCTTCTGTCGTACCTGTTTTAAAAATTTGGAAATTAATAACTGAATCCGTTTTAGCAGCTTTCGTTGTTTCTGCCTTCACTTCTGTATTTGTTGTTACTAATTCTGCCGCAGATGCAAAGGAAGGAACTGTAAGAGATGCTGCTAACAATGAAGCTAGTACTATTTTAGTTGCACGTGATTGACGTTTTTTAGCCATTTTATTGACCCTCCGTTTTTGTTTGTAGTTTTTTTCTATAAAGTAAAAATGCTGACCCCACTAACGCAACGATTAATAGATAAGGTGTTGCATCATCTGTTTGTGGATTGGGCACTTGACTTCCAGTTGTAGTTGCTGAAGAAGTAGGTTGAGATTTACTGGATTCTGTCTGTTGAGTAGAAGCAGTCGCTGTATTTGCAATTGATGTGGCATCAAATACAAGTGATACACTGTATTCATGATGATAATTGATATCATCAATATCAATTTTCATCGCTGTTACTACAGGTTTTGTTAGGTCTTTAACAGTGAATTGTACCGTTCGTGTATCTGCAGCTTGATCTTCACTTACTACAGTTGCTCCACCTGGTGGTTGAAATTTCGTAATCCATGCACTGTTTTTTAATGTAATTTGTACTACAGCAGTACCATTCTTCACCGTCACTTTAGCCGGTTTTACAAAATAATCATTAGCAATGGATGCGGAATTACTTTCAGGTTTATTGACCTGATATTTTATCGAATGAGTGCCATCAGCCAGCTGAGCAGATGCTTGCGTTAACCCGAAGTTAACGAAAAAAATACTAACAAGCATGATCAACATGAGCATTTTCTTCATGTGTTGCACGCCTCCCTTAGTCATAATAAAACATCCTAATTGATAGATTCACTTCCATGTAAACGAAAATAATTCTCAATTACGATTCTACTCCCAAGAATAATCGTTACTGCCAGTCAATGTCAACTATTAATCCAAATTCGTCCTCAATATGTCAAATTTTCCTCCTAATAAAAAGAATATCACCAAAATTTGGTGATACTCTCGCTCATCATTTTATTTAGCAAACATCTCTAAAATACCAATCAATAATAATAACCATCCTGAAATAGCTGTTGAATGCCTGCCAATAAACGTTTTGGCGAGCAACGCCCCACATTGACTGCCTACTCCCACCGTAACAAAAGAAAAGACACCGATGGAAATTACTGTCCATATTGCAGAGATGCCATTTGCTCCAATGGCAATGCCCCCTGCCAAGCAATTAGCTGACAATACAAAACCGAGTGCCATTGCCTCTCGAGTTGAGATCACTAAATTTTTATCTTCATCAAAAAGCTCAGGGTTCCCTGCTATCCGCTGTTTAGAAAAGTTATTGGACATCAAGGTCCATATGCCTATAACGCATAATAGTAAACTTCCTAATAAATTGGCAGTATGCGGTGAAATGTATTCAACAACAGTGCTGCCAGCTGTTACAGCGACATATGTGACAATCATTGACATGCCAGCGATCACTGCATTCGATAAAATAGGGATTTTAACTTGCTTGACACCATAAGCAAGCCCAATCCCCAAATTGTCTAGATTTGCAGCAATCCCTATTAGAATAATAGTAATCCAGTGCATACTAAGCCTCCTCAAAACCCAGTCTCCATTTTCACCTATCATATGTAATCGAGTTAAAAATCTATGGGCTTCTTAGTCCCTTATTCAGCACCTTTTCCATGATTCATTCTTCATTTTATTGCATGAGTTACAGGAAACCTCTATTTGACAAAAGTAACAACTTGTATATAAAATTAAGTTGTTACTTATTGATATTTATTAATTTTCACTAAGAGTTAAGGAATTATTGAAAGGGGAATATGATGAGATATTCAAAAGTATGGAAGATAGGATTTGTTTTTTCATGCCTACTACTATTAGCTGCATGTGGTTCTGCAGATGCTGGTACGAAAGATAAAAAAGAAATTAACTTGGCGTATGTTGAATGGGATACAGAGGTTGCTTCTACTCATGTGGTAGGACAAGTATTAGAAAATTTAGGATATGATGTAACACTAACACCATTAGACAATGGCATCATGTGGGAGGCACTTGCGAACGGTGAGGTTGACGGTATGGTATCTGCCTGGTTACCGCAAACACATGCTCCTCAAGTAGAGAAATACAAAGATAAAATTGAGAATTTAGGCGAAAACCTTACTGGTGCTAAAATTGGCTTAGTCGTTCCAAGTTATATGGATGTTAATTCAATTGAAGACTTAACAACTCAAGCCAATAAAACAATTACAGGCATTGAACCAGGGGCTAATATGATGGCTACAACCGAAAATGCCTATAAGGAATATCCCAATTTAGAAGGTTGGAATGTTTTAACCTCTTCAGCCGGTGCCATGACCGCAGCCCTTAGTCAAGCCATTTCAAACCATGATGAAATCATTATTACAGGTTGGTCACCCCACTGGATCTTTAATGCCTACGATTTAAAATATTTAGAAGACCCTAAAGGTTTATATGGTACAGAAGAATATATTGGTACATTCGCTCGTAAAGGATTAAAAGAAGATGCATCTGAGGCGTATGATGTCCTAGATCGTTTCTATTGGACTGCCGAAGATATTGAAAGTGTGATGTTTGATATTATGGAAGGTATGAGTGCTACGGAAGCAGCCAAGAAATGGATTAACGACAATCAAGATAAAGTAGCTGACTGGACAAAAGACGGGAAGTCATCATAAATGAAAAAATCCATTTACTAATCACTAGTAAATGGATTTTCTAATTATAATGGACTACTTACAACTGTAATCCTCCTTTTAGAAGTGATCACCTTGAAACTAGTTTTAAATTGTGACCCCTGTGCTGTCGATCAAGTGCAAGTTCATTCCACCAATAACTAACACTCCTTTACAATCAATACTAAATGGGGAAAAGTTGATGGGAACGAAGGGGAACTTCTGCGGAAAACACAACTAAAACTTTTTAAAGTTTGTCTACGGTATTGAAACATTAGGCTATTCTACTATCTTTACTCTTTTTTGAACAGGGGGCCCTAATGAATAAGAATTAACCATTCTTATTCACCATCTTCATGGCTATGAATTTATTTACACTTCTTAACTTTTTTCACCCTAACATTTATTATTACTAGTAATGGTAGAAAATTTTAAAGCACGCTTGATTATATATTTTTACGAATTTTTCCCGTATGACTTTTCAGTTAAATGTTTTACTATATATAGAAAGAAAAGGAGTCTTTCATGAACTTAAATCTCAAAGCATTGTTTCCTTCCTATCGTTATTATCGTTCCAAGCCAACTCAACTATCAAATGACTGTCATATTTTTTACCATCACGAAACTAAGGAATGGTTCTCTATCTCAAAGCATGAGGTTTCACACCGGGACTACGAATGGCTGACGGTTTTTTATACTGAAGTTACTTCGTCACTATTTCAAGCCTCGGATATATGGTATGAATTTATTTACTCAAATGGTGACATGCCATCCAAATTAACCTTTAAAAAAGCACGTGTTATTCAAATAACTTTTATAAACGAAAACCCTCCTTTAGAAGCATTAAAAGAAGCGCTATACAATTTTTTTCAGGAAAATACGATATTCATTCAAGTTGCTACTAATCACTTTTTACTTATTGAACCTGAAAACTGTTCCATAAATGAGAGGGAAGATTTACTTGCCCTTATTCGTACGATTGAAGTAGATTTTTATGTCCGCATCCATTTATATGTAGGAGAATTTTATGTAATCGATCAAAGTTTTCCAGTTAAATTCCAAAGAGAAGCACAATGGTTCAAAGAATGCTTACATTTAAGAACTGCTGAACCTTATTATTCATTTCAAACAATATTCCCTATTTTATTAACAGAACAATTGCCCACTTCTATTCTTAAATTTATTGAAGAGCAGATTATTCTACCTTTAAAGTCAGACAAGGAATTATTGGAAACAATTAAAACTTTTTGTGAATGTGGTTTCAATATTTCGTCGACATCCAAAAAATTACATATACATCGTAATACGCTTACCTATCGATTATTAAAGTTTCAAGAAATCACCAATATTACTATCAAAAATTTAGATGGTGTTATTCTTGTTTACTTTGCTAGTTATCTTTGGTCCTTTTTACAAAATGCACAAAATTAATTAACTGAAAATTATGCACATTAAACATTGGTTTTCTTCCTTACTTTATTTACACTGAATAAAAGAACAAAGGGGATTAAATATGGAGAAAATTGTACTTAATCATATTTATAAAATATACGATGGTGGTGTAACAGCTGTATCTGATTTTAATTTAACAGTTCAGGATCGAGAGTTTATTGTACTTGTTGGTCCTTCAGGTTGTGGAAAGTCAACAACATTACGTATGATAGCAGGGTTAGAGGAAATTTCGGAAGGCGATTTTTTAATTGATAACAGGAAAATGAATGATGTGCCATCTAAGGAACGTGATATAGCGATGGTGTTTCAAAACTATGCACTCTATCCACATATGACAGTATATGACAACATGGCATTTGGCTTAAAGCTTCGAAAATTTTCAAAACAAGAAATTAAAGAACGTGTTCACAACGCAGCAGCCATACTCGATTTAGAAAAGTATTTAGATCGTAAGCCTAAAGCTCTATCGGGTGGTCAGAGACAACGAGTTGCCCTTGGTCGAGCAATCGTCCGAGATGCAAATATTTTCTTAATGGACGAGCCATTGTCCAATTTAGATGCAAAGCTACGCGTGCAAATGCGTGCAGAAATTACTAAGCTTCATCGACGATTAAAAACAACGACAATTTACGTAACACATGACCAAACTGAAGCAATGACAATGGCAACACGCCTTGTTGTCATGAAGGATGGTATTGTTCAACAAATTGGTACGCCTGAAGAAGTATACAGATTACCTGAAAATAAATTTGTTGGTGGTTTTATAGGCTCACCATCAATGAACTTTTTTAAAGGGGTTTTCTATGAGGAAGGGATTCAATTAGGACCTATTACATTAACCATTCCAGCAGAAAAATCCAAATTATTATTAGAGCAAGGATACTTACAAAAAGAATTGATTCTTGGCATTCGTCCTGAACATATATATGAAAAATCTTCTGTCATTTCTGAGCCATTCTTCTCAGCTATTGAAGCAAATGTTGATGTATCCGAATTAACAGGTGCTGAGCTTATGCTACATGCACAGTTAAATGGACAGCCTTATATTGCACGTGTAAACTCTGATACCAAAATTACTCAGGGCCAATTAGCACACCTACTTTTTGATATGTCACGAGCTCATTTCTTTGACTTAGAAACAGAGCAACGCATTCGTTAGAATAATAGACAAGTATAAGCCTCATTGAAAAGGAAACAGACTACAACAAGTCTGTTTCTCTTTTTACAGTTTAATGTGCAATCAACCTCACTAATTTCAGATTAACCGTTCTATTTGACAGTTAGTTATTCTCCTCTACCATTCATGACATTTACGTACTAAAAACATACAAATGTAAAAGACCCAATTTCTCTATATAGGGGATAGAAAGAAGTTGGGTCTTTTTATGAAATTTTTATCGATGTAATTTCCCATTTTACTAATCGCACCACTGTTTTTTATTACTTCATTGATGCACCATACAGACCTGCCTCAGCTTTCCGAATACTACTCTCTATAATTTGCTCTTTCCCTTCAAAAGGCGTACGTAACAAACGTTGCTGAATGACCTCTTTAATCTGCTCGATGATTTTCGTCTGATGATTAAAAAAACCTCCGCCTAATACGATGCAGTGTGGATCAAGCATTAAAATCATTTGGTGTAACTGTTTTTCCATGCAATCAATAATTTGCTGCAACACCTTCTCCATGATAGGGTCACCCTTGTAATAGAGCTCCATCATATCTTTTAATCGAATAGCTGAATTTCCTAGTAATACTCTTCCCAGCTTTTCTATAGCTGGCCCAGCGACACTTTCCTCTAACGTTTCACCAGCATGACCGACAATATTAAACCCTATTTCACCAGCTAATCCTGTTCCTCGTAAAAATTCACCATTAACGATGGTACAACAAGATATCCCTGTACTTAATGTTACGTATACCATCGTTTCCTTCTGAAATCTTCTAGCATTATACTCTCCCCAGGCTGCCATATGCACATCGTTATCCATCATAATCTGTGCATGGGGAAAAAATTCAACTAAGCGTTCACAAATCGGAAAGTTACGCCACGGTATATTATTTTGATAGATGGCTAGACCTTTTTGAACATCAACAATACCAGGTAAACCAATGCTTACCTTAGAGATATCTTTAAAAGAGAGCTTCTTCTCCATACAGAGCAACTCAAAGCTGTTGATTAAACAATGGAATAAAGCGTCTCTAGTTGAAATATCACTTGGTACCTCTCTTTTAATTAAGAGCTGCTGGTGTTGGCTGAATAAAGCTGTGGCTAACTTTGTCCCACCAACATCGGCTACTAAAATATGACTCATCTTTTCATCACCAGTTTTCCACACAGGATTCACTTAAATTCAAAATTATCAGAAAATAAAAGATAGAAATATATCTATTACCTATGGAAGAGTCTACTATTATCAAAGTTTGACGACTTGTGTTAAATTACGTGGTTTATCGGGATTACGCCCTTTAAATATGGCATGCTGATAAGCTAAAAGTTGGAAGTAAGGAACCGCTTCAACAAGGCGATTTACATCATCTACTTCTGCAGATAGCTTAAAAATTAAATCTGCTTCTAATTCTTCAGAAGCTATACCGATAATAACAACGAAGCCTCCAAGCTTTTGAATATCCTTCACTAATGCCTGATCATATTCCTTCGTTTCATTTTGTGTAAATATAATAACAACCGTTTCCTGATCGACAATAGAAATTGGACCATGTCGGAATTCTAAATTTGAGTAACTTTCACATTCCGTTTGGGTCATTTCCTTCAGCTTTAATGTTGCTTCTTTAGCCAACCCATTAAAAACACCTGACCCTAAAAAAATAAAGCGCTTTATGGAAGCATCTTCAGTCACCTGCGTTAACTGCTGTCCATTGCCTAATGCTGAATGCACAAGAGCGGGGATTTTCTCTAATTGTTCCAGCATATCCGCTCTTCCACTAATTTTCGTAGCATATAATTGCAAGGCATATAGCATATTAGAAAATGATTGTGTCATGACCACGCTTTTTTCTGATATATGATTTAAAGCAATCAATTCATCTGTTAATTTTGCCATAGGTGTGTCACCATTACATGTTACTGCCATAGTACGTATATTTTTAGCATCCTTCAAATGCTCTAAGGACATAATGATTTCCGAAGTTGTCCCCGATCGTGAAATTCCAATAATAAGATACTTTTTATTCTTTAATATAAAAGTGTCTGTGTGTAAAAATAACTCAGATGCTGGTACCGCAATGGCAAATTCTCCCGTAACGGCTTGATAATACCGCGCTGCTGCAATGGCTAAATAATAGGATGTTCCACATCCAGTGAAAAGCACTACATCTACAGCTTTTTCATTGAAAGTAATTAATTGAACAGTGTCCTTTGTTCTTTCTAACTTTTGTCCTTGTGCCATAATCTCATTGTATGTGTACATAACCAAATCCCTACTTCTCTTATATTTTAGTTATTTGTATCTCATCGATAAGCTTTTCCACATTTTTTCTTTGGACTTTTGCAATTTCATTATGTGCTGCATTCGCTGAGCCACAGGCAACAGCCCATTTGTATGCCTCTGTATGGTCTGCACCATGTGAGAGCTTATAAATAAGTCCTCCTAAAAAGGCATCACCACTTCCTACTGTATTGACCACATTTATCGATGGTGCATTCACTTTGTAAACCCCTGACGGATGAACAAATAGAGCGCCTTGCTCGCCCAATGAAAAACATACATGCTCAATGCCCATTTTTTGTAATTTTATACCAGTATGAACTAAGTCTTCCTGAGTCAAAGCAGACCTACCGATTAATTGAGCAATTTCATCCTTATTAGGCTTAATGATGAAAGGTATTGCCGTAATACCCTTTTTCAAAGCATCGCCACTTGTATCAAGTGCGACTCTAATACCTTTTTCCTTTAATAATTTGATAATCGTTGCATATGCCGTTTTCTGTATACCTTGGGGTAGGCTTCCTGACAATACAAAATAGGTAGCATGTTCCGCTTGTGTTTCAATCCAGCTTAACATTTTTATCCACTCTTGTTCATGAATTGTAGGTCCTACCTCTAACAACTCGCTCATTTCCTTCGTTTGCTGATTAATAATCGTTAAACAAATCCGGCTTTCCTCCACTATTTGTACGAAATCAGTTTGGAGATTTTCCTCCTGTAAAAGCTCGGCTATTTTACTACCATTTAATCCACCAACGAAACCGCCAATACTCACTTCACCACCAAGTGATGCAATAACACGAGCTACGTTAACCCCTTTTCCACCACCTTGTTGTGACTTCTGTAACACACGATTTGTCTGACCAATCATTAAAGAGTCCAGCTCATATACTTGGTCAATGGCTGCGTTTAAGGTTAAAGTAGTAATCATTTTTGTAACATCACAATCTTTTGCTCTACTAATTTAATTAAAGATTCCCGTGCTGGAAGGAAATACTTTCTTGGATCATTTTCTGTTGGATAATCCTTAAAATAAGCTCTTAATTCTTCAGCAAATAAGTCTTTAAGCTCCGTAGAAAAATTTACTTTCGCAATTCCATATTTCAAAGATTTACGCACATCCTCTTCTGGCACCCCCGAGGCTCCATGCATAACTAATGGAATATTAGTAGAACAATGGATTTCCTGTAAAAGCTCAAATAACAATTTTGGCTTTTCCCGGTACTTACCATGTGCCGTACCGAAAGCGGGGGCAAACGAATGGATTCCCGTAACCTTCACAAAATGCTCAGCTTGCTTAGGGTCAGTAAAGAATGCATTCTCTTCCTTTACGCTTACACTATCCTCGACACCACCAATTGTTCCAAGCTCTGCCTCAACTGGCACATTTACCGCACTTGCAGCTTCAACTACTTTTTTTACTAATAAAATATTTTCCTCATAAGGTAAGGAAGATCCATCAATCATCACAGAGGTGTAGCCTGCCCGTAAACATTCCATCACAATATGATAAGATTCGCCATGATCCAAATGTAATGCCACCGGTACTTTTGCCTGTTCCGCTGCTGTTTTTGCTAGCGCAATTAGATAAGGCATCTCTACATATTTATAAGTACTTGAAGTTGTTTGCAAAATTACAGGTGCACCCACTTTTTCTGCCCCAGCTATTACAGCTTTAATCACTTCTAAATTATGTGCCCCAAAAGCACCGATTGCATAATTATTTTTATAAGCATCTTCCAACATATCTTTAGTTGTCACTAATGGCATAATAGAATTCCTCCCTCAATGGGTTGTTGGTATAATCTATAACAAAAATAAATCAAGCAAACTATTAAATTTTAATTTAATTCCGTATAAAAACGGCAACGATCTCCTCTAACAATCGAAATACAGAACTCCACTGGTTTCCCTGAAGTGTCAAACGCAGTCCGCTCCAGTAATAAAGCTGGTTTTCCAGCCTCTGTTTTCAATAAAGATGCTTCATCTTTCTTGATAAGGACAGGTTCAAAGGCTTCTCTCGCCCTTACAACAATAATGTTAAAACGTTCGGCTAATAAACTGTATAAGGACGAAGACGTTACTTCTCGTAATATTTCAATATCCTTAATTAGGCTTAATGGTAAAAAAGATGATTCCAAAATAATCGGCTCATTATCTGCAAATCGTAAACGCTTCATTTCTACAACTTGTTCGTTTTCCTCTAATGCTAAATTAGTTCTAACCTTCATTGATGGATATACCTTCTGTATTTCTAATACTTCATCTTTTTGATTAAATCCCTTTTCTTGAATCATGCGACTAAAGCTATAAAACCCTCCAAGAGATTGTTCAAGTCTAGGCTTGCAAACAAAGGTCCCTTTCCCTTGAATCCGATATAATTTCTCTTCCTTTACTAATTCCTCTATTGCCTTTTTTACTGTATTTCGACTAACACGGAACATCTCCATCAATTGATTTTCCGAGTCAATTTTATCTCCTGGTTTCCATTCACCTGATTGAATTTTCCCAAATAAAATTTGTTTCAGTTGATGATATAATGGGATTACACTAGATTGATCTAATAAATGCATCTTTTTTCCTTCCTTCTCTAGGTTTTGTAATCAATATACCATCTATATAATAGGATGCCTATTGATATATCAATCCTTTTCAAAGGCAAGAATCCCTAAGCAAAAAGTTTTCTCTACTTCCCCTTCCTCATTCAACCAAACAATATCTGCGTCTTTTCCTAGTGCAATAGACCCTTTACGATTGTCCATGCCTAAATGCTCTGCTTGATTTAAGGAAACAACACGTAATTGCTCAGCAAGTGAAAGTGTAAGCCATTCTTCTATGTTCTTTCTTGCCGCATTCATATTCAATACACTTCCTGCTAAGGAACCTGTTTTACGTTGAATACATTGATTATTCATTACTTCTACTTCATTACCACCTAAATGATACATACCATCTGGCATCCCCTTTGCACGCATACCATCTGTAATGACGAGCAAACGATTCAAGCCTGTCAGTTTATAAACCATTGGTAGTAAATCTTTATGAACATGTATATTATCTGGAATTATTTCCACATACACATCTTCTGATAAAAGTACTGCTCCAACAACACCTGGATCACGATGATGCAGTCCACTCATGCCATTAAATAGGTGTGTTGCATGATTAATACCAGCTTTTAATGCATGTTGTGCTGTATCATAGTCAGCATTAGAGTGACCAATAGATGCAATAACCCCTTTACTAGTTAATTCGTGTAGTAATTCAAAACTGCTGTCTTCCTCTGGCGCAAATGTGACAATACGAATCGAATGATGAGACTTATTATACAGGTCATTAAATTGTTGCACATTTGGTTTTAAAATATATGCTTCGGATTGTGCCCCTTTTTTTAATTGACTAATAAATGGACCTTCTAAATGAATTCCTAACATCTCAGGTACTGCTGTCGGTTGGTTTTTATAATAATAGGCAAGTGCCTCAACAGCAGCTTCAATCTCCGTCATAGAGCCTGTCATCGTTGTGGCTAAAAAAGCAGTTATTCCCTCACTGGCTAAATACTTTGCAATTCTCGAATAACAAATATAGTCCGCATCCATAAAATCATGGCCTACAGCACCATGTATATGGATATCGATCATTCCAGGGATAATATAGCCTCTTTGCTGACAGTCAATTACATTCTCTATTAAAGCGAGGGTAGGGCAATTAGCCATATGATCAATTACTGTAATTTTCCCTTCCGACATTACTAGGAATCCGTTATTGATAATTTGATTTTCCATCACGATATTCGCATTAATAATCCATATTTTATTCATGAGGTTATCCCTCTCTCAACAGAGTAATGTGGTAGATTAGTATGTTTCTCTACTTCGCTCTCATTCTTAAATATATGGGATGACATCCACGTTAAAAATAATGCAGCTAAACTAACACCGAAAAACGGTATTAAGCCAGGCAACCAGCTATACACTTTATAAAGAATTACAAGCCCTACAATATTGCTAATCATTTGTAATGGATACGCAATACTAAATATGATTGAAGCAGCAAAGTAGCGTAGTGTTGGCAAATTATAATGGGAGAATAGTTGAAATATATTTACGACAATCATACCGAAAAGTATACAAATAGAAATAAACGCTGTTAGTAACAGTAGACCTTGTAAGCCATGAAACGTTAAAATGATTTGAAAATTAATCGTTAAAAAGTAGCCAACACACAGTAGAATCATACCTATTTTATTGGATGGAATAAATTCAGCTTTATATGTATTCCAATAGATTTTGACTAATCGTTTTAAATCATCTTCTCCTTGTAGCCTTTTACGTAAAGTAGTAAACATGGCAACAGTCGCTGGGGCTACTCCAAATAACAACAATCCTAATAAAGCTAAGCCTGTCCATAGTAACTGTAACACCGCTAACAATGTGATCCACTCTACAAACCAGTATAGTTTACCTTTCCACCCTTCCAATTCCATGTCCATTACCTCCCTACGATAACGCATTCCTAAATATTTTCTTTTTATACACTCCCTACATCCATCATTGAAGGTCGAACAAGAGAGTGTCACATAAGCCCAGTTATGCAAGATAAACTTATAGCCTATGTGACCTTTTCTTGTTAAGTTTGAGGGAGAATCTGAACCTCCTTATTTAGAACGGTCATATGCCCCTTGTGCCACTTCCATATAGTCCTGCAAGCCCATCTTCTCTATTGTTTTCTTATAGTCATTCCATTTATCGAAGCTTTCTTTTCCTGTAATAAAGCTTGCTGTCATTTCATTTACATAGGTTTGTATGTCTGTTAAAACAGCGGACACTCGATCATTTTCTTCCACAGTGTAATTTAACCCTGGAATAATTTCATCATCTTTCAAAGCATATGGCATAACTTGCTTAGCATTGTTAAGAGAATTTTCCTTAGCCTCTGCACCTTGGAAATACTTTTGCGTAACAATCCCAGGGTAATAACCACCTGGCCATGTTAGATAATCACTTATTGCTTGGTCTAAGTTTTTGCCATCTGGATTATTCGTAATACTGTCGATATATTGAATAGTTCCATCCTCATTTTCTTCGTAAGTGACACCTTCAAAGCCCATAAAGAACATTTTAGCCCCTTCATCACCATATAAATGATCAATCCAACGAACCATAGCTTCAGGATTTTTCGCTTTATCTGTTACGACAAACATTCCTAGATTCCCAAGACCATTAGTCATTGCAGTATATTGTCGATCCCCATTAGGTCCTTCTAAAACTTGGGCACCCGTATAACCATCTAGTTTAAATAACTCTTTAGGGTCTACTTCACTAAGCATACCAAACGTTCCTTTTGCTGCTTCTGCCGCAAATTTCTGTGGCTCAGTCGTAAACACATCCTTATTAATTAAACCTTCTTTATAAAGCTTATTTAAATATTCAAGTAATTGTTTATATTCGTCAGTTGTTGGCACGAATCGGAATTCCTCAGTT
Source organism: Lysinibacillus sp. VIII_CA (assembly GCF_049943995.1). Classification (NCBI taxonomy): domain Bacteria; kingdom Bacillati; phylum Bacillota; class Bacilli; order Caryophanales; family Bacillaceae; genus Lysinibacillus; species Lysinibacillus sp. VIII_CA. Next base: position 570,261 of record NZ_JBNFXM010000001.1, read on the forward strand.
CCTTCTTTAAAATCTAAATTCAGATTCATCGTTCCTTGCTTATTCAAGCCAAACGATCCTCTTAAGTAAGAAATAATTTGTTCAATACCATAACCAGTTCCCCAGCCTTGTTCATCTTGTAAACCATTACCATTTGGATCATTCTCTTTAAAAGCTTTTAATACTTTGTATAAATCTTTTGTTGTTTCTGGTGATTGTAAGCCTAGGTTATCAAGCCATGTTTGGTTAATCCATGGCGCTCCAACACGAAGTGATGAAAATTTTGGATCGTAAATTGTTGGAAAGCCATAGATATTTCCATCTGCCATTGTCACACCTTGCTTGACAGATGGGTATTCTTCTAATAGCTTTTTAAAATTTGGTGCATATTGATCGATGTATTCATTCAACGGTAAGAATACACCTTGTTGACCGTACTTGATTAAATCTGTTTTGGAAAATGCTGATGCAAAAAATATTTCCGGATAGTTTCCTGAAGCTAAAAGTAAGTTCTTTTTGTCTGCTAATACTTCTGTCTGAACCGTTGTCCAATTCATATGGATGTTAGACATTTTCTCGTATTCTTCCCATAACATTAGATGATTCCAATCCTGTGATGCAAAAAACTTTGCTGCAAAACCATCGACTTCAATTTTCTCCTTTGCAATCGGCATACCCGTCACATTCAAATTATCGATATTATCACTTTTTACTCCACCAGCTTCTTTATTATCCGAACATGCTCCTAATAAACTTGCAGCTAACATCAGGCTTGTTACAAAACCATAAACATGCTTTTTTTTCATTTTCACTTAAAATCGCCCCTATTCTTTAACCTTTTAATGAACCAATCATGACACCTTTTACAAAATATCTTTGTAAGAATGGATAAAGCATTAACATTGGTAGGTTAGCAACGATTAAAACTGCGTATTTTAACCCTTCAACGCTAAGTTTTTGAGCTAAAAAGCTTTCTGACGTCGCTTTAATCATATCGTCAGCTTGTCCTTGAATTAATATTTGCCTCAGAATAAGTTGTAATGGAAACTTATCTTGGTCTTGCAAGTAAATCAATGCCTGGAAATAAGAGTTCCAATGTCCTACAGCGTAAAATAAAACCATGACTGCCATAACAGGTAATGATAATGGAAGTACGATACTCCATAAAATACGGAAGTTCCCTGCACCATCAATCATGGCCGATTCCTCTAATTCATATGGAATGGATTGAAAAAATGTCCGCATAATAATGATGTTCCATACAGCTACTGCATTCGGAATAATCATGACCCAAAATGTATTTATCATGCCCAAATCACGGATTAATAGATAGGTAGGAATTAATCCCCCACTGAAAAACATGGTGAATACCATAAATGCCATAATAAAGCCCTTTCCTTTCAAATGTCTACGAGAGAGAGGGTAGGCTGCACAAATGGTCATTACGATATTAAGTAACGTTCCAAAGAATGTGTATTTCAACGTGTTAATAAATCCATTAATAATATCTGGATTTTGGAATACTTTTTCGTAAGCCTCCACTGTAAATTCCTTTGGCCATAGCCATAGATCCCCTGAAATGACATACTCAGGATTACTAAGAGAAGCACTCAAAACAAAAATAAGTGGATACAAAACAACAACTGCTACAATGGCTAAAAAAATATAATTAAAGATAGTAAACGCACGATCGCCCTTTGATTCTTTCATGTCAATCTCTCCTTTACCATAAACTTGTATCACTCACTTTTTTAGCTATTCTATTAACCATAATAAGGAGGATAAAATTAATGATAGAGTTGAATAAACCAACTGCTGCCGAAAAGCTATATTGTGCCTCTAAAATTCCGCTACGATAAACAAAAGTGGATATAACATCTGATGCCGACATATTTAAATCATTTTGCATTAAAAATACTTTTTCAAATCCAATGGCCATGACAGATCCTACATTTAAGATAAATAAAATGATAATCGTCGGCAAAATCGCAGGAATATTGATATGAATAATCCTTTGAAATTTTGATGCTCCGTCTATCATTGCTGCCTCATGCTGTGCTGGATCTACGGCAGCCAAAGCTGCAATATAGATGATGGAACTCCATCCCATCGTTTGCCAAACATCAGACAGTACATATATGGATTTAAACCATGTAGGTTCTGAAATAAAATCTACGGGTGTACCCCCAAACAACATAATCATTTGGTTAATCATCCCATCCGATTTTAAGAATAGTAATAGCATCCCAACAACTACTACTGTGGATAAAAAATGTGGGGCATAAATGACTGTCTGTACAAATTTTTTAAAACGAAGACTCTTCACTTCATTTAGTAGCAAGGCGATAATGATGGGTATTGGAAAAGAAATAAGTAGCGTAAATACGCCAATCCCAATTGTGTTTCTGATTAAACGCCAAAAATAGTAGCTATCAAAAAAGCGTTCAAAATGCTTTAATCCTACCCACGGACTCCCCATAATTCCCTTAGTAGCAATAAAATCTTTAAAGGCAATTTGCAAACCATATAGTGGGTAATAATGGAAAACTAGAAAGTAAAGGATAACAGGGGCTAGTAATAAATAGAGCTCCCAATTTTTTTTGATAGATTTTTTCCACTCAACCAGGTGATTTTTCTTTACCTTTGATTGCTTTTTGAAAAAACGTTTTGTTTTAAATGGCTTTTCCTCAACAGTTGTTTTATCTAAAAGCGTCATGACTACACCCCCTATTTATCAATGTTGCAGAATGGTAGATTCCTTCTGAATCTCAATAACCTTACCTCCGCTACGAATGGATTCTGTAGCCGCGCAACCCACTGCTACACTCATTCGTCCGGCAAATGGCGTTGTTAAAGGTTTCTTATCGTAGAGGATGAGTTCTACAAAATCTTGGGCAATTTTTGGATCAGCACCACCATGGCTTCCTTCCTCAGGCTTCATTTCGTAAACAACATTACTTAGTTCCTCCCAAGAATTTGATTTTCGTGTTTTTAAATAAATTTTATTATTGATATCATCATTTTCAATACGCCCCTTCGTACCAATAAATGTATAATTCCGCGAATAATCTGGTGTGAAGTGACATTGTAAATAAGAAGCCTTTATGCCACCTTCTAATTCCATCATGACCATATTATTATCCTCCACATCAATTTCTTCACGGAACGCACATTCTGTAAATGTATGGGCAACATATTCTGGACAAGTTTTTTTCTGATCGCAGGTAGGACATGTTAATGTATTTGGCTGATTTCCACCATAATAATCTAAGCTACCAAACGCAGATACTTTCTGCGTATATTTCCCTGAAATCCAATGAATGACATCTAAATCATGTGAGCCTTTTTGAAGTAGTAAAGAGGTTGTATTTTTTGAATTACCATGCCAATCGTGGTAGTAGAAATAACCACCGAATCCAACAAAATGTCGCACCCATATTGCCTTTAGTTCTCCAATGGCACCTGAATCAATTAGGCCTTTCATCGTTTGATACATACTCATATAGCGCATATTAAAGCCCACCATGAGATGCTTTCCTGATTTTTCCCATGCATCTAATATTCGATCGCAACCTTCTACCGTTATGGCTAATGGTTTTTCCGCATACACATGCTTACCCGCTTTTAAACAAGTAATAATATGTTCCTCATGTAAATAATCTGGCGATAAAACCGCAATTGCATCGATGTCATCTCTTGTTAATAACTCTTTATAGTCCTTTGTTAAAAATAAAGGTGTATCAAATTTCTCCTGAAATTTTTCTAAACGTTCTTGAGAAATATCGGCTAACGCTACTATTTCTGATTCCCCGGTAGGCTTATGCCAGTATTGTGCCAAGCCCCCTCTTAAACCAGCTCCAATAACACCTATTCTTATTTTTTTCATTTTTTTCCCCCTCGTTTCATCCTTATGGCCCTGTATTCATAAACGTAAATAACCTCAATTATCCATAACAACACAACTACACGTCAACACGTTGTAGGTACAAGTTAATATATAATGAATATTCAAAAAATTTAACTGGGATAAATATATAATTCCTATACTTAGTATGTCAATACCTAAATGATGGTTGCTTGTATGCATCAAATGCTATTCACATGAGTTGACTCATCCTAAAATTTAGAAAATATAACGCTTCCTTAAAAGCTCAATCTACTACTCTTTTCATTTAAATTTTTTTCGGATATACCAAGTTCTTCAACAGTACGCTAGCTATTTTAGACTCAATCACCCATGTTGATCAAAAAAAATATCTGAGCACAGGGGTTACCTGACTCAGATATTTTATAGGAGCAGAAATACTTGATTTTATTGCTTAGCTGGAATAAACCCAGCGGCTTCTGCTTCTTCTTCAGTGCAGAACATCTCCTCAGCTACTGTATTATCATAGTCCCGTTGCCCTGGCATATGATAAATTTTGTTACCTTTGGAATTAATATTTCCTTTGATTTCGCACCTGTCCTTCTTAGTATTGGTATTCGATTTATCCTCAGCTATGTTAGACTGGTTTCCTTCTTTTATGGCAGCATCGTATACATCTTTATCGTATCCACGATTTGTTACATAGTCTTCAACCGACCATATCCCAATAGCTGATTGTTGTGCAATTTTTTGAATCGATTTAAACCAATCTACATGCTTAGTATTTGGATCATATATATATGCTACACGTGCTAATCCATTTTTTAACAACTGCTCCTGAACACTTATACCTTCTTTGGTATAAATATAGGCAAGTAGTCTTTTATATTTATCACGATAAGAAACGTCAAACTCTAAATAGACTGTATCTTGACCAGCTAATAGTTGTTTAGTAAATTCTTTAGCTTCTGGTCCATATGGTTGCTCTCCTAGTGTCTCATGATTAGTTTCCGGGGTATCAACAAGTAAAAAACGAACTTTTTCAGAGCTTCCATTATATTTTATTCGTATTGTGTCGCCGTCAATGACACTTTCTAGTTCATATTCTTCAAACTGACTTACATCGTGTTTCTCTGCATTTTCTATCGTTGAAGATATTAGATCTTCTATATCGTCAGTCTTAATGATATTCGTACTAGTTTCTTCTGTGCATGCATTCAAAACCAATGTAGAAATGAATAAAGCAAAAATAATTTTCTTCAAATTTACACGCTACTTTCTAATTAATATCCCCTATTAAAATTAAAAAATCTCCTCCGTTAACTAATTTTCCTATAAATAGCTTCCTTCCTACCTTTTATAATACTCCTGTATTGAAATTAAAAGCCTTCAGTCATTGTAACAACTGAAGACTTTTATACATATATTTATTTAAATATTAAATATAAAACAACAGCCAAAATAATTGTTCCACTAGTTATTAGCGTTTTAATATCTGATTGTTTCACTTTTATCTCCCTCAGCTATTTATTTACACTAATAATAACATGTCCTAGCCCTTTTTATATAGATTCAAAATTATTCTAAATCAAAAAGATTATGTACAGTCACTACATAATCCCCTTGTAACAAATATATATTTTTCTATAATTCTTTGAATGTATTAAAGAATTTCCATTATATGCAACTACATTTTATTTATGCAAATAAATATGTACATGTAATGTAGATATTCCATCCTATGCTTTAATATAGTTTAATTAAAGGTTGTTCATTTCAGTAGAAACCTGCTACCTGTCTCTATTGTCCTATAATATGACAGCCATCATGTTGAAACGGCTACCCAATGATTTGGAGAAACCTCTACCAGCTGGCTATTTTCTACCTCGTAGTGAACTTTCACGTCGTCTGTATTTTCAGCATCACTATATTTCTGCTTTTCAATCGCTGGATCGGGAATTGGAATGGATTGTAATAGTGCACGTGTATAGGGATGCTGTGGGTTTGCATATAGCTCTTCACTTTCAGCCAATTCTACAATTTTCCCCGCATACATAACTGCTACCCGATCACTAATATGCTTCACCATCGATAAATCATGTGCAATAAATAAATACGTCAACCCAAGCTTTTGTTGTAATTCCTTTAGTAAATCCACAATTTGTTTTTGAATGGATACGTCTAGGGCCGATAATGGTTCATCACAAACTATAAAATTGGGCTCGACCGCTAATGCTCTCGCAATCCCAATCCGTTGTCGTTGACCTCCAGAAAATTCATGTGGATAGCGCATAGCATGTTCTTTCTTCAAACCAACAAGCTCAAGCAGTTCCTCCACTCGTCCTAGTCTTTCATCATGTGACTTCACTAGGCCATGAATATCAAGAGCTTCCCCAATAATATCTAAGATTTTTTTTCGAGGATTTAACGATGAATAGGGGTCTTGAAAAATAATTTGCATATGGCGACGCATCGCCTTCAATTGCTTTTTCGTTAGTCTCGTGACAGGAATCCCCTGGTATAAAACTTCTCCATTAGTAGGTTGATGAAGCTGTAGAATAGTTCGGCCTGTGGTAGATTTACCTGATCCTGATTCGCCTACTAAGCCTAAAGTTTCCCCTGGAAGTATATGAAACGATAAATCATTGACAGCTCTTAATGTTTGGCCTTTGCCTAATGAAAATTCCTTTGACAGATGTGTGACTTCTATCAAAGGTTTATTTGGGTCAATACCTGGTTGGATATTGGAAATTTCTTTTGGCTGCTTTTTTTCATGTAGTTTTGGTAGCGCATTCAATAATTTTTGGGTATATGGATGTTGCGCATTCGCAAAAATCTCTTCCGTCGTCCCTTGTTCAACAATTTCTCCTTCTTTCATGACAATGAGACGATCACACATACCAGCAACGACGCCTAAATCATGTGTAATTAAAATAATAGATGTGCCCATTTTCTTTTGCATATCTCGCATCAATTTCAAAATTTGGGCTTGAATGGTTACATCCAATGCAGTCGTTGGCTCATCCGCAATCAGCAGTGATGGATTACATGCAAGTGCCATAGCTATCATTACACGTTGTCGCATACCACCTGAAAATTCATGTGGATATTGTCGATAACGCTCTTCTGCATCACGAATGCCAACAAGTTTTAATAATTCAATGGTTTTTGTGTAGGCTTCGGTCTTTGACATAGATTGATGCTTGATTAAACTTTCAGCCACTTGATCTCCTATTCTTATAGTAGGGTTTGTAGATGTCATAGGATCCTGAAAAATCATGCTAATATCTTTTCCACGAATTGTTTCCATTTGTTTTTCCGCTAATTCCGTTAACTCCTGACCTTTAAATATAATATTACCCGATTTTAAAAATGAAGGTGGAGATGGTAATAAGCGCATAATGGAACGTGCTGTTACACTTTTTCCGCTCCCAGATTCACCTACAATTCCGAGTGTTTCACCTTTATTTAGATGGAAGTTTACATCTTTTACAGCTTCAAACTCTGTCTCCCCAGTGATAAAGGAAACGCGAAGATTATTGATTTCTAAAAGCTTTTCGCTCATTCGACCCATCCTTTTTGAAATTTGTGATTGACTTACTTTCAACTATAATCCATACTTTACAATACTGATAGGAATTATACAATATAGTGTTGAATATTTTATTAACGCTTGGAGGAAATGCATGGTTACTTCAAAAAATCATTTAAAACCTAAGGAATTTATGTTCTTTTCTATGGTTTATCAAAAACTAATGCACCAAAAGCCTTACAATATACTACTTTTCCTTTTAAGTATTTTGGTTCATCCATTTACATACTTTATCTATCGGAATAAGAAACATTCAAATACTTATGATCAGGCTTTTGAATTGCGTAGTCAATATTACTTAGAAAATGGTTTATTTGCACATTGGCAGCAATCATTTGAACAGCAAGAAATAGCAAAAGCTTCATTTTTTCAAGAGGCTGCGTCATCATCGCAAATACAGCAAACTGCTAATGAATTAGCCAAACAAAGGCTTCAACAGCTAGTGGACCAAGATTTACAAAATGAAGGTATACAACCATTAACTTATGATCAATTTTTTAATCAGCAACTGAAAAACAAATATTTTGTAGCTCTTACCTTTCTACCAGCTGTTTTATTTTATGTCGTGCTAATCTTATGTGCGAACCCGTTTTTGCAATTTATCATTGAAAGAATTTTACAAAGCTTCATTGTCATTGTTGGAGTGGCAACGTTAGTGTTTACAATTTTGTATCTATCACCTTTCGATCCAGCCAGAAACTTGCTCGGTGTTGAAGCGACAGCAGAGCAAATCGCCAACTTTAATCGCATTCATGGTTTGGATCAACCTTATTTATCTCAATTATGGCATTCACTATCTGGCCTATTTACTTTTGACTTAGGCACATCCTTTGCAGGTAAAGAAGATATTACGCACAGCATTACAAATAAATTTCCTGTCACACTTGAAATAGCCGTATTATCACTGTTAATGGCGATTGCTATCGCCATTCCAGTAGGTATTATTTCAGCGGTTCGTCCAAATTCGTATTTGGATTATACCTTTATGTTTATTGCTTTAATTGGTTTATCCATTCCAAGCTTTTGGCAAGGTTTAATCTTTATTTTAACGTTCGCGTTAAAGCTACAATGGTTTCCAGCGACCTATAACCCCCAAAATTGGTTATCCCTTATTATGCCAGTTATTGTCTTGGGGACATCCATTACGGCATCCATAGCCAGGATGACAAGGTCTAGTATGCTTGAGGTGATTCACGAGGATTACATTATTACAGCTAAAGCAAAAGGCTTGAATGAATTTAAAGTAATTTCAAAACATGCCATTCGTAATGCCATGATTCCTATTATTACGGTGATTGGACTTCTTTTTGGAGGTATGTTGGGAGGCGCATCTGTTACAGAAAAGGTGTTCAATATTAGTGGGATTGGTAGCTATATTGTTGATAAACAATTTATTCCTGATATTCCCGCAATCCTTGGAGGCGTTGTTTATATCGCTATAACGATTTCCATTGTCAATTTATTGATTGATATCATGTATGCCTTTTTTGATCCACGCATTCGCTCGAAAATGAAGAAGTCTTAAAGGAGGATCACCTGTGAAAAACATCTTACATGTCAAACTACTCTTGAAGATTACACAGGAATATGTCAATTCTCATTTTACCTTTGTCTTTTCCTTACTGTTTTCTTTATTGTTTCTAGCCTATAGCTATAATTTTTCTACCCATAGCTGGCGACCCATTGTACTACTATTCTTTGTTATTTATGCCATTACTACGATCTATGTGGCTTTTGTAAATTTACGAATAAAAAGGGATTTAGCAAAGTTTGGTGAGATCCAAAGAAGCACTCGTATTTTCGGCTATCCGCTATTATTAACAGTTCTTTCTGGCAATATTTTTTCTACATCATTTGCGTTTATGCTTGTGTCCACAAGAAAGACTGCCGAATATACGTTTGCTGCTTATGCCTTTATTACACAATTATTCATCATTGGTATTGCAGCATTGAACTTATTTAAACCATATGTAACTGATACCTTTTTACTGGCGATGGGTGTTTTCTTCATACTTGCGCTTATTTATATCGTGATGACCATTTTATGCGTTAAGTTTGTCACACCTACAGCGGCCCCAAGATGGATGCTTATTCCAGGTGTTTTATTACTATTGGCTACTTTCACTGGTAATCTATTTGCTACATTACTAGGTTATAGTCTTATTCAAAAGGCTAGAAGGGCAAACCCTTCTTCTATTGAAAAGTGGCAAAAAATATGGGAAAAGATTTTACGTAATACGATGGCTGTATTCGGGTTATTTTTCATTATCTTTATGTTTTCATTGTCTGTCACAAGCACTTGGACCTTTGACTATGACTTTGCTACAGAAAATAACTACGGTGCTCTGCTGCAAACACCTTCATTAGAATATCCTCTAGGCACAGATAATTATGGGCGAGATTTATTCTCCCGTATTGTATTTGGGGCACGTATTTCATTAATCGTCGGATTTTTCTCAACGATTATTCCTGCGTTAGTCGGAGGTGCGTTAGGGGCATTTTCCGGCTATTACGGAAAAACAACTGACAATGTCATCATGCGAAGCCTAGATATTTTATATGCTATTCCGGGCATTTTGTTGGCCATTGCTATTATTGCTGCATTTGGTGCTAACACGATCAATCTCATTATTGCACTTAGTGTGGGGGCAATCCCAACCTATGCACGTACCATGCGAGCAAATGTCATGCAATTAGCAAATTATGAATTTGTTGAATCTGCCAGAGCTTTGGGAGCATCTGATGCGGCTATTATTTTCAAGCACATTGTTCCTAATTCATTAGCACCTATGATTGTCAAAGCAACACTAACAATTGGTGGAGCAGTTATTTCAACAAGTAGTTTAAGTTTTTTAGGGCTTGGTATTGAACCTCACATCCCGGAATGGGGCAATATTTTAAAAGTTGGTAGTACGTACCTGGAAACTCATTCTTATGTTGCGATTTTCCCAGGTCTTTGTATTATGCTTCTTGTCCTCTCCTTTAACTTCTTAGGAGATGGCTTACGAGATGCTTTAGATCCAAAAACAAATTAACTGGAGGTACCTATGAAGAAATTACTTGTATTTTTATTCGTCGCAGTATTAGCTTTAGCTGGCTGTGTACAGACGAAAACTGACGTAGAAGGAAATAAAGATTCAAAAGATAGTGACAAGAGCAAGGGCAAAGTAGCCATTGAAGTATTAGGCATGGCAGCTTCTGAAGAAGATATGAATATTGTTCGAGACCAATTAGTAAAAAACGGTTTTGATGTAAAGCTTAATATTCAACCAGATTACGGTTCATTCTCTGCCCAAAAAGAAGCAGGCAACTATGATCTTGCTCTTTCAAGCTGGACGACAGTAACCGGTAACCCGGACTATGCTGTTCGTGGATTATTTAAAACTGGTGGAGATTACAGTGTTGTTGCAGATTCAAAATTAGATGCCCTAATCGATGAGGCTAGTACATTAACTGGAGAAGAAGCAGCGGCTAAATATAAAGATTTAGAGCAATTATTAGTATTTGATCAAGCTTATATTGCACCTTTATATATTTCCAATAAGTATCAGGGAATCTACTCAGAGCTAGTAAACCCTAAAACAGTTCATTTACCAAAATCTCGTGCGCAAGTATGGGAACAAATCGAATTTAATGATTCAGCTAAAAATGCTACTGAACCATTAATTTTACACCAAACAATTAACTCTCTAACTTCTCTAGATCCGATTAAAGGGAATGATGGTTCCATCAATACATTAAATACAAATATGTATGTTCGTCTTGTTAATTTAACAGACACTGATGACGTTGTTTCAGATGGTTCATTATCTTATAACCATGTTATGGCAGAAGGCAATCAAGACTATTACTTTATTTTACGCGACGATATTCATTTCGCAGCAGTGAAAGATGGCGCAGCTGTTGATACAGGTGATTTAGTGTCTGCTGAAGATGTGGTATTCTCATTAAACCGTGCTAAAGACGCTAATTCAGTACCAGATCACCGTACTTATAGTATCCATGAAAATATTGAAACTGTAGAGATTGTTTCAGATTTAGCTGAATTACAAAATAAAAAAGTATCTGGCTCTGATCAAACAGTTCTCGAAGCATTATCACAAAATCTCCCTGCCTCTGTAGCGCAATTAGCAAAGGACAAAGGGGCTGTTAACAATGCTTCTGGTTCATATCAAGTCGTTAAAATTACAACACCAACACCATTTCCACAAGTGTTAAATTATTTAGCACACCAATCTGGTGGTATTGTATCTGAAAAACAAGTAACAAGTATAAATACGTATGATGTAGCTAACTATAACCCTGACAAAGATATTGCCTATGGTGATCAAGCTACGGTAACTGAAGGTTCTGCAACTTTTAACAACCAGCTTTATGCAAGTGGTCCTTATATTTTAGTAAAGAAAAATGATTATGAAGCACAATTTGTGAAAAACCCTGCATACCGTGCTGGTAGTGAGTATGAACCAAAAATTTCAAAAATCAATGTTCGTTTCATCTCTGATGTTGATAGTGCTTTATCAGCATTACGGAATGGAGAAATTCATGTTCTTCAAACAGTTCCAGAAACAAAGCTAGATATTGTGAATTCAGACGATAAATTAACTTTAAATACAGCCGATAGCAATGCTGTTTCTTATTTACAAATGAATACATCTGGTCGTGCAGTTTCCGATTCAGCTGATTTACGTAAAGCGATTTTGTACTCCATCAACCAAGACGAGTTCATTAGCTATTACCAAGGCAATAAAAAACCTGCCGTATCAACTGTATCTCCTTTAATTGACACTGGGTTAAAACTCGAAGCAAATAGCGAAAAAGTAAAAGAATTTTTAAAAGCCTATAACGATAAAAAGTAATATAAAGTGATGTTATATGAGTCTTCTTTATAGTTAGGATAAAAATGAGAAAAGCCATTGAGAATAAAACTCAATGGCTTTTGTCTACCCTTCTCCATATTGTAAAAGGCTCTTTTTTTATAGTAGAAACTCATTTTATATTTCATTATGTGATTTTGGTTTTGGTCCTAGCTCTTCTGGCTCGATATCTGCAAATGTTTCGCCCTCTTCCTCTAAATCACGCATACGATGAGCAATGCGAGATGCTGCAGAAGCCGCGATACTGCCAACTAAATCATCTAAAAACGTATTAACGTGATGCCCAGGCTCTGTATCTAATTTTTTAATAATCCCAATTTTTTGCTTGTCTAAATGACCAAAAGTAGTTACTGCAATGCTGCCATATGTAAATACAGATCCTAGTGCGATCGTTTCATCCACACCAAATAAGCCTTCATCAGATTCAATAATTTGCTGTAATGGTGATGATAATAATTTTTTCTCAGCTAGCTCATCTAATTCAATCCCTACTAAAAGTGCATGTTGCACTTCTCGTTTACGCAGTACACGCTCAACCGAATGAACACAATGATCCAGTGTTAAACCTTCATTATAGGTTTTTTGCATTTCGTAAACAATTTTTGCGATATCCTCAATCGCTACACCTCTACGAATTAACGCAGCATGTGCTGCCTTGGCTACTTCATCAGAGTGCACACGGATACTTTTATTATGCATAGCTACCCCTCATTTCGATTTTATTGCTAGTATAGTGCTAGCCCAACCTATTATACCTTTACTTTTGTAATATGGTACAATTTTGTTACAAACACAAGAAGGAGTGTCATCATTGGATAAGGGAACAGTACAGGATTTAACATTCTATAGTGAAGCATTACAGGAAGAATTACAGCTCTATATTTATGTTCCTGCAAATTATTCTCCACTATATAAATACAACATTCTAATCGCATCGGATGGTAAAGATTATTTCCAGCTTGGCGGTATTACAAAACTAGCTGATGAACTGATTGATGACTATGAAATCGAAAATTTAATTATTGCATTTGTTCCATACAAAGATATTAACGATCGACGTCATAAATATATTCCTAGCGGTGAGCAGCATGAAGCTTACCTTCGCTTTTTAGCACATGAGCTAGTACCTTATTTAGATAACGAATTTTCCACGTATCAAATGGGTATGAGTCGCGGAGTGATTGGAGATTCGATGGCTGCTACAGCTTCCTTAATGGCCGCATTAAAGTATCCAAGTATTTTCGGTAAGGTTATTCTACAATCACCATACGTGGATGAGGAAGTTTTGAAGGCTGTCGAAAACTTCAAAGATCCAGCAGCCATTTCTATTTACCATATAGTTGGCAAGGGTGAAGATCAAGTAGTCACTATGGATAAATCTGTGAAGGATTTTTTAACACCTAATCGTCAGCTCCATGATCTTATGATTCATAAAGGGTTTTCTATATTTTATGACGAGTTTGATGGCAATCATACATGGAAATATTGGAAACCCGACCTTCGACGTGCATTAATTGAAAATTTTAATTAATGTGAGTGATTAAATTACGAAAAGTGGATTTTCTGATATACTTAAATAGAAAAATTGTTTATTTACGGGAGGTAATGGACTATGAAGTACGGTATTGTGGCATTTCCATCAAAAAAATTGCAAGATTTAGCGAACACGTATCGCAAACGATATGATCCCCATTTCGCGAAGATTACACCGCATATGACGTTAAAAGACAGCTTTGATGCGTCTGAAGAAGAAATTCAAACCATCGTTAAGCAATTAGATGAACTTGCTGCTAAATATGCGCCTTTAAACATTCATGCATCACGCATCAGTTCGTTTTTCCCTACAACCAATGCTATTTATTTCCGCATTGAGCCAACTGAACAATTAGCTGCTTTCCAACATGAAATCCAAGAAAATATTTCTTATGGGGAAACGAAACATGTATTTGTACCTCATATTACAATCGCTCAAAAAATGTCAGATTCCGAGCATGACGACATTTTTGGTCAATTACGTATGACTGGTGTAGATGAAAAGGATACAATTGATCGCATTCATCTTTTATATCAATTAGAAGATGGTTCATGGACAACATACGAAACATTCCGTTTGTCTGGAGCTGAGTGATGATTGTATAACGTTAAGATTGTTGAAACAAAGGAAGAACATGATGATGCGTTTGCTGTACGAAAAAAAGTATTTGTTGAAGAGCAAGGCGTTCCACTCCACTTGGAATGTGATGCTGAAGATGCAGCTGCAACGCATTTTATTATGTATGATGATGATGAGCCTGTAGGAGCAGCTCGTTTACGTAGTATTGAAAAGAATACAGCAAAAATTGAACGGGTTTGTATTTTACAATCTCAACGCGGTAAAAAACTAGGGGCTTTAATAATGAGAGAAATGGAGAAATATGCCATTTCCATCTCTAAAGAAACATTGAAGCTTCACGCGCAAAGCCATGCGATTCCCTTTTATGAAAAGCTTGGCTATGCGGTAACTTCTCCAGAATTTTTGGATGCTGGTATCCCACATCGAGCAATGGAGAAAAAAATTTAATGAAAGGGTGTTACGATATTGTTCAATGTCGTAACACCCTTTTTTAAACTAAAATTCGCTTGCCACCATTTATCTACTCTATCGTAACAAGCTGCTTTGCCAAGTAGATATGCCATGCGCTACTTCATCATTCTAGTGATTTTATCGAAATCTAGTGATGCTCCATCTTGAATAATAGATTGTACTAATTTATCCTCTAACTCTTGTGTAATCGTTCTGTTAGATATTTTAGCAACACGTCGTACGATTTTTCTTACTTGTTTTTCACTTGTAAAATCCGCATGTTGAATGGCATTGGCTAATGCGAAGATTTCATCCATCGAAACACCTGTTTTTTGCTCAATTGAATTAAATAACGAGCGATGCATGTTTTCCCTCCTATCATTAAAACTCAAATTGACCTTGCGACTTGCCCGAAGCATTCACAAATGGTGGAGGCCTTAACTTTATTTAGGTGTGAACCCTCTAAATAAGAGTTAAAGCCTTTACAATATGTTCATCAAATTAGATGTAAGTAGCGCCAACAATAATTAAAAGAATAAATAGAACAACGATTAGAACAAATGTTGAACCATAGCCAGAGTTGTTGCCTCCACAATAACTATAGTTATTGCCTCCGCAATAGCTATTGTTCCACCCACCAACATTATTTCCATACGGTTGTGAGGACCAGCCTTGATATCCCATAAAAGCACCCCTCCCTTCTACAACCTATAATATGTTTTGGTTGTAGAAATGGGAGGGGTATTCGTCTAGTCGATATTTCCTTTAGGCTTAAAAATTAATGCACCGATAAAGGCAAAAACAATAGCAGCACTGATACCTGAGCTTGTTACTTTAAACATTCCTGTTAAGACGCCAACCAGTCCATGCTTTTCTGCCTCAGCCATTGCTCCGTGTGTTAGTGAATTACCAAAAGAGGTAATGGGTACGGTAGCTCCTGCGCCAGCAAAATTAATTAATGGCTCATATAACCCCATGCCATCCAATATAGCACCGAGGACAACGAGTGTACTTAATGTATGAGCCGGTGTTAAATTACCGACATCCATTAATAATTGGCCGATGACGCAAATAATGCCTCCTACAATAAATGCAAATACAAATGTCATTACCATAATTTATGCCTCATTTCATTGTAATTTCGATCGCATGCGCCGTACATGGAATCGTCTCACCCTGTTGAAACGATAGTGGAGACAATAATGCCCCAGTTGCTACTAGTAATACACGCTTATAGCTGCCCGCTCGCATCTGTTGGAGAACGTAACTAAAAAAAACAGCTGCTGAACAGCCTGCACCACTTGCCCCTGATTGAAAGGATTCATCTTGTCCATAAAACTCAGCGCCTGCATCACGCAGCAGGGTTAGCTCCTCATTTTTCACACCATTTTCAACTAGCATACCCTTCAAAAGCTTTAAGCCCAGCTGACCTAAATCGCCCGTTAAAATTAAATCGTAATGATAAATTTTTTGATTGCGTTGTTGTAAATGAGATTGAATCGTTTGAAAGGCAGCTGGTGCCATTGCAGCACCCATATGGAAAGGATCATCCATACCGTAATCAACAGACTTTCCAATTGTGGCGGCTTCGATAGAGGGATAATCTTCACGGTGTTTACCGATTAGCGCATAGCCAGCTGCTGTTACAGTCCATTGAGCAGTTTGTGGCTTTTGTGCACCGTAATTGATAGGATAACGAAATTGACGTTCTATCGCATTATGCTGACTTGATGCACCCGCTAATGAAAAATTAGCAGCACCTAACTCTGTTAACAGACAGGCAATAATGACAGAAGAAATGGAGGTGGCACATGCAGAAAACAATCCAATAAACGGGATTTCCAAATCTCTTGCAGCAAAATTGGTCGGTGTCATTTGATTGACCAAATCCCCACCCATTAAATAATCAATATCTCCACTTTGTACCTTCATTTTCTTCATAGCCGCATCACAGGCTTCTTCAATCATTTTACGATGCCCTTGTTCATTGGTTTTCATTTGCCAACGCTCATCATCATAAACAGCATCAAAATACTGACTAAAAATACTCCGGTTCTCTAAAGGTCCTGCTACAACACCCCCTGCTAATAGGGATGGTTTCGATTGAAAAATGATTACCATGAAACCACTCCTATCACCACGAAGATATATTTAATAAGTGCTACGAAAAATGCTGCGACTACCCCAAATAAAACCACTGATCCTGCTAGTTTAAATAAATTACCGCCAACTCCTAATACTAAGCCTTCTGATCTATGCTCAATAGCTGCGGAAATTACAGCATTACCAAATCCGGTTACTGGTACTGATGAGCCTGCCCCAGCAAATTGGCCAATTCTTTTATATAGACCAAGCCCTGTGAGCAACATGGCAAAGAATACCATTGTTGCTACGGTTGGATTACCAGCTGTGGCTTCTGTAAAATTGAAGAAAATAATATAAAAAAGGGACACAGCTTGGCCAATTGTACAAATAAGACCACCGACAAAAAACGCCTTTGCTACATTCTTTATATATGGAGGCTTTGGTGTTACATTTTGCTCCAATTGCTGATATTGCTCTTTTTCCATTTATGTCTTCTCCTTTGCAAGCTCTTTAAGTTCTTTAATTTTATCGCTCAATTTATTATCTTCAATCTTATCCTTTTTTATTTTATTGGCTTCATAAAAAATTTTATAATCAGCTGAGACAAACACATCTTTATTTGGATATTTCTCATCAAATTTTTTTTGCAACTTTTTCTCTAACTTAGTCTTTTTCCACTTTTCCCATGGTTTAATTTGTACTGCAACAAGCATACTATCGTCATAATGGATAACGGTTGAACGTTCCACATAGTCCTCTTCTTTTATAAGGGCTTCGACTTCACTTCCATTCTGAGATGGACCGTAGACGATAAATTTTTCTTTTTCAGCACAACCATTTAACAGCAATAAAACGACTAAGAGAGGTAACGTCATTCCAAGTAGCCTCAAGTTTTACCCTCCTTTTCTTTAAAGTTTCTCCACACATAAAAAAACTATTCATATATACAATAGCCCGAGTCCAAATTTGAAAAGTACATATTGTAGAAGTAGTAACGAGGAAAGGAGGTGACAATATGGGTTGTGGTAAGCCAACAAATCCTATTGGACCAATCCATTCAGCAGGCTGCGTTTGTGACGTAGTTCGCGCTATTTTAGATATTCAAAATCAAGCGGTGCGAGATGAGTGTTCTCCATGTACAGCTAACTGTTTCTTAGAACCACTAGGCGGGATTGTTAGTCCTGCACGCTCTCAAGCAGATACACGTGTATTTATGTTAATTACAAAAGACGGTACTCCTTTCAAAGCATTCTTTAATTCCCCAACTGCAGATCCTTGTATTTGTACATCCGTATTCTTCCGCGTTGAAGATATGTTTGATGAGTGTTGTGCGACTTTACGTGTTTTAGAGCCTCTATGTACATTCGATTCTAGCGAAAGTACAGTAGATTTATTAAGTCGTGACGGCTGTTGCGTAAATATGAAAAAAATCTGTAAAGTGGATGATTGGAACTCAACAGATAGCTGTATTACTGTAGACTTATCTTGCTTCTGTGCTGTACAATGTATCGCTGATGTTGACTTAGGGATTTGTGACTAATTTCTTTCACCTTTGACACACACACATAAAAAAAAGTGTACAGCATCCTCTGCTGTACACTTTTTTTATAATGTTGGTAATTGTCTGCCACGCCATAGTACTTGTTTTATATCTTCAAAATAAATGATTTCCTGTGTTTTTAATTCGAGTGAGGTAAGCATTAAAGAATCATTTTGTACATCTGAAGCAGAGCCCGTTAATTTTCTACCATCTTTTAAACAAACTAAAAGTGGCTGATAGGCGCGCTGACGAAATGGTTTCTCTAAAAATTGAAGTTGTTTTAGTAAATACGGATCTACCTGCACATCCTTTACAACGTCTTCCTCTTCAACTGTTTCCTCTACATAAGTATGGTCCTTTACGTATACAGATGTACTTTCATCCAAATCAAGTTCATGCAACACCTTAGAAATATTTAAAAAATATGATGGTGATTTTATAAACAAGCGTGGTTCTTGATCCACAATACTCACTTCCCCTTTTTCCATACAATATGCGAAGGAAAGTAATTTGGTTCTTAGCCTATTTGACTTAAGAAAACCGTTGCTAAACCTAAATAAATTAAAATACTGGTAATATCATTTAAAGTTGTAATAAACGGGCCAGAAGCAACAGCTGGGTCTATTTTCAATCGATGCATTAACAATGGAATAAAAGAGCCTGCTAATGTCGCAACTAAAATCGAGCCACAAAGTGCGGCACCTACTAACATCCCAAGTACTAGTTCTTGCTTCCAAAAATAAACGATACCAATGACAATTAAGCCGCAAACAATTCCTGACATTAAGCCTGTGCCCGCTTCTCGTAGTAGTAATTTGAATTTACTATGTTCTTCTACATCTCCTGTAGCAATACCACGAATGGCTACGGCCAAAGCTTGTGTTCCACTATTTCCGGATGTTCCTGAAATCAACGGAATAAAGACAGCCAATAAGGCAACCTTATCTAAAGTATCTTCAAATTGGCCCATTAAATTTGCTGTTAGCATTCCTAAAAACAGTAGTACCACTAACCATGGCAAACGTTTTCTAGCAGCTTGGAATGGTGTGACATCAAATTTATCCATATCGGAAATACCGGCTAACTTAGAGTAATCCTCAGACGCTTCTTCATCCATAACATCAATAATATCATCGACTGTGATAATCCCAAGTAATTCACCTTTGTCATCAATAACAGGTGTCGCTAAGAAATTATAATCCTTCATAATATGTGCGACTTCCTCTTGATCATCTCCTACATGTACCATAACGACACGTTCATTCATAATAGAACGAATAAGTGTATCCTCTTCAGCAATAATTAAATCTCTTAATGAAATAACACCTGTCAAGCGGTGCTCTTCATCTACTACGAATATATAATAAATGGTCTCTGCATCTGGTGCCTCTTTACGTAAAATTGCCATGGCTGAACGCACTGTAGAGTTTTCTGGAATAGCGACATATTCAGTTGTCATAATGGAACCAGCCGTGTATTCATCATAGCTTAATAGCTCATTAATTTCCTCAGCCGTTTCCTCATCCATCATTTCCAGATAACTTTCACGTTGCTCCATATCCAGTTCATTTAAAACATCTGCTGCATCATCTGCATACATATGAGAAAGCATTTCCGCCCCATAAGATGGATCCATTTCAGCTAGATACGCTTTATACTCATCATCTTCAATATCGATTGCCTCAAAAATATCAGCCATTTCTGTCGGAGACAAGAACGAATAGATGATTTTCCTTATGTCAGGTTCCACCTTTTCGTAAAACGTTGCCTGATCATATGGATGAAGTTCTAAAAACTCATCACGGAATGCGTCAATATTATGTGCTTCGAGCATTTCTCGTAAATGTGCTTCGTCAAATTGCACATCATCCTTTTCATTTCTATCCTCTATCATGCTTGTCCCCTCCTTCCGAACTATCCATCTTTGTTACGGACAATACCGTAAATCTACCTTCTATATAATAGAGCGTATTATTCCCTTCTGCAAACCCTTTTTTGTTTATTTTCATGAGGATTTGTATGGCTTCAATATAATGGAATTCCATTCTTAAAAATCGTGATGTTTTCTATTTGACTATACCTTATATTTGTACTTAGAAGATGAAAAACGCGTAAAGAACCCTTTATTTACTATCAAAAATGATAAGGAGATGCCCGTTGTGCGAACATCTCCTTTTCATAATTTTAAGTGGAAGATTCTTTAAGTAAATTTTGCATATCTTCATTAAGCATACTTGTGAACTGCAAATGTTCACTTGTTAAGGGATGTGTCATATTTAAGGACACACAATGTAGTGCCTGACGGTCCATATGAAGTCGACTTCCTCCATAAAGCTCATCGCCAACAAGTGGATGACCTAACGACGACATATGGACACGAATTTGATGTGTACGTCCTGTATGCAATGTAAGCCCTATATGTGTCATCGGTTCAGCCCCTAAGTAAAAACGTTGTATTACAGTTACATCTGTATGAGCATATTGCCCATCTTCACGAACCTCTCGCTCAATAATGCTCGTTTCTTTACGCCCAATTGGTGCTACGATTGATTGGCTATCCTGATGAACATGTCCGTGGACAATTGCCTCATATTTCCTTGAAATCTCACCATTACGCTGAGCCAAGCCTGTTAAATGATGAATGTGTGCATGCTTGGCAATACAGAGTAAACCTGATGTATCTCGGTCAAGTCTCGTTATAATATGAGCAGTGGATGCTAATCCTTGCTGCTCAAAGTAGCCACAAACAAGATTGGCAATACTATTGGTTGGGTGTTCACGTGAGGGGATGGTGCTTTGGTTAGCCGGTTTATTTAACACCAAGATTGTATCATCTTCATATACTATAGCCAAATCTCCATGTTCGCTCGTGAGCCCCTCACTCTTTTCCTCAGGAGGAAATGTCACTTCTACACAATCATCAACTTGAAGGGCATATCTTACATTTCGTTCAATCCCATTGACCGTCAATAACCCTCCATTGAACTTTATAGCAGTTAGTGCTCGCTTAGATATACGCCATTCTTGTAGGGCTTCTCGTAATAATTGACCCTCTTTCTTAGCCACAAAGCGCAATGTAAATCTAGTATCCGTCTTACTCATTTGCAACGAATGATTCATGCACACGTTCCCAAAATGGGAATGGACGGAAACGTGCGAAACGTACCCTTTCATTAGCCACGTTAAATACAATTGCCTTTACATCACCCTGTGTAATTTGTAAATGGTCCACTGTCATATTAAAGTTTTGTTCATTTACTGGACGTAATACACAATGATGGTGAGCGGGTAAAATTAATGGAGAACCAACTGTCCTGAATACACGATTATTAATGGATGCGATTTCTGTAATTTGAAGTGCTGCTAAAGTTGGATGAATGATTGCCCCACCAAGCGCTTTATTGTAGGCTGTACTTCCAGAAGGAGTTGACACACAAAGACCATCTCCTCTGAAACGTTCAAATTGATTGCCATTTAGCTCAACGTCCATGACAAGTGTTACATCTGGCGATTTAACTGTTGCCTCGTTTAAAGCTAGATACGTATTCGATGCTGCATTATGATGCTCCACCTTCACTTCTAACAGTGGATATTCCACCACATTAAAATCCTTTTTAGCAATGGACAAAACTAACTTTTCTAATTCAGATGGCTTCCAGTCTGCATAAAAACCTAGATGTCCTGTATGGATGCCCACAAATGCCACTTGATCTAATAAATGAGAATATCGATGAAAGGCATGTAAAAGTGTCCCATCTCCACCAATAGAGACAACGATTTCTGGTGCTTCCTCATCATAAGTTAAGCCAAAATCCTGTAAGTAGGTTTTAGCTAGCTCCATTAGTTCATTGGATTGTGCATCTCGACGTGATTGAATCGCAAATTTCATTGTTAGTCACGCTCCTTCTCCGATAATAAATTAGGATTCGATGCTTCCTTATATTCGCTGAAATACGCCTGCGCTTCTTGAATTTCACTACGAATAGATGACATTTCCTCATCCAAGCGAAATGCTGCCTCAGCAGCACTTTGCAAGCGATTTTTTATTTCCTCTGGGAACATGCCCTTATATTTATAATTTAAAGAGTGCTCAATAGATGCCCAAAAATTCATAGCGAGTGTTCGTATTTGGATTTCGGCTAACACTACCTTTTTGCCCTGAATCGTTTCAACAGGGTATTCAACAATCATATGGTAAGAGCGATAACCACTTGGTTTATTATGTGTAATATAATCGCGTTCTTCCACTACACGCATATCTTTTCGTTGACGGATAAGCTCAGTTACTGTAGCAATATCATCCACAAATTGACACATAATTCGAAGACCGGCAATATCACCGAGTTCATCACCAAGTTGTTTAGATGGCTCAAAGGCTAACCCTTTTTCCAATGTTTTATCATATATACTTGCTAAGGGCTTCACACGTCCTGTTACAAATTCGATAGGTGAATTGGCATTAACAATACCAAATTGTGAACGCATGCCCTTTAATTTTACTTTTAGTTCATCTACTGCTTGTTTATAAGGACTTAAAAATATTTCCCATTGTCCCATCACAAAAACCTCCCGACATTCGGTATCGAACACCGTCTGTTCGTTTTGTCTTTCTATTCAGCGAGAATTGCCTTGAAGTGTTGTTCCACTGTTTGGACAAATTCTGCCCCGTAATTGTAATTTCCTTCAATATTATACACGAGCATTTCCAATTCATCGTAGAAATTAATAAGCTCGATTGCTTCATCATTTATTCGTAGTATTGGATCTTTCTTTTTTTGTAAAATATGTACAAGATTCTCCCAACTACTCGGTGGAAAACGCAAGTAATGATAGTCTTCACCTGCATCCAGTAAATAAATAAATGCAAAATCATCTGAATCTGCAATAAGTTGTCCAGCAGGTTTTAACTGTAAATTTACTTCATTGTCGTTTAAACTAAAATGAAGTTGATCTTGTTCAAAATTCGATGTTTCTATTGTGTAAATTTTACGCACGTGCGGTTCCCCTTTTCGTTGTACTCTTCCTCTTATTTTAGCACAGAGGGTAAATAGTTGCAGTGTGTAAATGTTAAATCAAGCGAAACAGCGAATGAAAAATAAAAAAATAAATAGGTGAATAAATATGACACAAGAAATTGAAATCGAGTTTAAAAATCTCCTAACTAAACATCAATACGAGCAACTGTTACAAGATTTCCACATTCATAAAAATGCTATTCATCGTCAAACAAATCATTATTTCGACACAGCTACTCAGGCTATTCGCAAGCTACAAAGTGGATTGCGTATTAGACAAATTGGTGAATATTATGAATGTACACTTAAAGAAAAAAATACTGAGCATGCCCACCTTGAAACTACAGATCAATTAACAGCGGCTCAAGCTCAGAAAATGCTGAAGGGCGAAGGCTTTTTCGCTCAAGAGGTCGCCAAAAAACTTGCCATTCATAGCATTCCTTTAGACCAATTACGTGTGTTTGGTTCGCTTACTACAGATCGTGTCGAAATTCCGTATAAAGAGGGGCTTCTTGTTTTTGACCATTCTTACTATTTGCAGTGCGACGATTATGAGGTAGAATATGAAGCAAAAGATGCCATAAAAGGGAAAGCAATCTTCGACGAATTTTTACAACAACATGGTATTCAAAAGCAAGAAACTGATAAGAAAATCGCCCGCTTCATGAAGGCTTTACAGCAGCAAAATTCATAATAGTTTAAAAAGAAAGGTGACTAACCTCTTGGATATTCAATCACTAAGATCTTTAATGGAGATTCAAGCATTACAAACACTTGGTTCGACAGATGGTTCATCTACAAACGCTTTAACAGACAATCAATCTATTTTTTCTGACATGATGAATGAATTATTGGGAGATGCTTCAACTGCTAGCAATGCCACATTATCGAGCCTACTAGGTGGAGGCACAGCAAACGCTGATATCTTCAATCAGTTGGCTAATACATCAGAAGCTACACTTGAATCATTGTTATACAAAGGTTCTAATGCTGTGTACATTCCTGATTCTGTTAAGCAGGCATTAGCAACCTCTTATGGGAATACAAAACTGGACTCCTATGTTTCTGATCATGTAATTGGCTCAACTGCCTATGCAAACTCTTTGGCAGGAGCAGATCAATATGCTGCTATTATCGAAAAAGCATCAGCTACATATGGTGTGCCTGAAAAACTTATTGCAGCCGTCATTAAGCAGGAATCCAATTTTAATCCATCCGTTGTTAGTCATGCAGGCGCGCAAGGCTTGATGCAATTAATGCCTCGCACAGCACAGTATCTAGGGGTTACGAATGCTTTTGATCCAGAACAAAATATTATGGCTGGGGCAAAGTATTTGCGTCAAATGCTAGATAAGTTTGATAATGATCCTACACTAGCATTAGCTGCCTATAATGCAGGCGCTTCTCGTGTCACAAAATATGGAGGCATTCCTCCTTTCAAAGAAACACAGAATTATGTCAAAAAAGTGATGAATTACTTCACAGTGTAATCGCATTATTCCTACTATCTATCTTTTTTCCAACAAATTTCACCCGCTGTGGTGAAATTTGTGCTTTTATAGCGAACAACAATTCGAAAGAGCTCTTTATTTGTGAAAACGAAAAGACGTTGATAGAATGAAGGTAGTCACAAGAAATTCACATTTTACTGATGACGGAGTATATAAATGGTACTTTACGATATAAAGAATTAAAGGAGCATATAACCTATGAGTCGAAAATACACTGTTCCTTATGAGGAGCTGGGGGCTGAAAAACTGGCAGAGCTTATTCATGCGTTCTATAAAAGAGTTGCTCAGCATCCTGATCTTATTCCAATCTTTCCAAAGGATTTGACAGAGACAGCCCGTAAGCAAATTCAATTTCAAACACAGTATTTAGGTGGACCTAATCTCTTTACTGAAGAACATGGACATCCAATGATGCGTGCACGTCATATGAATTTTCCAATTACACCAGACCGCGCACAGGCTTGGCTGGAATGTATGTCAGAAGCTATGGATGAAGTAGGTTTGGAAGGAAAGTTCCGTGAAACTTATTATCAACGTTTAGTATTAACAGCTCATCACATGGTTAATACGCCTAATGACGATGAGGGGGAATTGTTACGTGAATAATATTCAAATGCTACAAGAACCAACGCCAACGATTTCTACTGCCAATAAGCCTATTGAATTGTATATTTTCGTAGATCCACTTTGTCCTGAAGCTTTTAGCATGCAAGCTGTGCTCCGTAAATTACAGCTCGAATACAACCATTACTTCACTTGGCGTTTTGTTTTAAGCACTGAGCTTACTTCTTTAAACTGCTTAAGTAAGCGTGTAAAGGGCTGTATCTCAGGCATAGAGCTAGATATTAATCATCCTGTATTACCTTCTATCGCTATTAAAGCGGCCGAATTACAGGGAAAACGCGCCGGAGCACGATATTTATCGAAATTACAAGAATATGTATTACTAAGCCATCAAGATGTAAACTCCTATGCTACTCTTTTAAAAATCGCAGAGGATATTCAATTAGATATGACTGAATTCACCGTTGACTTCGGTTCAAAGGAAGCAGCACGCGCTTTCCAATGTGATTTATACATTAAACGTGAAATGGAAGTTGACGAAGTCCCTAGTATTGTATTTTTCAATGAATGTATTGAAGATGAGGGACTAAAAGTTAGTGGTAGCTATGCCTATGAAGTTTATGAACATATTTTACAAGAAATGCTCAATGAACAGCTGGTACGTCAGCCTTTACCATCAATAGAGGACTTATTTTCAAAATTCCATACACTTTCTACAAATGAAATAGCATTTATCTATTCATTAACAGAACAAGCAGCTGAACGTGAACTAAAGAAACGTATGCTGCAACAAAAGATTGAACGAATCCAGACAACTCACGCTACTTTATGGCGTCTTAAATAATAAACGTTAAGGACTTAACTAATCATTAGTTGAGTCCTTATTTTATACTATAAAAAAACAAAGAAACGCCTCTATCCTCGACCGATAGAGACGCTTCTTTTTCACAAAGGGGATGGGAGAAATGTTCACGTTCAAACAAAGGGGTGTATGTTTGTTTTGTGATTTATTTCACAAGAATTACTCTATCACGGAATAATATATTTAGCAATGAATCCAATACTAGATTCACAAATTTGTCAAATAGAAAGCGATTTCAAACAGTATTTTTCCTAGATGCACTCTTTTAAAGTATTTAGAAATCAAAAAAAATCATTATTCTTTCCTTTCAAATAAAGCTACCTATAAAAAAAATGAGGCTATAGGAATATTCCTATAGCCTCATTAATTAGTTATTCAACAATAATTTTTCTAATTCATTTAAACGATCTTCAAATACTTTACAAGCATCCTCTATTGGCTTCGCAACGTTCATATCAACACCTGCTGCCTTTAATACTTCAATTGGGAAATCCGAGCAACCTGCTTTTAAGAAGTTATTAATATAACGTTCTACAGCCGGTTTACCCTCCTCTAAAATCTGTTTACTCAATGCTGTAGCTGCTGATTTACCTGTCGCATATTGATAAACATAGTAATTATAGTAGAAGTGCGGAATGCGAGCCCACTCTAAACCAATTTCCTCATCCACAGCCATATCATCACCGAAGTACTTTTTATTAAGTTCATAATACACTTCAGTCAATCGATCAGCTGTCAAAGATTCACCGTTTTTATCCATTTGATGAATTAGATGTTCGAACTCAGCAAACATTGTTTGTCTGAAAACTGTACTTCTGAAACCGTCTAACCAATGATTTAATAAATAGATTTTTTGTTGAGGGTCATCAATGGTTTTGAGTAAATAGTCATTTAATAATTCTTCATTACATGTCGAAGCAACCTCAGCCACAAAAATAGAATAATCCCCGTAAACAAATGGCTGATTATTTCTTGAATAATAACTATGAACACTATGACCAAATTCATGTGCCAACGTAAATAGATTATTCACATTATCTTGCCAATTCATTAGGATATAAGGATTTGTTCCATAGGCACCGGACGAGTATGCACCACTTCGTTTCCCTTTATTCTCTAAAACATCTACCCAACGGTTATCTAGTCCGTTTTGTACGATATTTTGATATTCCTCTCCTAATGGTGCTAAAGCCTTCACTAAAATATCCTTAGCTTCGTCGTAAGTAACCTTCATTTCTACTTCTTTTACAAGGGGTGCAAATAAATCCCACATATGCAATTCATCCACACCTAAAAGCTTCTTACGTAACGAAATATAACGCTGCATTGCAGGTAAATGCTTATGGATGGTTTCTACTAATTGATCGTAAACATTTTCAGGAATGAAATTATTAGACATCGCTGCCTCACGTGCTGAGTCATAATGGCGAATACGAGCGCTCACATTATGTTTCTTCACATTCCCTGTTAGTGTTGAAGAAAACGTGTTTTTAAACTTGCCATATGTTTCGTACATGGCTTTAAACGCCCCTTCACGAACTGAGCGATCTTTGCTCTCTAAAAACTTAATATAGTTACCATGTGTAAGTTGTACTTCTTCCCCTTCTTCATTTTTTACAAAAGGGAACTCCAAATCCGCATTATTTAACATGCTAAATGTATTAGATGCAGTGCCAGTGACCTCAGACATTTGAGCCAGTAATGCTTCCTGTTCCGCTGGTAAGACATGTGGACGTGCCATTGTAATCTCTTTTAAAGATTGCTTATATAATTGTAGGTCTTGACTTTCAGCTAAATAGCTTTCAATTGTTTCCTCATTTAATGCCAAAATTTCTGGCGTTAAAAATGATAGCCCCGCAGAAATACTAGTTGCTAATGTTTGTATACGGCTATTCATATCTTGATAAAAACTATTTGTCGTATCCTGATCGTAACGCATATGAGCATATGTGTAGAGCTTCATTGCACGTTCATAAATATGGTCGTGATACTGTAAAGCCGCTAATAATGCCTGTGCCCCATTATTTAAAGTTCCTGCAAAACTAGATGCTTTTTTAGCAAGTTCTGCAACTTCCTTAAACTCCTCTTCCCAAAGTGCGTCAGATGCAAAAATGTCCTCTAATCGCCATGTTAATTCTTTCGGTACTTCATTTCTTACCAAAATTTGATTACTGTTACTAGCCATGTGCATGCCAGCCCCCTTTATATGTGCTTTTTTCCCTATACTCTCATATTTTCTCAGTATATTGCGGCAATTGCAAATAATTGTGCGTACACTTGCTCACAAATATCCTGTAGTTTCTGATCTTGTTTTATTCCTTTCAATATTCGGCTATATTGTTGAACAGCCTTTACTGCCTGTCCTGTATACTTTAAGTGATATTGAATTAGAAAATCTTGTATATGGTGTTTTTTTAGATCATAAGGCTCTAAACCTAACTGTTGACTAAAAAACCACAGCATAGTTTGCCATTCACTCGCAAATAACGAGATGGCTGTCCCTTCTTTTACGGGAATACCGATATAAGAGGGCATTGCCGAAATAGAAAAATTCATCTCATAACAACTTCGTAAAAATGAATCATGTACGCCCTGCTTACTTTGTAGGAGGCGCCTATTTGCAAATTGCTGGCAAGCACGTTTATATAGCTGCCAATACTGTTGAAATTCTTCTAAGGAAATACAAGTTGGTATATAAAATGGAAAGCGTTGTTGTTTTATTGAGATTTTTTGTACTTTACCTATAAAAGTATGCCCATGGACATGGAGGAGATTCGTCCAATAAACAAATTGTTCAGTTTTGGCATTAAAGGTCATTAAATAAGGAAGGCCTGTTGAAGTGGTCATAAATGACTTTTGTAGTAATGGGGAAATGCTTATTTTTCTAATACCAGTGATTGCTTCGTTCCTTTGAGGAGTTAGAAAGAGCCAAATTGGTTGTATGTTATTTGTTTCATAGCCTATTGTCCGTTTTTGCCATTTATCATGAGTAATGGGGCTACATTGAAATTCCAGTGCGAAGTTGTTATTGTCAAAAGCAACAAGTAAATCTGGACGCTGAGAAAGCTCTGTTAAATAGGGCTCAAGCTCCACTTTAAGCCTAAGCTTTTGTAGCCATTCAAACAATTGAATTTTACCTTGTAAATGAAGTTTTGATTCACCTTCTGCAAAGAACTTTGAACATTGATTTTGCGTATGATGTGCAAAATGTGGGATAGTATAGGAACCAATTTTTAAATGAACTGGTTCTAGACATTGAGGACAAAAAAATGTCATCTGGCGCCTATATTTCTGCAATGCTTCTCTCGTATATTGATATGGGTGAAAAAGCTGCTGAAGGTGGTTATAGGCAATCAACATATAATCAGCTCCTTTTAGCCCAACTATAGTAAACATTATTAGCTATCACAAAATAAAAGCTGCTTTTTCTTGAAATTTATAAAATGCTACTATTGAACATTTCGTATAAAAAAACTGTAGTGAATCTCGATAAATTTACCGAGTCTCACTACAGTCTAAAAAATCAAGTAAACAAATGCTTAAGCAAAGTATTTTCGAACTGTCTCAAAGCAATTAAATTCCATAATTTTTTCGCCGTACTCCTCTAAACGATGAATCGTAAAATTAGATGGCGTTAAAAATTCTTTGATGACTGCATTTCGATCGTGACGGTTTAACTCTTCATCTGCATTACCAAAATCAACCACTAAATAGTACCAATTTTCATATTTAAATAATGAGGAATCCACTAATTCGTCTGTCATTCGCTTTGCAACAGGGATTAACTCATCAATATCTTTAAATTTATATACATAAATGTCTGTATCCATAAATAATTCTGATTCATCCATGTCACCAAATTGAGTTAGTTGGCTAAGAAGATCATCCCCAACTTCATCGAATGGTGCAAACATCTCTTTGTGTTCATCAAAATTCGAATGACCATCTAATGTTTCACCGTCTTTTAAGATATGTGCACGTGTGACAATGATTTCTAAGCCTACTTCAGATGCATTGATATGAATCCAAATCGGACCTTCTACATCAAAATAATCCTCCGTATTTACTTCATCAATCATATCCCAAAAAAGCTGTTCACCCTTTGCTCGATTGTACCAGATTTCTTCACGACTATAGCCGCGATCCTCTATATCATTGTACGTAATAAAGAGCTTAAGTGTATTTTCATTTACACGTTCGATGTCCACTAGACCTCATCTCCCTTCACTGTCATATGTCGAAAAACAGTTTTGTTTCATTAGTATGCTTTTATTCTTTTTTTTTAACCTTCATACTGCATTTGTTTTTCAACCTTTGACCACACCAGTAAAACCACACGAGGAACTGCAAACATTAAAATTTTTTATTCACAGTTGTCTCTAACACTATTGTATGCTGTTCTGTCATAAAATGAAAAGGATATACACCGTTTCACAGAAGATATTTGAATTATTGAAATTGTAGTAAACTATTTAACTTAAATCAAGTTTAACATACTTTAACGGAAATATATGACTTTCCACTATTAATTATTATACTTTATATAGAAGGTTTTACATAAGTAAAACATAAAAAAATAGATGTCACAATATGCATCTCACAGCTGTAACATCTACTACTTATTTTATTCAGAATAGATAAAATTAATTCACCATTCTTTGTGCTTCTTGCAACTGATATGCTCGAACTTTTCGAGGTAAAAAACGGCGAATTTCATCTTCGTTATAGCCAACTTGTAGACGTTTTTCATCTAGAATAATTGGTCGGCGCAATAAACCAGGATATTCCTGAATTAATTCATATAAACGTTGTAAAGGTAAACTTTCCACATCTACATTTAATTTTTGGAATATTTTCGAACGCGTAGAAATAATTTCATCTGTGCCGTCTTCCGTCATACGTAAGATTTTTTTAATTTCACTAATACTTAGTGGTTCAGAAAATATATTACGTTCTGTATAGGGAATTTCGTGCTCCTCAAGCCATGCTTTCGCTTTACGGCAAGAGGTACAACTTGGTGATGTAAATAGAGTTACGATCATTCCTTCTGACACATCCTTTCATTTTGTAATCATATCTATAAACCAGTGTGTTAAATTAGAATTAATGTAATGTAAAATACACAGTACCATTATACAGTACTCTGCTGTTTTTGAATATAGTTCCAATAAAAAAAAGAATGGGTGTCTCGCTAAATTTTCTGTCTTTTTATATACCTTTTAAATGTATATACTTTTTTCACAACATTCCGAACTACTACTACTATTCCCACTTTACATGCATTTTAAACATCTTTTTATGACTCTCAGCTGTTCTCATTTAACTAAAGTAAACGAGAAAATTGTCAATTTGACGTGTACACCACAAGTTAATTTTAATAAAAAAGTTTAATTTTATAACAAAATTACACAACAAAAAAAGCATATAATTTTTTCTCAAAAAAAAACACCGCCAAAAGTCTGACTTTACACAATGAAATCTTTATACTATAATTCAATGCAATAAAATCAATTTGAACTTAAATTGAGAAAAACGCTGACGAAGAGTAGTACATATGCTACGTACACGTTTAGAGAGTCTGTGGCTGGTGAAAACAGATCGTGGGGCATATGGAATGGACTTCCGAGTTAGCTTTGTGAACGTTTTAGGTATGTAAACTACTAGCAAAGCTCGTCCCTTCACGTTACGAAGCTGAGTGGCCGTTAAGGCAAGCTGGGTGGTACCGCGGATTCAAACATCATTCGTCCCTTCATTAGAAAAAGTCTAATGAGGACGCGTGATGTTTTTTATTTGAATTCGAGGAGGAAATTTTCATGACAACAATCTTTTCAGGTGTTCAGCCTACAGGAATTGTAACTTTAGGTAACTATTTAGGAGCCTTCAAGCAATTCCCTGCCCTTCAAGATGAAGGGGATGCTATTTATTGCATCGTCGATCAACATGCTATTACAGTCGCTCAAGATCCAAAAGAATTACGAGAAAGCATTCGTAAACTAGCTGCTACTTATATTGCGACTGGCATCGATCCTAAAAAATCTACATTATTTATTCAATCAGAGGTGCCTGCACATGCTCAGGCAGGATGGATGTTACAATGTGTTGCATCTATCGGAGAGCTTGAACGTATGACACAATTTAAAGATAAATCTCATGGTAAAGAAAGCGTCTCTGCTGCCCTTTTAACATATCCACCATTGATGGCTGCAGACATTCTACTTTACAACACAAATATTGTCCCAGTTGGTGATGATCAGAAACAACATATCGAGTTAACACGTGATCTGGCAGAACGCTTTAATAAACGTTATGGCAACGTTTTAACAATTCCAGAGATTCAATTACCAAAAGCTGGTGCTCGTATAAAATCCCTACAAGAACCAACAAAGAAAATGAGCAAATCTGATCCAAATACAAAGGCGACAATTAGGTTGCTAGATACGGCTAAGGATATTGAGAAAAAAATAAAATCAGCTGTTACTGATTCTGACGGTATCGTAGCATTTGATGTTGAAAATAAACCAGGCGTTTCAAACTTATTAACAATTGAATCGGCTATTTCAGGTATATCTATTGCTGACTTAGTAAAAAAATATGAAGGCATTGGTTATGGCGGCTTCAAGCAAGGCGTAGCTACTGCAGTAATCGACCACCTGACGCCAATTCAAGAAAAGTTCTATCATTTAGTAGAATCCTCTGAATTAGACGTCATCCTTGATGAAGGTGCTGAAAAAGCAAATGCAATTGCCAGTGCCACATTAAAACGTATGGAAGAGGCAATGGGTCTCGGTCGTGCACGTCGCTAATCATTTATAGTCTATCTGACGTTCGATCAAAGCCTATATCAAGAACGACAGCGCATATGATGATACATGCTCCAACCGCCATATAAAATTCTGTTGTTTGAAAAATAAATTTAAATACAACTTTCCAAGAATAGCCTAGCGTACGGTAATTTAAATACAATATGAGATTCCCTACAGAGAGGATCATGAGACCATAGCTTACTAAAAATAAAAAGAGACGGAACAAAGTAACGGCATCCTTTCTATTTCTTCTTACTTATCATTTATTCACAAAACTATAAAAAAAGACGTCAGCCAATTAAATTTGGCTGACGTTTTTTGAGTTTAGTTGTACTATTTATGCTTCATATTTTTTAAATAGAAGACTTGCATTGTGACCACCAAAACCAAGAGAATTACTCATTGCATATTGAATATTTGCTTCTCTCGCTTCATTTGGAACATAATCTAAATCACAATCTGGATCTGGATCTGTTAAATTAATTGTTGGTGGTAATATACCTTCTTTAAGTGCAAGAGCAGTAAAAATAGCTTCTACGCCCCCTGCTGCCCCTAATAAGTGTCCTGTCATAGACTTTGTAGAACTCATAGCTAGGTTATAAGCATGGTCACCGAAAGCAGTTTTAACCGCTTGCGTTTCGAATAAGTCATTATATGGTGTACTCGTGCCGTGTGCATTAATATAATCAACTTGTGATGGCTCTACACCAGCATCTGTCAATGCTTGCATCATTGCACGTGCCGCACCTTCACCCTCTGGAGCTGGAGCAGTAATATGATGAGCATCTCCCGTTGCACCATAGCCTAGAATTTCGGCATAAATTTTAGCGCCACGAGCTTTTGCATGTTCGTATTCTTCTAAAATGACAATACCAGCGCCTTCTCCAATAATAAATCCATCACGGTTTTTATCAAATGGACGGCATGCTTCTTGCGGATTTTGATTTAAAGATAGTGCAGTATTGGCACAGAAACCTGCCACAGCCATCGTTACGATTGGTGATTCCGCACCACCTGAAATCATGACATCTGCATCTCCACGTTCAATGACTTTAAAAGCATCTCCAATTGAATTTGTTCCAGAAGCACATGCTGTTACAGAACAAGAGTTAATACCTTTTGCGCCAAAATGAATCGACACTTGACCTGAAGCCATATCTGGAATCATCATTGGAATGAAGAATGGGCTAACTCGTCTTGCCCCGCGCTCTTGGAATGTTAAAAACTGTTGCTCATAAGTTTCCATTCCACCAATGCCTGAACCAATCCAAACACCAGCACGTGGAGCTAGCTCCTCATCAATTGTTAGCTGTGCATCTTCCATAGCCATGATTGAAGCAGCTAATGCATAATGTGTAAAGCGGTCCATCTTTCGAGCTTCTTTACGATCAATATATTTTTCAATATCAAATTCTTTCACTTCTGCTGCAATTTTCGCTGCAAAAAGATCTTTATTTAAACGTGTTAGCTCACCAATGCCAGATTTACCAGCTTTAATGTTCGCCCATGTTTCTTCGATGCTATTTCCTAGTGGTGTAACTGCGCCAATTCCTGTAATTACTACTCGTCTTTTACTCATTGTCTTACTCCCCTCAAGCATTTTTCCTACTTATTTTCCCCATCTCATGGCAACGGCACCCCATGTTAAGCCGCCTCCAAAACCAACAAGGACTAATAAATCATCCTCTTTAATTTTACCTGCTTCAAGCTCATCTACCAAGGAAATACCAATCGAAGCTGCAGAAGTATTTCCGTATTTATGAATCGTTTTTGACATTTTTTCTGGTGGTAGCTCTAATCGCTCACGAGCTGATTCCATAATCCGTATATTTGCTTGGTGTGGCACTAAAAAATCTACGTCTTCTTTTGTTAATCCTGCTTTATCTATTACATTGACAGCTGATTCACCCATTTGACGCACAGCAAATTTAAACACTTCACGACCATTCATGGCAATTGTGTCTTGTTTTGTTAAATAAAGATTTTTACCGCCCGTGCCATCTGCACCAAGCTCGAATGATAAAATACCTCTGCCATTAGAAACTGGACCTACAACGGCTGCGCTCGCGCCATCACCGAATAATACAGCTGTATTTCGATCGTTCCAATCAATAACCTTTGACAGCTTTTCAACACCTACTACTAAGACATATTTATAAGTGTTTGCCTCTACAAAATGTTTAGCTGTCACTAAACTATATATAAATCCTGCACATGCTGCTGCTTGATCCATCGCCGCAGCATTTACTGCTCCGAGTTGTTCCTGAACCATACATGCTACACTTGGGAAAGTTTGATCTTGTGTGACAGTTGCTACAAGTATTAATCCAATTTCTTCAGGCGTAATACCCGCTTTTTTAATAGCTTCTTTAGCAGCGGCTACTGCTAAATCTGAAGTTTCCTGATCATCTGCCGCAAAATGACGTTCTTCAATGCCTGTTCGCGTACGAATCCACTCATCCGAAGTATCCATTATTTTTTCTAAATCAAAATTTGTCACGACTTTCTCAGGAACGTATTTGCCTATTCCTAAAATACCAGCGTTCATATAGCAACCCCTCAGCTTTCTTACTATCAATTATTAGTAACTGGTCATAATTATAACGCATAGTAAAGGACAGACGCAAGTTCATTTAAAATTAATGTGTTGAGAGCACGGCATTTCTTTATTATCGAAAGGGAGCTTTCAGCTTTTGAAGGTATTCTTATTACTTCTCTCATATGGTATGAAGTCTATAGCGGTTCTATTTTTTTGTAAACAACCTTTAACAAAATAAATGCCCTCACAAAACCAAGATAATTATTAAATGCAAAACCTTGTATTTGTTGTGACAAATTCGCCATGTTTCACATAAAAGATTCATTTTTTTTCGATTTATGTTATGATATGATAATGAATATGAGTAAAAACTTATGATGAAAAAAGTTCGGTTGAGGTGAAATTAATGCAATATATCGTAACGTTCGTATGGTCATTCCTACTAGTTTCTATGTTAAACTATGTAGTCAGCTCTGTACTTGGTGCACCATTTGATTTTAAGACAGGGGCAATCGTTTCAGTTGTATTCTCCATCTTAATTTTTATTATTGGAGCAATTATTCCAAACGATCCTACACCAGAAGCTGCAGACCATCATTAATTCAGCTAGAAAAAACCTGTTCCGCATTATGCGAAACAGGTTTTTTCTGTTATTTTTCCACTATACAATGGCCATCATGCATTTTTACATGCAATGTTTCTCCAGGCAATACCTCACCCCGTAGTAGTTCCTTAGCCACAGCTGTTTCGATATGTCTTTGTACGAAGCGCTTTAGTGGTCTTGCACCAAATTGGGCATCTGCTCCTTGTTGGACAACCCAATCGATAACTTCTTGGTCAATAGCTAATGTAATTTCTTGTTCTGCCACTCGTTTCCTTAACTGCTCCACATACTTCCAAGCAATAGCTGTAAAATGTTTATTTGATAACGCATGGAACAAGATAATGTCATCCATACGGTTTAATAACTCTGGTTTAAAATGCTGTCTGAGAGCAGCCATAACCAAGTCTTCAACAGTTGGATCGTCATCTTTTGCCTCCATTAAATAACTAGAGCCGATATTCGATGTTAGAATCACTACTGTATTTGTAAAATTGACCATACGTCCTTGACTATCTGTAATTCGGCCGTCATCTAAAATTTGCAATAAAATATTAGCCACATCGGGATGTGCTTTTTCAATTTCATCTAGTAAAACAACAGAATAAGGGTTACGACGCACAGCCTCTGTGAGTTGACCTCCTTCTTCATAACCAATATAACCCGGAGGAGCTCCAACTAATCGAGACACGCTATGCTTCTCCATATATTCGCTCATATCAATTCGAATGAAATGATCTTCTGAATCAAATAATTGAGCAGCTAGGGCCTTAGCAAGCTCTGTTTTACCAACACCTGTTGGGCCTAAGAATAAAAAGCTACCAATTGGACGATGCGGATCTTTAATGCCTGCACGAGCACGCCATACAGCCTCTGTTACTAATTGAACAGCTGTATCTTGACCAACTACACGTTCATGTAAGGTTTCCTTTAAACGCAATAGTTTTTCTCGCTCGCCCTCCACTAGTTTTGTCACAGGAATACCCGTCCAGCGAGAAACAATTGCGGCGATTTCGTCAGCTGTCACTTCTTCACGTAAAATACGAGACTCTGCACCGCTTTCTAATTCTTTTTCGAGTTCCTGAATGTCTTTTTCAAGTGTTGGTATTTTACCATGACGTAATTCAGCAGCTTTATTTAAATCATATTTACTTTCTGCCTCCTCTAAATCACGACGGTATTTATCTAATGTCTCCCGTTTTTTCTGAATTTCATGTAGTTTTTCCTTTTCTGCTTCCCATTGCTGCCTCATCCCCTCAGAAGACTCTTTCAACTTTGTCAATTCTTCTCGTAATTGCTCAAGACGTTTTTTACTTGCTTCGTCCTTTTCCTTCCGTAACGCTTGTTCTTCAATCTCTAGTTGCATAATACGACGAGTCACTGCATCTAGTTCCTGTGGCATTGAATCAATTTCAGTACGAATCGTTGCACATGCCTCATCAATTAAATCAATCGCTTTATCTGGTAAAAATCGCTCTGTAATATAACGATTGGAGAGCTCTGCTGCAGCCACAATCGCGCGGTCATGAATACGTACTGCATGATGTAATTCAAAGCGTTCTTTTAAGCCTCGTAAAATAGACACAGTATCCTCAATAGAAGGCTCACGTACAAGAACTTGTTGGAACCGGCGTTCTAAGGCAGGGTCTTTTTCAATATACAGACGATATTCATCTAATGTAGTCGCACCGATACAGTGTAATTCGCCTCGAGCAAGCATGGGCTTTAACATATTTCCTGCATCCATAGCACCATCCGTTTTGCCTGCGCCTACAATTGTATGAATTTCATCAATAAATAAAATGATTTGCCCTTCTGAATCTTTAACTTCTTTTAATACGCCTTTTAAACGCTCTTCGAATTGGCCACGGTAGCTTGCACCTGCTATTAAAGCACTCATATCCAGCTCGTATAGCACGCACTCTTTCAAGCCCTCTGGTACATCCCCCTTCACAATACGTTGAGCCAAACCTTCTGCAATCGCTGTTTTACCAACTCCTGGCTCACCAATTAATACAGGATTATTTTTTGTTTTACGCGTTAATATACGAATGACATTTCGAATTTCCTCATCGCGCCCAATAACGGGGTCCATTTTGCCATTTTTAACTTCTTCTATTAAGTTGCGTCCAAATTGCTCTAATGGCTTTTGATTATCAGTTTGTTGAAATTGCATAATTAGCACTCCTTTACTTTACTATTTCGCATAATCTTTATACCCATTCTGGTTCTTTTTAAAAGTTTGACCTTATTTGACTAACTTTATTTTACATCACTCGACAATTCTTATGCAAAGAAATAGCACTAAATTTTTACACTTATAAATAAACATTTACGTTATAATAATGGTATGTTTCTATGTTTAAGTATCGAAAAATCCACTGTCCTTTTGTAATAATCGCCATTTATTACAAAAAGAAAGCGATGTGTTGGAGATATGGTTTCAAAGGATAATATGTTAGAAAAAATTATGGACCTTTTTCAAAAGCATGGTGTTTTTATCAAAGTAAATAAAGGGAATAAAATTTTTCTAGAAGGTGAACGGTCAAAGGAAATTTACTATATTAAGTCGGGTGTTGTATCGATTAGTCAAGAAACAGAAACTGGGAAGGAATTGACGATTCGAATATGTGGTCCTGATAGTATCATTGGAGAGGGTTCATTATTTTGTAACCTTGTCTATAATTCCATGACTGCAAAAGTTTTAGAATCTGCTACGCTATATGTTTTAAGTCGGCAGTCATTAGAACATTTACTGGAAGAACAGCCTACGATTATGGTGGAATATATGAAGTGGCTACAAACAGAAAATTTAAAGCATCAGAGTCGTTTGCGTGATTTAGTGTTAAACGGAAAAAAGGGTGCCTTGTTTTCAACGCTCATTCGTCTATCTAATACGTATGGTAAGCTTTTAGAGGATGGTTCCATTTTTATTGAGTTTCAACTAACAAATACGGAAATTGCAAATTTGTGTGCGACTAGTCGTGAAATGATTAATCGCATGTTGAATGATTTAAAAAAACATGACATTTTGACTTTTGACAAAGGCTTTATTACTATTCATGATTTACAATTTTTAAAAAATGAGATTGCCTGCGAAAATTGTCCATTACAAGTATGCCGTATCGATTAATTCGTTACATGCTAAATCCCTGCTTATTAAAAATAAGCAGGGATTTTTAATAGACACTATTAGCGTACACCCAATGCCATTTTGGCATAGCGTGACATTTTGTCTTTTGACCAAGGTGGATTCCATACAATATTTACATTTGTACTTTTCACTTCTGGAAGCTCGTTTAATGCTGTATTCACTTGATCCACAATCACTGGGCCAAGTGGACAGCCCATCGATGTTAACGTCATTGTAACCGTTGCTACACCTTCATCATCTAAATCTACATCATATACTAAACCTAAGTTGACGATATCAATTCCAAGCTCAGGGTCAATTACATTTTCTAATGCACCTAACATGCTATCTTTCATATCCTGATCCATTCCCATTTCTCCTTCCATCATAGTGTTAACCTTATCATAGCAGATGCATCATATTATGCCAAATGCTCTGCAAGCCACTCTGTTGCTGCCAACATTCCATCACGTGGTACAACATGTCCAGCCTTTTTATTCACCATGAATGTTAAATTTTCAGGGTTTGCTTGATAGTATTCCCGTAATGTTTCATAAAATTTATATGTTTCATGGAAAGGGACGGTTTTATCTAATTCACCGTGCCAAAAGAATATCGGGCGTCCCGCAAATTTTTCAGGAGTTAGACTAACATCATAGTTAGCTAGGACCTCATTAATTTTTTGAACATCATTCTCTGTCATGGGCCAATTGACACCACTTTTTATGAATTGCTGTAATTGGTATTCACCCAACTTTATAAAACCAGGCGCACCCATACATATTGCAGCCGTTTGAATCCAATCATAAAGCTTAAGGCAGCCTGATGTCACAATACCACCCATGGACGTACCTGCTAGGCCAACTTTATGATTAGCTAATAAATTTTTATTCTTTAATTCATTATATAATTGTTCCACTTCATGAATAGAATTTATAACAATGTCCCAAAATTTCAAGTTCATTTGCATCTCTGTTAGGCCTTCGTTACGATCACCATGAAATTTTGCATCTGGTAATAGGACACGCACCCCTTTATGCACCAATTGATATGCATAGTGTAAGTTATGTTCTTTTGCACTCATAAAGCCGTGTAAAAAGATCACTACCGGTGTTTCTTCATTCATATTGTCTGAATGTATATGTAATAAAGGAATATTTCCCCACATTTCTTTTTCTACAAACATTCTTGTCACTCCCAACTCTTGTCTCATCTTTATGTTAGCAAACTTTTTTCACTGTGACAAAATTTTGACGAATGAAAGACAAAGAGATACTATTCAAACTATAGGAAAGGGGCAACGAGCTATGAAACCGCATTTAATCGTGTTAGATTTAGATGGTACTTTATTAACAGACCAACAACAAATTTCCTCAAAAACAAAAAAATCATTATTGCAGGCTAAGGAACAGGGGCATCAAGTGATGATTGCAACTGGCCGTCCATATCGTGCTAGTGATATTTATTATCATGAGCTTGGGCTTACAACACCAATAGTCAATTTTAATGGAGCTTATGTGCATCACCCTAAAAATGCCTCTTGGCAGCATATGCACACTCCCATTGATTTAAGTGTTGTCCATGATGTCGTTCATTCCATTAATAGTTATGAGTATGAAAATATTATTGCTGAGGTAAAAGATGATATTTATGTACACACAGAGGATGATCGCATCTTAAATATTTTTAATATGGGTAATCCCAAAATTACACTTGGGGATTTATACACACATCTCTTAGATAATCCTACAAGTTTACTGATACAGGCAAATGAAGCCAATTCTGTCATTATTCGTGACCATTTACAGGCTGTACACGCTGAAGTTATTGAACACCGTCGTTGGGGAGCACCGCTTCATATTATAGAAATTGTTCGCCGTGGCTTAAATAAAGCAGTAGGCATTGCACACGTAGCAAAGGATTTAGGTATTCCGCGTGAACGCATTATTGCATTTGGTGATGAAGACAATGATTTAGAGATGATTGAATATGCTGGAATTGGCGTAGCGATGGGGAATGGTATATCAAGCCTTAAAAATATTGCCAATGAAATAACTACGACAAATAATGAGGATGGGATTGCAAAAATACTCATCGAACGCTTGAAATTATCATAGTTAAGTAGTAACTTCAAGTTACTATACCATTTTTACCAGTTTAACTTTATTCAGTGGTACCCCTTCCGGTTGACTTAAGTGAGTACCGACTGAATAAAGCTAAACAGGCTTTAAAAAGTAAGTTGAAATTAGGGGGACAAGAGAATGAAGATTTTTACGGATAGTGGATGTGATTTACCAAAGTCTTACTATGAAGAAAATGATGTCGTGCTACTCCCTTTACGAGTGCAATTGAACAACAAAGAATATGAAGATGTCATTTCCATTGATTCCAAAGAGGTTTATGATGGAATCCGTCAAGGTGCCCAACCAAAAACATCTCAAGTATCGCCAGAGCTTTTCTTGAAGCACTTTGAAGATTTAGCCAAAAAAGAGGAGGAAGGTATCTATATTGCCTTTTCTTCAGAATTATCCGGCACATATAGTACTGCTCAAATGATTCGGAATCAAGTATTAGAACAATATCCTTCATTGAAGTTAGTCATTATTGACTCTAAATGTGCATCACTAGGACATGGACTTGTTGTAGAAGAAGCTGTTCGACTTAGAAATTTAGGAACCTCCTTTGAAGATGTAGCGACTAGAATTAGCGCTTTCGCTCCTCAGATGGAGCATTTATTTACAGTTGAAGATTTGGACTACCTCGCTAAGGGTGGGCGTGTCTCAAAGGCTAGTGCCTTTTTAGGTGGTCTTCTAAGTATTAAACCTATTTTAAATGTAGAAGATGGCAAGCTTGTACCGATAGAAAAATCACGTGGTCGTAAAAAAGCACTTAATCGTATGCTGGATTTAATGCAGGAGCGTGGAGGTAGCTTTACGAATAAAATTGTTGGTATTAGTCATAGTGATGATGTGGCCTTTGCCAATGAAGCAAAGGCATCCATTCAGGAGCGTTTTTCTCCACAGTCGGTTCAAATTACAATGATTGGCTCAGCGATCGGTTCACATGTGGGGCCGGGCACTATCGCAATCTTCTTCACGAATAAGAGCTATCAAGGCTAAGCCATGAATGATTGGCATTGCCGAGCTGTTTGAACTTCACTGAATGAAAACAAAAATAGCATGTTAGGACGACTCCTAGCATGCTATTTTCTTTGTGAAATTATTAAGAAGCGTCTTGTTCTTGACGACGAACTTTTCCTCGTCTAATGATGATGACAACAAAGCCAATAAAGATGACCCAAACTAAGCCAAGAGCAACCATATACGGCACGTTTAATCCCTCATCATTTCGAACCTGATAAATCTCTACCATTTCTCTGTCTAAAATAACTGGATAAACTTGCTTTTCATTTATACGAACTTTTTCCTCATGTAAAATCCCGTTTAGCATTTTCCCTTCACCCAGTTGTTCAGGTGTTAAGTCCACGCGTTGTGTTTTGCTCGTATTATTAACCATAATTACCCATTGTTCTTCATCCGAAGTACGTGTAAAGACAAGTAGACCATTTTCATTTGTAATGACTTTAAAATCACCATTACGTAGAGTGGCAGACTGATTTCGTAAGGTTTGAACATTTTTTATATAATCAATTAATTCTTCATCTGTTTTAAAGTTATAAAGTTGATGTGTATCAGGTTTAGCTTCCCCGTTCATCGCAATTTCTGTACCATATTGGACAACTGGAGTTCCTGGCATCATAAATAAAGCACCCATAGCCATTTTTAAACGTGTAGGCGGGAACATATTTTCATTCGCAGAATCGAATGTAAAACGGTGGGTTTCTAGAGAATCTACCATAATTTGCGTCGGTTTTTCTCCTGAAAATGGCTCTGTTAATTTAGACGAGTCCATATCAACATTCTTAAAGATATTACGATAAATTTCTGCTGTCTCCGTTGAGAAGGTTGCATCAAAATCAGCATCGCTCGCTTCATTTGTTATGACATAAAGAGAGGCTTTAGTATCTTTTAATGCAGCTATCATGTTATTTATAAAATCCGTATCAGCATCTGAAATATGGGTTAATCGAATCCCACCAATATCATATGTAGAAACAAAATCTATGGCTGATTGAATAAGCGCTTCTTGCACGTCTTTATTCGATAAATCCCACTGAATTTGCCCATTATTCGTAGAAGCAATCCAGTCTGCTTTGGCAGCATCCTTTGCCCATTCATGATTAGGACTTACATCACTGAGTGGGAAATCCACCATGATAGACATGTTTTTAGCTTTATAGGCCTCTACAACACTTTGGAATTCTTCTGTAGTCCCAAAATGGCGTTCAATCGTAGAATAGCTTGTTGGCATAGATCCATCATATTTTTCTGTAGAGTAAATAGGTCCAATGGAAACAATTGTATAACCCATTTCACCGATAAATTTTAATTTATCTTGTAGACCTGTAAAATCCCCCCCTGCAAATTTCGAAGGGTCTTGCGTATTTGTATCAAAATCGTTTGTGCCCGAGCCATTAAAGAAACGGTCAACGAGTAAATCATAGATGCTCTCTTCTGCAATCGATGTTGTTGCTTTTGCATCCGCATGCGCAACAGGTGTAGTACTTACAAATGTAGTAGCTAGTAAAA
Source organism: Lysinibacillus sp. VIII_CA (assembly GCF_049943995.1). NCBI lineage: Bacteria > Bacillati > Bacillota > Bacilli > Caryophanales > Bacillaceae > Lysinibacillus > Lysinibacillus sp. VIII_CA. Next base: position 614,439 of record NZ_JBNFXM010000001.1, read on the forward strand.
GTGATGCAGCTGTCGCACTTATCCACTTCTTGAATTTCACTGTTATTCCCTCTCTTTCAAACCAATCCATCGTCATTTTACCAAATAACACTGTCACGTCGCTATCATTTCAAAAGATTTTACGAAAATGCGGAACGAATTACGGCAAAAAGGTGTCCGTTCACTTCCATTTCAGTATGCTATCTGCTTTAAAAAAATAAAAGCCGCGAAGCACATACTTCACGACTTTCACCAAATATTATGCTAAGAAATTTTGACCCATTGGTAGCTTGAAGCCTAGGAACAATGTAATCAATAAGAATACTGCAAATAAAATCCAGAACATGCCAGTTGGTTTATTTTTCTTTTGGCGTACTAATACCATTTCCATCATACCAATTACTAGAATACCACCTATGAATTTAAAGCCGTAAAGCATGCCCATGTTGTAATTCATGCCTTCAATGAATAATGCCCCACCTGTAATGATAATTAGTACATAGAATAGACGCAATGTCATATGTAAGCCTTTTGATTGCTTGCCCATTAGCGCAGCGATTAAAAAGATAACAATAGCTACTACCCACGTAGTAATATGCAAATGCGTTTGGCTAGTTAAAAAACCCATGTTTGTCCCACCTCATTCATTTTTCTATCAAACTCTATCCTACCATGCGATGGAAAGGGTTTCAAACATTACAATAGTGTTCACATAATTTACACTATTTGCGACTTAGAAACTCCCTAGAAAGCAACTTACACAGGGAGTAATAAAAAAATCCGCGGAGTAAAGACTCACACGGATTCCCTTTTATTATTCAAAATGGTTGACTAAAGTACCAATGCCTTGAATAGATACTTTTACTGTATCTCCAGCTTTTAAGAATTGTGGCGGGTTCATGCCTTTACCAACTCCTGCTGGTGTACCTGTTAAAATAACATCGCCTGGCTCTAGTGTTACATGCTCAGATAGGATAGATACTAAAGTTTCAACTGAGAACATCATGTCCTTCGTCGAGCCGTTTTGGCGTACTTCATCGTTTACTTTTGTGACTACTGTTAAGTCCTGAGGATTCGGAATTTCATCCTTTGTTACAAGGTATGGTCCAAGCGGACAAGTGCCCTCCAAGCTTTTACCTAAGAAGAACTGTTTATGCTTCTCTTGTAAATCACGAGCTGTTATATCATTGGCAATTGTATAACCAAAAACATAATCATATGCTAAGTTTTTCGGAATGTTTTTACCACGTTTTCCAATAACGATAGCAAGCTCCCCTTCATAATCCATTTTAGATGAAAGGTCCGCATGGATGGAAAGCGTTTGTCCATCTGCTGCAATAGCCGTTGGTGATTTTGTAAATACCATTAATTCCGTTGGTGCTGCCTCTGCACCCATTTCTTTGGCATGTTCATTATAATTTTTACCTATACACATAATATTTTTAGGTGTACGTGGGATTGGTGAAAGCCACTCGATTTCTGTAAATTCACGTTTAAAACTATTAGCACGATCTGATTTTTCAGCTGCTTCTACTAATTTACGAATCTGTTCAACAAAATCAAAGCCTAAAGCAATGCCATCTACAATTGAACTTGAAAAAGAAGGGAGAACTTGAAGTTCATTTTGAATAGCGAGTACATCCCATACCGCTTCTTCTTTTTTTACTTTTGGTCCAAAGCTTACATGTCCACCTAATTTGAATGATAAAATTTTCATGATTGAAAGAGCTCCTTCTTTTTTCTACATGATACAACAATATGATAGAAATTGCCTCACTTTTGCGACAATAATTTTATAAGTTGTTATATCTTCATAAATTATGCATGTGAAGCGGAATATATTATCATATTTTTCCTTTTTCCTTATACGTTAATTTGCGCCATAAAGCCTCTAACGGACCTTGCTTCCATTTTGATAACCAAATTTCGGCTATGATCATTTGTACAACAATTATTCCAAAGGCAATGAATACACCTGTTTCTACACTTATTTTCCCATACCAACCAAAGCCAAATTGATAGAATAAACACGTGCCGATTATGGATTGCAATATATACATCGTTAACGACATTCTTCCAATTTTGCCAAAAGGACTAAGTAGCTTAGGTACAATTGGCAGCAGGCAAAGTAGCACTATGACCGCGATATATCCCACAGAAAGGATAGGGCCACCTATGTATACCTTTAAATAATCTAATAAATATGTCCGTGTAAGCATAATAGGCAAACTTTTGATTGTTATGCCGATAATCAATCCGGCAAGGGCAAGTGCTAGCCACAGCCATTTTAATTCTTTTGCTCGCTCTACTAGACGCCATTTTGATGCAGCTGCGCCTATTAACATATATGGTAAAATAGTAAACAATGCGGCAAACCACATCCCTATACTTGCTTGCATCGATAAGTCTGTTAAGCGTTGCATAAAGGCATCTAGCCAGTTTCCAGTCCCATAAGCCGTAATCGCCTTCTCAACAGATACAATATCTAAATAGTCATCCACCTTCGTATTAAACTCCATAATCCCTAAAACAAATAACATAAAAACTTGCATCAAACCATTCATGATAATTGCACTAATCAATAACCAAATAGGGCTTAAACGTAGTAAAAGCACTAAAAATACCCCACAAAAGGCGTACACCATTAAAATATCGCCCCACCATATAAGTACGGCATGTATTAAACCAAAGGCAAATAATACAGAAAGTCTTCGTAATCCTAGCGTATAGAAATTTTGCTCACGACTTTGTGCTTTTTGCCACTGCATGGCAAGCCCATAACCGAATAGCATCGCAAATAGTGGATAAAAGCTACCTTGTACATAAATATCTAAATTTTTCTGCCAAACGATATCGGATGGTGTTGTAAACCAAGATGCCAAATCAATATGCGGCATTGGCAAATAAAATGCATACATATTTACGAGTAAAATACCTAATAAACTAATACCTCGTAAAATATCTAATGTTGCCAGTCGATTCTGCAACATTGTCGGTTTAAACTCCACAAAATAGCCCCCTCTTAAATAGCAGCTATGGTGTAAGCAGAGCAAGCAAAAATTGCATGACTCCGCTTTCCATAACAAATGCTTATGCCTGTACAGTTTGTTCATTATCGAATAAATACAGCACTTTTTCACTTACTTTAATTTGTAAAATCGATTCAATAGCTTCACTATAAACACGAAGCTGAACAGCATAACGCCCCATTATTTCCTTTGTCAGGGCGGGCTCCTTTGCAAAATGTGGGAGGATGCGGTCTGTCTTGTAATCTAGCAAGACCCAGTTACCATATTCATCCTCAAACAAACAATCGATAATCCCTTGGACGATTTGAGCATCCCCATCTTCATCTACTCTACTAATAGTAAATGGCATTTCTCTACGTATCTGTCTTGCCTGCTTAAAGCGTTGTCCAATTTCGGTATGAAAGAAATGATAAACTTTCTTTATCGGAACCACTTTTCCCTCTGCCTCTGTTAGTAGCTGTTTTGCTACTAAATTTGCTACAAAGCCTTTTACAGCTTCAATAGTATCAAAGCCAAACTGTGGAATATGCTGCATCACTGTATGTACAGCCGTTCCTATTTCCGTGCCTGTTAGCTGTTGATCCTGTAAAAAGGTTGGTCGTGGTGCAATAGAAGTTGAAGTCCGCTTAGCTGGAGTAGCAAAATAATATTCTGGCTCCTCCTGACGCTGTAAGTTTTCTAAACGTTTAATTTCACTGACCGACGTTTTAGAGCGTTTTCTTGTTGATTTTTGATACGTATACTGCGCGTGAAAGCGTGCCTTTATTTCAGATAAAAGTGCCTCATCCTCTTGTGTTGTAAGGTGTTGTTGTATTTCATCATTAAATGCCTGTATATCATACGAATAATGTCTCGTATCAATGGGCTGTATCCACCAATGGGATGGACTGTCCAATTCTTTATATGAAGTGGTAGCTTGGGAGGCAAAGTCACCATGTCTTGCCACAGCTGGTCCAATCCAGTCTAGATAACTATTAGCTCTAGCCCGCAAATATTCTTGAAGCGGAGCATCACTCGGTATATTTTGTGCATCCTGCCAGTTGTCTCGTGTTTTCTCCCAATTCTTCACGGAGCCCACTAAAATCAAACGTTCCTTTGCACGTGTCATGGCAACATATAAGACACGCATTTCCTCTGCACGCATTTCCAGCTCTTTTTTCTCTTTCAGCGCCAAAAACGGTAATGAAGTATAAGTTATCCGATTTTCTGGGTCAATGGCCTTTACAGCTAGGCCAAAATCTTGGTCGAATAAATAAGGATGATGAAAATCCATCTTATTAAATGGGCGTCCCATTCCTGCCACAAAGACTACAGGGTATTCTAATCCCTTGGAGGAGTGAATGGTCACAAGGCGTACTACGTCGTCCTTTTCACCAATTGATTTAGCAGTCCCTAAATCATCTCCGCGTGTACGCATCCGATCTATAAAGCGTAAAAAGCGGAAGAGTCCTCGAAAGGCCGTTTGCTCATACATTAATGCACGATCATGTAAGATACGTAAATTGGCCTGCCGCTGCTTACCATTGGGCATTGCACCAACCATTTCATAATAATGTGTATCTAAATAAATCTTCCAAATTAAATCTGATAGTGATCCACGCCGTGCTAAATCTCGCCAATTTTCAAAAGCTAGCATAAAGCGTTGAAGTTTTTCAAATGTAGTCGTCTGTACTCCCTGTCCTTCACTTCGAATAAATTGTCGTAATGCATCATAGAAAGGTACCTTTGAATCAGCTAAGCGGATTTTAGCTAATTCATTTTCCGTCAAGCCAACAAAAGGTGCACGCAGTACAGAAGCCAAGGGGATGTCCTGATAAGGGTTATCCACTACCTTTAGGACATTTAATATAATCATGACTTCCAGTGCATCAAAATAGCCCTTGGACGACTCTGCATAAAGTGGAATACCCGCTAGTTTAAATTCCTCCACTAAATCCGTCGACCATGTCATAGAGCGCATTAAAATAACAATATCACTATACTTCAATGGCCTTTCTGTCATTGATTTCGTATCATAGACAGTGGTGCCATCTTCCATCATCTGTCGTATACGATCAATAATAAAGCGTGCTTCATATTGTGACTTTTTTAATTCCTCTAACTCAGATGCTTCATCAGTTTTATCCTCTTGCTCGTCTACTGTTTCCTCATCCTGTGGAGGATGCATCACGACAAGCTCAACAGGTACTTCTTTTTCATCATAGGGCGCTGCTGGCTTTAATGACGCATTGTCATCATAGAGAATTTCGCCGACACGCTCACCCATAATTTGAGCAAAAATATAGTTTGTCGCGTTCAATACCTCTTTACGACTACGAAAGTTGGCATTTAAATCGATACGCATGCCCGTTGCATCAGGCGTTTCCAAAAACTCACTATATTTCCTCATAAAGAGCTTAGGTTCGGCTAAGCGGAAACGATAAATACTTTGCTTGACGTCTCCCACCATAAACAGATTTCCATCCTGTTCTTCTCCTGATTTGACAAGTTGTAAGATCGTTTCCTGTAGCATATTTGTATCCTGATATTCATCCACAAGTACTTCCTTAAAACGTTTTTTCAGATCAAGCGCTACGGGGGATGGCTGTAGCTCTCCATCTACCTCAACTGTTAAAATTTGCAGTGCATAATGCTCTAAATCTGAAAAATCAATAATACCTCGCTCTAACTTGGCAAGTCTGAATTGCTCACTAAAAATAGTCGTCAATTCCACTAATGTGCCAATGATTGGCGCCATCAAGCGTATTTCTTCTAGCAAACGTGCGGGGGTGCGAATAAAATAGGTTTCTTTCATTTTATTCATAATTTTTTTCGCTGCTTCCCGCTTTTTCTTTGCAAGCTCCTGTAACTCCACGTCTACTAAAGCGTCCTTTGATACTCGCTTTAATGTAGACCACTTGACAGTCGCAAAATAATCAAAGAGTTCCTGCCATGTACCTTCCTGACTTATTCGAATCCCTTCCTGAATCATAGCAAAATCAATTTCTGCCGTTTCAGCATATGGGGCTGGTCCATCGGGTTGGAGGGTAATTGCTCGCATTTCTGAAATTAGTACGAAGGCTTCCTCCAAACTATGTCGAACAGTCAATTTAACATAGTGGGATAGCTCTAAATCATCAATTGTCACTTCCTCCGCTAATTCATAAGCTTTCGGTAAGCTCCACAGCCATCTTTGAGGCTCTGCGTGTACCCGAGAAGTATCATAAAGCTTACTAATCAGCGTTTCTATAGCCTGATCATCTCGATCTGACGTAAAGCTATCCACAAGTCGATAAATAGCTTGTACCTGTGTCTCTTCTTCAGAATCATAGGCTCCTTCTAGAACATCCGTTACTATATCATCTCTTAATAAGGCTACCTCTGCCTCATTAGCAATACGAAATCCAGGATCGATGTCGAGCAAATAAGCGTACTGTTTAACAATTGCTAAACAAAAAGAATGCAATGTTGATATTTGCGCCTTATTAATAAGACTCAGTTGTCGTCTTAAATGACTGGAAGTTGGATTTTCTACTATAGCCTTTTCTAGAGCTTCTGACATTCGATGGCGCATTTCAGCTGCTGAAGCATTCGTAAAGGTCACCACCAGTAGCTCATCTACATTAATGGGATTGTCAGTAGCAATAACTTTTTCAATCATACGATTAATCAGTACCGCTGTTTTCCCAGACCCCGCTGCAGCCGACACAAGTGTATCCTGACCACTAGCGTAAATGGCTTTCCACTGATCGTCTGTCCATGAGACATCCGCCGGCTTTATAGGAATTGTTTGGACCATGCTACTCTATCTCCTTCCGAATTTTATCAACAATTTCATTTGGTTTCGCTTGCATTAACTGACGATAGTTTTGTTTACCATCAGATGGATCAAATTGACAAACCGCTGCAAACTGACAATAATCACAAGCCGTTTTGGATTTTAATTTATACGGGCTGATGGCCGTGTCACCAGACAAAATCCCATTCCCAGCCTCCTGATGCTTACGACGTACGAAATGCTGAAGTCTTTTCATATCCTTCACAGGCACAATGCGAGATTGCGATTCAGAAGGTGTTCCATCTTTTTTCATATAGACTGGGATAATTTTTGAGTGACCACTACTTTCCTCTAACTGCTCGTCCATTGATAAAATGGATTCAGCATTCTCAGACAGTAGACCCTTCATTTTATACTGCTTTAATCGGTCCTCTTCTATTTCACTATCCGTCATATCCTTATCTAGTTTTAACATGGGGTTATGGACATGGACATACAGTACCCCAGCAGGTTCTGTTTCCCCTGGAAGCCAATAGGTGCTATTTTCCATTGCCACGTCTAAATAGGTAAGAACCTGTAAAGACAATCCATAATAAACCTCATTTAAATCTAAATCTCGAGCTGATGATTTATAATCAACAATCCGTAAATAAGAGCGGTCATCTATCGTGGCACTATCTATTCGATCAATACGCCCTCGCATAAACATTTTCTTACCACTAGTCAAATCAATCTCAAGAGGGGGAAGCTGTTCATGTTGTCCTGGGCCAAACGATGCCTCGATCGCAATTGGTTTAAAGTGAGACACATTTGCATGCTGCGTCAAAGCCATCATCGTGCGTTCCACAATTCGAATAAGCTTACGCTGAATATAGCGATAACGTGCACTAGACAATAAAATTTGATGGGAGAAGACAGGAACAATTTGCTCTACTGCTTGACGTGCCAACTGTTTAATTTGTTGTTTTGTTAAACGAATCCAGGATAGTTGCAGTCGGTGAGTTTCCTCTGTTATCCACTTTAACGCCTCATGGAATAAATCACCCATTGCAAAGGTTTCTAAACGGTACTCCGCACGTTCTTCTAAACGTAGACCATACGTTGTGAAATGAGAAAATGGACATCTAAAATATTTCTCTATTCGAGACACACTAGATGTGAGCTTTTGCCCATATAACTCTTGTGTTATATAGGTTTCCAATGGCTCTGCTTCATTTTTATGAGTAATTGGATAATGTACCCGATCAAAAATAAGTGCCCAATATGGGTCCTGTTGATAAAATTTTTGTAACGCTAACCATTCTGGTGCTAGCTCACGGCTATGCTCTGCCTGACATAGTTGCACCATTAAATGTGCTAACGCTGTTCGCGGATGGCGTAAATACGGTAAAGCACTTTCATCTAATAATTCAATTGGATCCATTACAACACGCTCCGCTTGAACACCACTCAACAACCCAGCTATTTTGTCATTTCCGATGAATTTTTTTATATAAAGAGACGATAACAGTGCCTTTCCTTCTTCATCTGCTGTTGGATACGTCAAATAAAGCTTGTTTGACGGTGTGGAGGCCGCTCGATAAAATAAGAAATTTTCCTGTAATAAACGGTTAGAAGAGGTTGGTGCTAGCTCATAACCAATTTGACTAAACCATTCACGCTCCGTATCTGACAATAAACCTTCATATTCCATCCGAGTTGGATACACACCATCATTCATCCCTAAAACAAAGGCCACTTTAATATTGGATAAACGAGCTAAATCAACCGTCGCTACCATAACCTCATCTAAGGTTGGCGGAATGCGAGAAAATTCTAATGTATCAAAGCCCTCATCAAGAATTTTAGCCGCTTCCTCCACTGACATCTCCTGCTCGCCAAACATATAGACAAATTGATCCAGTACATTGATCCATTCATTCCAAGCTTGCTCATGTTCACTCGCTGCGAGTGCATCTCCTCGCTCAAGCTCACGATCCTTCATAGCTTGAAGCTTCTCATATACCTGTAATGACTCTACTAGCTCAAATAAAGCGGTGGCAATATCCTTACCTGTTGACGCTATACTCAGTTTGTCTTGTAAACTCTTTAACGGTTGACGAATTTCGTCACGAATTGCCTCAATTTCTGCTTGCATCGCACGTTCTTCATCTGTTTGTACACGCGAATGGAACTCAAGCCCACGATACTTTTTATAAAACCAACGAGGCTCTTCAAACCAACGTTCACCATAGATTCCTTGCGCTAAGCAATAATTTTCCAATCGATCAGCTCGTTCACGCCAGATAGTTAGCTCCGCTTGTAAGGGGAAAAACAAATCTGTTTTTACACTTCGAAACACAGGCTCATACTTCCAATTAGACGTCATGATTTCTAATGCCGAACGACTAAGCTCTATCAATGGATGATGGAGCATTGTTTTTTTAGTATTTGTAAATATAGGAATTTCATATTGTTGGAAAATACTTGTAATCAATGGATCGTAAAGCTCTGCTTGTCGATATAAAAGGACTATATCTTGATAACGATAGCCATATTCTCTTGTAAGCTTTGTTATTTCCCGGGCAATCGCGTGAACCTCCGCTCTACGATTGGATGCTTCAAATACCATTACATCTCCAGAAGTTTTTTTGGTGTGGGGCACCATATTAGCAAAATTTGCCTCTACATGTTGTAAATCTTCAGATTGAAATCTTTGAGTATAATAAAAATGTAAAGGTGGCTCAACGTCTATGCCTTCTTCATTTGCAATATCATGTAATCGCTGATTCGTTAACGCCGCTTCATGAAAAAGAGCCTGTTCATCAAAAGCTTCGTCTATATGATCAAACGGAAGAACCACAGTTACCTGTTTAGTGACCTTAAGCAATTCACGGACCAGCTCTAACTCTCGCACCGTAAAGGCCGTGAAACCATCAATGTAAATGGTTGCTTGCTTCATCGCTTCAGCATACTTCAATTGCTCCGTTAAAATCGGATAATACCCCTCACTATCGACATATGTCGTACCAAGGCGTTCCTCTAATGCCTGCAAAACGACATATAAATCATTCGTTTTGGCTTGTAAGGTATTTGGCGCGTCGATTGCCTTTAAGGATTCCTTTACCTCAGCTAAAACAGAGCTATTTACACTATATCGACTAAATTCTTTTAAAAGTGTTTCAATTTCCTCCGTAAAACCACGTTTTCCAGCAGCTTGTCGGAATAAGGAGAACTCACTTTTTTGTTCCTCCAGTAGTTTACGGATTAGCATTCGATAACCATAGCCATTTACTTCTTTACGAGCAATCCCACCTGTCTCCTGTAAAACGAGCCATGCTAAACGCTTAAACGTCATCACTTGTGCACGAATTAAGCCTTGCAAACCATGCCTATTCGTTAGCTCATATTCCGTAGAATAAGACATCTGGTCAGGAACAATTATAAAAATAGGATGACCTAGTGGATCACTCTTTAGCTGTTCAACAATTTCTTGATGAATAAATACCGATTTCCCTGTTCCTGAGCGTCCTGAAACAATTCGCAATGTCATATCCGTTTCCCTCCTCTATAGATTGCCTTCTACCTATCTTGATTGAGCGTTAGTAGCGATTCACTAACATTTATATATAAATTATTTTTTATCGTTTCTATCACTAAATCATATTCCGTTAAAAATGATTACGCCATTAACAACGATGGTTAGCAATCTTAAATTCTATCGAAAAAAACTAGCAAATACTATCTATCAACCTTCGATAGACAATAAAAACCAATGAATTCATTTCACAAAAAAACAGCCTCTTCAGCTATTCAAAGAGGCTTCAACTATTTATCTTACATGGTGATCCTGATTTTTCGTCAAATTTCGCGCTTGTTTTAAATCTCTCTCTACACGGGCATTCAATCGCTTCTCAATCAGCTTACCGATAAACCATAAAACAACAATCGCAACAGCTGCAATTATTAATTTCACGGGGCTTGTTAGTAACGATTTTAAATCATATCCCAATACACTCATACCTAAAATCATGACGAACTTGCCGGCTAGTAATACGACTAAGTAAAACTTTTTATGAATATGAGATAAACCCGCTACAATATTCACGATGACAGAAGGTGTAAAAGGGAAACATAGGAGGACAAAAAGAGGGCTTATACCATTCATATCCACCCACTTAATAAGCTTCTGTACTTTCTTACTGCCAGTTATAAATCGCAACCTTGGATGTTTTCCAAAATGTCGGACAAGCAAAAACACTACATAGGAGCCAGCTGCAGAACCCAACCAAGATAATAAAAACCCAAGCCATAAGCCAAATGCACTTGCATTAGCTACAACGAACACCACTAATGGTAGGAATGGTAAAAACGCTTCTAGAAAAGGTAGCAGTAAACCAATGATGGGGCCGAGTGTTCGATACTGCGCCGCCACAAGTTCAATATTTTCTACTGTAAACCATTCTTTCAATATCGACACCTCTATTTATACTGTAAAATTAAATGAAAAATTGTTAACCCTTCAGATGTATTTCGATATTCATGGGGTTGATGCCCCGAGAATACTAGTGTATCCCCTTCATCCAGTAATTCATGCATATCTCCGGCAGAAATAGCAGCTTGTCCTTTGATGATCATGACAGTTTCCTCTACCCCTTCTGTATGGGCTTCACTCCTACTAACAGCTCCCGGCTCCATTTCAACCTTGTAGAATTCCCAGCCTCGTTCCGGATTATACGGAATAATTGAATAGACACGATAGCGTCCCTCATCCTCATCAACATGTGGCACATCCTTACTGCTATAACGCATGAAATGAGCTGTTGGCGGCTGTAATAATGAAGAAAATGAAATACGCATACCAGCAGCTATTTTCCAGATGGTTGATACCGTAGGATTGGCCTCTCCTTTTTCTATTTGAGCGAGTTGCGCTTTACTAACGCCTGTCGCTTTGGCAACATCATCTAAGCTTAAATGACGTTGTTGTCTAATTTTCTTTAATTGAAAGGCTAAATTTCGACTCATTTGTTCCATTTATAATCACCAATTTTCTATTGTTTATTTTATCAGACATATGTATACTTTAATAAACATCAAGAACTATCAAACTATTCCATCAACAGTATACATGGAAATTTTTAAGAAAGGATGACCTATTTATGACAAGTACAACAGAGCTTCATCATGATCCGGCAACAAGCTCTCCTAACGATAGCTTTATACAAGGCGTGAAGGATTGTGTACCCACTTTACTCGGTTATATTAGTATAGGACTTGCATTCGGTGTTGTAGGTTCCGCTTCAGGACTATCAGTGCTAGAAATCGCCCTTTTAACTATATTGATTTATGCAGGCTCTGCACAATTTATCTTTTGTGCACTACTTTTAACAAGTAGTCCTGCTTCTGCTATCATTGTAACCATTTTTGTCGTCAATTTACGCCATTTATTAATGAGTTTAACATTAGCACCTCATTTTACGCGTTATTCCATGCTTAGAAATGTAGGCTTCGGTACTTTATTAACAGATGAAACCTTTGGAGTGGCTGTGACTAAGCAAATGCAAACCGGTAAATTATACGGTAAATGGATGGATGGGCTTAACTTAACTGCGTATCTTTTTTGGATTTTATCTTGTGTCACGGGTGCCTTCTTAGGGCAATGGGTGGCAAATCCTGAACAATGGGGATTAGATTTCGCCTTAATCGCTATGTTTGTCGCTCTTTTAGTTTTACAATTGAGTAGTGTCGGCAAAAGTAAAATCGTGCATTATATTAAGTTAATCGGCTATATGGCTGTTATTATGTATGGTCTATCTTATATAGTACCTTCACATGTGGCTGTTTTACTAGCAACAGTAATCGTAGCAACCATTGGGGTGGTGACAGATAAATGACAACAACCGCTTATATGGTATGGCTAATTATTGGCTGTGCGCTTGTCACATGGCTACCACGTGTCATTCCTTTTATTTTTGTACGCAGTGTTACACTTCCAGATGTTGTCCTGAAGTGGCTTAGTTTTATTCCTGTTTGTATTTTAAGTGCTCTTGTCATTGAAAATTTAATCGATACCGAAAGCGGCAAAATTGTGACGCTTGATTGGCCTGTCTTTATTACATTTATTCCAACGCTACTTATTGCACTGATTACGAAAAGTTTATCTATTACTGTCGTTGCAGGAGTGATCATCATGGCAGCTGTGCGATTTTTCATGTAAAAAGGTCAGTCCCCCATGAGGACTGACCTTAGACTGTAGACAAACTCAATGAAATAAAGTAAAGCCGTTGATTTCCACTACGGGCGGACGCTTTCCGCGGGCGGGGTCGAGCTGCTTCCCTCGCTTCGCTCAGTCCAGGATCTCGACTTTCCCGCTTTTCCCGCAGGAGTCGCCGCCCTTCGTTCCTATCAACTTCTACATAAAGTACCCCATCTACATAGGTAAATTTTTGAGAAACATCGAAACCTTTGAATGGTGCTAAGTGTCAAGCCTTTCCCAATGTACAGAAAGTAAGAATCACAAAAAACTAGTTCAACGCCATATTGGGGAACTGTATGTGGAGGAAGCTGAACATTTACGCCATTCCTATGACATCAAACAAATTTATAGCGTAAAGAAACGATTGAGCATGTCTTTGCCGATGCAAAGGAAAAGCATGGTATGCGATGGACAACCTAGAGGTCTGAAAAAATTGTCCATGTAGGCGATGCTTACTCTCTTGCTACCATGAATTTAAAGAAACTAGCTACTTGGACGTGGCAGGCGGCTTCAAAGAGTTGTTATACTTGAAGAGTCTGTTTTATTGGATATCAAATTACCATTTTTAAACATAATGAAAGAGAAAAAAATGACAAAAGGAATCGAGTGTGAACTTCTCAATTCCTTTTGTCGACAGTCTGAGGACAGTCCCCCATGAGGACTGACCTTGTTTATTTCTTCATTTTACTTGCTAGCCAAAAGCCCACTGTCAATGAAAATGCATCTATAACGAAAATAATTGGTGGAGATGTATATCCAGCATATACTGAGGCAGCGATAAGCGCAATGGCCAATAATAGAGCAACATAGCGATTAAACGTAATTCTTGTGAACAATAGCACCAATAAAGCAGGTATGAAGAGCGCTAACATCATTTTGCCAAAAACGTCCATTATATATCCCTCGGCTCAGCTAATAGTAATCCAATTCGGTAATGATCATTACTATAAATTACATGCTGCGTTAAACGAATTTCATTGTTTCGATCTAACACTTCAAGACGACAATGAGCTGCATTTAATTGTAATGCCTCGTATAATTCATTTTCTGTAAAAATAGAAACACCATTTACTTTCCGAATACATTCCCCTGCAAGTAAGCCCATTTTCTCAGCTGGCGAATCAGGAAGCACTGCTGCAATAATAGCACCCTTTGTGCTAGGTGCTACCGCATAATGATCTGTTTTATCCTGCTGAGCATAATAAATGGAGATGATGATACGGATAATCGCTCCCAACCCAAGCGTCATATAACCGATCATTGGTTCAAGATATGCAGCCAGTCCCCCTATTAAAATAAGCTGTCCAAGTATCACTACAGAACGTCCAATTTTAGGTAATACTAGGGCCGGTAATTCCCTTCTTATCAGCTTGGAAAAGCCAATTACAAGTGGGAAAAGGACGAGTGCAAAGCTAGTATCCCCAATCGTAAACTGTGGCCAGTACGGGAATACAGCAGAAATCGCATCACCAGGCATAACAAAGAAAATGGGCAATACCCAAACATTTCTTGAACGATAGACAATCGCCTGCATACCTCGTTTTGTTTTTTCCATACCAGGTGTTGTGACCTTTATTGCCGCACGTCGAATTAAAAGCCCTTCAGCAATGACGCAAAGACCTACAATAATAGAAATGGTAACGATAGCCCCATTCTCTAAATCGACACCTGCCAGGGAAATGCCCCCCCAAGTAAATGACCAATTGTAGTAAAACATAGCCCATATTGCTAGCGTTGCTACACCCATGGTTAAAATAGGTGACAAAGCATTCAGGAAATACAATACGAGCCCTACGATAGAGACAGCTATTACAAGGATTAAAAAAACTTTTGGAACGGTAAGGCCTGCCGCCACACTAATCAGGGAAATAAGCAAAGCATAAAGCCATCCATCTTTCCATTGTCCGATTAACTCTGTCCAGCCCCAAATAATCCGTCTATTAAAATATTTACGCTCCTGCTTTACGCGACGATAACCTAATAAAATAGCAAATATTATGGCTATATACAGTAATGGGTTGAGTAAAAAGCGGCCAATCGCTGTTACAATTTCTAATAAAATCTCACTAACCATACGAACACCCGCCGTTTCTATCTTGAATACTATGAATTTATTGTATCAAACGACTACACTCTTGCGTAGTACAAACTCATAGAAAGCTTTGTATTATGGTATTTTTGTTCTACTAATTAGTTTATTGTTCGATTGTGTGTAGTAAAAAACTAGTTGCCATTTGGAATTGTTGATCATTCTGACGATCTGTTTTATAATTTTTCAATGTTTCATTCAAGCTATTAAAGAAGGTCGTATCCATATAAAATTCATCTTCTGCTAGCTTTAATTTTTTCTGTTTTCGATAAAGGTTAACCGCTTCAGCCGTTGTATCATCCATATAGCCATCTAACCGATCTATTTGATAGCCAAGTTTCTGCAAGGCATTTTGTGAATAAGAAATTTCCTCGCTCATATCGCCCACTTTAAACTTCCCTGTCAGTGGATGTAGTTGAAAAGCGAACAATTCATTTTGCTCAATTACTAAACTAGCCTCGATGCCTTGCCCATGAATCCATTCTCGCTTCGGTGTTAGCCATTTATTTGTAGATAATTTAAGCTCTCCTCCATTAGAAAGCTCCCATGATTCCTGCACCGTTCCTTTCCCAAAGCTCTTCACTCCAACAAGAGAAGCACGTCCCCAGCTTTTTAAGGCTCCGCTTAATACTTCACTTGCAGAAGCACTACCTTGGTTTTGTAAAACAACAATCGGAATCTTGTTCATCTTTTCTAAATATTTTTCATCGATACCTTTTGTTTGTGTTTTTAATGGTTCCATAGCACCTTCAGCATTTTGCATATATGCAAATACCTTGCCACTATCTAATACTGTGCTTAGTAGCGCTGCGACGCTATGTAAATAACCCCCTGGATTATCACGAACATCAATAACAATTCCTTCAACGTCTTTCCGAAGTAACTTACTTGTTTCAGCAACCCACTCATTTGCCGTCTTCTCACCAAACAGAGAGATAGAAACATAGCCAATTGTCGTGTCCTCTACTTTTACAACTTCACTTGAGACCGTCTTGTTAGAGATAGCTGCCCGTTCCATCGTCATTTTAATATGCTTATCCTCACTTGGACGGTACACAACAATAGTTACCTTCGTCCCCTTCTCCCCTTGAATTAAATGCATTAATTCACTCATCGTTTTACCATCTACACGAACACCATCAACTTGTACAATTTCATCAAGTGAACGCATACCAGCCTTCTCTGCTGGTGATGAACGAACAGGGGAAACTACGATAAATTTCCCTTTATTTTCTGAGAGTTCAATACCAATACCTACTCTTTCCTCAGCTAGCATTTGTCGATGTTGCTCAGCCTCTTCCTTGGAATAATAAGTGCTGTAAGGGTCCTTAATGGCATCTGCCATACCTCGAAGGGCTCCTTCCACCAATGCATCCTTTTTTGTATTGTACACTGATTTTTCTTCAATGAGGGTTATGGCCTCACCAATTGTGTCAACCTCCGTAACAGGCTCCTTTTTATCACCCATATTAAACCAATCAAAGTAAATACCACTGCCTACCACTAAACTACTAAGTAGGACACCGACACCGGCCGTTAATTTGCGCAAATCTTCCCTCCTCCGTCTCTTTTACTGTATGACACTATTTTTTCAAACATACAAGATTGCTTTTCAAAATTATGAAATGAAGAGATACTTTCTCTCAATTTGTGAATAATTGGCATTATCCTACTGGAATTTGGCCTCACCATGCGCGAGCTTCTATTCACTTAAAGATTTTTCATCACTGAGTCAGTGAAAAATAAAAAAAACTGCTCGTTTCAACTATAGAAATCGAACAGATTTTTTATGAACTAATCTAATGCATCTACATATTCTTTTAACATATCCACGTCCATTGGTCCTTTGATGGCACGCTGAATATAACCGTTAGAATCAATAAAATAAGTGGTCGGTATGGTAATAATTTGATAGTCCGAGCCGGCTGAATTTTCAGGGTCCAACAAAATTGGGAATGTTAGCTCAAAGCTATCTCTAAAAGTCATCACCGTATCCACTTTCGCATCAGCTGTCACATCACGCTCAGCGGATGTTAAATTGACAGCTATGATTTCAACATTTTTTTCTTTCCCATATTCATCATAGAAACTTTGCATATGAGGCATTTCTGCCTTACATGGTGGACACCATGTCGCCCAGAAATTTAACACAACCTTCTTTCCACGAAGATCACTTAATTTGACATTTTTCCCGTCTAAGCTTGTTAACGAAAAATCAGGCGGCGTATCTCCATTGCCTAAACCAATTTTTCGCTCCTCAATATCCTTGCCAAGAGCAGATTTCTCAATTGCTCGGTCTTCATCAATTTGCTGTTTTACATATGTACCAATCATCGCAACTACTAAAAGCACGACAATCAGCAGTCCAATATTTTTTTTCATCCTTTACCTCCCTCTTTGATTCCTTCTTGTTCTAAAACAATACCAAGACAAAGCAATACTAGACTAATACCTACAGCCGTTTGCCATATACCAAGTGGCTGGAAGAAAGCAACAATGCTTAGGCCAGTAGTATAAAGTATTAAGCCACGCTTAATCCCCTGCATTTTCCATAGTATGAAGATGGTCAAAACACTTAGTACCAGTAATGTAGTAATCTCACTCGTTGTAGAGTTGTCGTTGAGCAGTACAACAAGCCATTGATAGATGGATTGGGTTAAGATGATTGCCCAGCTATACGCCATCACATGATGGCCTTGTAATGGGAGCTTTTGTCGCTTCCGCCATATTTGCAAAGATGCAACAATGGCGCCAAGAAAGACGCCAACCGTACCTCCGTTGAAATATAGTAAGGAGATGGGTTGCGCCACAACCGTTTTAAAGTCAGTGACAAGCAAGCTAAATTTCCAAACAAGTATAAACGTAAAGGCTGCATCACTATATGCCTCAGACCACTTTTTTGAAAATTGTAAACGTAGAATAAGCCAAACTATGAAAAATGTAATAAGCAGAGCAATTGCAGTTGCTGGTAAAGTTAGTGCTCGGATGGAGTACCAATCTGTATTGATCACTCTATAATCCACCTCCGAAAGATACATACAGCATAGCATAGAACGTTTTCAAAATAAGCCTGTTTCACATTGTGTTCAGAAAATCTTAAGAAATATACCCCACTATGTATATATTCATCATAACATTAAATAGAATTTGATAATAGGAAAAGGAAGGTGCCTCCCTTTTTCAACACTACCTTCAATAATTACTGTCTATCAAATAATTATGTTTAGCTAGTAATTCTATTATTTTTTGCTGGACACTAAACATAATTAAGAACTTCATAATGATGAAGGACAAAAAAAAGCTACACACTAGATTGCTCTAATGTATAGCTTATAGTTTACAACGGAATATATTTTAACGGGTTTACACTACCAACTGCCTGTCCTCTCCAAGGACCAATGTGCACTTCGAAGTGTAAGTGTGGACCAGTAGAACGACCAGTACTACCCATTGCAGCAATTTGCTGTCCCTGTGTTACTTCTTGTCCTACACTCACATTAAATGAATTTAAATGTGCATATACAGTTGTATAGATTTGCCCATCTACCGAATGTGTAAGAATGACCACATTTCCATATGAGCTTAATGGTGCAGCGTAAGCAACTACACCATCTGCTGCTGCCCAAATTGGTGTCCCTGTTGAATTGGCAAGATCTACACCATAATGGAATTCTGGGCCTGCTCCAAGGTTACGCCATCCATAAGGTGATGTTAAACGACCATTCGTTGGTTTTATCCATGTGCCGTTTGATTGAGGGGCATTGACTGTACCACCAGATGAGCCACCACCGCCATTGTTGGCAGCAGCTGCAGCCGCTGCAGCCGCGGCTGCTTTACGCTTTGCTTCTTGTTGACGAGCAATTTCTGCTAAACGCTTTTGCTCAGAAATAATTTGATCCTGTAATTCTTGGCTTACTTCCAAAGCCTCTGAATACTCTTTTTCAAGTAATACTTTTTCTGATTTTAGCTTTTCTTGCTCTTTTTCTAATTGGTCAACTAATTTATTTTTCTCAGTTTTTTGGCTATTTAATGAAGCTTTTAGTCGTTCAAGCTCCGCTCGTTGGCCTTCTAATTTTTTTCGTTTTTCTTCTACACTTTGCTTTTGTTCTTCTAATTTTTGCTTATCATCTTTTTGATCTTGAATAATTTGACGATCCGCTTCCATTAAGGCATTGACCGCAGAGAATCGATCAATAAAGTCAACAAAACTATTAGAACCTAATAATACGTCTAAATAGCTAACAGAGCCTCCTGCTTGAATTGCTCGAGCTCGCTCTTGTAACAAAACATCGCGCTCTTCAATTTTATGCAAAAGTTCTTTAATAGACTCTTCTAGTTTTTTTATTTCTTCATTTGTTGCTTGAATTTCGGTTTGTACATTTTTTATATCACTATTTGTTTTGTCGATTTCAGCGTTTAATGCTTGAATTTGATCTATGATTTTTTGTTGTTTTTCTTGATTGGCTGTAATTGCATTTGATTTGTTTGAAATGGATGAATTTAATTCATTTTTCTTTGTTTCAATTTGCTTTTTTTCTTCTTTTAAATCCGATAAACTTGTTGCAAACGCTGATGGAGTTTGGATAAAAAGAATGAGAGCAGATGCTACTGCAAGTGTTTTCAATGTGTTTTTCGCCTTACTTTTCACCGATTGAACTCCCCTTCGACTATTCATTTTCCCACTCACAAATATCCGCTGTGAGTGCTAAACTAAATTTTTAAAAATTTACGCACTGACATGAAGCTTCCCCAAATACCGATCAATACACCAATGAGTAACAAAAGACCGCTCACTTGATACACAAGTGGAGAAAAATCTAATACTTGAATGAGCTCACCTTGTAAACGAGGTGCAATAATTTTATATATATTGTGGTAAAGGGTTGTGACAACCGCAATCGGAATAATAGAACCTAAAATACCGAGCCACATTCCTTCCAATAGGAAAGGGATACGCACAAATGAATTCGTGGCACCTACTAGTTTCATAATTTCTATTTCATCTCGTCGAGCAATAATCGTAATTCGAATAGTATTTGAAATTAAGAAAATTGCTGTGAATAATAACCCTAAAATAAGCACGATTCCTACATTACGACTCATATTTAAGAAGTTAAATAGTTTTTCTACTTTTCCTTCGCCATACATAACGTCATATGTATACTCATATTTATCAATCGTCTTCGCCACTTTTGCCGTTTGCTGAGGTTCAGTAGCTTTTACATAAATTACATTACGTAATGGGTTACTTTGCTCAAATAGTTTAAAATCGTCACCAAAATCTTTGACTAATTTGGTTAACTCATCTTCCTTAGTTGAGTAGTTCATTTCTAAGACACCAGGTAATTTTTTAATTTTCTCAATGAGTGCTTTTTCAGCGGCCTCATCTGCTGTCTCATCAATTAAGACTTTTATCTCAACGTCGTTTTCTAAATCAGTTGCCACCTTATTTAAATTCATCATAATAAGCGCAAAAACGCCAACTAGAATAAGTGTAACTGTGACTGCACTGACAGACGCAATAGTCATCCAGCTATTTCGTCCAAGCGACTTTATACTTTCACGGAAGTGGCGCTTTACTGTACTAAATTTCATAGCCGTATTCACCTCCGTGTTCATCACGGACAATTAAACCGCCCTCAATAGCGATCACTCGACGTCGAATCGTATTGACAATTTCACGGTTATGGGTCGCCATTACAATGGTTGTCCCCCGCGCATTAATTTCCTCAAATAAATTCATAATCTCCCATGAAGTTTCTGGATCAAGGTTTCCTGTAGGTTCATCCGCAATCACAACTTTTGGTACATTGACGATAGAGCGTGCAATGGACACACGTTGTTGCTCTCCCCCTGAAAGCTCATTCGGAAACATTCTGGCTTTATGCTTTAATCCAACGAGCTCTAAAACTTCCATAACGCGACGTCTGATCTCATCAGGCTGTTCCTCGATTACTTCTAGTGCAAACGCTACGTTCTCATACACGTTCAAACGAGGTAATAATTTAAAATCTTGGAAAACAACACCAAGTTGACGACGCAAAAAAGGGACTTTCTTATTCTTTAACGTTGCTAAATCGATACCATTAACAATAATCTGCCCTGACGTTGCTTTTTCTTCACGGTACATCAATTTGATAAATGTAGATTTACCTGCACCACTTGGGCCAACTACATACACAAATTCTCCCTGCTTTATATTTACAGAAATACCATTTGTCGCAACAACGCCATTGGGGTACTTCTTTGTCACATTTTTCATTTCTATCATGATTAAACCACCTAAAACTCTCACTATGTAAGAGGTATTTCATTTACTATTATAGCACTCTATTTCTGTTTTTTTATTACAGTTTCATTTCAATCCGTGGTAGTTCCTTCTATTTCGTTCTTTCCTTGCCATAATCCTTAAAAATATGACATACAATAAAAACAGCAATCGACGACATACGGTGTCGATTGCTGTTTCACAAGAAAAAAGCATCCAGGCAATCAGCCTGAATGCTTTGTATTAAACTTGCTGCTCATCTGTTGTTGTGTAGCGAATTAAAACAGCACCTGTTTTTGATTCTCCCTCAATAAATAAGCGATTTGCATGTTCCACTTCTTTATCAAAACGGACAACTTTAGAGAGGAATTGATCCTGGGACTCCATTTTGGAAACATCCTGTATTCCGACGTCTACTTTCCCAAAGTTAGTTACCACTTTACCACTTAATGAAATAGTTCGAGGCACATATAATTCAACCGCTCCTGCAACAGTTTGAGCTTTTATTTTGGATGAATTTGTTGAACATGTTGTCACCACAACATGTCCATTTACAGATTTAGCTTCTACTTCATCCAACGCGCCATCTAAATAAACGCGACCATTTAAAGTTTCAGCTTCTAAATCTTTCCCGCGAACCTTCGTTAATTCAATGGAGCCATTAGAGGAATCTACTTCCGCTTTCCCAAAACTGAACTTAGTCCCTTTAATAGCACCATTTAATGTTTTCACCTTTAATTCTTCAACATCTGTATCCTGTAATGAAACACTACCATTCATAAGTCGGACGGATAGCTTTTCAAGTTTATCCTTTGGAACAAGTACCTTCGCATTGACTTGAACAAGCTTTAATTGACTTAAAATTCGAAGTGAATGCTCATCTTCTTTCACAACAAATTGCTCTAAAAAGTGATTGCGTGTTTCTTCTTCACTTTCATTCATAAGCGGTGCCTTCACCTTGCAAATAACTTGAATTGTATCTCCCTCACTGGATTCCAATGAAAAGTTACCATTCGGTAATTCAGCGATAATGCTTTCTACATTGGCAGCAGCCACTTCTTCTGTATGTGTAAACTCAATTTTGTCGCCAAATGGAGAAGCAACATCAAATTCCTTCACCTTTTTGACAGCTGTATTCATCATATCCATAAAAAGAGAACCAATCTGCGTTAAATCTTTACGGAAATCTTGCATCTCATCTTGGAAATGTTTCATAAAGTCTTCTTTTTTCTTGTCGCCATCTTTAGACTTTTCTTCAAATAGTGACTCTTTGTCAGTTGAAAATGACTGTGACTCTTTAGACACATCATCCATAACATTTTGAGTAGATTTGCCAGATTGCTCTAATGCCTCTAATAATGTAATCGCCTCTTGTGCCGAAATCGTACCTTTTTCTACAAGTTCTAAAATTCGTTGACGTTCATTTTGCATAACTAAATAGCCTCCCTCAGTTCGTTATACTATTTATACGATTCTTTAATTGAAAAGTTTCACTGCAAAATTGAAATAATATGGATTTTCTATCACAACCAAGGCTTTCCTTCTCGTCAGCTTGAAAGATGTGCTCCAATCTTCTTTAATTCTATAGATTAAGTAGCGCTTTTCGCATTCCATTGATGATTAGGATTAAGATTTAGAAGCTTCTGCTAGAACTGCATCCATTCTCATACGGTCGCGTTCTAAAATTGGTTTTAAATACTTTCCTGTGTAAGAACCAGGCACTTCTGCCACTTCTTCAGGTGTACCTGTTGCAATGATCGTCCCACCTTTGTCTCCACCCTCAGGACCTAAATCGATTAGATAATCAGCTGTTTTGATAACATCTAGATTGTGTTCAATGACTAAAACGGAGTCGCCATTTTCAACAAGACGTTGTAGCACGACAAGTAAACGCGCTATATCGTCTGCATGTAAGCCTGTCGTTGGTTCATCTAGAATATAGAATGATTTCCCTGTTGAACGTCGATGTAATTCAGATGCTAATTTTACACGCTGCGCTTCTCCTCCTGACAATGTTGTGGCAGGTTGTCCTAATTTCATATAACCTAAGCCGACATCTACAATAGTTTGTAGCTTACGTTGGATTTTAGGAATATTTTCAAAGAACACTACTGCATTTTCAATTGTCATATCCAGAATATCTGCGATACTCTTATCTTTATATTTCACTTCAAGTGTTTCACGGTTATAGCGTTTCCCGTGACAAACTTCACAAGGAACATACACATCCGGGAGGAAATGCATTTCTATTTTTATTATTCCATCTCCACGGCATGCTTCACAGCGGCCACCCTTGACATTAAAGCTAAAACGACCTTTTTTATAGCCTCTTACCTTTGCTTCATTTGTGGTAGCGAAAACATCACGTATATCATCAAAGACTCCCGTGTAAGTGGCTGGATTCGAGCGTGGTGTACGGCCAATTGGGGATTGGTCAATATCGATGACTTTTTCAAGTTCATCCATCCCAGTTACCTCTTTATGTTCTCCTGGTTTAACCTTGGAACGATTCAGCTTCTGTGCCAATGATTTATATAATATTTCATTAATCAGCGTAGATTTCCCTGAACCAGACACACCCGTTACTGCGACAAATAAACCAAGTGGTACGTCGACTTTGACATTGCGTAAATTATTCTCCTTGGCACCCTTAATCGAAAGCTTACGACCATTTGGTTGACGTCTTTCCACTGGCAATGGAATAAATTTTTTACCACTTAAATATTGTCCTGTTAAAGAATTATCATTTTCCATGACTTCCTGTGGTGTACCAGCTGCAACAATTTGACCACCATGTACACCAGCACCTGGTCCAACGTCAATCAGATAATCAGCTGCTAGCATCGTATCTTCATCATGCTCCACCACAATTAGTGTATTACCAATATCTCGCATGTTTTGTAAGGTGCTAATCAAACGATCATTATCCCGTTGGTGCAAACCAATCGATGGTTCATCTAAAATATAGAGAACGCCCGTTAATCGTGACCCTATTTGCGTAGCAAGACGAATACGTTGTGCTTCCCCACCTGATAATGTGCCTGCTGCACGACTTAAAGTTAAATAGTCTAAACCTACATTGACAAGGAAGCCTAGTCTTTCTTCTATTTCTCGTAAAACTAGACGAGCAATTTGCATATCCTTTTCAGTGAGATCTAGCTCTTTGAAAAATGTATCGGCTTCCTGAATCGAATATTGTGTCACTTCACCAATATGCTTATCAGCAACTTTCACTGCCAATGTTTCTGGCTTTAAACGATAACCCTTACAGGAAGGACAAGCCTGTTGTGCCATATATTTTTCCATCTGCTCACGAACATAATCTGAAGTTGTCTCTTTAAAACGACGTTCTACATTTCGCACAACACCTTCAAATTCAATCATTTGGTCTCGCACATTGCCAAACTCATTTTCATAATGGAAGTGAATTTTCTCTTTGCCTGAACCATATAAAACTTTATCCATCTTGTCCTTTGGTAAATCTTTTACTGGTACATCCATTGGAATCTCATAGTGGTCACATACTGCTTTTAATAATTGAGGATAGTACTGTGAACTTGTAGGCTCCCAAGGTGCAATAGCATGCTCTAACAAGGAACGATCCCAATCTGGCACCACTAAATCTAAATCCACCTCTTGTGTGGAGCCTAAGCCATCACAGCTAGGACAAGCACCAAATGGACTATTAAATGAAAACATGCGTGGCTCTAGCTCTCCAATGGAAAAACCACAAATTGGACAGGCATGATGTTCACTAAACAGTAATTCCTCGTGCTCCATGACATCTACAAGAACACGACCATCTGCTAAACGAAGAGCTGTCTCTAAAGAATCACTTAAACGTGCAGCAATACCTTCCTTCATTACAACACGGTCGATCACAACCTCAATGGAATGCTTTTTATTTTTATCAAGATCAATCGCATCATCTAAATCTCGTAAATCCCCATCAATACGCACACGAACGAAGCCTTGTTTTTTTAAATCTTCCAGTAGTTTTACATGTGTTCCTTTACGACCAGAAACCATTGGCGCAAGAAGTTGCATCTTGGTTCTTTCTGGATAAGATAATAAACGGTCCACCATTTGCTCAATCGTTTGGGAAGTAATTTCTATCCCATGATTCGGACAAATCGGCTTACCAATACGTGCATAAAGTAAACGTAAGTAATCATAGATTTCTGTAACCGTCCCGACCGTAGAGCGTGGGTTACGACTCGTCGTTTTTTGGTCAATTGAAATAGCAGGCGATAATCCTTCAATTGCATCAACATCTGGTTTGTCCATTTGTCCAAGAAACTGGCGAGCATAGGCGGACAGAGACTCGACATAACGTCGTTGTCCCTCCGCATAAATCGTATCAAACGCTAGTGAAGATTTACCTGAACCTGATAATCCTGTTAAAACGACTAATTGATCACGTGGAATTGTGACATTAATATTTTTTAAATTATGAGCACGTGCACCTTGCACGACAATTTCAGTATTTTTCACAAGTCATTCACCCTTCTACCTTCAATTCAAATATTGTATCTCTAAGCTCCGCTGCACGTTCGAAATCAAGCGCTTTTGCTGCTTCCTTCATTTCTATTTCTAGAGAAGCTAAGAGCTGTTCTCTTTCTGCCTTAGTCAGCTTTTTGCCCTTCGTCGCCTTTGTTACATAGGATTCTTCTTCTTCTGCCACTTGTGTAGCACGAATTACTTCTGGTATTTTTTTACTAATAGTTTGAGGTGTAATACCATGCTCTTCGTTATATGCCATTTGCAATGCACGACGACGTTTTGTTTCATCCAGTGCCTTTTTCATCGAGTCTGTTACATGATCCGCATACATGATGACATGACCATTCGCATTACGCGCAGCTCGGCCAATCGTTTGAATGAGTGAACGTTCTGAACGTAAGAACCCTTCTTTATCTGCATCTAAAATGGCTACAAGTGATACTTCAGGAATATCAAGGCCTTCTCGCAATAAGTTAATGCCAATTAGTACATCGTATGTGCCCTTCCGTAGCTCACGGATAATCTCAATGCGCTCTAATGTTTTAATCTCAGAATGCAAATATTCAACCTTTAAGCCCATCTCCTTCAAATAGGCGGTTAAATCCTCTGACATTTTCTTCGTTAGCGTTGTTACTAACACTCGCTCATCACGTGCAATTCGATCCTGAATTTCATCAATCAAGTTATCTATTTGACCTTCAATTGGGCGGACATCAATTAATGGATCCAATAAACCAGTAGGTCGAATAATTTGCTGGATCATTTCTGGTGTATGCTCCAACTCATAAGGCCCTGGTGTGGCAGATACATAAATAGCTTGATGTACTCGAGCTTCGTATTCTTCAAAACGCAATGGACGGTTATCTAGAGCAGATGGTAAGCGGAAACCATGTTCTACCAGTACCCCTTTACGTGCTTGGTCACCGTTATACATCCCTCGTACCTGTGGGAGAGTTACGTGACTTTCATCTACTACAAGTAAAAAGTCCTCAGGGAAATAATCAAGCAAAGTATAAGGAGTAGCACCTGCTTCACGTAAAGTTAAGTGACGGGAATAGTTCTCAATCCCCGAACAAAAGCCCATTTCACGCATCATTTCTAAATCATAACGCGTTCGTTGCTCTAGACGTTGAGCCTCCAACAATTTATCCTCGGCACGCAATAATGCCAAACGATCTTCTAATTCTTTTTCGATATTTTCAATTGCTTTTCGCATTTTTTCTTCTCGTGTAACGAAGTGGGATGCTGGAAAAATAGCAACATGCTCTCGATCTGATAATATTTCTCCAGTTAAAGCATCTACTTCACGGATACGATCAATTTCATCCCCAAAAAATTCGACACGAATACAATGTTCATCACGTGAGGCTGGGAAAATTTCAACTACATCTCCTCGTACCCGAAACGTTCCACGTGTAAAACTAACATCATTGCGCTCATATTGAACATCTACAAGTTTGCGCAGTAACTGATTACGTTCAATTTCCATACCTGTGCGAATCGATACAACCATTTCACGATATTCTTCTGGAGAACCAAGACCGTAAATACAGGATACAGATGCAATAATAATGACATCATCACGCTCAAATAATGCCGAAGTTGCAGAGTGGCGCAGCTTATCAATTTCATCGTTAATGCTAGAATCCTTTTCTATATAAGTATCTGTCTGCGGTACATAGGCTTCTGGTTGGTAGTAATCATAGTAACTAACAAAATATTCTACAGCGTTATTTGGAAAGAACTCTTTGAACTCACTATATAATTGGCCCGCCAATGTTTTATTGTGTGCCATAATGAGTGTCGGTTTTTTAACCTGCTGGATGACATTAGAAATCGTAAACGTTTTTCCAGTTCCTGTAGCACCTAGTAACGTTTGATGACGCTTGCCTGCCTTCACACCCTCCACTAATTCCGCAATTGCCTGTGGCTGGTCCCCATTAGGCTGATATGGCGCTTGTAAATCAAAAGTTTGCACACCTGTCCCCGTCCTTTCTTTCCAATTTGTACATATATTTTAGCATAGCAATATTAAAATATCGAACATTTAACGAACGAATGTTTGTAAAATTTTTTTCTATCCCTAAAAATGGAAGATGGCCCATCAACCTTCTACTTTCATCATAGCCGTTTCAACAGGTTTTCAAGCTTTATCTATTCATTAGTCAATTATAGAATGGTAGTCGCAATTTCTCGTTTCTCATTTTTAGTGCAATTTCATAAATTGAGTGCATTGGACCCCACCCACTCTATCATTTCCAAAAACAAAAATCCCGCTCTCCATAGACGCGGAGAGCGGAATAATTAGTATGATTCATCTTCTGTTTGATGCAAGGAGTTTAGTTCGGTTGCGTATTGATAAAATGCGTTTTCATCTTTATCATCGAGCGCTCTATCTATCAGAACTATGAGCTGCTCTTGTCGATGCATACGCTGGATACGATTTAAAAATAAATCTAAATAAATCTCGTTTAATAATCTCTCTGCCTCATCAACTTTTTTTGAATGACCAACGGCTTTTAGAAAATCTGTGTACGAATAATATTTATCCAACGATCTCACCCCGATCCTTTTCTAAATTATATGAAAATTGAAATTAAAAAGCAATGCTTACGATTTGAAAATAACTTGAATTAGCTACTAAACTCGTGAAGTTTAAAGCAAACTCTCTAAGCATTTCATTCATTTATAAGCCTTGTTCCATTATTTTGTATATTTTTTGAAATTCATATTATGTACTACACTACGATTATCAATAGAAAAGGGAGGCACTTTCACTATGACTACCAAATTTGTTAATGGCTATTTAATTTCCTTTAACACTTACTTGCTACAACCTATTCAGCATGACGCTAAAATTTTTACTCATGTTATTGACAAACATAATGAGCTAATTGTTACTCGGAAACCGATGCATGTACTAAGAAAATCCTGTATATCATTAGGCTCCACCTATGAAGCTGCCAAGCAATCTGCTAAACGTTTTTTTGGTAATCAACATAAGCTACCAATAGTTGTGGCTTTTGATTATGGGTTTCCTTGCATTTTTCTACCAACCTATTCACCGAATTCAATTCATAATATATGGATAGGACTCCATGCTATTACTAACATTACACCTAGTAAAACAGGATGTGTTGTCACATTAAAAAATGATAAAAAGATTGAGCTACCTATTCAATATGCTTCTATTAGTAAGCAGTTTGTAAATGCATCAATGCTCTATAAACATTATATGAACGAACGAAAACAGCTTAGTCAAGACTCCCCCTATCATCCACCCTTTTAACTACAAGAATCCCCCAAGATTAACTCTTGGGGGATGGATATTAATTAATTTTTGAACGTAAGTACGCATTAATAAACGGATCTAAATCGCCGTCCATTACCGCTCCGACATTCCCTGTTTCTTCATTGGTACGATGATCTTTTACCATAGAGTATGGATGGAATACATAAGAGCGAATTTGCGAGCCCCAGCCAATGTCCTTTTGTTCACCACGGATCTCATCAAGCTGCGCCTGTTGCTTCTCTAGCTCTAATTGATATAATTTCCCTTTTAACATAGCCATCGCTTTTTCACGGTTTTTAATTTGTGAACGTTCTGCTTGGCATTGTACAACCGTGCCAGTCGGGATGTGTGTAATACGAACAGCTGAATCTGTTGTATTGATGTGCTGACCACCCGCACCTGTCGCACGATACGTATCAATTTTCAAATCTTCTGTGCGAATATCAATTTCAATATTCTCGTCAAACTCTGGCATAACATCACAAGAAACGAAAGAAGTATGACGACGTCCTGAAGAATCAAATGGTGAAATACGTACTAGGCGATGGACACCTTTTTCGGCCTGTAAATAACCGAAAGCATTATGCCCCTTAATCGAAATGGTTACAGATTTAATCCCTGCTTCATCACCAGGAAGATAATCCATTGTCTCCACTTTAAAGCCACGCTTCTCAGCCCATCGTGTATACATACGTAAAAGCATAGAACCCCAGTCTTGTGACTCTGTTCCCCCTGCTCCTGGGTGCAATTCTAAAATGGCATTGTTTTGATCGTATGGACCGCTCAATAATAATTGCAGCTCAAAATCAGCCATTTTTTGTTGGAATTCCACCAACTCTTTTCCCAATTCTTCCTGCAATTCTTCATCTGGCTCTTCACGTAAAAGCTCCAATGTCATATCTAAATTCTCATGTGTTTCTTCTAATTCTTTATATTCATTAACGATTGCTTTTAAGCCATTACCCTCATTAATGATCACCTGTGCACCTTGCTGATCATCCCAGAACCCTGGCTCTAGCATCATTTCATCTAACTCCTGTATACGTGCCTCTTTGTTTTCTAAGTCAAAGAGACCCCCTGAAGTCCACCAATTTTTTGGCTGTAGTATCTAACACATTGCGTACATCTGCTAATTCTATCATTGTAAAATCCTCCGAACGTTTGTAATGGAGCATAGTGTGAAAGCTCCGTATCTTTTTATTATAACGTTTTTACAGAGGAAAACATACATAAATACACGATCCTAAGTCTCGTCCTCAAGCATATCAAGCGTAAAACGTTGAAATACTTTCACACGATCATATTGAACAAGTAAATGCTTCGTCCTTCTCTCTAATCTATATTTTAATAAAAATGCCCGTTGAATACGATACTCTATCGTTTTGACACTAACATCTACAATAATTTCCTGCCCATTCGTAAAGATTATCTTTGTACTCTTTTTATCCACAGAGATATACTCATCAATATGATGGACAGCAAACCATATACATTCCGGATGTAGAGGCGACTTGCTCGGAAACCATAAAATATTACCTCGCTCATCCACAACGATTGGGTTTTTATTAAGCTTACCTAAAATCATTTTTGATCCATCAAAAGCCCCTCTTAAGCTAGAACCATAATAACGCAGATTATAGTCCATTAACTTTGTCGGCGGTATTTTAGAAATATAATCTTTACTTTTTTCCATTACCCGAGTACATAAATTTCCAAAGGAATCATACACAGGCATATACAGCATAGTTTCACTACTCATAATATCCTTCTTATGCATCATTATTCCCCCTTTATGCACTTATGTTTTCAGCCTAAATAAAAAAAGAATATACAAATGTCCGTACATTCCCGCTTTTTTCTACAAGTCGAAATTGCTTGGAAAACTCTATTTCCACCCACATTTCTCCCACCCCATCTTTAATCTTTTGTCACTCTTAATTCTTTGTTTTCAACCCACCTAATTATTAGGTAATAATAGAAGTATTCTCTAAAACTAAATCCCTAATATTACAGCTATTGTATACCCATATTTTACTATTGTCTATAAATTCTGACTTTTATAACAAAAATTTATTTATTTATAAAAAAAAGATCATTTCAACACACAGTTAAAATGACCTTTTCCCTTTATATTATTGAGCTGCGCCATGACAGTTTTTAAACTTCTTACCGCTTCCACACGGACATAAATCATTACGTCCAACATTTTCAGCTTTACGAACTGGTTGCTTTTTCGGAGCAGGACCGCCTTCTTCCTTCGGATTAACAGCCTGACCTTTCGCCACCTCTTCACGCTCAAGATTACTGCGAATTTCTGCCTTCATTGCATACTTCGCAACATCCTCGCGAATGGAAGCAACCATATCTTCGAACATCGCAAAACCTTCTTGTTGATATTCACGAAGTGGATCATTTTGACCGTATGCACGCAGATGGATACCTTGACGAAGTTGATCCATTGCATCAATATGATCGATCCATTTTGTATCAATAGAACGTAATAAAATAACTTTTTCAAACTCACGCATACGCTCTGGAGTAAGCTCTGCTTCTTTTTCATCATATCGAGCATGAACAGCTTCTGAAATCAATTGATTAATGTCTTCAGCAGATTTGCCTTGGAAATCAGCTACTTTTAGTTGACCTTCCTCTAGCAAGTTAGCAGCCACAAAATCATCAATAGCCTTCAGATTCCAATCTTTTTGCTCCCCTTGTGTATAGAGTCCGACAACATTATCGATCGTCTCTTGAATCATCGATTCCACAAGCACACGCATATTTTCTGTTTCTAGCACATCATAACGCTCTTTATAAATAATCTCACGTTGCTGACGGAGAACATCATCATATTGTAATAAACGCTTACGAGCATCAAAGTTATTACCTTCGACACGTTTCTGCGCTGATTCTACAGCTCTCGACACAACTTTTGATTGCAATGGCTGTGTATCGTCCATTCCTAAACGCATCATCATAGACTTCATATTATCTGAACCGAAACGACGCATTAAATCATCTTCTAGTGATAAATAAAATTGTGTCACCCCTGGATTCCCTTGACGACCAGAACGTCCACGTAGCTGGTTATCAATACGACGGGATTCATGTCTCTCTGTACCAATTACCGCTAACCCGCCAATTTCTAAAACACCTTCACCAGGTTTAATATCGGTACCACGCCCCGCCATATTTGTGGCAATCGTTACAGCACCCTTTGTACCAGCATTCGCAATAATTTCTGCCTCACGTTCATGGTTTTTCGCATTCAGTACATTATGAGGGATTTTATGTTTATCAAGCAATTGCGAAATAATTTCAGATGTTTCAATCGCAACCGTACCAACAAGAACAGGCTGTCCTGCCTTATGGCGCTCTGCAATATCAGCCGCCACCGCTTTATATTTCCCTTCCATAGAAGCAAAAATTAAATCTGGACGGTCATCACGAGCAATGGGCTTATTCGTAGGAATCGCAATAACGCTCATATTGTAAATATTGCGGAACTCTTCTTCCTCAGTTTTCGCTGTACCTGTCATTCCCGCAAGCTTTTGGTACATACGGAAATAGTTTTGGAATGTAATGGTAGCCATTGTCATTGATTCATTTTGAATCTCAACGCCTTCTTTTGCTTCAATAGCTTGGTGGAGGCCATCCGAATATCGGCGCCCCTTCATTAAACGACCAGTAAAGCCATCAACAATCACAATTTCGCCATCTTGGACAACATAATCGACATCATTATGCATACTCACATGTGCCTTTAACGATTGGTTAATCGCATGATTTAAGCGGACATGTGTTAAATCAAACAAATTGTCAATGCCGAATGCTTTCTCCGCCTTTTCCACACCAGCATCTGTTAATGTAACACCTTTTGTTGACTCTTCGTATGTGTAATCTGTTTCTGCACTTAACATACGTACAAACGCATTAGACTGTTTATACAACTGTGCTGATTTCCCAGCCTGACCGGAAATGATTAATGGCGTACGTGCCTCATCAATTAAAATCGAGTCAACCTCATCGATGACAGCATAGTGAAGTGGGCGTTGAACACGCTCCTCTTTATAAAGCACCATATTATCACGCAAATAGTCAAATCCTAATTCATTGTTTGTACTATAAGTGATATCCGCTTCATAGGCCGCACGCTTCTCTTCTTTTGACAGGCTATTTAAATTTAAACCTACTGTAAGACCTAAGAAATTATACAGCTGTCCCATCTCAGCAGCGTCACGACTAGCCAAATATTCATTGACTGTGACAACATGCACACCTTTACCAGTAATCGCATTTAAATAAACCGCCATCGTAGCTGTTAACGTTTTACCTTCACCGGTCTTCATCTCTGAAATGTTACCTTCATCAAGAGAAGCAGCCCCCATGATTTGGACACGGAACGGATACATCTCTAACACACGTTTCGACGCTTCGCGACAAACAGCAAAAGCCTCCGCACGAATAGACTCTAACTGCTCCCCATCCGCATAACGCTTTTTAAACTCTTCTGTTTTCGCTTGTAATTGTTCATCTGAAAGCTGTTCCATTTGAGAAGCGAATCCCTCAACCTGGTCAGCGATTTTTTCTAATTTTTTTAACTCACGTTTATTGAAATCAAATAATTTATTTAATAGGTTTGCCATGAATGTTTTTCACTTCCTATATAGATTCAACTTTCATTTTACCATTGTGTAACAGTTTCATGCAAACAGTCACCCTACTTGCATGAGAAAGTCATACAAAAAAGACTCTCGCCATCGCGAGAGCCTTTGTCATCATGAAGTTTAAGTTGTTTCAATTAAGCCATATTTTCCGTCTTTACGTTTATACACAATATTTGTGCCGTTTGATTCAGCATCTGTAAAGACATAGAAATCATGCCCTAACATATTCATTTGTAATACAGCCTCTTCCTGATCCATCGGTTTTAAATCAAATTGCTTGGTACGTACAATGGAGTATTCTTCTTCATCCAAAGTCGTATCAGCGACTGCTTGAGTAGTAGCAAAATAAAGGCCTGCCCCTTCACGCTCACGGAATTTACGGTTTACTTTCGTTTTATGCTTACGAATCTGACGCTCTAATTTATCAACAATGAGATCAACCGCAGCATACATATCATTATGACGCTCTTCAGCACGAAGAGTTAAGTTCTTCATTGGGATTGTAACTTCCACTTTTGTTTGCTTGTCATTATAAACCTTTAAATTTACGTTAGCATTGGCGTTAACATCTTCGTTAAAATAACGTTCAACTTTTTCGATTTTATTCTCAACATACTCTCGAATAGCTGGAGTTACCTCAATATTTTCACCACGAATGTTAAAGTTTAACATGTAAACTCCTCCTTTATAACTGCTATACTATCTATTTCTACACAAGTGTGTGAAATTCCTCTAAAATAATTCTTTATTTTACAAAAAACTTTTATAAAATTAATATTGGCTTTGCTTTTTTATTTCTGCCGCTTCTTTTTTGCGTCGTAGCTTTAATTCATCTACAATCAACTCTTCAACACGACCTTGATCATTAAAATAAACGCCATATTGCTTACCACTACCAAATGGACGACTCCAAATCACTTCACCATAAGCCCGTACCTCTTGCGTATCAAGCACAAAATGGATATCCAATGGTGGGGGATTCACACCTAAATCCACTTCCGTATACATCTTTAACCCACGCGGACTAATATCCAGCAATTCAGCCATTGCCGTCTGCCCATGATTAACTCGCCCATTTTCATAAACAGCAAAAGTTATTTGAACAGGCTCCTCAAATTTAAATCGGAAACCTTCTTGACGCTTAAAAATCATATTCCCACCCCAGTATATTGTTAAACATTTATATTGCTTTGATTATGACACGATGCCCATCTTACAGCTAGGGGAATAAGTAACATATTTTACCGTTGAACAGCCTATTTTATGACTATTTAGTGATAATTTCTAACAGATGATTCTGTCTTAAAGAAAAGAGACCATCTTGGTGGATGGTCTCTAATAGTGTCTAAATTTGTCCGCTGTTTCCCTGACCAAATTGCTGTTGTCGATTAATGCGAATAACTTCCTTCCACGTATCGCGGAATTCCGTCACTAATCCTTCTACTTCTTCAATAATGGCTACATCATTTTGAATGTTTGCCTCGACTAGACGATGATTCATATATTCGTAAAGAGGTAGCATTTGTTTCGAAATCTCAATATCCATATTAAGCGTTGCCATTAATTCACTTATAATTGCCTGTGCCTTAATAAGATTTGTATTTTTTTCTTGGATATTTTTTTCTTGAATAGCTTGTTTCGCCTTATTCAAGAATTTTAAACATCCATTATAAAGCATTAACGTCAGCTCTCCTGGAGAAGCAGTGGTTACACTATTTTGTTTGTACGCATTTTGTGCTGTTAAATTTGCTGCCAATAAAGGACAACTCCTTTGAAAGGTTACTTATTTACTAGTTTAAACCATTTTCCGAAGAAAAGCTATTTGATCAATTACGCCCAAGCGTAATTGTGTCGGGATTTTGAATTGTGATAGCACAATTCACTTCTTTTAAAAATCCTTGACATACGCCTGGGCCTTATCTTCATTCAGCTTGCGGCTTCCACCACACTGAATGAAGATAAAAGGTCAATTCTTTTTGTCGTAATACATTCCGTCCATCACACGAACATTGGAGTAAGGGTTGAAATATTGCTGTTCACTTTTTTTCGTTTTTTGTAGGTTTGCCATGTCTTGCTTAACTGCATCCATAACAGCTGCTAATCGTTGTTTTATGCCCTTATCTAACTCTAACAGAGTACGATGAATACGATTTTGTTCATCGAATTGAAAACCTTCTTGTTTCAAGCCTTTAATAATTGTTTCACGCTTGTCCAACATGGTATTAATTGTTTCAATATATTCGTCACGTTCTTCACCATTTGGAATGTCACCTAAATGCTTAAATAGATTGGCAGACACCTGTAATAGTTGATCTGTTTGATACATTATACTCTCCTATCTAATAAAGAAATCCTTAGCCCTGCATGAACATGCTTGATTGTTGATTTGCTTTATTAATAGCTTGCTCCATTGCTGTGAATTGTTTCCAGTATCGTGCTTCTATATCCTCTAGTTTTCTTTTCCAAGTACTGATTCGACTTTCTGTATCCACTAAATTTTTTCCAATTGCATATTGAGCGTCGGTCATCGTAGAGCGGCCTGCTTTTTTTTCAATAGTAATTTCAAAAGTTTTCATCGATCCACGAAGTTTATCTAAATAACCGCGTGTATCGACTGTTTTTCCGTCTACGACATCATCCTTTTTACCTTCACTATTTTTAAAGAGTTTTTCAACTGCATCAGGATCTTCTTCCAATACTTTTCGTAATTTTGCTTCATCAATTTCTAAAGTACCGCCATCATTATAATTTTTTGATGTTGTAATCCCAATACTAAAGAGGGAATTATATTTTGAGTCAATACCAGGATTTGATTGGTATACTAAAGAACGCATACCTGCAAGCCCTTCACGAATAAGAGTGTCACCTCTTAATAACCCACTCTTCGCTTTTTCTTCCCAAAGTTTAATCTCACTTTCTGACATCTCTTCTCTTTGTTCACTAGTCAACGGTGTATAATCACGATATTTTGTTTCTTTCGTTTGATCATTTAAATCTTTGATAAAACCGTTATAAGTAGTGACAAATTCCTTAATTTTAGCCATGATGTCATCCACATCTGTTGTGGAAGTCATAGTGACCGCTTGTGCTTGTGGAGCAGCATTTACTTTATCCTCGTCAACTACTTTACCGCCACTACCATCATCCTTTAAAATATCTGCTGCAGTTGCATCTGCTGTTGCTGCTTTTTCGGTATTAGTGGCCTCTGTTAAACGAGTTTGAGCTGCTTTTTCTTCAGCAACTGCAGTTAAATACTCGGAGCGCTTAATATTTTGATCGGCTAAATCATAAAATTGACCTTTTTTTTCTGGTGATAAGCTATTCCAAATCTCTTTTTGTTTTTCTGTTAAATCCTCAACCTTTTTAGTACCTTCTTGCAACTCTTTAATTAACGCATCGCCTAACTGACTATATTTTTGTTTGAAATCGACAGCCTGAGCTTTTTCTTGATAAGTTTTCAAAGTTGCCGAATCTGTTGCTATTAAATTAGTTAAATCATCTTTACTTAAAGATTTTAGCGCATCTTTGACTTCCTTTGTAAACTCAGGATTATCATCTATATCTTTATGAATTTTTTCAATTGAATCACTGCTGTTATATGAGAATCGTTTTAATGCATCGATGGCATTTTGATCAAAATCTTTTAATTTTACACCATATTTTTCGTATTCCGCTTGAGCTTTAAAATCTGTAAGCTGATCTTTGTTTGAAAATAGAACATCTAACACATCATTAGATAAATCCTTTAATTTCGCTTTGCTTTCATCACTTAAAGAGCTTCCATCTAGATTATCTTTAATACCTTGTGCAGATGATTGGTTTTTAATGTAATTTATTTCATCTGTTGATAAATTTCTCCATGCATCATTTCCTAGTTTGTTATATTGCACTTGTTGTGACAAAGATAAAGTATTACCAAAAGCGTTTTTATACGCAGTTTCATGGTTAGCTGTATAACTATTAATATCACTAGCACCATAAGCATTTTGTTTTGTAATAAGATTTGCTTGCTTATTTGCTAAATTGGTAGTAGCATTTTTTAATTCTTCCACAGCAGCCTTATATTTATCTGCAATCGTTTGGAGGCCATTAAATGTATCTTTTAGCGTTACATTATAGCCTGAAATAGTAAATGTATTTGTTGTTCTTTCTGTAGCTATGCCATTCACAGTGAAAATAGCATTTTTTCCTTCTGTATTTTGAACTTTATTAGGATCAGCAAACCCTAACTTGTTGAAAATATCTAAACCACCTACAACTTTGATTTCATCATCACCTTTAACATCACCAGTGTTTTTGGCAGTAAAGGAGAATCGACCATTTTCAAATACAGCACTAATTCCTGCATTACTAGAATTCACTTTACTAATAAATTGATCAACTGTCATATCAGAAGTAATTTCAATCTTTGTTGCTTCACTTGCTAATTTGCCGTTAGTTTGGATGGCTTTAAATTCTATAGTTCCTGTTGCTCCTAAATCAGACATTTTCGTTGTTCCTACAGCATTCACCTGATCACCAACTTTACGAGCTGCTGTAGCTAATTGAGAAACACCCTCAATTGACAGTGTTCCCGCAGCACTTCCTGTTGCAGTTGCAGTTACTAAGTTAGAATTGGAACTAGCTGCAGTTTTAGAAATGAGACTTTTTAATACTAGATTATCTGAAATATAAGTATCAAATGTTTTTAATTTTGTATTAACACCTCGGTATGCATCACGTTGCCACTCGTACGTTTGTTTCTTTTGATATAACTTGTTTAACGGTGCTCTTTCCGCATTCATTAATTTTTTTACGAGTGCATCTATATCCATTCCTGAAGCTAAACCGCCGATTCTATTTACCATTATATTTCCTCCTAAATATTCTTATATTTTTTCGTCCACGATCATCCCTAATAACTTTTGCATCTCATAATATGCATCTAAAAGTTTTTTGGGAGGGATCTCTTTTACGACTTCTTCTGTTTGGGTATCAACAACTTGTACAAAATATCGATCTAAACCGTCATGTAACACAAATTTAGAAGCATTATGATTGATTTGCAAAAATTCATTCACAGTGTCTACTGCATGTTGCAGCTTCTCTTTAGATATTTCTTGTACGTCAGCAGTAGGTAGATTTTCTACTTGTGATTGCGTTACTAATTGAGCTTTACTAGTAGTCGTCATCGTAGTTTCCTCTTTTACTGTTTTCTTCGCAACAGTAGACGACGCTGCAGTTCCTACATCTGTAGATTGTCCTTGAGCTGCAATACGCATAATATGTAACCTCCTAAACTTTTCTTATTCTTATATTTAATATCGGAAGTTTTTAGGAATGTTTCACCTTTTTACAGTAAACTAGTTTTGATAATGCCTTTCTCACAAAAACCCCTTATTCAGATGGTATTTACCTGAAAAAGGGGCTTCCTTAAATCTTTTTTATATTCAATTTTGGTAGCTCTACTTACTAATCATGACAAACATATGTCCCATAGTCGTATAGCCTAATTCCACCATACCTTCCTTTACATCTTGCAAATATGAAGGGGTATGTTCAATTACCTTCGCAAGCTGTTGGACACATTCAATAAACATTTCTTGTGTTAATCGTTGTTGTTTAGCGGCCATGCCAATTAAATGCAACTTAATTAGCGTAAAATTGACAACAAGCATCATATAACTTTCAAATAATGTTTGATAATCATATGGGAATAAGTTTTTAAATACATAATTCACAATATAATTTTCAAACATATATTCATGATTACTAATAAATGGTTCATATATATGGGTATAGGAGTCTCGATATTTCGTAATTGTGTTTTCTATATCCTGTACTTCTTTTTCATCATTCTCTTCCAATGCTAAGCCTTCTATTAACTGTTGGAGTACAGTTATATATTTTTCTGAAGCTATACCACTTGTAATTCGCAAACGAAGTAGAGCTCGTGCTAAATTAAGCTGAAAATTTAGATTCCCCTTAATTTCCTTTAATGAATCAATAAATTCTTTATTATTTAAACGATTTAAATAATCCTGCATTATGAGTGGCAACTGTTGACCCAACTCACTCGGCTTCAATTGTTCAATTTTTTGTATAAATAATCCTAAAACAATTAAACGTATTTCTATTGGCTGTTGTCTACTTTGAAGAAGTTGGATTGAAAAAACTCGCAAATCCCAAAAATAGGGATATTTTTCTAATATCAGCTCTTTATTCATTAGGCCTCGCGTATTTTTGGGCTCTTCTGCCTCAATAAAACCAATCCCTTCTTTACGCAATAGAATAACTCTTGCGGCTTCTGGGCAAGACAATGTTAAACTTTTTTCTGTTACATTACCAACTCGTGTAAGATGCCTTGGATAAATGGCACATGTATTACATAAAAATTCTTCTCCTAATTCTTTATGAATACTACATAACCCATCATCTAACATCATATGGCACTTTTTATTTTCGTCTAAGATAAACTTTGCATAATTAGCATCATCATGTTCTTTACGATTTCTTTTTACATATTTCAGTAATTTTTCTGCCATCTCTGGCTGACTCACTTTACGGTATGTTTGGTATGTTTTCTTTTCAACTGCAATATTCCATCCAGCACAACAGGTATCTTCACAAGCACTACCTATACAATTAAATTCATTTAAATATTCAGGTATTAATATAGGTCTCACATTTTTCCACATCCTATATACTACACTCATATAATTATCTATTACATAAATGTTCATATTTATTTTTGTATTATAATTAGAAGGAGTTTGAGCTTTTTTATAAATCCTCAAATTTTAATGGTGAACCCACAATATAATCTTTTCTTGCTTTTTTTTTAAGTATGTGATTGAAATACTTGGGTTCTAAACCATATCCCGGACGTACAATTTTTATATTTTCTTTTGTAAATTGCTCTCCAGCTTTTATATCTTTGGATACATAAATTGAACGACGGAATTTTAAAGAAGCTTTTTCTTTTTCTGTTGGACCATAAGTAACTTTTCCCATAGCTATCCAAGCTCGTTCAGTCTCATCTACAAGTGCCTTCATTTCAGCTGGTTCCATTGAAAATGCTGCATCAACACCACCATCGGCTCGGTCCAATGTAAAATGTTTTTCTATGACTGTTGCCCCTAGTGCAACACTTGCTACAGCCACACCTATTCCAAGTGTATGGTCAGATAATCCAATTTGGACATCTTCAAATAAATGTTTCATATGTGGGATTGTTAATATATTTGTGTTTTCAGGTGTTGCAGGGTATGTACTTGTACATTTTAGTAATACTAAGTCTTTGCAGCCAGCTTCTTTTGCTGTCCGTACTAATTCATCTAATTCCGCCAATGTCGCCATACCAGTGGATATAATCATTGGTTTACCAGTTGCAGCAACTTTTTTGATAAGTGGTAAATCAGTATTCTCAAAGGAAGCAATTTTATAGAGAG
Organism: Lysinibacillus sp. VIII_CA; assembly: GCF_049943995.1. Classification (NCBI taxonomy): domain Bacteria; kingdom Bacillati; phylum Bacillota; class Bacilli; order Caryophanales; family Bacillaceae; genus Lysinibacillus; species Lysinibacillus sp. VIII_CA. Next base: position 655,685 of record NZ_JBNFXM010000001.1, read on the forward strand.
GCACTTCTAATTCCTCTAAAAAATCAACAGCTGTTTCATCAAATGGCGTGCTAAAGGCAATCATCCCCAATTCCTTTGCACGATCGAAAATTGGTTTATGCCACTCCCAAGGAGTATATGCCTCATTATAAAGGTCATATAGCTTCTTATCTTTCCATAAACTCTCCGAATCACTAATCAAAAAATCAGGTGAGTCTACATTAAGAGTTAATGTATCTGCTGTATATGTTTGTATTTTTAAAGCTTGTGCCCCAGAAGCTGCAGCTGCTTCTACAATCTCTAATGCTCGATCCAGTGATTGATTATGATTCCCTGACATTTCAGCAATTATAAATGGTTTTGTTGAATTGTTTAATAATGAAATATCCATATTAATTCCTCATTTCTTTTAACTTAGATACAGGTGTATCCCAACCATTTATTAATAATCCATTATATTTATCTCTATCTTTTTTATAATGGATACTTCCTTCTTTAATACTTTGTGACATTGTTGTAAAATCGCCAGATCTTATAGTTGTCCAATATTCAAAAAAGAGTTTTTCAATTTCATCTATTAAGATTTTATAACTTTCACGTAAAGTAATATCTCCTCTAAAAGTAACTTCTTTTTGAATAATTATATTTCCTGTATCGATACCCTCATCAACTAAATGAATTGTTACACCTTTTATTGTATCTTCTATAAAGCTCCAAAAATTCGGATCCGCTCCTCTATTCCATGGCAAATAGGATATGTGCAAATTAATTATTCTATTATGTAAATAATTAATAATATCTTTACAAATAATATGTCTATATCCATAACTTATTATTACATCAAATTTATTTAATTTTACATATTCTAGTGATATTTTTTCCTCAGTTCTATAAACTTCATCATCATTATTCACTTGTAACTTATTACAAAAATCCTCACGATAAGGTCCTAAAAATAATATCTTCATTAGTTATTACACCTCCATTAAATGAAAAAACGCATATTGGATATCATATTATAAATTGTCATGTTTGATTTGAGCGTTTTATCAACACTATTCTGAATATCATTTATCAAGATTTTCTTGCTCAGCCCCAAATAAATACAAGCTCCTTTAATATGAGTAGCTTTTGCAATTTCAACTTGATTTTCTGCAACTGCAATTACAAGTGTAGGTAGTTTTAAGAATATTCTTTCCCAAGTCGTCGACCCACCCCCGCCAATTGCTAAATCGGCTTGTGCCATTAATTCCGCAATATTATTCACTTGGCAATGATAATGAGTATTTTCAATTTCGTCACATAGTTGTTTAATTTTCAATTTATTTGGATTTGAGTTTCCTACAACTACATCTACAACTAATTTATATTGGTCTATAATAGACTTAATTGCCAAAAGAACTTTCTCTGTTTCATTCGTTGGATCACTACCACCAAAGAAAATGAATAAGCGCTCAACTCTTCCATTAAAGGGTTTTATATGATTTCTCGCTTCTATAAACTCATCTCTTAACAAAGCATGGCTTGGCCCTAGTAGCATTTTAGTAGAAGAAGGAACTAACCCTTTGTACCTTGTGTCCATATCTAAATAGAAATTTTGATCCAGTAATATATCACAGTCATGGTTACGATTTGCCAAGTCATCAATAACCATTATACTCTTAACAAAAGGTCGGACTAATTGTTCCCATTTAATATCAATTGAGTAATGATCGATAATCAGCTTTTTCACCGCATATTGTTTTAAAATCTCAATTGTCTCATAAGCATCTTTTTCCCAGTATTCAGCTACAAAGTTCCATAGAGAACCATCACAAGGCGGTAAATTATAAACAACAAACCCTTGTTGTTCTATTAATGTTACACATTCACCCATTGCACCTCTACAAATAAAGGCTACCTGTTGACCATCTTTTTTTAGCTTGTGCGCCAATGTTAAACAACGCATCACATGTCCAGTACCAATTTCAACTGAGGCATCCACTCTTATTATTGTATCCATACCTTCACCTATAACTTCTTTTGTTCAATGTGAGTGTTAATATAAAACCAATCTGGATTCGCTTCCATAAGTTTCACTGTATCATGGAAGGTAAAATTGGGATTACAATTATACAGCTTTTCTATTATATTTTTAATTAGCTGAAAATCTTCCTCTGTATCCACTGTCCATCTATATTTACTATAATCCGTTTCATTTCGGACACTACTTATTTTAAAAACATCAGGATTCGTATAAAAATAAGACGTTACATGTTCACGATCCCTTTCCATTACAGCTTCCTTATAAGCTTTTTCTAAAGCTTCAAACGTAAATGCTTCTGTATCTAAACCCCTTGGATAAGTTCTATCAACCGTATTTGATACATATTCATAATTATTATCTACAAAGTATTGTATTGTTTTATCAACCACTTGCACATCAATTATCGGGCAATCTGAAGTAATTCGGACAATTGCATCTGCTTTAAATGTTTTAGCTGTCTCATAATATCTAGCCAATACATCTTTTTCTGACCCTCTAAACCACAAAATATTATTTTTCTTGCAAAACTCTACTATTAAATCATCTTTTTCATTCAAGGTAGTTGCTATTACTAAATCATTGATATGATTACTTTGCTGTAAACGCTCTAATTGATATGATAATAAAGGTCTACCATTCACTTTTTTCAAGATTTTCCCAGGTAGACGAGTTGAACCCATTCTTGCCTGAATTATTGCTACAATTCTCATTTTTTCACCTTTTCTAATTCCATAATCACCGAATTAATTACATCCTTTGCATCCTCATTCGACATTTTTGGGAATAATGGTAAGGTAATAATTGCTTCATATAGTTCTTCTGCTTTAGGCATAGACCCCTTGGCGTACCCCAACTCCTGATAATATGACAAAGTGTGTACTGGTATGTAGTGGACATTCACACCAATATTTTGAGCTAATAATGCCTCAAATATTTCTTTCCGAGTTGCGCTGATGTTTTCCAGATTTAATTTAATGATATAAAGGTGCCAACTTGAAACTCCATCTAATTGTTGAGTTGGTATAAATAAACATTCATTATTCTTAAACGCTTCATTATATAGTTGGGCAATTTCACGGCGACGTGCTACAAATTTATCTAACTTCCTGATTTGACTAATGCCTAGAGCAGCTTGAATATCTGTCATTCGATAATTGAATCCTAAAAATTGCATATCATAATACCAAGGACCATCATTTTTCGCAAGATTACTTGCCTCTCTTGTTATTCCATGAGAACGAAATTGTAAGAGTTTTTTATACAAATCTTCATTATTTGTTGTTATAATGCCACCCTCACCTGTGGTAACATGCTTTACAGGATGAAAGCTAAACATTGTCATATCACTAAAGGCACCAATTTTTTCTCCTTTATACTCAGCTCCTAGTGCGTGTGCCGCATCCTCAATGACAATTAAGTTATGTTTTTTTGCAATAGCATGTATTTCTGCTAACTGAACAGGCTGACCTGTAAAATGAACAGGAATAATTGCTTTTGTATTAGGTGTAATTTTCTTTTCAATTTCCAAAGGATCAATGTTATACGTATCTTCTTTAATATCTGCAAATACAACTGTGCCACCTACATAGCGTACACAATTTGCACTTGCTGCAAAAGTGATTGGTGTAGTTATAACTTCATCACCTTCACCAATACCCGCAACAAAGCATGCTCCATGTAGCGCTGCCGTCCCATTTGAAAATGCTACCGCATATTTAGAGCCAACATATTCTGCCATGCATTCTTCGAATTCTGCAATTGTTGGGCCTGTTGTTAAAAAACTACCTTTTAATACGTTCACAACAGCTTTTATATCCTCTTCATCTAACCATTGCTGTCCATACGGTAAATATGTATCACGCATTCCTTTTCACTCCCCGAAAGAAAAAATGCAGTCTGTGACTACATTTCTTCTACTAAATCTTTTAATTGTTCTATAGTTAACCATTCAGTATTATTATCACTTGTATAAGCAAATCCATCCGCTAAAGCTTTGCCACCATTTGTTTGCTCTTGAGCTAATGAAACTAGTTCTGGTTGAATGACATAGTAATCATTGAACTCTACTGTATGACGTGCATCATCTTCCATAATCATTGCTTCATGTAATTTCTCACCAGGACGAATTCCAATTACTTCTATTTCACATTCAGGACCAATTGCTTTTGCTAAATCTGTCACCTTCATACTCGGAATCTTGGGCACAAAAATTTCCCCACCATACATACGTTCTAGATTATCTATTACAAATTGCACTCCCTTATCAAGGGTAATCCAAAAACGTGTCATACGCTCATCTGTAATAGGTAACTTCCCTGTATCCCTAATCTTTTTAAAAAATGGTACTACGCTACCCCGACTTCCTACTACATTACCATAGCGTACAACTGCAAACCGTGTTTTCTTTTCTCCTACATAAGCATTGGCTGCGACGAAAAGTTTATCAGATGCTAGTTTTGTCGCTCCATATAAATTCACAGGGCTACATGCTTTGTCCGTCGAAAGTGCAATCACCTTTTCAACTCCACGGTCAATGGCTGCCTCGATAATATTTTGAGCACCATGAATGTTTGTCTTTACAGCTTCAAAAGGATTATATTCACACGCATCGACATGCTTCATAGCTGCCGCATGGATGACAATATCAACACCATCAAAAGCACGATATAAACGGTCTTTATCCTTCACATCACCAATAAAAAATCGGATGCGTTCATCCTGAAATTCTTGCTTCATTTCATATTGTTTTAGTTCATCGCGACTGAAAACAATAATTTTTTTCACACCAAGTGTAAGTGCTTTTCCGATAAATTTTTTACCAAAAGAGCCTGTACCACCCGTTACTAATACTACTTTATCTTTTAAAATACTCATTGTATTTCTCCTTATCTATGTATCATATAAATAATATATCGGATATTTTTTAAGTATTTCTACTTTAGAAAAATAAATATAACATTTAATGCAATATCAATTTCTATTCTCCTAAATTTTGCTTAAATCTGTAATCTTATTCTCTACCATTTTCTCAATTTCAAGGATATACGAAAAAACACTATTTAAATTTAAATACAAATTCAGATAGTGTTTTTAGTCTAATTATTAACCATTAATGTTTTGAATCAGGCTACAATTTCTTCAAAATATGGAAGCACTTCATATTCAAAAATATCAGCTACCAGAACAAAATCTTGCTTTTCTAGACCTTCATTGATTAGATTTAAATACTCTTCTAATTGATGTTTGTTTAAATTTGTATTAACACCTTGATTCATTAATACATCTTCCATTTGATTTATCCACGTTATTCCCTCTGAAAAATTCAATATTTCATTTAAAGCTATTTGAACATTGTCAGATCTTAAACTATCAGCAATATATTGTAACCCTGCTGGAATTTTAGCTATATATTTGTAATATTCATCCACAATCTCTACTTTATCCATTTTTAACAACCTCCAAATTCTTCTAATCCTATTCTTGTATATTTTAAAGATTTTTCTGTTGCCTCTAAAATATTTTCATAAAGGTACATATTTTGTCTATGAATCTGTTTAAATTTTTCTTTTGTCTCTAATTGTTTATTATCTATAGTCATTCTCATCACATCCATAGTAATTGGGTCAATTATTCTTTCCATAATTACTTGTGGGTAATATTCTTTCAATTTAGAATCAATTTTATCTAGTTTTTTTAATGTACTAGCCGAAAATACAGTACTATTTCTTTCTTCTTTCAGTAGATAAATCGCTTCTACTAGTAATTTTTTTATTTTTAAATAGACCTCTATTTCCTTACTCATAAATTCATTATAAATTGCATCTTGATTATTTATTTCTTTTTGAACTTTTACCTTCGTTACGTTTTTTGTATCATCAATATAAGTCTCACAAAATGCTTCAAAATCTAATTGTGGCATACCATTAATCTTTACACCGCCTTCTGTACAATTATATATTGTATGCTGATTGTGCAACATTATATTTAATCTCTCTATACTTTTTCTCATACTATTAAATTGGTGATTCGTTTTTACAGGTTCCCCGTAGTATCCTTCTACTTCAAAAGCCATGTCTTTCTTGAAAAATTCATCAGTTAACTCACTATAATGATTATTATTTTCTGCATGGGATTTATTGTTCGTATAGGCTAAATCTTGTCCAATAATTGCGATTGGTCCTGTACTAATTTTACTTGCTATTTCTAATGCAGTTATAGCAACTGTACCACCAGTTGATAGCATTGGTAACTCCTTACCTAGCCCTTCTTTAATACGTTTTTGTATACTATCTTCCCCATAGAAACAAAAACTATAACGGCTTCCTTTAAAATCTCGTTCTATTTTCCAGGCATTCCCTAAACCATAAATCAAATCGAAATCATTATTTTTAATGTTTTTAAAGTGAAAATAATTACTTTCTCCTCCATCCATTGTTACTACATAGTCAGGAGTAATTTTCGCTGCCAATAAAGAGTTTATTGTAGATCCTGCACTAATTATTAAACATTTATTTCTTATTTTTTTTAACAATGGTAACTGTTTTGTTAATGAAGGACCTCCCGAAGCTAAAATTACTGGGCAATCATATTTATTGAAAAGTTCTTTTAAACTTTGATCTTTATGAACATAATATAAATTCATAATGTAATTTTCCTGCCATAAATCACCAAAAAATCTTATTGTATTTTCATTCACAATATCTTCTATTTGAATATGACGAATAAAGTCTAGAAATTCTTTATATTCCTTGTCAAAAATTTTGTCATAATTAGGTGAGAGCAGTATATTGACTTTACGATCAAAATCAGCTATATAGTCTTCTGAACGTGTATAAAAGTCTTGTAAATCAGAAAATACGCCTTCTATTTTATCTTTACCCTCAATATTTAAACTACTAAATAAAGGGTCATACACTAAAATATCAGTGTTTCCATACTTTTTTGCAATAGCATTAGCTATGTACCCTAGTCCATACCCAAACAGTATATTTAAATATCCTTCTTTATAGTTTTTATCTATGTATTTATCCGCTTCTGCTTCTGGATTGTAATTACTATGTAAAAAATACCCATTTATTTTTGCGTTTGGCTTCCCATTCTTTGTTTGTAAATAAATTATATCTAAATCTTCCATAAAGTCGTCTCCTTGGTTAACCCTTGGTGTGGCTCTCTTTTTTAAAAAAGGGTTATTAAATCATATTCGTTTTACAGAAAAGTGTCTTACTTCTTTGATTATATCGGTATAAAAAAAGATTTTTAAATTTTTTATTAAAAAAAGCTTGAACGAAATTTCGTTCAAGCTTTTAATATTTAATGCTAAAAGTTAATCAATTATTGTAATAATTGAAGTACACCTTGTGGTTGTTGGTTAGCTTGAGCTAACATAGACTGAGCAGCTTGCATTAAGATGTTGTTCTTAGTGAAGCCCATCATTTCTTTAGCCATGTCTGTATCACGGATACGTGATTCAGCAGCTGTTAAGTTTTCAGATGTAGCACCTAAGTTGTTGATAGTGTGCTCTAGACGGTTTTGAACAGCACCTAAATCAGAACGTTGAGAAGATACTAATTCTAAAGCGTCATTGAAGTTTTTAATTGCTTTGTCAGCAGCAGTTTGAGAATCAATTTTACCAGTGATTTTTAAACCAGATGTTGACATTGTAGTGATTTTTAATGTAATAGATTGGCCATCATTAGCACCGATATGGAATTTTTTACCAGAGAATGTACCATCTAATAATTTTTGAGTATTGAACTCTGTGTTTTTAGCGATACGATCGATTTCTGATTTTAATGCTGTAACTTCCTTGTTAAGTGCTCCACGGTCTGCTGTTACGTTTGTATCGTTCGCAGATTGAACTGCTAATTCACGCATACGTTGTAGGATTGCGTGTGTTTCGTTAAGTGCACCCTCAGCAGTTTGGATTAAAGAGATTGAGTCTTGAGCGTTTTTAGTAGCCATATCAAGACCACGGATTTGTCCGCGCATTTTTTCAGAGATTGCCAAACCAGCAGCGTCATCGCCTGCACGGTTTACTTTGTAACCAGAAGATAATTTCTCAAGGTTTTTAGAAGCTTGAGTGTTGTTGAAAGTAAGGTTACGGTGTGTGTTTAAAGCTGAAATGTTGTGTTGAATTCTCATTTGGAATTCCTCCTTGAATGTTTGTTTTGTTATTCCACATCCGTGTGGAATTTAGGAATAGGTAGTATGTATATACTTCCTGCCCCTTACAAACTATATATCGTAATTAGTTGGAAATGTTTAATAGTTTTTTAGAAATTTTTTTTATTTTTTATGTAATAGTTTTAAACAACCTATATCTCTTATTTTTTCTTCAATTGCTCTAAAAAGTTTGTTGTTGAAGAAAGAGCTTCTTTATTTTGAGCTTGTATTGCTTCAAAAACTTCCGAACGATGTACTTTTACCGTTTTTGGGGCAACAATACCTAGCTTAATTTGCTCGCCTTCTACAGCTAAAATCTTTATTTCAATTTGATCACCAATCATGATTGACTCATCTTTTTTTCGCGAAAGGACTAGCATTATTTTGCACTTCCTTCCAATGACTGCATTGGGTAACGTAATGGATAGGATTTACTATCCTGAAGGACAATTTGTTTACCGCATTTTTTTTTCATATTAATGATTAAAGGTGCAAGTAAATTAATAGTTGAATCTTGGAATGTATCCTTCATTGTTACTATAGAGTATGTTAACACATCCTCTTCCTTCTCTAGGTGTAGCTGCTCAAGATCCTCTTCACTTATATCAAAGCTATAATCTTTTTTGAAAGCAAAAGGGTATGCAACGACAAAACCAATTTCAGACCGCTCAACTGATTGTAATATTGCTAACGGTAGGTCTGCATCAATTGGTAGCAATATAAATTTCCTCTCCTCCTCTAATCCTAGTAAGCCATGTTCAAATGTTAGGATATCCTGTTCAATAATTTCAACTTCTCCTAAAAATTTAGTAGCAATTTTCATTTATAAACTCTCCTTTAAATGATGACATCTATGTCAACATCTGGTCTTTGTATCATTGTACCAGTTACTTTTCCTGGTGTGTATTCATGTATAGGTTTGTTCACTTTGGCGTCAATTACTGGTTCTCTTCGTTGAATATTGATATCCGTTGTACCTGGAGTGAAATTAATTTTAACGGATCCTACGGATGGTACAAATTTGACATTAAATTGAACACGATGTGGACCGTGGTTTTGCTGAGCGATATTTTGAATTACTGCACGCCCTTGATCTTTCCCTGAATTCTCCATAATTTGTCGTCCTTCTCTTGCTCTTCGTGCCATTCCTTTTAGCGCCTCTTGTTTCCCTTTTTCAGCATAATTTGCACTTGATTCTAAGGGACCGATCATTCCTATGTCTCTTCTTGCCTGTGAGGAGTCAATCTTTAAAACACTTCTCGTTGTATTTATATCTAAAATAGCGGCTGGCTGTTCAATATGCTGTGTCGCTTTTGGTTGTTCAATATACTGCTGAGGTTTACCAATATGAAGATCAATTTTGGCATCGATTGTACGAATTTGTATTTGTGGTAGCCTCACAATACTAGCTCTCCTTTCAAGAAAAGCGTTTGAACAAGGTGTCCAAACGCCTAAATGATATTAACGGATAAAATCCACTAATGTTTGCTGAATTATTTTAGAACCTACTGAAAGTGCAGCCTGATGAATAGATTCATGTGTTACCATTTCAGTAATGGCCTTTGCATAGTCAACAGACTCATTATCTCTCAATTGCTTTGTTACGTTAACCTCACGTACACCCAAACGATTTTCCATCATTTCTACACGATTTTGTCGTGCCCCAATGTCTGCCTGTGCTTCTAAAACTTTATTATGCATGGCTGTAATATCATCATTTGTAGTTGATGAGGATACTCCACCTAGCATGCTAGCAATTTCTTCACCTGTTTTGGTTGGATCGCCTAATAAATCCGAAATTTTCCCCATCATATCATCTATATTATTAAATAGATCTTTCCCTGGGGTATTCACAGAAAGCTGGATACCATCATATATTTCTACTTTTACACTCTCTTGATTAGTATTTGGGTTTATGGCACCTCCTATAAACAAAGGCTCGTTAGTTCTAGTTCCGCTAAATATGTAACTACCACCTATATTCGTATTCCCTACATCCTGTAATTGTTGGCGAATTTGGTCAATTTCTTTTTTTATTTTGTCGCGATCCTCTGATGTATTTGAATCAGTGGCTGCTTGAATAACTAATTCGCGAACTCGCTTCATTTGCTCGCCAACCTGGTTAAGAGATTCATCTGTCGAATCTAACCAGCTACTTGCCGTAATCGTGTTTCGAGTGTATTGCTCTACTTTAGCCAAATCACGACGATAGCCCATACCCTTTACTGCAATAACAGGATCATCAGATGGACGAGTGATTTTTGAACCCGAATTGATTTGATCTTGAAGCTTAGACATTTTACCATAGCTGATATTTAAATTGCGTAGCATGTTACTTGATAGCATAGATTGTGTTACACGCATCTTGTAAAAAACCTCCTTCTTGTCAGTTGGAGAAAGTTGTCTCCATTAATTACTCTTGATTTCTTTCTATCGTTATAATCCAACTCGGCCCATGCCGTTAATAATTTTATCCAATGTTTCATCGACAACCGTAATCATACGTGCATTTGCATTGTACGCCTGTTGGAAAGTAATCATATTTGTCATTTCTTCATCTAGCGAAACAGCACTTACAGAATCACGGCTTTTGGAAACCATAAGAAGCTGGGATTCAGAAGATGCCGCTAAACGTAATGCTTCTTCACCATCTACACCAACTTTACCGACAATCGCTTGATAGAATGACTGTAAGCTTGCGTTATCTATATCTGCATATAATTTATGCTGCATATTGGCAAGTTCATAAGCATTTTTACCATTTCCTTCTTCTGTCGGGTTAGCCGATGCTGCTAAAAGATTAGGATTTTTTAAGATATCCTCATTAACCTTAATTCCACCTGCACCTGTTCCTTCAAAGAAAACGCCACCTGGTTTCGAAGCATTGATGATGTTTCCATTCGCATCTTTTTCTTCAAGGGTATAACCTTTTGCATGCTGCGCATTGAATTCTTTAATAAATGCATTAGCCAGCTGATCTAATTTTTGTAAAGTTTCCGAGTAGTATCCTTTAATATCGCCGCCTGCACTTTGATACCCAAACGAATTAATGAGTGAAAGTAATTTCCCTTTTGATGCTTCAAAGTCTTGCTGTTTAATGGCCGTTTGTGTACTAGTGACAACACCTGCTTCGTGCGCATCTAGAGATTCCAATCCTGTTAATTGTAATTCAGAGAAAGAGTTTGTAATATCGTCGCCTGTCACCTTCGTGCCATTCGTACCCATTGCTGTAAATTGAGCAAAATCTTTACCGTTTACTAAATCTCTGACAACACCGTCTGCACCTTTAAATGTAATTTTTAAGCTGCCCTCTGCAACCTCTGATGCTAAACCACCAGAAGGAATACGTTCAATTGATACGGGGATATACTCATTTAATTTATCAACTAGAGTATCACGAACATCATATAAATCATTTGGTACATGTCCACTAGGTTCAACCTCTTGAATTTGTTTATTAACAGCAGCAATCTGTTTTAGGATGGTATTAATTTGAGTTGTCGAAACATTAAGCTCATTTCCAATATTACCCTGAATCATTTTCAATTGTTTATCAAGATAATTAAAGGATTCAGCTAAGTGCTCTGCACGACTAATAGCTACTTGACGTGAAGCTCCATCTGCAGGCTTAGTCCCCACATCTTCAAGTCCCTTCCAGAACTGTTCGAAAGCTTTATCTAAACCGAATTCTGAAGGTTCATTCATAACATCTTCCATTTGAGCAATGGCATTTGTTCTAGATTCCCAGTACCCTAATTTATTCGTCTCCTGACGATATTGGCGGTCAATAAATTCACTGCGAATACGTTGGATAGACCCCGCTTCCACCCCAGTACCAAGATGTCCTGGATAGGTTGGTTGGTTTAATCCAGCGGTTGGAAAACCAGGTGTTGCCTGCATATTTACTCGTTGACGTGAGTAACCTAATGTGTTGGCGTTGGAAATATTATGTCCTGTTGTGTATAAAGCTGTTTGTTGTACGAAGAGGCCGCGTTTACTTGCTTCTAGACCCATAAATGTTGAGCGCATGTTTCTTCCTCCCTTATTAGGCTTGTGAATCGAAATATGATTTTTTTGCTATGTTATTTGTGCCGAGAACCTCGTTGCTAGAGTAGTTCATTTGCTCTGTACGAGGTCTTACGGCATCTAATGTTAGGTTGACAATTTGAAGTGATTGGAAAACGAGCTTTTGATTTAAGTCATTTTGTTTTCGTAGGTCATTGATAATTTGCAATAAGCGATCGCGAACTACTGATAATGTTGCTTTGTCAGTTTGTTTTTCAGCAGCCTCGATGACGTCCGCAACAGTTGTTTTGTCAGTTGAAGCAAGTCCCTTTGCTTCAAGGTAGTCCGTTACCTGTTTCTGACGCTGTTGTTCGAGCTTATCGATGGCCGCTACGTGTGCCTGCTCATCCTTGAGCAATTGGTCTAGCGCTTCGATATCGCCAGCTTTAATAATTTCTGTTTTTTTACAGGCTAGTTCAAGTAAGCTTTTATGCATTCTCTCTAGCATCGTTAATGTAGAATTAATCGCTTCTACAGACATATTGCTATACACCCTTTCTGCTATACCCTAGAAACGATAATATTTCAGCATATCCTCAGCTACTTTACGAGCATTTACTTTGTATTCTCCAGAATCAATGTCTTTTTTCAGCTGTTGAACACGGTCAGCTCGTTCCGTATTGTAGGTTGAAACGCTTTTCATGTCTTGAGCAGCTTTTGAAATTTCGATTTTGTCTGCAAAAGATGCTTTGTTTGTATCGGATTTAACATTGCGCACTTGGTTTTTATAGGCGTTCACTGCATTAATTCCATAAGATGTAATTTTCATCTTGAAACCCCCCGTCTAAAATCTTATCTTACTATTATTTCGGATTGTCTCACATAATGTTAAGTTTTCACATATAAAAAAGTGTGCTAATTTTGTTTAAAATTAACACACCTTCAATTATTAACGTTTTCGATCTGCGTGATATGTGACACGGTCGCGTTGCTCAACACTATCTCGGAATTCCTTAGCGGCTTCAAAAGTACGTAAATCAGCCTTTAATTCATCCTGACATTTAGTGCAAAGCTTGCCCGTTGTCGTTAAATGACCACAGTTATCACATGGGTAGCCTAAGTTAGGGAACATCGCTGGCTGCAAGCGACCTTTACGAACCCATCTATATAGTAGCTCTTCCTCAGCACCCGTTGCCTCTACAATACGCTCCACTGTTGCAGCACGATTTTCACGTTTACGAAGGAAGCGATATACGATCTGATACAGTTCTTCTTCTGATTGTGCACATTTATGACAAACTTCCCGTACCCCTGTATAATTAAAAAACTCATTACATTTTGGACAATTTCGAACCTCTGCCATCTACTTTTCCTCCTCTAACAAAATATCTTATCTACGCATACTAAACTCATCATCTATTATACATAATACATTGGAAAATTCATCCTTCAATTAATGTGAAGTATTGGACATTTTTCGCACCTGCTTGCATTAAAACTTCTGCAGCATGCTGTAAGGTGGTTCCCGTAGCTTTTATATCGTCAAAAAGAAGGTAATCTTTATGCTCTACATTCGCACGCGCTTTTAAGCGAAATAGCGGAGTTGCACGTAAGCGTTGTTCTCTATTTTTGGAGCCTTGTGTCTCTGTTGTTGTCTTTTCGAGCAGCTGAATAAAGGGTATATTTGCTGCCTTTAATAATTCATCGGTATGCGAGAAAGTGCGCTCCTGTTGTTTGATGGGATGCATGGGAATCGGTAGAATAATGGCCTTTTCTTTATTGAAACGAGCATACAGCTCCTGCCGAAATACTTTTGCCAGAGCTATATCTTGTAGGAATTTGAATTGGTGTAAATAGACTTTCATGGCCTCATTATATTGATAGATTGCTGTAACTGACTGTGATTGTTCAAAGCGAGCAGAGCATGATGTACATATAGTTGGAGTAAATTGCTTTGTTAATAGCGTTTTCCAAGAAATTGAGGTTTTTAATAGCTGTGAGCATAACAAGCAATGCGATTCCGTTTTATTCATACGGTAAATCCTTTTTTATTATAAAAAAGGATTTTCGCACATGCCTCATCCATCTCTGTCGTGATGCCATGGTGAAAGTATACGACGTCCCCATTAGGATATTGACTATTTCGTCCAACTCGTCCAGCAATTTGTATCAGTGCATTTGCGGTAAATATCGCGGATTCTGCTCCAATAACTGCCACCTGTACATTACTAATGGTGATACCTCTCTCTAATATGGTGGTCGTTAAAAGTCCGGGTACTTCATTATTTCGGAGCCTCTTTACTTTCTCTTTCCGATCCGGATCTTCTGCGTGCACAGCAAGTATATTTTCATTTACTAGCTGAAAAAGAGGCGCTGCTTTATGCATGAGGGCGATGGTAGGGAAAAATAGTAAAAATGGTTCCTTTCGTTCAAGGCGTTCTACTGTCCATTTTATTAATTTCTTAGGGAATCTTCCTTGATGAAAGCTTTTATTATAACCCCATAAAGCACGAATCTGAGGAACTGGTAATGGATGATTGTGAAAGCGTTTGGAGATGAAGGAATAGCTTTCATGTTGGAAAGCATTGAGTAATTTCTGTGATGGCGTTGCGGTAACAAATACGATAGGTGCCTCTCCCTTTTTGGCCTTTGTTACTGCTCTTTGTAGAGCTTGATCAAAAGTATAAGGAAAAGCATCTGCCTCATCTACGATCATGACATCAAATGCGTTCTCAAATCGGTAGAGCTGATGAGTTGTGGCAATAATAAGCTGGGCATAAGCATTTTGCTTCGTTACACCACCGTATAATGCATGAATAACTGTCTTAGGGAAAACTTGTTGAAAGCGTGGATATAGCTCTAATACTACATCCGTGCGCGGTGTAGCAATACAAACACGTAACCCTTTCTTTAATGCTTCGTGAACAGCAGGAAAGAGCAACTCAGTTTTGCCTGCTCCACATACAGCATGAATAAGATGGGATCGTTTTGCCTGTACACTTTCTCGCATTTCATTTGCTGCCTGCTGTTGGAGCTTAGTCAACTGCCCTGCCCATTTCAGTGTATGCTTTCTCATTTTGATAACTTTAGGGCCTGTCCAAATCATTAACTCTGTACAGCTACTCACCCTACCCATTCTAATACAATGCCGACAATATAAACATTGCTGCTGACATTTTGAACAATCGAATAATGTGAATAAATGTGGGTCTATATTGTGGCAACGATTGCATTTGATAACAGGCATCATTTCAATTCCATCTATTATATGGAAGTAATTTTGCTTAATTGCTCGATCAGTATCTGTAGTTGAAAATGGAGAATGATGTTTTAACCAAATACGTCCTTCATGGAAATCCCGTAAAGCTGGTGGTAACAGCCAACCTTTGTATCTCAAGATGATGTCTCCCTTCATCGAAAAAAGCCTCTACTTTTGCGTAGAGACTTTCATCAATTACATTTATTTTTTTGTCCAACCTAATCCCATTGATCCTTCTCCTAAATGGGTACCTATGACAGGACCAAAATAGCTTAATTTAAAGTTGACGTTTGGGTAAGTTGCAGCTAATTGTTCTAGCCATTCTTGTGCTTCTACAGGGCAATTGCCGTGTATGACCACAGCATCCATGGCATCATATTTTTTAGCATCCTCAGCTAATAATTCCTCTACACGCTTTAAAGCTTTTTTACGTGTTCGGATCTTTTCGAAAGGTACAATCACCTTATCCACAAAATGAAGAACAGGCTTCACCTGTAAAAGGCCCCCTATCAAAGCTGCCGCAGAAGACAAACGCCCACCACGTTGCAAATGTGCTAAGTCGTCTACAATGAAGTAAGCACGAATAGACTGCTGCATGTCCGCCAATGTTGCAAGTATTTCTTTTGCTGAATAGCCCTCTTTCGCCATTTCAGCTGCTCTTAAAACGTAAAAGCCTTGCACAGCACAGGATATTTCACTGTCAAAGGCATAAACATCAATACCTTCCACCATTTCACCTGCCTGCACGGCACCTTGGTATGTTCCACTAATTCCACTCGATAGATGGATGGAAATAACCTCATCGTAATCCTTTGCTAGCTCATCGAAAAGAGCGACAAATTCTCCGATTGGAGGCTGTGTTGTTTTGGGGAATTCTTTGGCACCACGCACCTTATCATAAAATTCAGATGCTGTGATATCTACTTCTTCTGCAAATAATTGACCTGAAATATTAACACTTAAAGGTATCATATGAATATTTAAGTGTGCACGTTCCTCAGCTGTATTATATGCAGTACTATCTGTTACGATTGCCGTCCTCATCTATGTCCACTCTCCTATGATTCATAGTTTACAATCTATTTCATCTTGGTGCAATTGTTGTTGGGCTTCCCACAGATTTTTGAATGAAAACAAAAAAGAAATGAATGTGTTGAAGGACGAACGTATATTTTACGTTTTAGTCATTCGAGAATCGAGCTAGTGGCTAGCTTTCATTTCACATTCATTTCCTATGTATAGTAGGCGTATCTTCACTCAATTCTACGTTGAATGAAGATCGCTCCTCTTAATTGCCTGTACTTGACTGTGAGTCATCACCAATATAAAAGACGCTTGTTACTTTCCAAGCATCATCTTCTTTGACAAAGACCGTCACCTGTCGTCCTGCACTTTCATGCTCGACATTTGTTTCAAGCTGAAGTGAATGCATTTTCATGTTGGCAAATACCTGTGCTTCTTCAGGCGCGTATTTGGCAATCGTTACATTTTCGACATCACGCTTTATATCAAATTGATCGAACACTTCTGTTGCATATGTTTTTTCTTCATCGTATTTAAAACCCTTTGGATTTTTGGAAATCGTTTTCATATAGCGGTCGATTTCTTCCGCATTTAGGGCTGCAATATACTCATCGAAAGAAGCTAAAATAGCTTTTTCATCTGCTGCTGGTACGTTTTCTGCCTTTTCAACATTACCGCCCATCATCTCAAAGCCAACGGTACCATCCTCTATTACCTTTTCTCGATCGTCGTCACTAATCTTCTCTTCTTTATTACCACATGCAGTTAAAGTGAATACAAATAAAATTAAAACTGCTAGAAAACTTTTCTTTAACATCACAAAACCTCCCGCGCATATTGTAGCATATAAATGCTGTCGTAGGAATTTTGTTGTGCTTTTTCAACATTTAGGTGCTACATCTTCCTTATGACGCATTTGACAGTAAAATGTTGCATGATCTGACAGTTTCCATATTTAATGTCTACTAACAGGACCAAAAAGCATTGTTACAAATTTGTGAAAGGCGGTCCATTATCTTCAGATGACAATACAAAAATTTACCAAAAAACAATAAAAAACTGTTTTAAAAACTACTCCCATAAAAAGTAGCTTTTAAAAACAGTTTTAACAATTATCGTACTTCAACCCAACCATTTTTAATGGCTGTTACAACGGCTTGTGTACGGTCATTCACATTCATTTTTTGTAAGATGCTTGATACATGGTTTTTAACTGTTTTTTCAGAGATAAACAGTGTCTCACCAATTGTACGGTTAGATTGACCATCTGTTAATAGTTGTAATACTTCACATTCACGTTTTGTTAGTAAATGGAATGGACGGCGAATTTCCGTTTGGTGGAAGTTCCCTTTATTTTCGTGTTCTGAAAGTCTTTTGAACTCTGCCACTAAATTTTTCGTTACTTTTGGATGTAAGTAAGATCCACCGTTTGCAACGACTTTAATTGCCTCCACGATTTCATCTGCATCCATTTCTTTTAACATATAGCCAAGAGCGCCTGATTTTAATGCATGTGTCACATATGTTTCATCATCATGGATGGACAGCATAATTACCTTCGCATCTGGAAATTCATTAATTAACTCCGATGTTGCTTCTACTCCGTTTTTACCTGGCATGTTAATATCCATCAGTACTACATCTGGTTCGTTTTCAGCGTATAACGTCACCACATCCGTACCATCGTCACCTTCTGCTACTACGTCAAACGTATCTTCAAAATCTAAAATACGTTTTACTCCTTCACGGAATAGCTGGTGATCGTCTACAATAATAATCTTTGTCATTTGTCTTTACCCCCTAAATTTCTGCAACAGTTACTTTACTTCTAACGGAATTTTAAATAACACCGTTGTACCTCGGTTGATTTCACTAGTAATAGTAATTGTACCATTTAAAATTTCAATACGTTCTTTCATTCCTAAAATACCAAAGGAATGGTCTTTCACTACTTGTTGGTCAAAGCCTATACCATCATCTTTAACAACGATATTAACAGCATCTTTTAACCACTCAAGCTTTACCCAAATGTCTTTACATTTTCCATGCTTCATGGCATTTGTTACGCACTCTTGCACAAGTCGGAAAATGGATACTTCATAATTGGAAGGTATACGTTTTTCAGTACTTCTCGATTGGAAATGAATGTCGACACCTGGATTATATTCAGTGACTGTTGATAAATACTTCTTTAATGTCGGAATAATTCCCAAATCATCAAGTGCCATTGGTCGTAGATCATAAATAATACGTCGCACCTCAGATAATGCGTTTCGCACCGTTTTCTTTAAATCAGCAATTTCTGCCAATGCATTTTCTATGCCTTTTTCACGATACGTTCTATCTATTAAATCAGTGCGCATTAGTACATTTGCAAGCATTTGAGCAGGTCCATCATGAATTTCCCTAGACAAACGCTTACGCTCCTCTTCTTGAGCTGCAATAATACGTATCCCAAAATCTTGCTTCATTTTTGCTTGTTCAAGCGCTAAACCAACATTTTTTAAATCTGAAGTTAAGTAATTCAAAACGACATTTACCTGATTGACAATATGATCAGCACGTTCAATCGTATCGAGTAATCCTCTTAATCTTCTCTCTAGATCATCTCTTTTATCCCGTAGCTGTTTTTCTTGCGTTCTAATAACGGAGAGCTTTACTTGAAAATCATGTGCAGTTTCATATGCTTCTCTAACTTGTTCTTCGGTATAATTATCAAAAGCTTTACTTACTAAGACAAGTCTTTGTTTAGCAAGCTGCGTACTTTTTTCCAATGCGTCGCCTTCATCAATTACAATTGATATTTGTTTTCGAACAATTTCTAGCTCTTTTTGCATATCTTCAAAGCTTATACGGCTTTGTTCGCTTATAATAAAGATATCATCTTTCGAGCTCATGATTGTATCTAACATTCGATTAAAAATGTCATCAAGCGACTTTAAATCGAAGGTATCATTTGAAAACATACTATACTCCCCAGTCTAATGTCTTATGATTACTTACTATTTTAATAGACCAAATTCTTATATTCCATAGTCTACACCTATTATAGCATTACCATGCTAAAATTTAATGCTTTTTCTTTATGAAAATTATAGAATAGAACTCTAGTTAAAAGGAGATTGATACGGATGAGAGAAAACTATTTAACAGTAAAAGGATATGGTGAAAGCGAAATTGTTATTTCTAAATCACGCTTTCTCACTTATATAGAACGTGCAGAAACGGAAGAGGATGCAATTTCTTTTATAGAACGTATAAAAAAAATGCATCACAACGCAACTCATAATTGTTCAGCCTATATAATCGGCGAACATGATCACATCCAAAAAGCGAATGATGACGGGGAACCTAGTGGTACGGCTGGCGTCCCTATGTTAGAGGTCTTAAAAAAGCAAGGCCTAAAAGATACGGTCGTCGTCGTGACACGCTATTTTGGAGGTATTAAACTCGGCGGTGGCGGTCTTATACGTGCATATGGAAAAGCAACAACAGAAGGTCTTATTGCTGCGCAAGTAGTGGAACGCAAGCTTCATCATTTCATGAAAGTTGCCATTGACTACACATGGCTCGGGAAAGTCGAAAATGAAGTAAGAGGTTCGTCTTATACGTTAGAGGAAATACGTTATTTGGAGGGTGTCGAAATCATCGTCTCTGTGCCTAAAGAGGAAGAAGAACAGTTTCGAGGTTGGATGACAGAAATCACAAATGGACAAGCATCCATTACATTCGAAGATGCTCAATTTATAGAATTTATTGTCAAATAAATAGTTTTAATTGTCGAAACTAAATATGCATAGTATAATTTTTTTGTTAGGCTATTTTTATGGACCACACGTTTACTTCTTTAGTAATTGAATAAAATTTAGCTTTATCGCATTATTATTCCCAATAATAAGAGGAGAATATATCCAATATGAAAAAAAGATCTGTTAATAAGTTCAAAAAGAGATCTTCTAAAGCTTCCTTAATTATAAAAGTTACACTACTCCTAGTGGCTAGCTTAGTAATTTGTGTTACTGCTTATGGTGTTTACCTTACAAAACAGGTAGAGCATGCGGCAAACTCAGCCCATGAAGTATTAGAAGGTCGGGAAGTATCTAAGCTCCGTGAGGAAAAAGTAGAACCCGTACATGATAATGTTTCTATTTTATTTGTCGGAGTTGATGATAGTGATAATCGTGGACAAGGTTCTGATCATTCACGTTCTGATGCGCTTATTTTAGCAACATTAAATAATAAAACACATACCGTTAAAATGTTAAGTATCCCTCGTGATTCTTACGTTTATATTCCTAAGGTCGGCTATAAAGATAAAATCACTCATGCTCACGCAATGGGTGGGACCCTTACTACGATTGAGACAGTAGAACAATTATTCGATATCCCAATCGACTACTATGTACGAATGAACTTCAATGCCTTCATTGATGTTGTCGATGCATTAGGCGGTGTAGAGGCTGAAGTACCGTATGCCTTACACGAACTTGACGAATTTGATAAGTTTACAATCAATTTACAGCCAGGACTACAGCATTTAAATGGTAGTGAGGCACTCGCTCTTGCAAGAACACGTAAACAGGATAGCGATATCGAACGTGGTAAACGTCAACAGGAAATTCTTTCAGCTATTATTAAAAAAGTAGCTTCTGTAGGTTCCATCACAAAGTATGATGATGTAATCAAGGCACTTGGTGATAATATGAAAACAGATATGACATTTACTGAAATGAAATCCTTCTTATCATACTTATCAAAAGGCGCTCCGCGTATCGACACTTTAACTTTAGATGGTACAGATGATATGTCTACTGGTATTTATTATTACCAGCTAAATCAGGATTCTGTGGAAGAAACAAAGGAAATATTCAAAAACCATCTTGGCCGAAATGAAGAATCTTCAAGCCTAACTTCAAGTGGTAGCAACAATACAGGAACTGATAGTGCTGCTAGCGATGAAAATTCAGTGGTTGAATAATCAGTTCGTATAACAATAAAACCCTTCAGACCATAGACGAAATTTTTGTCTATGGTCTTTTTATTCTAGCCAACGCCATTTTAGTTTATCTCTCCTTCTCTTTTCCATACGCCTTAACGACCATACGAGCAGATTTTTTGTTGTTGCTTCTTTTCCCTTTAATCTGCTACTTTAAACAGCTCTCCGTTAGTGACAATAACCAACTAACCTCATAATAAAATGTTAGACGCGAAGGAGGAAAAAACATAACGCCCTATGCATTGTGAAACAACGATTGACCCAATCAAAAGCCTTCAAGAAGTTCTCGCGTCTCTTTCGTATACTTCCCTTATGGATAGATGTCCTCTCTTAAAATTCCAACTCAAAGTAGAGATCATGCAGGAAGCATTTCGACCTAATCTGGAGTTATGGAAATCAAAAAAGACTAAAGACAAACTCAATTTTTTGAGTGCGTCTTTAGTCTTTAGTATGTCACAAAGCTTTATTTACTAAAGCTTCGTACAAAATTCAATAATGGTTTGTAGTTTTTACCAGCTAGCCCGATAATTTCTACAAATATTTCGATAGCTGTTAGAATGACAGCGACAAGTAAAATCGCACCCCATACTTTTGCCATTGAGAAAATAATTGCTGCTAATCCAAACATCACTGCAATTCCGTAAATAATAAGTACAGTTTGACGATGTGTGAAACCCATATCCAGTAAACGATGGTGTAAGTGGGATTTATCTGGATCAGACCATTTCTTCTTCATACGTACACGTCGAACAATCGCAAAGAACGTATCAGAAATCGGAACACCAAGAATAATAATTGGGATGATTAAAGAAACGAACGTAACATTTTTAAACCCAAGTAGCGCTAGTACAGAGATCATAAATCCAAGGAATAGTGCTCCTGTATCACCCATAAAGATTTTGGCTGGGTGGAAGTTATAAAATAAGAAGCCAAGTGAAGCTACAGCTAAAATGGCTGCTATTGCTAATACAAACATATTACTCATAATAAATGCCATGACCGCTAATGTAATCAGCGCTATTGTGGATACACCAGCAGCTAGACCATCTAAGCCATCAATTAAATTAACAGCATTTGTAATCCCAACAATCCAAATGATTGTTAAAGGAATACTTAGTAAACCAAAATCTAATGTACCTAAAAATGGTAGGTTTACCACATCAATTTGAATGCCACCTACAAAAACAATAATGAGAGCAGCACCCAGCTGACCAAGCATTTTTGCTTTCGCAGAAATCTCACGCATATCGTCCACAACGCCTGTCGCTACTATAATACAAGCACCAATAATAATCGCTATTAAATAATCGCTATTGCCATTTTTAGTATGAATTAAATAAGAATATAAAATCGTTACACCAATTATAAATGCAAGGAAAATAGCCAAACCACCAAGTCTTGGCATAATTCGAGCATGTACTTTTCGATAGTTTGGTGCGTCCACTGCACCTATTCTAAATGCTAAACGTTTCACTAATGGAGTTAACAAAATGGATGCAACGAATGCTGCTATTAAAGACACGTAAATCATGTCTCTCCTCCTCAAAAAATAATCTACATTGAAATCCAAATTGATTATAGCACGAACAAGCATTGAAATATACTTTTTCTAAACATTTTCCACGATTTCACAAATATTTTGTACATTTTAGCATTAATAGATTCCTATATAGTCAATTGTAGTCACCATACGTAAAATTTGATAGAATAATGGAGTGTCTAGCATTTAGACAACATTAAAGGAGCGTATATTTCATGTTCTCAATTTTCAAAAGTAACAAAGAGCAAACGAGTGCTCGTCAATTAAAACGCTACTACAAAATAGTAGATCAAATTAATAATCTTGAACAAAAGTATGTTAACAAGTCAGATGCCGAATTACGTGAAATGACTTTTATTTTCAAAAATCAATTAGAACAAGGTGAGCCTATTACATCAATCATCCCAGACGCATTTGCTGTTGTACGCGAAGCCTCAAAGCGTGTATTAGGAATGCGTCATTTTGATGTGCAGCTTATCGGTGGTCTAGTGTTAACAGAAGGTAATATTGCTGAAATGCCTACAGGTGAAGGTAAAACACTAGTGGCATCTCTTCCCTCTTACGTACGTGCATTAGAAGGTAAAGGCGTTCATGTCATCACCGTGAATGATTACCTAGCAAAACGTGACTATGAGCTAGTTGGTCAAATTCATCGTTTTCTTGGCCTAACTGTTGGTTTAAATATTCCAATGATGGAGGCTGATGAGAAAAAAGAAGCCTACAATGCAGATATTACATACGGTGTGGGTACTGAATTTGGTTTCGACTATTTACGTGACAATATGTCCTATAGCTTAGCAGATAAAGTACAGCGTCCTTATCACTTCGCAATTATTGATGAAGTGGATAGTGTATTAATCGACGAAGCTAAAACACCTTTAATTATCGCAGGTAAAATGCCTTCAAATGATGAATTACATCGCATTGCGGCTATGTTAGCTAAACGTTTCAATAAGGATGAAGACTATGATTTCGATGATGAAACAAAGGCTACATCTCTAACAGATAAAGGTATTGAAAAAATTGAGGCTGCTTTCAATGTTGAAAATCTGTATGATTTAGAACATCAAACACTTTTCCATTATGTCATCCAAGCAGTACGAGCTCATGTCATGTTTAAACGTGATGTGGATTACATTGTGAAAGATGACAAAATCGAGCTTGTGGACATGTTTACAGGCCGTATTTTAGAAGGACGTTCGCTTTCTGACGGTTTACATCAAGCAATTGAAGCCAAAGAAGGCGTCACTATTACAGATGAAAATAAATCACAAGCACAAATTACAATTCAGAACTATTTCCGTATGTATCCGAAGCTTTCTGGGATGACGGGTACAGCGAAAACACAGGAAAAAGAAATTCGTGAAGTATATGGCATGGAAGTTGTACAAATTCCAACGAATCGTCCACGTCAACGTGTCGATCAGCCTGATATTATTTTTAGCACTCAAGAGGCAAAATATAAGTATGTGGCAGCCGAAACTAAAAAGCGCCACGAAAAAGGACAGCCTATCTTAATTGGTACAACATCGATCTTACAGTCTGAGACAGTGGCCGATTATCTAAAAAAGGAAAAATTAACATTCCAATTACTAAATGCAAAAACCGTTGAGCAAGAGGTTGAGCTTATTTCGCAGGCAGGTCAAAAAGGGCGTATTACGGTAGCGACAAATATGGCTGGTCGTGGTACGGATATCGTGTTAGGCGATGATGTTCACGAACTTGGTGGTTTATATGTTATTGGTACCGAAAAGCATGAAAGTCGCCGTGTAGACAATCAGCTTCGTGGTCGTTCTGGTCGACAAGGTGACATAGGCGAAAGCCGCTTCATTCTCTCTATTGAAGATGATATGTTCCGACGCTATGCAAAAGAAGAAGTTGAAAAATTCTCTGCCAAAATGGTCGTTGACGAACAGGGCATTATTCAAAATAAAGAGGTTCAGGAGCTAATTGACCGTACACAGCGCATTGTCGAAGGTTCTCAGTATGGCATGCGTGAGTATAACTTAAAGTTAGACGATGTTATTAATGATCAACGTACTGTACTATACGGACTACGAGACAAAATTTTAGCTGGTGAAGACTTAATGGGCGAGCTGAAAAAAATGCTACATGAAACGGTTGACTTCGCTGTACTAGATGCTGCACCGGAGGATGTATCCTCAATAGATTGGGATTATGATCGGATGGAGCATGCACTTAACTCCCTTTTCATCACACCAGTTACAATCGATCGCGAGGTTGGTAAAGTAAAACAAATTTTAGCTGATATTCAGCCTTCTGAACAAGAGCTCCTCAATCATATGGAGAAATTTGCGGAAAATGAAAGAGTAATTGAAGTTCTTCCACAAATTATGCTTAGCTATATCGATAGTGGTTGGGTAAGACATTTAGAGGCAATGACGCATTTAAAAGAAGGAATCGGCTTACGCCATTATCAACAAGAAGACCCAATGCGAATTTACCAACGAGAAGGACTTGAATTGTTCGGTAAAAATTTCCAAGAGCTACGTCGTTCAATTATAATAGAGATTACAGGCTTCATGAAAACAGTCGAGGCACAACAGGAGGAACAATAATGGGTTTATTTTCATTTTTTAAAAAATCGGACAAAGTCGGTCAAGAAAATACGATTGACTCTAAAGACCTGCTAGGAAATGCTACAGCAAATAAAGGTGATCACCGTGATGTTGTAACAAAACTGTCCTTTCATCCAGAATGGGATGTGCCGCAGGAGCAAAAGTACATCTTTAACTTCCTTGCGAATGAGCTAGAACCATTGAAACCGAATCAATTATCACTATCTTCTATTAGTATTGAAGAGGCTCGCGCTGGAAAATGGCTAGTTCGTGCATTTTTCCGTTCTTCTTTACCACAAGCAATTGAGCTAGGTGAAATTGAACTTTTCATTCTAGATAAAAATGAAGAGCTTATCGCTTCTAAAAAATTCGATTTTAAAGCTTTAGGCACAATTCCAGCAGAAAGTGCTCGTCCATGGGTATTTGAATTTGAAAAATCTACTATTAAAGTAGACGAAGTTCCTGAAGATGGCTGGAAAATTGCCTTTAACCTAGTCTCCCTTCGTGGTCACCAATTAGAGCTAGATCCATCATGGGAAAAGCAATTACCAGCAGCTCAAAAAGAAGAGCTTGAGAAAATCGTCAAAACATTACCAGAGCTAGGTGAAACTGAGGTAAACTTTACAGGCCTACAGGCAAAATTAGCAGACAACGGTAATCTAAACGTATCCATCTTTATCCGAAATGGTCACAACAAAGCGATCAATCTAGAGCAATTACCTTTAGAAATTATTGATTCGACAGGTAAGCAAATTGCAAAAGGTTCTTTTAAAATGGACCCAATTCTAACTGTTCAACCGAACTCAACAAAGCCATGGACATTTATCTTCCCAGCAGAGCTTGTTGATGCAGAAGACGCTGATCTTTCTCGTTGGACAGCACGTGTAACGCAATAATACATAAAGCCCCTTCTCAATAAAGAGAAGGGGCTTTATAAGTTCCCACTACACTAGTGATCTCTGCCCTAGCAAAAATCCCTAGTTTTTTATTTCACATTATCAAAACGTTTATAGGCTACTAGTTTAGATGACCAGTATGGATACGTAACATCTGAAATTTCTACACCATCTGTACCTGCATGGACAAATTTATTCTCACCAAGATAAATACCCATATGAGAAATCCCTTCTTTATATGTGTTCTCGAAGAAGACTAAATCACCAGGTACTGGATTTTGTACAGCTGTTGTATTGCCATTAAAATACCCTTCACTACTCGCTCTTCCTATTTTTAAGCCACCTTGATTAAAGGTATAGAAAATAAAGCCACTGCAGTCAAGGCCTACAGGTGTATTTCCACCATATAGATACGGTGTCCCAACCAATGTATTGGCCACTTCTATTGTCTTCTTATAAATAGCTTGTCCATTAGTGGTAGGATCATTTGATGTTACTTTTGATGGTGTACCCGCATCTGAAGTCACATTATTATGTATTGAATCGCTCTCGGGAATGACTGCGCCTGGAGACATTTTTAACACTTGTCCAATGTAAATTGTGTCTTTCTCCAGCTTATTCCAACTCATAATATCCTTAATGGTCACATTATATTGCTTAGCAATTTTGGATAATGTATCACCCTTCGCTACTGTGTGAGAAGTAGTTGTTGGCTGCTTTACGGTTGTTGATGGAACTGAAGGATTTTTACTATCATTCGTCGCTAGCTTTTGAATTTCAAGCTTTTGAGCCACATAAATCGTATCTTTCGATAGATTATTCCATTTCATAATATCTGTAATCGTTACTTGATGATTTTGGGCGATTTTAGATAAAGTATCGCCTTTTTGTACAGTATATGTTGCAGCCTCTGCAGTTTGTAGTGTTAAAAATGAAGTGGCTAAAGTGCTTAAAACAAGAATTCTCCATTTTTTTGTTTTTTGCATACCAAAGTGCCTCCGTTCGTGCTAGAATATTTCCTTGTGTGTCTATCATACTAGATAATTATATTATGAAAAATCGGAAATACTGACTATTTTTCAAACTTTTTATCAAACTTATAGAAAACGACGAAATCCGACTATATTACAATAGTATATTCATTGCAAGAATTTAGTTCCTATGATAACATACACTTCTGTATTTAAAATTTTTAGAAAGTTTCATCTTTTCAATCTTAAAGGAGTTTTTAACTTATGAAAAACATCATGCATTTCCTCAAAGGAAATTTAGCAGTAGGATTACTACTATTTGCCTTATTCTTGGGTGCTGGGAATATTATTTTTCCACCGTTATTAGGTCAACAAGCAGGTGAAAATATCTCAGTAGCCATGATTGGCTTCCTAATTACAGGTGTCGGTTTACCATTATTAGCTATCGTTGCTGTCGCTAAAGCAGGAGGCGATTTACAACTGCTCGCCAATCGTGTTAGCCCCGCTTTTGGTATACTCTTTACATCTATTGTATATTTAGCAATTGGCCCGTTTTTTGCTGTACCACGAACTGGATCGGTGTCCTATGAAATTGGAATTGCCCCTTTTCTTTCAGAAGGTATGAAGGATCATTGGGCACCTCTTTTCATTACATCTATTTTGTTTTTTACCTTAATCCTTTATTTATCCATTAACCCTTCGAAGCTTGTCGATCGAGTAGGAAAAATCTTAACCCCTGCCCTACTTCTTGTCATTTTATTGCTGGCTGTCAAAAGCTTTCTTTCTCCAATGGGCGAGCCAGGGGAAGCGGTTGGAAACTATATTAGTTCCCCATTTGCTGAAGGATTTGTACAGGGATACTTAACAATGGATGTTCTGAGCGCTCTTGTATTCGGTATCGTTATTTTACAAGCATTACGCGATATGGGCATGACAGATAAGAAAAAGCAAGTCAATACAACTATATTTGCTGGTGTTGTTGCAGCAATTGGTTTATCTTTTGTTTACATCTCACTCGGTCATATCGGTAATACAAGCATTGCTGCCATTGGTACTTCTGCGAATGGTGGAGATATTATTGCAAAATCAGCAGAAGTACTTTTTGGAAGTCTAGGAAGTATTATTTTGTCTGCGACTATTTTACTAGCTTGTATTTCAACAGCTGTAGGTTTACTAACTGCCAACGCACAATTTTTCCATAAACTATTCCCAAAAGTATCCTACAAAACATTCTTAATCGTCTTTACTATTTTTAGTACAGCCATTACAAATGTAGGGCTTTCAACAATTATTAAAGCATCTCTACCTGTGCTGTTAATCATTTATCCAATAGCCATGGTATTAATGGTGCTATCATTAATGGATCACTTCTTTAAAGGTGGACAAATTGTTTATATTTTAGCGTTAATCCCTACCTTCCTTGTCAGCCTATATGATGGATTAAAGCAAATGAAAATCGACATCACTTCATATGAAAATATTCTTCAAGCCTTGCCATTGTATGAGCAAAACTTAGGATGGCTTGTACCAGCCATTGTTGGTGCATTTATCGGTTTTATTATTTATAAACTATTTAACAATCGAGTCTCGGCTTAATGGACCTGACATTTTTCATGAGAATCTACTTGCTATACAAGGCAAGTAGATTCTTTTTCTATGACATTAAATTCATCCACTATTTCTATCGTTCATGTATAATAAAAACTAGATACTCAATTGTAAAATGTATCCATCCATTAACTAGGAGGACATACATTCCTATTGTGAGTTCTAGAAAAGAGGTGTTCAATGAAAAAATTAATATGGCCGTTCGTATTTATTCTAGGCTTCTTTCTCCTACCACTAACATCTACGCAAGCAGCTAGCCATGAACAATCGTTAGTAAGAGAAGTAAAGGATATTATACAGAATACGTATGTGGGGACGATTAACGGAAACTTAGAAAAGGCTACATCCATCGCAGAAATTATTGATATGCTGGATCCTTACTCCACTTATTTTACAAAACAAGAATTTGAAGATTATATGAATAGCATCAATTTATCATCCATCGGCATCGGTGTTGTGATTGAAGAGCACGAAGATGGTATTCATATTTTACAAGTAATTGAGGGCAGTGGTGCATTTGATGCAGGCTTACAAGCAGGAGATATCATTATTGCAGTAAATGGTGAGTCAATTATTGGTCGTTCTACACAGGAGACCTCTTCTCTCTTAACTGGTCATGAAGGTAGTCAGGTGAAAGTTACACTTAAACATAGTAATGAAACGACGACGACAAAAACCATTACACGAAAAAAATTCACATTACCAAATGTACAATCTAAATTATTGTTTGGGCATGTTGGCTACATTTCACTAGCTTCATTTTCAGAAGATGGTGCACAGCTTGTCAAAAAAGCGTTAGCTGATTTAAAAAAGCGCGGTGCTAAATCGTTTATCTTCGATTTACAAAATAACGGTGGCGGGTATGTTACAACAGCTGAAGAGCTTACAGGTCTATTTCCATCAGCAAAAGTTGCGTATCTATTAGAGGAAGCACATGCCTCTTATACAATACCAGCCGTTAAGCAAAATACGAAGTTTCCAGTAAATACGCGTATTTTAGTCAATCGATACAGCGCTAGTGCTTCTGAAATGCTTTCTGCATCATTAAAAGACCAAAAAGCAGCTATTTTATACGGTGAAACTACTTACGGGAAGGGCGCCATGCAGGGCTTTTATATGCTCCATGACGGAAGCTACTTAAAATTAACTGTAGGCAAATTTACAGGTCCTGCCCAGCAAACCATTCATGAAGTAGGAGTCAAACCCAATATTCAAACAACAACAGCGCCTATTTTCCAGGCACATTTTGATGCCATAAAGGAGCAATACCCTAAATATAAAAAGCTTTCAATTGGGAAGACTAGCATTCAAACAGGAAAAATAACGGTGAAACTACCTACAGCACTTGTTTCACAAATGGATAAGGGGTCTATTCAACTTATTGCTTTAGGGGGCGATGAAGTATTAGCCACTACTAAAGTCGAAGGGCAAACATTAATTGTTACTCCAACGAGTCCTTTATCACTCAATCAGGAATATATGCTACTCATTCATCCGAATAAACAAAGCAAGGGACAAAAAGGTTATTATCAGCACATAAAATTTGAAAATTAAGAAAAATCCTCCCATCAATCTACATTACGACTGATGGGAGGATTTTTGTATGATTTCTTCAGTTTTCCAAAAATATAATTGTACAATATCGTTTGCTAGTTCTGCTGGCAATCTTTTTTGCTCTAGTAAATTGGTTAAAATCAGTCTCTCCATCGATCCAACTAAAGAATCTATTAAAATTTTAATATCTACACGATAACGTTGTAAATCCTTGTCACAATCATGAAGATAAATAAGATGGATTAATTCTTGCGTTAGTTGAGATTTTACTAAAATTGCCTGCTTAGATTCTATAAAACCGATTTTTGATAGCTTCGGATTTTCGATTATGTAGAGAAATAATTTTGACAGTTTTTGTTCTAAAATCGAAATAAATGCTTCTAATCCATTAGCCATACTATCAGAGGATTTACTATTCATCGCTTCAAAAAAGCCACTCTGAAATTGCAAGTTCAAATCATTATAAAGTGCATCTTTACTTTTAAAGTATAAATAAAAAGTAGGCTGTGTTACATTAGCAGCCTTCACAATATCACTAATTTTTGTATGATGATATCCTTTATCAGAAAATAGCTCTATCGCTTTTTCAAGTAATAGTTGTTTACTTCGTTCACCATTTGAATTAAATTTTCTACCCCTTGCCATACTTTCCACCTTATCTCAGTTTATAGTCGCCCTAATCCCTTAGCATCACTAATAGACACACTATTCTTAATCAAAAGTAACTAAATTTTCATAACATGTGCATTTTTTATTCATGATTATACACCATTGTATTATAATACACCTTTTAAATTTTTACTATAAATGATAGATTTATGATTACACTAAAAAGTGTATATTTTTTATTTAATTTCCAAAATACCTCAATTATCCATACCATAAAGTTATATCAACATATTATCAATAGAAGGATTTCACTTATTTCTTTTTTTCTTATAGATTGGGTTTAAATAAACACTCTTTCACCCAATAAATTAGCAAAATTATAGTAATAAACTCCTTCAATAAAGCAGCACTTCCGTTTTAAGACAAAAATTTTAACATAAAACAAAACTATTATTTTGAAAAGTCCTTTTTTTTGAAAAAATATTTTTTATGGCCGTTTTTAAATTCGAAAAATCAATTACGCCAAGAGTTTACCTCCTCAGTCATCTGTTCAAAAAAATTTTTTCTAAAAATCATCCCATTTTACTTTTCGAAAAAAGTGTTATAATCGCCAAGAATTTAAAATTTTCAATTTTGGAGGCATAAAAATGGTACTACGTGATTTTTTCATTTACTTATCAGAAAACAAAGTATTAAATAGCGCTGCACAAAAATATGGTCTAAAAATGGGGGCACAAAGTGTTGTTGCAGGCACTAGCTTACCTGAAGTTGTCCAATCTATTAAAGAATTAAATAAAGCGAATATTTCTTGTACAGTCGACAATCTTGGAGAGTTCGTTTATGAGAAATCAGAAGCAACTGCTGCAAAAAATAATATTTTAGCTGTTGTCCAAGCGATTCACGATGAGCAACTAGATGCTCATATTTCACTTAAACCTTCCCAATTAGGGTTAGATATTGATTACGCATTTTGCTACGAAAACCTAAAAGAAATCGTAGAGCTTGCACATCAATATAATATTTTCGTGAATTTCGATATGGAAAATTATGAACGTTTACACAGCTCTTTTGAATTATTAGAGGAGTTACACAAAGAATTTGATAATGTGGGAACTGTTATTCAAGCTTACTTCTTCGAGTCAGAGGAAAATATTGAGAAGTACAAAAACTTCCGTTTACGTATTGTAAAAGGTGCTTACAAAGAGCCAGAAAGTGTAGCATATCAATCAAAGGGTGATATCGACCGGAACTATTTGAAGCTAATCGAACATCACTTGTTACATGGTAAATTTACTTCTATCGCTACTCATGACCATAATGTTATTAATCATGTGAAGCAATTCGTTAAACAGCATAACGTTCCAAATGATAAGTTTGAATTCCAAATGCTATATGGTTTCCGTAAAGAAATGCAGTTAGACCTTGCACGTGAAGGCTATAATTTCTGCACATACCTACCATTTGGTAACGACTGGTACGGTTACTTTATGCGCCGTCTAGCTGAGCGCCCACAAAACGTAGCACTTGTAACAAAACAAGTGTTTAATAAAAAAACAAACCTAGCAATTGGCTTAGGAGCAGCAGCCTTCGCCCTTGGTCGTCTTTCAAAAAAAGGAAAATAAGACTTAAGGCTAGTGACTATCCAACAGTTCGATAATTCTAGCCGTCACTTTCGGAATTCTATCCGTCAGTTCGTCTGCTTTATCCATCATTCTAAACAAGCTATCAAAAAAAGCGAAAACATTGTTAATCCATGTTTTCGCTTTTTTTATTGAGCTTATAGTTTTTTACGCGATATTGTAAACTTTGTCGTCGAATTCCCAATGCAGCCGCGGTTTTGGAGATATTACCTTGATGAAAGTCTAAAGCCTTGGAAATATAATATTCCTCCACCTCTTTCATGTAGACATCTAATGGTCGAATGTCTTGCTGATTTTTAATGACAAACAAATCACTTGTTGATACTTCATTTTCTGTTTCCTCACATGTACTTTGGATTTTCCATTTAAAATGAACAGGTAGCATATGGGATTCTACGATCGTTTCATTGGTAATCAGAGAGGTGATTTCATCCAGCAATACTTCTAATTCCTTTAAATTACCTGGCCAATCATATTTCAAAAATATCTCTTGAACTTCTTCCGAAAGTCCTTGAATCGTTGAGCCAAAGCTATCACGATGCCTTTTGAAGTAATCATCAATAAATGGCATCATATCTTCTTTTCTTTCACGCAAAGGTGGTACATAAATTGTGATTCCAGAAAATAAGCGGTACAGTTTTTTAGAAAGCTCCTGTTTTTGAATCAAATCTATTGGGTCTTTGCCAACACTAGCAATTAAAACATGCTGATGATTTGGATGATCGTTGAATAGCTCGACAATCTTTTCTTGTGCCTCGAGTGATAAATATTCGATGCGTTCAGCAAAAAAAGTAATTCTCTCTTTTTCAACAATGTATTTTTCAAATTGATTCAACACTGTTTGCTCATCTCGCCGGCAAATTAATGCGATAAACATATCATTTTGCACGTTTAGATCATGATGAATCCCCTCAGCAATCATATCAATTCCAGTACCTGACTCCCCTATTAGCACAACAGGCATTCTGCTCAAGGCGACAATTTTTGCCTTTTCAATGACACCCTTCATAACTTCGGAGACAGCCGTAATAATATCAAATGTTAGCGGTGCACCATATCTTCTTAATGGCTGATACATCATATATTCAAGCTGCGTAATATCCCGAGCAAACTCTACAGCCCCTACTAAAACACCCTCATAGTGCAACGGATAAATATTGCTTATGTAGGTCACTTCTTGATTTTTTTTATTCCAATACGTTTTTTTTACATGTAGAACTGGCGTTTCAGAACTTAGAACTTTAAAGATATCGCTTTTTTCGATTTCGAAATCAATGATTTCTATTGCTCGCCTCTCCTCATACTCGTCTTCATTCACGCCTTCTAGTTCTCGCATTTTTTTATTGTAAATGAGCAATTTGCCTTCTGTATCCACAACGCAGATTCCCATATCACCTTTTTCAATGACGTATTTATAAATGCTTAGTAATACATTATTATCCATCTTGTCCTCCTGTATTCCATTATGCTTATTCTAACACCAATACGAAAAACAGATGCAATAATTAAAAAAGTTTTAAAATTAGTTGATTAATGCCAAATTATATTGCATTATATAATTAACAAAATCTTTAAAGGTGCATAATCATTTTGCACCCTTTATCCAGGGGAGGAAACAGATATGATTCCATACAAACACGAACCATTCACAGATTTTTCACAAGAGGCAAACTACAATGCTTATGTAGAGGCTTTAA